>CAYYIV010000003.1:0-237640 GCA_964472095.1 uncultured Pelagibius sp.
TCATCAGCACCGAGGTCATCAGGCCGAGCGAGCCGAAGCCCTGCGCCACGGTGTCCGACTGTACGTCGCCGTCGTAGTTCTTGCAGGCCCAGACGTAGCCGCCGGACCACTTCATGGCGGCGGCCACCATGTCGTCGATCAGGCGATGCTCGTAGTGGATGCCCTTGGCCTCGAAGGCCTTCTTGAAGTCCTTGTCGTAGACTTCCTGGAAGATGTCCTTGAAGCGCCCGTCGTAGACCTTGAGGATGGTGTTCTTGGTCGAGAGGTAGACCGGCCAGCCGAGATTGAGGCCGTAGTTCAGGCAGGCGCTGGCGAAACCGCGGATCGATTCGTCCAGGTTGTACATGCCCATGGCGACGCCGGCTTCCGGGAAGTCGAAGATGTCGTAGGTGGTGGCCTTGCCGCCGTCGGCCGGCTGGAAGGTCATGGTCAGCTTGCCCGGTCCGGGCACCTTGAAGTCGGTGGCGCGGTACTGGTCGCCGAAGGCGTGGCGGCCGATGACGATGGGCTGGGTCCAGCCCGGCACCAGGCGCGGCACGTTCTTCATGATGATGGGCTGGCGGAAGATAGTGCCGCCGATGATGTTACGCAGCGTGCCATTGGGCGAGCGCCACATCTTCTTGAGGCCGAACTCCTCGACGCGTCCTTCGTCCGGAGTGATGGTCGCGCACTTCACGCCGACGCGGTACTGCTTGATGGCGTTGGCGGAGTCGACGGTGATCTGGTCGTCGGTCTCGTCACGCTTCTCGACGGAGAGGTCGTAGTACTTCAGGTCCACGTCCAGGTAGGGGAGGATCAACGTTTCCTTGATCTTTGCCCAGATGATGCGAGTCATCTCGTCGCCGTCGAGCTCGACGATCGGGTTCTTAACCTTGATTTTCCCCATATTTTTTCTCCAGGAATGCTGACCGGAACGACCGCAGCGGATCCTGCTGGGCCGGATTTTGCGGCGCAAGATAGCAGGCTGCGTCGCCCTTGCAAGCTGGCGCGCGCCGGACGGTTCCGGATGCGCCGGCTACATGCGCTCGATTTTGTCGGGCAGGCGGGGCCGCGGCGCCGTGTCGGCGACCTCGAGCACCTGGTCGACCCGCTCGACGACATGGAACAGGTCGGTGCTGCCACGCAGGTAGCCCTCGGCGGTCTGGTGCTCGACCAGGCGCAGCAACGGGTCCCAGAAGCCCTCGATGTTGACCAGGATGATCGGCTTGTCGTGCAACTTAAGCTGGCGCCAGGTGACGATCTCGAAAGTCTCGTCGAGGGTGCCGAGGCCGCCGGGCAGGGCGCAGAAGGCGTCGGAGCGCTCCGCCATCAATTGCTTGCGGGCGTGCATGGAGTCGACGACGAGATACTCAGAGGCCGTCCGGTTGCCGGCTTCGAGGTCCTCGAGGTGCTTCGGGATGATGGCGACCACCCGGCCGCCGGCGGCCTGGGCACCCTCGGCGATTGCCCCCATCATGCCGATGCGCCCGCCGCCGTAGACGATATCCACCTTGGCCCGTGCCGCCAGGGCACCCAGGTCGCGGGCCGCTTGCAGATGGCTTTGACGGACCTTGCTGGCGGAGCCGCAGTAGACGCAAAGCGCACGAATTTTCATGATCACAAGCTCGTTACCGGCTGACCCCGCGGCAGGGGAACGTTGAAATCGGACGCCGATTCAGTAGTGTAATGGCGCGTCACTTCTCGTGACCGCCTTGTAGCACAGGCCTGTCATTCCCTTCCACATCAGGTCGTCTCGGGGCTGGATCCGAATGCCGCTCGGATTGGCGCGCTGAGAAACCATGAATGACTATGCCCAGGTGTCGACGGCACGGGGCGTAACCAAAAAGGAGCGGGTCAAATGGAGAGCAAGAGCGTCTTTCTGGCAGCGGGGGCCCTGGCGGTCGCTGCGGTCGCCGTCGGGGCTGCCCCTGGCGCAAACTCTTTCGTGCAGGCAGCCGAGACAGGGTACGTCCAGCTGGCCGATGCGGCGCAGATGGCGGCCGTCAAGGAGCGTCAGGAACTGATGAAGTCGATCGGCGGAAACACCAAGACCGTCGCGGACTTCCTGAAGGAGTCCAAGGGCACCGCCGCCGAGGCGCAGGCGGCCGCCGCCAAGATCGGCGAGCTGGCAATGACGATCCCCGCAGCCTTCGAGACGGAGGCGACCCTGGCGGAGATGGACGCGGTCGGCAAGAACCGTGGCAAGCCGGAGATCTGGATGGACTGGGACGGCTTCACCGCCAAGGCCAAGCACCTCGAAGAGCGCAGCGCCGCGCTGGTCGCTGCCTTCGAGGGCGGCGACGCGGCGGACATCCAGGCGGCCTTCGGCGAAATGGGCAAGAACGGCTGCGGCGGCTGTCATGAAGACTTCCGCGGACCGCAGGTCGACTAGGTCCGGCGCAGCGGTATCGAGTCCATTGCATCTCAAGAGGACAATTCGACGGTCAGGGTGGGCCCTGTGGCCCGCCCTGGCTGTTCTCTTGGCGCTGGCAGGGCCGCTCAGGGCGCAGGACGGCGACGACAACGTGGTCGAGCGCGGCCGCTATGTTTTCCAGGCCGCCGGTTGCCTGGGCTGCCATAGCGACACCAAGGGCGGCGGCGAGCCGCTGGCCGGCGGGCGGCCGCTGGTCACGCCTTTCGGCACCTTCTACACGCCTAACATCACCCCGGACCCGCAGACCGGGATCGGCGCCTGGCGCGAGCAGGATTTCGTCGCGGCCCTGCGCCACGGCACCTCGCCCGCGGGCGATCCCTATTATCCGGCCTTTCCCTATCCCTCCTACAGCGGCATGTCCGACGCCGATCTGCGCGACCTCTTCGCTTATCTCATGGCGCAGCCGCCGGTGAGCCGGGCGAACCGCGATCATGCGCTTGATTTTCCCTACAGCCTGCGCTTCACCCTGGGGATCTGGCAGGCCCTGTTCTTCGAGCCGGCGACCTTCGAGCCGGAGCCCGACCAGGATGCCGCCTGGAACCGCGGGGCCTACCTGGTGCGGCACCTCGGCCACTGCGGCGAGTGTCACAGCCCGCGTGGTTTCCTGGGCGCGGTCGATGCCGAGCAGGCGTTGGCCGGCAATGCGGCCGGGCCCGAAGGGGACAAGGTGCCGAACCTGACGCCGGGGCCAGGCGGCCTCTCCGATTGGAGCGAATCGGACATCGCCTATGCCCTGAAAAGCGGTATTACGCCCGACGGCGACTTCCTCAGCGACTCCATGGGTGAGGTGATCGACAACAGCACCAGCCGCCTGACGGACGACGATCTTGCAGCGATTGCCAAATATCTCAAGAGCTTACCGCCGCGCAGCACGCCCTGAGAGGGGTCCGGGCGGCATTGCACCGTCGGCCTTCGCGTACTAGGCTGTTTGATGGGGCGTGGAGGCTAGGCGAGTTGCAGAGATTTCTGATCGCGATCGGGGCGGCAGCCGTCTTGGCGGCGGCAGGTCTCGGCTTTTACCTCTTCGGCGGTGACGGTCAGGAGACGGCGTCCGTTGCCGAGCGGTCGCCCGCCGAAGCCACGTCGCAGCACCCGTCCGAGCCCGCCGCCGCGGCGCCTGCAGCGCCGCCGCCGGCACCCGCCCAGACCGCGTCCGAGACCCCGGCGCCGACTGCCGAAACTGCCGCGCCGGAAAGTTCTTCTCCGATCGTCCAGGTGAAACCGCGCAGTCCGGCGGCACCCGCCGCCGCGGCGCCGCTGCCGGTGACCGGGGTGCCGGCGGGCGAAGCGCCGAGCTTCGACGTGGTGCGGGTCGAGAAAAGCGGCGAGACGGTGATCGCCGGCCGCGCGGCGCCGGACAGCGAGGTCAATGTGACGACTCAGGACGGCACCTCGATCGGCCGTGCCCGCGCCGACAGCGCCGGTACCTGGGCGATCGTGACCGAGCAGCCGCTCGGCCCGGGCAGCCACGAGATCGGCATCGAGTCGCAGAGCGCGCAAGGCGATGCGCGGTTGTCGGAAGAGGTCGTGGTGGTCGTGGTGCCCGAGGCGCCGCCGGCCGCGCCGACGACCGCGTCGGGAGCCGCTCCGGAAGTGCCGCCGGCCGCCGGTCAGCAGGTGCTGGCGGTGCTTACGCCGCGCCAGGGCGGTGGAGCGAGCAAGGTGCTGCCGCAGGAAGCAGAGGGCATCGCCCAGGGCGATCTGGTGCTCGACAGCGTCGACTACGACGAGGCGGGGCAGGCGGTGATCGGCGGCCGGGCATCGCCGGGCACACGCATGCTGCTCTATCTCGACAACCGTCTGGTCGGCGACAGCCTTGCCGGTGCCGATGGCCGCTGGAGCCACGCGCCTGTGGAGCCCGTCGTCGAGGGCCTGCATGCCCTGCGCGTCGACCAGGTCGACGAAAAGGGCAGCGTCATCGCCCGCGTCGAGACGCCGTTCTCGCGCGAGGCGCCACGCGTCGCGCAGGCCGACGAGGAGCTCGTCATCGTTCAGCCGGGCAACTCTCTGTGGCGCATCGCCCGGCGCAGTTACGGTGAGGGGCTGCAGTACTCGGTGATCTACCAGGCCAACCGGGAACAGATCCGCGATCCTGACCTGATCTATCCGGGCCAGGTATTCGAGCTGCCCAAGATCAATTGAACCGACACGCTCTTCGCCCTCGCGCAGCGCCGCGAGGGTCGCTGCCTCAACGGCACCGGCGGCGTCAGCCTTCGGCCGGCGCCGGCTCTTCGCCGTCCTGGGTTTGCGGCGGCGGGCGGCGCAGGGCGACCGCCTCGCCCAAGAGGTCGAGGTAGGGCTTGAAATCGAGGATCAAGGCGACCGCGGTGGCGATCACGCTGACCGGGGTGCGCGGGGTGGGGGGCATGAGTTCACCCTCCAGCACGATGTCGTGGTCGGGTGACAGCAGGATGTGGCCGCGGCGCAGGCGGTCGGTGGCCGCCATCACCGTGCGCGCCAGGCGTCGCGCGTCGGGCGATTCCGCACTGAAGGGCAGCTTGCCGAGATTGGCGCGCAGTCGCAGCGGCGCCATGCGGCTCGCCATGTCGGCCTCGAACTGAATGCCGCAGGCGGAAAAGCGGAAGAAGAGCGGCCGATCCTCCTGGGAGCATTGGATGTGGCCGTCGTCGCCCAAGGTGACGCTGCCGATTTCCAGGGGCAGGGTGGTGCTGGCAAACTGCTTGATCGCCGACTTGCCGGAATCCTGGTCGCGGCCGGAATCGCCTGGCCCGATTCCCTTGTCGTCCAATGCCTTAGCTCCCCTTGAAAACTGCCCGGCCTGAGTACCACGGCAGCTTTTAAGGATCGGTAAAGTATGGCCCCGGCGCCATTTTCCGACTGCTTGCCCTGGCCCCGCGTGTTTTATTAGGGTTTGAGCGATTCACCGTAATGGACAGGAAAACCGAGTGTTCCGAAGCGTTATCGTGCCGATCCATCGGGCCGGGTGGCCCTTCATCGGGATTGCCCTGGCCGCCGCCGTGCTGCTCGGCCTGCTTTGGGGGCCGCTGTTCTGGCTGGGCCTGGTGGCCGCAGCCTACTGCGCATATTTCTTCCGCGACCCGCCGCGGGTGACGCCGACGCGGGTCGGCTTGGTCATCGCGCCGGCCGACGGGATGGTGCAGCCGATCCAGCGGGCGGTGCCGCCGCCCGAGTTGGATCTGGGCGACCAGCCGTTGACCCGCGTGTCGATCTTCCTGAATGTCTTCAACGTGCACATCAACCGGGTGCCGGTGGACGGCAGCATCACCGCGCTGTCCTATCGACCCGGCAAGTTTCTCAACGCAGCAATGGACAAGGCGTCGGAGGACAACGAGCGGATGGCGCTGAAGGTGACGACCTACGACGGGGTCGACATCGGCTTCGTGCAGATCGCCGGTTTGGTCGCGCGCCGCATCGTCTGCAACTTGAAGCTCGGCGAGCCGGTGCGCGCCGGACAGGTCTTCGGCCTCATTCGATTCGGCAGCCGCATGGATGTCTACCTGCCGGAGGGCATCGCCTCCCTGGTCGTGCCCTATCAGACCACCATCGCCGGTGAGACGGTGATCGCCGACCTGCTGTCGGACGAGACCGCCCGCCAGGGGGAGGAAAGATAGCATGGCGCAGTTTCGCCGCCGCCGGGTGACGGCAATGTCGATCAACCGGATGATTCCCAATGCGCTGACCCTGTTGGCGCTCTGCTCCGGGCTGACGGCGGTGCGCTTCGCCCTGCAGGACCGTTGGGAGGCGGCGGTGATTGCGGTGCTGGTGGCCATGCTGTTCGACACCCTTGACGGGCGCATCGCCCGCCTCATGGGGTCGACCAGCGAACTCGGGGCACAACTCGACTCGCTGTCGGACGTGATCGCCTTCGGGGTCGCACCGGCGGTGATGATCTATCTTTGGACGCTGTCGAACGCCGGCGGCATCGGCTGGGCATCCTGCCTGGTCTATTCCGCCTGCTGCGCCCTGCGCCTGGCGCGCTTCAACACCGCGCTGGGGGAGGAGAATCCGAAACCCTTGGCCTCGCGCTATTTCGTCGGTGTGCCGGCGCCGGCTGCCGCCGGGCTCGCCCTGCTGCCGCTTATGCTGTCCTTCGTGCTGGGAGACGGCTGGCTGCGCAACGACGCCTTGAACTCCCTGACCCTGCTGGCAGTCGCCATGTTCATGGTCAGCCGGGTGCCGACCTTCTCGGCCAAGCGGCTGAAACTGAGTGCGCCGCAGCGCCTCGTCGTCCTGGTCGGCATGGTGCTCTTCATCGCCCTGCTGATCAGCGAGACCTGGATCACGGTGTCGCTGCTGACCCTGGCCTATCTCGCCAGCATCCCTGTCGCCGTCGTGCAGCACCGCCGCGAACTGCGCGCCGGCGCGCCGGAGACGCCAGACGAGGCCGTGCTCCCGGAAGACGAAATCTAGCAGGCTGCTGAAAAAGTCATTCGGACCTGTGGCGCATCCTTCGAGACGGCGCTGACGCGCCTCCTCAGGATGAGGTAAGAGATTGATATGTTGTCCTCATGCTGAGGAGCGAGCGCTAGCGAGCGTCTCGAAGTACGAGGACAACACTGTTGCGAGGACTTTTTCAGCAGCCTGCTAGAGCTTACTCCGCCGCCTCGGAGACCGGCCGGCCGGGTTTGCCGCCCTGCTTTGCGCCGGCATCGGCATCGGTTGACGGCTGCTTCGCCAGCCTGCGGCGGGCCACGAAGGCGCGTACGTTTTCCCGCAGCATCAGCGCCGAGGGCGTCACCACCAGGGTCAGCAGGGTGGCGAAGGTCAGGCCGAAGACGATGGCGGTAGAGAGCTGGCGCCACCATTGGGTCGACGGCGCACCGACCAGGACCGTGCGCGAGAAGAAGTCGATATTGGTGGCCAGCACCATCGGCGCCAGGCCGAGGACCGTGGTGATCGTGGTGAGCAGCACCGGGCGCAGGCGCTGGGCGCCGGTGCGCAGGATGGCTTCGTGTACCGAACTGGTCGTCTCCCGCAGGCGGTCGAAGGTGTCGATGAGCACGATGTTGTTGTTCACCACGATGCCGGCCAGGGCGATGACGCCGATGCCCGACATGACGATGCCGAAGGGCTGGTGGGTGACCAGCAGGCCGATCATCACGCCGACGGTCGACATGATCACGGCGCTGAGGATCAGGAAGGCGCTGTAGAAGCTGTTGAACTGCGTCACCAGGATGATCGCCATCAGGAAGAGGGCGACGCCGAAGGCCTTGCCGAGGAAATCGGAGGCCTGCTTCTGCTCCTCGTCCTCGCCCTTGAACTCGATGCTGATGCGCGGGTCGAAACTCTCGGTCGCCAGCCACGCGCGTATCTCTCGCACCTTGTCGTCGGCCAGCAGGCCGGGCGCCACGTCGGCCTTTACCGTCATCGCCCGATTGCCATCGGTGCGACGCAGCAGCCCGACCTTCTGTTTCGGCACCCGCGTCACGAAATTGGAGATCGGCACCAGGCCGGAGGAGGTCTGGATGCGGATCTGGTCCAGCTGCGCGATGGTGCGATACTGCTGCGGCAGGCGCACCACGATGTCGATCTCCTCGCTGCTGTCGTCGGGCCGGTACTCGCCCAGCTTCATGCCGTTGGTGATCATGCGCACGTAGCCGCCGATCAGGCTGATGTCGGCGCCGAACTTGGCGGCCTGGGCGCGGTCGACGATCAGCTCCCACTCGATGCCGGGGATCTGGGCGCCGTCCTCCATGTCGACGAAGCCGCCCATGTCGACCATGGCGTCGGCGATGCGCCTGACGGCGGGCTCGATCAGCGCCGGATTGGCGGAGGACACCTCGATCTGCACGGGCTTGCCGACGGGCGGGCCGGACTCTTCCTTGCGCGCTTCGACGATGACGCCGCCGAACATCGCGCTGCGCTCGCGGATCTCGGTGAGAATTTCGTCGGCTGGCCGGCGCAGGAACCAGTCGGTGAACTCGAGGGTGATCTTGCCGATGACGTCCTCTGCCTCGTCTCCGCCGCCCTGCCCGGAGGAAGCCATGGACTCCGCCGTCACGGCGTGGAACTCGTGGTGCTGTCGCTGCAGCGCCAGCACCACCTTTTCGACCTGCTGCACCAGGGCGTCGCGCTCCTCCACCGAAAGGTTGCCACGGGCGTGCAGCTGCAGCACGGCGTTGTGCGGCTCGACGTCGGGGAAGAACTCGACGCCGCGGCCGAAGCTGCCGTAGGCGACCATCACCAGAACCAGGGTGGCGACGGCGCCGAAGAGGATCTTGCCCGGATGCCGGAGGGCGAAGCCGAGGACTTTCAGATAGCGGCCGGTGGCACCCTTGACGTCGTCGAGGTCGCCATTCTCGCCGGCCGCCAGCGCCTTCATGGTCTCGGGATCGGCTGTGCCGCCCGGCTTGCCGAAGACGGATCCCAGCGTCGGGACGAAGATCAGCGCCATGGCCAATGAAGCAGTCAGTGTGGCAATCAGCGTCAGCGGCAGGTACTTCATGAACTCGCCGACCACGCCCGGCCAGAACATCAGCGGCAGGAAGGCCGCCAGTGTGGTCGCCGTGGCGGCGGTGATCGGCCAGGCCATCCGCTTGCTGGCGAGGGTATAGGCCTCGCGCTTCGGCAGGCCCTCGCTCATCTTGCGATCGGCGTATTCAGTGACCACGATGGCGCCGTCGACCAGCATGCCGACGGCGAGGATGAGCGCGAAGAGCACCACGATGTTGACGGTGAAGCCGGCCACCGCGAGCACCAGGATGCCGGTCAGGAAGGAGCCGGGGATGGCGATGCCGACGAGGCAGGCCGAACGGATGCCGAGCGCCGCGACCACCACCACCATGACCAGCAGGATCGCGCTCAGCACGTTGTTCTGCAGGTCGAGCAGGTTGTTGCGGATGTCGGTCGACTTGTCCTGGCTGTAGGCCACGGTGACCGTGGCGGGCCAGCTGTCGCGCTGGGCCTCGACCACGGCGCGCACGCTCTCGATGGTCTCGATGATGTTCTGGCCGGTGCGCTTGGAGACGTTGAGGGCGAGGGAGGGCTGTCCGTTGAGGCGTGAGAAGCCGTCGGAATCCTTGAAGGTGCGGCGCAGGCTGGCGACATCGCGGAAGCGCACCACGGCGTCGCCGCTGACCTTCACCGGCAGGTTGACGATGTCCTCCATGGTCTCGAAGAGGCCGGGCACTTTCACGGCGAAGCGGCCCTGGCCGGTGTCCAGCGCACCGGCGGCGACCACCAGGTTGGACTTCGAGACCATCTCCAGGATGTCGGCGGTATCGAGGTTGTAGCTCTCCAGCGCCAGCGGGTCGATGATGACCTCCAGCAGCTCGTCGCGGTCGCCGACGATCTCGGCCTCGAGCACGCTGGTGATGCCTTCGATGCGGTCCTGCAGGTCGCGGGCAATGCGCAGCAGGGTGCGCTCCGGTGCCGTGCCCGAAAGCGACACGGTCAGCACCGGGAAGAGCGAGAGGTTGATTTCGTGGACGGTCGGCTCCTCGGCGTCCTGCGGCAGTTCCGGCTTGGCCAGATCGACCTTTTCGCGCACGTCGACGAGTGCCTTGTCGGCATCGAAGCCGGCATCGAACTCCATCACCACGTTGGCGCCGCCGAGAAAGGCGGTCGACTTCATCTCCTTGACGCCTTCGATGGCCCGCAGCTGCTTTTCCAGGGGCTTGATCAGCAGGCGCTCGGCGTCTTCCGGCGAGATGCCCTCATGCACGACGCTGACGTAAAGCGTCGGGATGTTGACGTCCGGCGAGTCTTCCTTGGGGATCGTCTGGTAGGCGACGGTGCCGGCGACCAGGATCAGCAGCAACGACAGGATGACAGTGCGGCTGTGGGAGATGGCGGCGTCGATGATGGCGTTCACGACGACAGCCCCTTCAGGTTCTCCTCGATGGCCGACTCCAGGACGCTGCGCACCTCATCGCCGTGGCCGACATACTCCTGGCCGACGGTGATCAGGGTGACTTGCGCCGGCAGGCCGGCGATCCACATGCCGGCGTTGTCGGTGTCGACGATCTCCACCGGGTGAAAGATGACGCGGTTGTCAGCGCCGACGGCCTTTACGCCGATCTGGCCGTTGTCCGAGAGGGTCAGCACGGCGGGGGAGACCAGGTGCGCCAGCACCTCGCTGAGGGGCAGCGCGATCTCTGCCGTCATGCCGTCGGAAATCCTGCCCTCGGGGTTGGATATCTCAAGCTCGACGCGGAAGGTGCGCGTAGCCTCGTCCGCCACGGCGGAGATGTGCCGGATGTGGCCGGACACGGTCTCGCCCTGCATCAGGCGGGCCGTGCCGGGGACACCGACGGAGAGGCGCTGCACGTCGCGTTCGTTGACCTGGGTGACGATCAGAATGGGATCGAGTTCGACCAGGCGGGCGACCGGGTCGGCGCGGTCGACAAAGTCGCCGAGCTCGACCAGGCGCATGTCGATGACGCCGTCGAAGGGTGCGCGTATGGCAGTGTAGCCGAGCTCCACCTCCGCGATCTTCACCGCCGCTTCGGCGGCCTCCAGGACGGCCTGGCTGGCGGCAACCTGGGTCTCGGCGCGAAAGCCCTTCTGGGACAGCTTCGTGTCCGCCTCGAACTCGATCTTGCGCTGTGCCAGCAGGGCCTTGGCCTCAGCCAGGCGCGCCGGGCGGTCGCCCGGGGCCAGCTTGGCGATGACGTCGCCGGCAGCGACGCGGGTGCCGTCCGTGACGGTCAGCTCGGTCACCCGGCCGTCGGTCTCCGACTTGATCTCGACCAGGCGGTTCGCTTGTGTGCGTCCGCGCAGCAGATCGATCACCGCATGGGACTCGGCCGTGGAGGGGCGTACGCGCACCAGCGGTGCCTGGTCCAGCGCGGTGAGGTCCGCCGGCGCCTTCTGCACCTCGGGCTCGGCGCCGCCTTCGCCGAGCTGGCCGGAGGCGACCCACAGCGTTGCAGCGATGGCAAGAAGCACGGCGAAGAGGAGGGATCGTTTCATCGTGAGACGTTCAATTGATGCCCGCGGGCGAAGGTTGATCGGATCATGGCGTTGTACGAGCCGGCAGCCGCATTCGTTTCCTCACGCGGTCCGCCCTTGCGCCCGGGCTTACTCGGCGACCTGCAGGGAGGCGTCGGCGATTTCCGCGAGCAACTGCTCACGGTGGCTTTCCAGGTATTCGGCGGCAGCGCGGTAGACGGCGATCCCCATGCCGCGCACGAAGTTGGCGCCGGGCGCGAGGCCGGGGGTGCAGCCGCAGGCCTCCATGCGCTGGAGCATCTCCCGGTACCAGGCAATGCGGGCATCGATCAGCTCGTCGACGCGGGCCGGCGGCAGGTACTGGGCGAAGGACAGGATGAAGAGGAAGTCCGAGCGCATGGCATCCGGCGCCGGCGCCGCCATCAGCGCAGCGAGCAGGGCGTTCCGGCCCTTCGGCGCGATGGAATAGATCTTCTTGTCGGGCCGCTTTTCCTGGGCCTGGGCGCGGACGACCACCAGGCCTTCCGCACTGAGGGCATTGAGGGCCGGATAGATCGAACCGAAGCTGGCCTGGTGAAAATGACTGAAGGGACCTTCCTCGAAGGCCTTCTTGATTTCATAGCCACTGGCCTCGCCGCGCGAAAGCACGCCGAGGCAGAGAGTTCTCACATCCATATCGGGCCCTTGCTGAGAATTTGCACGTTCAGGCTGCCATTCAATATATCGCTACGAGATATATCAAGCCTATATAGGGAGGCAACGGCCCTTCGGCCAGCGCATAGCGGGCGATCCAAGGTATTTGGGCGAAAATTACATAAAAATCAAATATTTGCGCTGGTGCCGGCTGGTCGGGTAAAATACTTTTCCCAACGAAGGAGAGGAAGGTCTCCGATGATTGCCGGATTTTCGGCTTCGCTGTCGGGCCTGATGACGCAGAGCAAGCGCCTGGCGGTGTCGGCCGACAATGTCGCCAACCTGCATACCCGCGGCCTGCGCGCCGGCGGACCGGCCGAGCAGCCGGGCGCCTATGTCCCCAAGCGCGTAGAGGACGTGACCACCGCCGGCGGCGGCGTGCGTGCCGAGCTGCGCCCGGTGACACCGCCCTCGGTCGAGGTTTACGCGCCAGGCAGCCCGGACGCCGATGCCGACGGCATTGCGGCGGTGGCCAACGTAAACCTCGCGGAGGAACTGGTGACGCAGATCCAGGCGCAGCGCGCCTACGAGGCCAACGCGGCAGCCTTGCGCACCCAGGACGAGCTGATCGACAGCCTGCTGGACATCAAGACTTAGCGGACTGGGCCTAAGGGTCGGGCTGCGAGGGCAGCCATAGCCTTCGCGCGATCGGGGATTCAGCGCGGCATCGCGGGCGGCTGCGACGGGGGTTCAGAGCCGGTCGACGGGCCGCTTCGGATGTGCCGTGCCTTACCTCCGACAACCGAAAGTTGCCGGCGCTCCCGGGTCAGGAAACCACGGCGGAACTGGTCGGTTCGGGTGGGTCGCTGGCTTAGGCGGCGAGGCCTTCGCGCCAGGCACTGGTGGACTTGCAGGACTGGCAAACCCGCTCACCGGGCCATGAACTGACGAATGCAGAACTGCACATGAGGCAGTTCCGACGCTTCTTCTCGTAGGCTCGGTCTGACTTGGGTTTGGAGTTTTTCGTGGAGTCACTCATGGCCGCGGTGATACCGGGGCCTGCCTCTGAATGCAACAAAAATGTTGCAGCGCAATGTCGAATTTACCTCTTCCGTAGTAATCGCATCAGAATGAGGTGATTTTCGAAATAGTCTTTTTCGTTAGTTCTTGAATCGAGAAATTTTATGGTGAACTTGGTGCACGATCCCGCTCCGGATTCGATCGACCATCCCGGCTTGCGTGCTCTCTACGCCTACTGGGAAGGCTGCCGGGCGGGACGCCTGCTGCCCGGCCGGCGGGATCTCGACCCCCTGGATATTCCTCAGCTCCTGCCGAACATCATGCTGATCGATGTCGCCTCCGAGGTGGACATGCGCTACCGCTTGGTCGGCACCGCCCTGGTCGGCCGCATGGGGCGCGATATCACCGGCCTGCGGGTGCAGGACTGCTACCCGGGCCGGAACTGGGAAAAAATTCTGGCGGACTACCTCTATGCCATCAGGAAGCGACGACCCTGCCTGCGCCGCGATGTCGCGGGCGGGCCAAGCAGTCAAAGCCTGGCTGATCTGCGCCTGCTGCTGCCGCTGGCCGGCGACGGGGAAAGGGTCGATATGCTGCTGGCCGGGGCCTACTGGCAGAATTGATACCGCCGGGTGATGCCGTCATGGAGGCTTCTCGGCGCTGCTGCAAACTGCTATCTTTTCCCCTGAGTGCTGACGCGGCGGGCGGCTACGCCCGGCGAGATCCTCGGTGAACGGGGCCCGCGGACGTCCACTTGTAACCGGCGCCCGGGAAACGAGGCGCCGCAGGGCGGCGCGGTGCCGTGCCCCGGGGGAAGGAAGACACCATGTACCGGTCAGTTGTACAGAGCGAGCAGCAGGGCAGCGAACGGCGTCGGCTTTGGCGCTGGGCCGAGGGAATTCTCGTCGCGGCGGTGGTCGTGGTCGGCGTGACCTACCTGTTCGGACTGCTTACTTTCTGAGCCCCCGCGGCGGCCGCCGCGGGCAGGGCTGGAGGCGTCGAAGCTGCGGCTACCGCTGCAGCTTGGTGGTAGTCTGCAGCCATGGCTCTTTCCCTTCGACAGGTCCGCTACTTCATCGCCGTAGCCGAGAACGGCTCGGTCACCGGTGCCGCGCAGCAGTTGTCGGTCTCCCAGTCGACCGTGACCGAGGCGATCAAGGGCCTCGAGAGCGAACTCGGCGTGGCGCTCCTCGAGCGCCAGGCCCGCGGCGTCGCGCTGTCCTACAAGGGCCAGCAGTTCCTGCGCCACGCCCACCGCATTCTCGCCGAGGTCTCCGACGCCCAGCGCGCCCTGCGCAGCCGCGAGGCGCCGCTCGCCGGCACCCTGCAGATCGGCGTCACCACGCTGGTCGCCGGCTACTGCCTATCCGACCTGCTGGCGCGCTTTCGCCGCGAGTTCCCGGCGGTGCAAGTGAGCGTCGTCGAGGACACCCGCGACTACCTCGAGCACCTGCTGCTGAACGGCGAGATCGACGTCGCGGTAATCATCGTCTCGAACCTGCAAGACAACGTCGCCCTGGAGACCGAGACGCTGCAGACCTCCAACTATCACCTGTGGATGCCGGGCGGTCATCGACTGCTGCGCAGCGGTCCGGTCGGCCTGAAGGAGTTATCCGGGGAAGCGCTCATCGTCCTCTCTGTTGACGAGGTGGAAGAGGTCACCGGGCGCTACTGGCGCCAGGCCGGCGTGCGCCCCAAGGTCGCCTTCCGCACCCGCTCGGTCGAGGCGGTGCGCAGTCTGGTGGCGACCGGCGCCGGCATCGCCGTGCTGCCCGATCTTGCCTACCGGCCGTGGTCGCTGGAGGGCGACCGCATCGAGGCCTGCGAGATCGAGGAGACCCTGCCGGAGCTCACCGTCGGCGTCGCCTGGCGCAAGGGGCTGCCGCTGCCGGCGGTGGCAGAAACCTTCATCGACCTCGCAGTGACCCAACGCCGCGGGCGGTGAGCCGGGTGTCCACCCCCACCCAGACGCCAGTCCATCGGTTTTTCCGATACATCATTTTAGCTTTTTGAATTGGCGAAATCTTTTTTCCTGTCGCTATCATTTCCCAGCAGCGGCGGTGAAGCCGGCGGCAGCGCCGCCCGGGGGCGCCGCTGCCTGCGAAACACAATTCCGCCAACGGGGAGCTTCAGGGATGGTCAAGACACTTCGGGCTGCGACCGCCGTCGCAGCGCTTTTCGCTCTGCAGGGGCCGCTTGCGGCGGCCGAGATGAAAACCGAGATCGGTGCCGGCGAGGGCGTGGTCGATATCGTCGCCTGGCCCGGCTACATCGAGCGCGGCGAGACCGACAAGGGTTTCGACTGGGTAACCGATTTCGAGGCGAAAACCGGTTGCCAGGTCCGCGTGAAGACTGCCGGCACCTCCGACGAAATGGTCGCGCTGATGAACGAGGGCGGCTTCGACCTGGTGACCGCCTCGGGCGACGCCAGCCTGCGCCTGATCTCCGGCAAGCGCGTGCAGCCGGTGAACACCGATCTGGTGCCGAGCTGGTCGAAGGTCGACGAGCGTCTGCAGAACGCCCGCTGGCACACGGTCGACGGCACGCACTACGGCGTGCCCTACCAGTGGGGCTCCAACGTCCTCATGTACAACACCGACGTCTTCAAGGAAGCGCCGACCAGCTGGAAGGTAGTCTTCGAGGAGATGACGCTGCCGGACGGCAAATCAAACAAGGGCCGCGTGCAGGCCTTCGACGGCCCGATCTACATCGCCGACGCGGCGCTCTATCTGAAGGCGCACAAGCCCGAGCTCGGCATCAAGGACCCCTACGAGCTGAACGAAGACCAGTACAAGGCGGCGCTCGACCTCTTGCGCGGCCAGCGCGCACTGGTCAGCCGCTACTGGCACGACGCCTTCATCCAGATCGACGACTTCAACAACGAGGGCATCGCCGCCTCGTCGTCCTGGCCCTTCCAGGTGAACCTGCTGGTCGCCGACAAGAAGCCGATCGCCAGCGTCGTGCCGGTGGAAGGCGCCACCGGCTGGGCGGACACCACCATGATGCACGTCGACGCACCGCATCCGAACTGCGCCTACCTGTGGCTCGAGCATTCCATCAATCCGAAGCTGCAGGGCGATCTCGCGGCCTGGTTCGGCTCGGTGCCGGTGGTGCTCGACGCCTGCAAGGGCAACGCATTGCTGGGCGACGAGGGCTGCGCCACCAACGGCCTCGGCGACTTCGAGAAGATCAGCTTCTGGCGCACGCCGGTTTCCCAGTGCGAGACGCAGGAAGCCTGCGTGCCCTACTACCGCTGGGTGACCGACTACATCGCCGTGCTGGGCGGCCGGTGACGGCGGAGAGAAGTGCCGCATCAGCGTAGTGCACCCTTCGAGACGCGCGGCCGGACTGCCGCCCGGCCGCGCTCCTCATGCTGAGGAGCGCCGCAGGCGCGTCTCGAAGCACGCACAGCGGCGAGCCAGCCCTTATGACCAAGAGCGGACAAGATGCCGTTGGACAGAACCATGGTAGAGCCAGCTAACCTGGTGCTGCAGCCAGCCGCGAAGCCGGTGGCGGTGCGCTTCCAGAATGTGGCGCGCCACTTCGGCGAGGTGCGCGCCGTCGATGCCGTCGACCTGGAGGTCCGCGAGGGCGAGTTCTTCGCCATGCTGGGGCCTTCGGGCTCCGGCAAGACCACCTGCCTGCGGCTCATCGCCGGCTTCGAGCAGCCGGACCGTGGTCACATCGAGATCTTCGGCGACACCGTGGAGGGCGTGCCGGCCTACCGCCGCAACGTGAACACGGTGTTCCAGGACTACGCGCTCTTCCCGCACATGACGGTGCTCGACAACGTGGCCTATGCCTTGCGTGTGCGCGGCATGGGGCGCCGCGCGCGTCATGAACGCGCACGCAAGGCCCTGGCCCTGGTGCGGCTCGAAGGTTACGACGACCGCCGGCCGGCGCAACTTTCCGGCGGCCAGCGCCAGCGCGTGGCCTTGGCGCGCGCTCTGGTCGGCGAACCGAAGGTGCTGCTGCTCGACGAGCCGCTGGGCGCCCTCGACCTGAAGCTGCGCGAGCAGATGCAGGTCGAGCTGAAGGAGCTTCAGCAGCGCCTCGGCATCACCTTCGTCTTCGTGACCCACGACCAGAGCGAAGCACTCTCCATGAGCGACCGCCTGGCGGTGTTCAACGAGGGCCGAGTCGTGCAGGTCGGCACCCCGGAGGAGATCTACGACCGCCCGCGCAACCGCTTCGTCGCCGGCTTCGTCGGCTCCTCCAATGTGCTCGAACCGGCCGCCGCCGAGGCGCTGAGCGGCCTGCGCGGACTGGTCAGCCTCAGGCCCGAACGCATTGCGGTGCTGGCGCCGGGGGAGGCGGCCGGGCCCGACTGCGTCGAGGCGCTGGGGCGGGTCGCCAGTCTGCAGTTCCATGGCGCCACCCGCCGCCTGACGGTCGCGGTGCCGGGTGCGACCATCGCCGTCACGCTGTCCTCGGCCCTGGTGCCGCCGCTGCAGCCGGGTGCTGCGCTGCGCCTGGCCTGGCCGCGCACCGCCATGCATGTGATGGATGACGCAGGATGAAGGGGGCATGATGACCGCGGTGGCGCTGCCCGCGCGGGCAAGGGATTCCGGCGGCGGCCTGCTGCGCCGGATTTCCGACATCCTGGTCGCGCGCCCCCGCCTGCTGCTGTTGATCCTCCTGGGCCCGCCGCTGGCCTGGCTCGGCATCGTCTATCTCGGTGCGCTCTTCGCCCTGCTGCTGCAGAGCTTCTTCTCCATCGACGAGTTTTCCGGCCTCATCCAGCGCGAGTTCACGCTGAAGACTTACGGCGAGCTGCTGCAGCCTGCCAACCTCGACATCATCATCCGCACCGTGCTGATGGCGGCCAGCGTCACCCTGGCAAGTGCCGTCATCGCCTTTCCGATTGCCTACTACGCGGCGCGCTATGCCCGCGGACGCTGGAAGGCGTTGTTCTATCTGGCGGTCATGCTGCCGCTGTGGTCGAGCTACCTGGTGCGGGTCTATTCCTGGAAGCTGATCCTGGCCAAGGAGGGCATCCTCAACTGGCTGCTGGCGCAGCTGCACCTCACCTGGCTGCTGGATGCCGTGCTGGCCTTGCCGGTGATCGGCGGACCGTCGCTCTCGATCAGCTACATCGGCACCTTCCTGGTGTTCCTCTACATCTGGCTGCCTTTCATGATCCTGCCGATCCAGGCTTCCCTGGAGCGCGTGCCGGTGAGCTACATCGAAGCCGCCGGCGACCTCGGCGCGACGCCGCGCCAGACCTTTGCGACGGTGATCCTGCCGCTCGCCCTGCCGGGCATCGTCGCCGGTTCGATCTTCACCTTCTCGCTGACGCTGGGCGACTACATCATTCCGCAGATCGTCGGCTCCTCGCGCCTGTTCATCGGCCAGGCGGTCTACACCCACCAGGGCACCGCCGGGAACATTCCGCTGGCCGCCGCCTTCACCGTGGTGCCCATCGTCATCATGGGCTTCTATCTCTGGGGCGCGAAGAAGCTGGGGGCCTTCAATGCGCTTTAAGCCAAGGCGTTCCACAGCGGGCGCTTCGACGACCCTGAAGATCGCCGCGGCGGCCGGGCTCGCCTTCCTACACCTGCCGCTGCTGCTGATCTTCCTCTATGCCTTCACCACCGAGGAGAAGAGCTACCAGTTCCCGCCGCCCGGCCTGACGCTGCAGTGGTTCGCGGTAGCCTGGAGCCGCGACGACATCTGGGCGGCCTTGAGCCTCTCCGTGCAGGTGGCGGCGATCTCCACGCTCATCGCCATGCTGCTCGGCACTCTCGCGGCGGGCGCGGTGGCGCGCAGCCGCTTCTTCGGGCGCGAGACGGTGTCGCTGCTGATCATCCTGCCCATTGCGCTGCCCGGCATCATCACCGGCATTTCCCTGCGCGCCGCCTTCAACCTCGCGGAGATCCCCTTCAGCTTCTGGACCATCGTGCTGGGGCACGCGACCTTCTGCGTGGTGGTGGTCTACAACAACGCCGTGGCGCGCCTGCGCCGCGCTTCCGGCTCGCTCATCGAGGCCTCAATGGACCTCGGCGCCGACGGCTTCCAGACCTTCCGCCTGGTGCTGCTGCCGAACCTGGCGACGGCACTGCTGGCCGGCGGCATGCTCGCCTTCGCCTTGAGTTTCGACGAGGTCATCGTCACCACCTTCACGGCGGGCCAGCAGTCGACGCTGCCGATCTGGATGCTGACCGAGCTGGTGCGGCCGCGCCAGCGCCCGGTGACCAACGTGGTCGCGGTCTTCGTCATTGCCGTGACCTTCATCCCCATTCTCGCCGCCTACTACCTGACCCGCGAGGGCCAGCACGCCGGCGGCGACGGCAAATGATGCAACCCCAAGAACAACGCTGACAGGGAGACCCGCCATGCAGACTGCCATGCTGATCGGCACCGATTTCGAGGCCGGCGCGGAAGACGTGGAGATCGTTCTCAACCCGGCCACCGGGGAGACCATCCTGGAACTGCCGGAGGCCTCGGTCGAGCAGATCGACCGTGCCGTGGCGGCGGCCGAGAAGGCCTTCGCCTCCTGGCGCCGTTCGACGCCGGCCGAGCGCTCCAACGCGCTGCTGAAGCTGGCCGACAGGATCGAGGCGGAGGGACCGGAGTTCGCCCGCCTGGAGGCGCTCAACTGCGGCAAGCCCTACCACAACGTTCTGAACGACGAAATTCCGGCTGTGGTTGACGTGCTGCGCTTCTTCGCCGGCGCGGCGCGCTGCTTGCACGGCTCGGCGGCGGGGGAATATATCCGCGGCTTCACCTCGATGATCCGCCGCGATCCTATCGGCGTGGTGGCCTCCATCGCGCCGTGGAACTATCCGCTGATGATGGCGGCCTGGAAGATCGGTCCGGCCATTGCCGGTGGCAACTGCGTGGTGCTGAAGCCCTCGGAGCAGACGCCGCTGACCACCCTGAAGCTGGCCGAGGTGGCGGCCGGCGTGCTGCCGGAAGGCGTGCTGAACGTGGTGGTCGGCCGCGGCGAAACCGTCGGCAGCTCCCTGATTCACCACCCGCGGGTGCAGATGATCTCGCTGACCGGCGACATCGCCACCGGCAAGAAGGTTCTGCAGGCGGCGGCGAAGTCGGTGAAGCGCACCCACCTGGAACTCGGCGGCAAGGCACCGGTCATCGTTTTCGACGACGCCGACATCGACGCCGTGGTCGCGGGCGTGCGCACCTTCGGCTACTACAACGCCGGTCAGGACTGCACCGCCGCCTGCCGCATCTATGCCTCCGCGAAGGTCTACGACAACCTGGTCGCCGACCTGACCGCCGCCGTCTCCTCCATTGCCTATGCCGACAAGGATGACAGCAAGAACGAGATCGGCCCGCTGATCTCCGCGCGTCAGCGCGACCGCGTCTCCAGCTTCGTCGAGCGCGCGGCCAGCCGCAACCATATCGAAATCACCACCGGCGGCCACCCGGCCGACGGCAACGGCTTCTTTTTCCAGCCGACGGTGGTGGCGGGCGCGCTGCAGGAGGACGAAATCGTGCAGCGCGAGGTCTTCGGTCCGGTGGTCTCGGTCACCCGCTTCGACGACGTCGACACCGCCGTCGCCTGGGCCAACAACTCCGACTACGGCCTGGCCTCGTCGATCTGGACCCGGGACGTCTCGCGCGCCATGGCCACCGCAGCGCGGCTGGAGTACGGCTGCACCTGGGTCAACTGCCACTTCATGCTGGCCAACGAGATGCCCCACGGCGGCCTGAAGTCCTCCGGCTACGGCAAGGACATGTCGATGTACGCCCTGGAGGACTATACCGTGGTGCGTCACGTCATGGTCGCGCACGGCTGAGCGGCGGGGCGAGGATCCCGGGTCGCAGATCGCTGCATTGCGGTCGCAAGAGGTGTTGCGGCGGCGCGGCGTTGTCGCCTAAGCTGGCGCCGATGGTTCCGCCAGACCGAGCGAGACGGCGGATTAAATGGGAACACGGTGAGGCGTACCCTATAGGGACCGATGCCGTGGCTGCCCCCGCAACTGTGAGCGGCGAGCGACACCCGACAAGCCACTGGCCCGATTCGGGCCGGGAAGGCGGAGTGGAGCGACGACCCGCGAGCCAGGAGACCTGCCATCGGGATTCTTACTCACTCCGGGCGGGGTTGCCCGGAAGGGCAGGGTGGCGTGGCAGCTTTTCCGCGCCGTGCAGATGTCTTTCCGGCTGAACCTGATCTGGATGGCGACAGGCAGCTGGAGGACTTTATGCAAACGGCGACCACATCTCAGACACACACAAGCATCTCGCAGAGCCGGCGGATGATCGCGGCGGCAACCCTGTTGTTCGGGTTGGGCCTGGTCTTCGTGACGGGCTTCGCCCATTCGGCGACCATTCACAACGCGGCGCACGATACGCGCCACGCCATGGCGTTTCCCTGCCACTGAGGGGCCCGAGATGTTGAACCGTATCCTCTTTGCGGCGCTGGTCGCCGGGATCGTCGGCGGCCTCGCGACCGCCATGCTGCAGCACTTCACCACCACGCCGCTCATCGTCGCCGCCGAGCAGTACGAGGGCGGCGACGCCGGCATGGCGGCGCCGGCGCGCCTGGATGCTCCGGCGTTCGGCGGGGCGCGGGTGATCCTGGTGCACCAGCACGGCGACCATGCCGAGGGCGACGACGAGGGCTGGGCGCCCGCCGACGGCATCGAACGGACTCTCTATACCTCGATCTCCACCATCGGCACGGCCTTCGGCTTCGCGCTGATCCTGCTCTCCGCGATGATCCTCGCCAACGCCCGCATCACCGCGCGCAGCGGCCTGCTCTGGGGCCTTGCCGGCTTCGTCGCGGCCGGCTTGGCGCCGGCCCTGGGCCTCAGCCCGGAACTGCCGGGCTCGGCGGCGGCCGACCTCGGTGCCCGCCAGCTCTGGTGGCTCGGCACCGCGGTGGCGACGACGGCGGGCCTCTGGCTGGCGCTGCGGGTCTCCACCCTGCCGGCGATCGCCGGCGGCATCGCGCTGATGATCCTGCCGCACCTCGTCGGCGCGCCGCATCCCGAGGCTTTCACCAGCACGGTGCCCTCGGAGCTCTCCGGCCACTTCGCCGCGGCCTCGCTGGTCGTGCTCGCGGTGGTCTGGGTGCTGGCCGGGACCCTCGCCGGCTACGTCTGGGAGCGTGGCGAAGCGAAGCAGGCAGCGGCCGCGGCGGCCTGACCGGCCCCGCGAATGCCGGGTGTCTGCCTGCAGGTCTGTGTACTCTGCGGCGAAGCGGCCGGTGGTGATCCCGAAGGGGTCCCCGCCGGCCGACGCCTTTACGAGGCGCTGCTGCCCGCCGCCGCCGCCTTTCCCGAGATCGAGGTGGCGCCGGTCGACTGCCTGGCGGTCTGCGACCGGCCGGTGACCTTGGCGTTCCAGGCTGCCGGCAGGTGGAGCTACCTCGTCGGCGGCGCCGATCCGGTCGGTGACGTCGCCGACATCCTCGCGGCCGCCCGTGCCGTCGCCGCTTCACCGCACGGCATCCCGACGATGGACGACCGCCCGCCGTTCTTCCGCAAGGGCGTCATCGCCCGCCTGCCGCCGCTTACCGACGTCTACTGAAGTCGCGCACTTCGCTTCCATCCATCCAGGATGTCATCCCGGCCAAGCGAGCGAACGCGAGCGCGAGCCGGGATCCATGGTCGAAGCAAGGTGCCTGGCCTCGACATGGACCCTCGCAACGAGTGCGAGGGTGACAGCTGAGGGGCGGCCTCGTTGAGGGACGGGAGGGTGAGGGGCATCGGCGACCGGCGCCTCTACCCGCCCAGCGTCTCCAGCGGCAGGGAGGAGGTGTACTTCACCTGCTTCAGCGCGAAGGACGATTCGATGGAGGCGACGTTCTCGATGCGGGTGAGTTTGGTCTTGAGGAACTTTTCGTAAGCTGCGAGGTCGCGGGTGGCGACGCGCAGCAGGTAGTCGCGGGTGCCGGTCATCAGGTAACACTCCAGCACCTCAGGATAGCGCCGCACCTCCGCCTCGAAACCGTCGAGGTCGACCTCCTGCTGGCGCTCCAGCTTGATCGAGATGAAGACCGAGACCGGCAGCCCGACGGCATGCTGGTCGAGCAGCGCGACGTAGCGGGTGATCATGCCGGCTTGCTCCAGCTGGCGCACCCGGCGCAGGCAAGGGGAGGGCGAGAGGCCGACGCGCTCGGACAGCTCCACGTTGCTCAAACGGCCGTCGTCCTGCAACGCGGCCAGAATCTTGCGGTCGATGGTGTCGAGTTTCAGCATTTGCAGATCATGCCATAATGGTGAGCAGAATTAGTATAGAATGCCAAGACAGCGAGGAAAAGCAGCGCCTTTGGCATGTCATGCCAAGGGCTTTTCGCGTAGTCTTGGCGTGCCGCGCCTGACTCCAAGTTACATGCCTTTGGATGCTCGCTCATGCCGACCGAACCCGGCCACCTGAAGATGCTGGAAGCCCTGGAGAAGAAGGTTCTCTGGCTGTCTTCCTGGATGATCCACAACGCCAACCACATCCGCCCCAAGAGCGGCGGCATCAAGGTCGGCGGCCACCAGGCCTCCAGTGCCTCGCTCGCCACCCTGATGACGGCGCTCTATTTCGACGTGCTGCGGCCGGCCGACCGCGTCGCCGTGAAGCCGCACGCGAGCCCCGTGTTCCACGCCATCCAGTACCTGCTCGGCAACCAGAGCCGCGAGAAGATGGAGAACTTCCGCGGCTTCGGCGGCGCCCAGTCCTACCCGTCGCGCACCAAGGACGTCGACGACGTCGACTTCTCCACCGGCTCGGTCGGCCTCGGCGTCGCCATGACCTCCTTCGCCTCGATGGTGCAGGACTACGTGCGCCTGAAGGGCTGGTCGAAGAACCTCTCGGAGGGCCGCATGATCGCCCTGGTCGGCGATGCCGAGCTCGACGAGGGCAACATCTACGAAGCCCTGATGGAGGGCTGGAAGCACGACCTGCGCAACACCTGGTGGGTGATCGACTACAACCGCCAGAGCCTGGATGCCGTCGCCCACGAGAACCTCTACGGCCAGTTCGACAAGCTGTTCCGCTCCATGGGCTGGGAGGTCATCACCATCAAGTACGGCCACCTGCTGGAGGCCGCCTTCAAGGAGCCGGGCGGCGAGGCGCTGCGCGACTGGATCGACGGCTGCCCGAACCAGCTCTATTCGGCGCTGACTTTTCAGGGCGGCGCCGCCTGGCGCAAGCGTCTGCTCGACGACCTCGGCGATCAGGGGCCTGTCTCGGCGCTGATCGACAGCCGCAGCGACGATGAGCTCGGCCGCCTGATGACCAACCTCGGCGGCCACGACCTGACCGCCGTGCTGGAGGCCTTTCACTCCGTCGACCACGACCGGCCGGTCTGCTTCATCGCGTACACGGTGAAGGGCTGCGGCCTGCCGCTGGCCGGCCACAAGGACAACCACGCCGGCCTCATGACGCCGGAGCAGATGGAGACCTTCCAAAGCAGCCTGGGCATCCGCGAGGGCCGCGAGTGGGAGCCCTTCGAGGCGATGCCGCTGCCGCAGAAGGACATCGAGGCCTTCCTGAAGCGCGTGCCCTTCAACGCCGAGGGGCGTCGCCGCTACGCAGCTGACCGCATCGCCGTGCCGAAGCAACTGCCGGTGCCATCAGGCGATGTCATGTCCACGCAGGAAGGCTTCGGCAAGATCCTGAACGAGATCGCGCGCGAAAAGTCGCCGCTGGCCGAGCGCATCGTCACCACCTCGCCGGACGTGACGGTCTCCACCAACCTGGGCCCCTGGGTGAACCGCCGCGGCATCTTCGCGCGCGAGCCCCAGGCCGACACCTTCCGCGACCAGCAGGTTCCCTCGGTGCAGAAGTGGACCATGTCGCCGCAGGGCCAGCACCTGGAGCTCGGCATCGCCGAGATGAATCTCTTCATCCTGCTCGGCGCCCTCGGGCTCTCGCACTCGCTCTTCGGCGAGCGCCTGCTGCCCATCGGCACGCTTTACGACCCCTTCATCATGCGCGGTCTCGACGCGCTGAATTACGCCTGCTACCAGGACGCCCGCTTCATGCTGGTGGCGACGCCGGCGGGCATCACCCTGGCGCCGGAAGGCGGCGCGCATCAATCCGTGTCCACGCCGCTCATCGGCCTGGCGCAGGACGGCCTCGCCTCCTTCGAGCCCGCCTTCGTCGACGAGCTGTCCACCATCATGGCCTGGTCCTTCGACTACATGCAGCGCGACGGCGACGGCGCGGCCGCCGGCACCTGGCTGCGCGACGAGAAGGGCGGCTCGGTCTACCTGCGCCTCTCGACCCGGCCGTTGGAGCAGCCCAGGCGCAGCATCGGCGACGACCTCGCCGCCGACATCATCGACGGTGCCTACTGGCTGCGCCCGCCGGGGGCGAACTGCCAGGTGGTCATCGCCTACCAGGGCGTGGTGGCGGCGGAGGCCATCGCCGCCGCCGGCCTCATCGCCGAGGACCGCCGCGACGTCGGCGTGCTGGCGGTGACCTCGGCCGACCGGCTCAGTGCGGGATGGCATGCCGCCGAGCGCGCAAGGCAGGAAGGCCAGGCAGAAGCGCGCTCCCACATCGAGAACCTACTGGCGCCGCTCGACCGCGACGCCGGCCTGGTGACCGTGCTGGACGGCCATCCGACCACGCTGTCCTGGCTCGGCGGCGTGCGCGGCCACCGGGTACAGGCCCTGGGCGTCGAGCACTTCGGCCAGACCGGCACGGTCCAGGAGCTCTACGCCCACCACCGCATCGACACGGCGGCCATCGTCGCGGCGGCCAACGCCGCCTCCGCCGGTCGCCCGATCCGCTATCTGCGCGCGGTGACGTAGGGCTACGGACGGCCGCGCATCCTTCGAGACGGCTGCTGCGCAGCCTCCTCAGGATGAGGCTTGAGTATGGCCCTCATCCTGAGGAGGCCCGAAGGGCCGTTTCGAAGGGCGAGGGCCATCGCCCTGCTTTTCCTGTCGCTCTTGAAACAGGGCTGTCGCTAATGCTGTCGCGGGGCCGACGCAGCCGGTGGACATTTCCTTTGGTATCCTTCTGAAGGGAGTCTGCGTTGAGCACCTGGTTACCGAGAGAGATCGAGGCCAAGCGGCAGGCCTTGCAGCAGGTGCTGCGCCCGATCGCGGAAGCCGGCGGTCTGCCCAACGAGACCTACACCTCCGACCGCTTCGCCGCCGTCGAGCGCGACGAGGTGCTGGCGAAGACCTGGACCTGCATCGGCGTCGGCGCCTGGGTCGCCGAGCCCGGCGACCTGAAGCCCGTGCAGCTGCAGGGCCTGCCGCTGCTCATGCTGCGCGACCGCGACGGCACGCTGCGTGTCTTCCACAACGTCTGCAGCCATCGCGGGCTCGAGCTGGTGACGGCGCCCTGCCGTTCCAAGGGCCTCATCCGCTGTCCCTACCACTCCTGGAGCTACGCCCTGGACGGCGCTCTGAAGGCGACACCTTTCATCGGCGGCCCGAGCAGCAACACCTGCGAGGGCTTCGACAAAGCCAAGCACGGCCTGAAGCCGGTGCGCAGCGCCGTGTGGTGCGACGCCGTCTTCGTCGACCTCTCCGGCGAGGCGCCTGCCTTTGAGGACTTCATCGCCCCCATCGCCGCGCGCTGGCAGGATTTCGATATGGCGCGGCTGCGCCACGGCGGCGCGGACTCGTCTTTCGTCATCGAGGTCGGCTGCAACTGGAAGCTGGCGGTGGAGAACTACTGCGAGGCCTATCACCTGCCGTGGATCCACCCGGCGCTCAACAGCTACTCGCGCCTGGAGGATCACTACAACATAGCGCTCGGGGGGCACATGGCGGGGCAGGGCAGCACCGCCTACCGTCCCTCGCTCAGCGGCGACGGCCGGCAGTTCCCGGCGCATCCCGGCCTGCCGGGGAAATGGGACGGCGCGGCCGAGTACCTGGCGCTGTTCCCCAACGTGCTCTTCGGCGTCCACGCTGACCACTTCTACACCGTGGTGCTGGAGCCGCTCGGGCCCGATCGGACCCGCGAGCACTTCGAAATCTACTACTTCGACGAGACGGCCCTCGGCGACGGCTACGCCGACATGCGGGCGACCAACGCACGCCAGTGGCAGACGGTCTTCGAGGAGGATCGCGGCGTGGTCGAGGGCATGCAGGCCGGGCGCGCCTCGCCGGCCTTTACCGGCGGCGTGTTCTCGCCGGTGATGGACGGCCCGACCCACTGCTTCCACCAGTGGATGGCGGGCCGCCTGCTCGGCTGAAGCGGGCCGCCGCGCGCGCGAAGCGGTGGACAGCCTGCATCCGCGGTCGTAATCTTTTCAGCGGTTGCAACGTCCACAGGAGGTTCCCTCATGGCCGCTGCGAAACCCAAGCCCCGAAAGGCACACGGCGCCGCAGGCAGGCGGCAAGCGCCTGGTTCCGCTGACGAGGCTGCCTTGCGCGCCCGCATTGTCGAGACGGCCCTCGACGTCGCCGAGGACTGGGGCTGGTATGACCTCCGCCTGCACCATGTGGCAGAGCGCTTGCGGTTGCCGCTGGCCGCGATCCGCACCCGGTTCCGCGACGGCGACGCCATCGCCGACGCCTGGATCGCGCGGGCCGACGAGGCCATGCTGGCCGGAGCACCAAAGGGCTTTGCGTCGCTGCCGGCAGAACGGCGGCTGCAGATCTCGCTGGAGGCCTGGCTCGACGCCCTGGCGCCCCGCCGCAAGGTGACGGCGCAGATGTTCCGCGCCAAGCTCTGGCCCGTGCATGTCCATCACAACCTGGCCCTCGTCACCTGGACCTCGCGCACCGTGCAGTGGTGGCGCGAGGCCGCGCTGCTCGACGGCAAGGGCCAGCGCCGCTCGGTCGAGGAGATCGGCATGACGCTGGTCTTCCTCTCCACGCTGGCGCGCTGGTGCTGCGACCGCTCCGAGGGGCAGGCGGACAGCAAGGCATACCTGAGGCGCTGCCTCGAGCGTGCCGACGGCCTCATGGCGCGCGCCTGTCGGCGCCGGCGGAGCGGGGCCCCTTCACCCAGCTCCGTCTGACCGCGTGAATCCGATCTCATTCAAACGGGTAGAGCAGATTCACACGGTCGATGGATCGCCGAAGGCGATTCCATGCGACCGTGATCTGCTCTAGGGGAGAGGGCTTTTCATTCCTCGCGCAGGTCGAAGTGGAAGACCTTGGAGATGATCTGCCAGCGGCCGTCGACCTGGATCAAGGTCAGCAGGTCGGTGAAGAACTTCGGGCCGATGGCGCACTCGACGCGGGCGAAGGCGGTGACCGGCCCGGCGAACTCCAGCGAGACGATCTGGTCCTTGCGCGGTTCCTTGCGGCTGGCCGGGGAGGGCCGCGCATCGACGATGGGAAAGTACTGATCCATGGTCAGATGCAGCGGCTCTCCGCCGTTGGCCGCCGCCTCGGTGGCCGTCACGTAGTGCGCCAGGGGATGGAAGACCCGGCGCAGCCTTGCGGTGTCGCTGTGGTGCAGGCCGTCGAAGTAGCTCTGCAACACGGCGACCACCGCGGCGTAGTGTTCCGCCATGACGGCCACCGTGCTCAGGCGGCCAGGCCTTCGGCCTTCAGCGCTGCCTGCACCGACGCGCGGCCGACGATCCGCTGATGGAAGGCGGCGACATGGGGCCAGTTGTCGAGGCCGATGCCGGTGGGGAGTGTCCAGTTGACCACGACGAAGAGATAGGCGTCGGCCACCGTGAAGCCGTCGCCCACCAGGTAGCTGCGGCCGTCGGAGAGCAGCTTCTCGACCAGGTCCAGCTTCTCGGTCACATTGGTCCTGGCGGCGGCCTTGTCGGCCTCGCTGCTCTTTGGGTTGAAGAGAGGGCTGAAGGCCTTGTGGAGTTCGGAGGAGACGTAGTTCAGATGCTCCTGCAGGTGCACGCGCGCGCGGCTGCCGGCGGCGGGCGCCAGCGCCGCCTTGGGGTTCTCGTCGGCGATGTACTGCAGGATCGCGACGCCTTCGGTCAGCACCTCGCCATCGTCGAGGGCCAGGGTGGGAACGTAGCCCTTGGGGTTGATCGCCAGGAAGTCTGCACCGCTTTCGGTCTTCATGCTGGCCTTGTCGAGGCGCTCCAGGTCGAAGGCGGCGCCGGCTTCGCGCAGGGCGATGTGGGAGGCGAGGGAGCAGGCACCCGGCAGGTAGTAGAGCTTCATCTTGTCGATCTCCTGTTGTCTCTTCGGGCGGCCTCCGGCGGGACGCGACGGTTCCGTGGGGGCACGCTGCCCAAGAGGTAGGAGATAGAGTTACATTTGTATACTACGGGATGGAAGGTGACCGGATTATGTGGTATCCGATCAGTAACCAATGGTAACCCGTGGCAACTGACATGGCCCTGAAGCTCCGCAAGAACCTCAGCCCCGCGCCGCCCAACGAATGCCCGCTCAGCCGGTGCATGGAGGTGCTGCGCGGCGCCTGGACGCCGAACATCATCTGGAACCTCAGCGGCGGGCCGCGCCGCTTCAGCGAGCTGCGCGTCGACATCCCCAAGGTCTCCGCCAAGGTGCTGACGACCCGGCTGCGCGACCTCGAGACCAAGGGCGTGGTGCTGCGCGAGGTGAAGCCGACCTCGCCGCCCTCCGTCGAGTATTCCCTGACCGACCTCGGCCGGCAACTCGTCCCCGCCATCAACGCCATCGCCGAGGTCGGCCACAAACTGAAGCTGCGCGCGAAGGCGCGGGACGGCGCCAAAAAGCCGCGCGCCAGGTCCCAGGCGGCCGAATGACGCCGGCCACCGGGCCTGCCCTTGGCTTTCACTTTAGCCTTCCTGCCGACGCCCGATGCGGATGACTGCCGCGCGGCTGTCGTCCGCGAGCTGAAACGCGAAGCGGCCCTGACCCTCGTGAACGAGGGTTTCGCCCGGCATCAGGTCGTGCGGCTTGCCGCCGTCCACCCGAACCGCGCAGCCGCCGGCAAGGTTGTGAATCAGAAGGCAATCCTGGTCGCCGACTTGCGAGGTGGCGCTGCGGGGACCGTGCCAGAAATCCATCTCCGCCGCGAAATGCCGGCGCAGGACCATGACGTTGAGATCGCGCACAGGGCCGCGCCGCAGGCGCCCGGAAAGCGGCTCGTCACCGGAAATCCGGACGGCCTGAAAGGGCTCCAGCGCGATGGTCGCGCCGTCCGGAGACACCAGGTCCATGCCCTCGCCGTCGATCACGGCGATCACGCGGTCGGTCTCAGGAAAATTCGAGAAGGGACCGTCCTGCGCAACCTCGGCCAGGGAGACACGCCAGCCCCAGCTCCCGCCGCCGCTTGGCGAGGGAGACGTTGCAATCTCTCTGGTGACCCCGCCGCCGTTCTTCCAGGGCGTCGCCTTGATGTCCGACGTCAGGATGCGCCGGGTCGAAGAGCTTGGCATTGTCCCTCACGCCTTCGCGACGGTCACCTTGTCGGGGTAGAAGGCGACGTAGCCCTTCACCGCGCGCACCATGGGCAGCGGCTCGGGATAGAACCAGGCGGCGTCCTCCAGCAACGTGCCGTCGACCTGCACGTTGAAATAGCCGGCATCGCCCTTGATCGGGCAGTGGCTGCTGCGCTCGCTCGGCGCCAGGAACTCCCGCTCGATGTCGTCCTGCGGGAAGTAGATCACCGGCGGGTAGGTTTTAGAGCCGTTCACCTCTTCCAGGATCATGGCGCGGTCGGACCGCGCGATGGTGACGGCGCCGACCTTGGCGACGTAGGGCTCTCCGGCCATGGAAACGCTGGCGCTGTGGGTTTTCTGCGTCATCGGCAAACTCCCGGAGTTGAGAAACAATGATTCACATAGGGTCGAAGGCGCCGAGATCCAGGGGCCGGCTTCCTACAGCAGCCCGCGTGCCGCGAGGTTGCGCAGCAACGCCGTCGACCCGAAGGTCCAGGGCTCGATCTTGTCACAGTGGTTCACGCGGTTCACCAGGGCGCCGAGTTCCCGGGCGCGGATGGTGACGCGGTCGCCGAGCCTGTGGGTGAAGCCCTCGCCGGGGCGGTCGCGGTCGTGCACCGGCGCGAACATGGTGCCGAGGAAGAGCACCAGGCCGTCGGGATACTGGTGGTCGGCGTTGGCCGCCTGGGCGACGAGATCCTCGACGTCGCGGCTGATGGCGGACAGCGGATAGCTGTCGGCGATGGCGAAGCCGTCCTCGCCGGCGACCTCGACTTCGATGACGATGTTGCGCAGCGCCGTCATGTCGAAGCTGGCGTCGAGCAGGCGGATGAAAGGGCCGAGCGCGCAGGAGGCGTTGTTGTCCTTGGCGCGGCCGAGCAGCAGGGCGCTGCGGCCCTCGACGTCGCGCAGGTTCACGTCGTTGCCGAGGGTGGCGCCGACGATCCTGCCACGGCCGTTCACCACCACCGCCACCTCGGGCTCCGGGTTGTTCCACACGGAGGTCGCGAGGATGCCGATCTCGGCGCCGGTGCCGACGGCGGACATGGGCTGGGATTTGGTGAAGATCTCGGCGTCGGGGCCGATGCCGACCTCCAGGTACTGCGACCAGAGGCCGCGCTCGATGAGCGAGGCCTTCAGCTTCGCCGCCTCGGGCGAGCCGGGCTTCAGGGCCGCCAGCTCGGTGCCGATCTCCTTGGCGAGGGCGGCGCGGATGGAGTCGGCCTGGCGCGGGTCGCCCTTGGCCTGCTCCTCGATCACCCGCTCCAGCATGGAGGCGACGAAGGTGACGCCGCTGGCGCGCAGCGCCTGCAGGTCGCAGGGCGCGAGGAACCAGGGCTTCGATTTGTCTCGCGCGTTCCAGCCCGAGTTGGCGAGCATCGCCGCCACCTCGCCGACCGCCGGCAGCGTGCCGGCGTCGAGGGCCGCGCGCACCGCCTTGGCCGGGTCGTCGAGGTCGAACAGCAGCGAGGTGGTCGGCGCCAGGCCGGAGAGGTCGCGCACCTGCGCGCCGTCCAGCACCACCGGGCTCGGCCCGGCGAGGTCGCCGGGCAGCCAGGCGCGGCCGATCAGCAGTCCCGCGGTCTTGTCTTCAGGTAGGATGAGGTCGGGGGAAAGGTCCATCGGGCGGGTCTCTTCTCTCGGAGATTGCAAGGGCCGGCCATCATAGGCAGTCGGGGCCGCGGTTGGAACACCCTCTCCCTCGCATTTCCATCCCTCTCCCCTTGTGGGAGAGGGTTGCGGAGCGTTGGCGAACGCATTGCGTGAGCCTACGCGAAGCTGGGTGAGGGGGAAGCGGTGGGGCCATTTGACGGTGACGGCCTTGCGATCCGCGGATCCCCCTCACCCAGCTTCGTCTAAGCTCGCTTCGCTCGCCAAGACTGCGCAGCCCTCTCCCGCCAGGGGAGAGGGCAAATGAACGAGAGGCGAGGGATGACGACTGAAAATTCCGCTGGCCTCTTCCCCACACCCCCTCCTAGGCTGCTGCGCGTCGTCAGTGCCATTTCCTTCCAGAGGCTCTTCCATGTCCGACCTTCCTGCGCGGGCCCGCGCGGTCATCATCGGCGGCGGCGTCATCGGCTGCTCCGTCGCCTACCATCTGGCAAAGCTCGGCTGGCGCGACGTCGTGCTGCTGGAGCGCAAGCAGCTGACCTGCGGCACCACCTGGCACGCGGCCGGCCTCATCGGGCAGCTGCGCGCCACGGCGAACATGACCCAGCTCGCCAAGTACTCGGCCGAGCTCTACGCCACGCTGGAGGCGGAGACCGGCGTCGCCACCGGCTTCAAACAGAACGGCTCGGTCTCCGTCGCGCTGACGGGCGAGCGCCTGGAGGAGCTGAAGCGCGGCGCCTCCATGGCCAAGACTTTCGGTCTGGAGGTCGCGGTGCTGACGCCCGGCGACATCGCGCAGATCTATCCGCTGCTGAACCTGGAGGACGTCACCGGCGGCGTCTTCATCGCCAAGGACGGCCAGGCCGACCCGGCCAACATCGCCCATGCCCTGGCCAAGGGCGCGCGACAGAACGGCGCTGCCATCTTCGAGCAGACCAGGGTAACCGGCATCACGCAGGCGAAGGGTCGCGTCACCGGCGTCGAGACCGACCGCGGCAGCATCGAGGCCGAGTACGTCGTGAACTGCGCCGGCATGTGGGGACGCGACGTGGGCCTGCTGGCCGGCGTCAGCGTGCCGCTGCAGGCCTGCGAGCACTTCTACATCGTGACCGAGCAGATCCCGGAACTGCCGCGCAACCTGCCGGTGCTGCGGGTCGCCGACGAGTGCGCCTACGTGAAGGAGGACGCCGGCAAGATCCTGCTCGGCGCCTTCGAGCCGGTGGCCAAGCCCTGGGGCCTGGACGGCATCCCCGAGGACTTCTGCTTCGACCAGCTGCCGGAGGACTTCGACCACTTCGCGCCGATCCTGGAGGCCGCCGTGAAGCGCCTGCCGATCCTGGAGACCGCCGGCATCCACACCTTCTTCAACGGGCCGGAGAGCTTCACGCCCGACGACCGCTACCTGCTGGGCGAGGCGCCGGAGCTTGCGCACTTCTTCGTCGCCGCCGGCTTCAACTCGGTCGGCATCCAGTCGGCCGGCGGCGCCGGCAAGGCGCTGGCCGAGTGGATGGACGGCGGCCAGCCGCCCTTCGACCTCTGGGACGTCGACATCCGGCGCCTGCAGCCGTTCCAGAACAACCGCAGCTACCTCCACGAGCGCGCCACCGAATCCCTCGGCCTGCTCTACGCCGACCACTTCCCCTACCGCCAGTTCGCCACCGCGCGCGGCGTGCGCCAGTCGCCGCTGCACGAGCGCTTGGCCGAACGCGGCGCCTGCTTCGGCGAGGCGGCCGGCTGGGAGCGCGCCAACTGGTTTTTGCCGGAAGAAGCGCAAGCGCGCGGCGAGCAACCCGCGTACCGCTATGCCTGGGGGCGGCAGAACTGGTTCGACTACTCAGGCGCCGAGCACAAGGCGGTGCGCGAAGGCGTCGGCCTCTTCGACCTCACCTCCTTCGCCAAGATCCGCGTCGAGGGGCGCGACGCCGAGGCGGTGCTGCAGCGGATCTGCGCCAACGACGTGGCCGTGGCGCCGGGGCGCAGCGTCTACACCCAGTGGCTGAACGAGCGGGGCGGCATCGAGGCGGACCTCACCGTGACGCGCCTTTCGGAGACCGCCTTTCTCGTCGTCACCGGCACCGCCGTCGCGCGCCGCGACCTCGCCTGGCTGCAGCGCCACATCCCGGAGGAGGCGCACTGCATCGCCACCGAGGTGACGGCGGGCGAGGCGGTGATCGCCGTCATGGGCCCGCGCGCCCGCGACGTCATGGCGAAGGCGAGCCCGGCCGACTTCTCCGACGCCGCCTTTCCCTTCGGCACGGCGCAGGTCATCGAGATCGGCGCGGCGCTGGCGCGCGCCCACCGCATCTCCTACGTCGGCGAGCTGGGCTGGGAGCTCTACGTCTCCGCCGAGATGGCGCGCCATGCCTTCGACCGCGTGATGGCGGCGGGCGAGCCGCTCGGCCTGCGGCTCTGCGGCCTCCACGCGCTCGACTCCTGCCGCCTCGAGAAGGCCTTCCGCCACTTCGGCCACGACATCTCCGACGAGGACCACGTGCTGGAGGCCGGCCTCGGCTTCGCCGTGAAGACGGAAAAGCCGGCCGGGCGCTTCGGCGACTTCATCGGCCGCGACGCCGTGCTGCGGAAGCGCGAGGCCGGGCTGACGCGGCGCCTCCTGCAGTTCAAGCTGAACGATCCCGAACCGCTGCTCTATCACAACGAGCCGATCTGGCGCGACGGCCGCCTCGCCGGCCGCCTCACCTCAGGCGCCTACGGCCACCACCTGGGCGCCGCCGTGGGGTTGGGGTATGTGGGGTGCGAAGTGGGGGAGGGCGCGGAGGCGCTGCCGGGATCTGAGTATCAGATCGAGGTGGCGGGGGAGAAGGTGGCGGCGGTGGCGAGCCTCAAGCCGCTCTACGACCCGAAAGGGGAGAGGGTGCGGGGGTAGGGAGAGGGGCGTGGAACAGGAGGCGTACCATGATGCAGTTACGATCGATCGTTGAATGAAGAAAAGATACTAATAATCTCATCAAATGGAGACATGGAACATTGTTCTGCCTCCTTGATGTACATCACTTTCAATCGTCCAGTATCGATGCGGACTTTGCCGGCGAGCTTCCTGAGGATAGGGCGGCCAGGGATCGAAACTTTCCAAGCATCTCCATTCGAGATGCTGGCCTCCAAGTCTCTATACGTTTCTCGAGCCAGCTCCAAAAGAGCGTCCTTATCCATTGCAACTCCAACTCGCTTCTGCTCCTCTTCAAATCGCTGTTGGAAGAGAATAAGTAGTTCATCCAATGATTTTTCGTGGCAGCTCTTCGGCATCAAATCGACATTACCAACCGCAAGCCTGATTTTAGCCGACACTACGAGCGAAGTTGCATATGAAAGGGTCTCTTTAGCGAACTGTCGCAATAGCTCTTCGATCCTGTTCGGCTGGCATAGCCAAGAATTTTCAGCTTCCATATAACCGAGTACTTTGCTCCACACTGCGTGATCCAAGAAGTAGTTTTCGAGATGGTATCTGCTCAAAGTTCTTAATCGGCTATCCGTACCAGAAGGTTGGTCAGCGACAGTAGTGGTTGGCAAAGCATCTCGGTCACAAAGCATATAGAATTCAATGCCCCACAGTGTCTTTGAAAGTATCTTACTATGAATCTCCGAAAACGATCCGATTAGCTCCTTTCCCTCGCTCGGCACCAGGACCAGATCGGGAAATTTCCCTCGTAGGATTGAGCCGTATGTTTGCTTGTCCAGGCTCGAATTCGTTCCTTCAATCAAGACAATTCTTCGGCCCAACGAGATGATCCCGATAGATTGCCCTAATAGCTTCAACGCTGCTTCGGTGTGGTCGTCGTCGCTGACTACAACTGCTTGATTGCCACCGTCTGGTCTCTGCGGAGAAACGAAGACGACTGTGTTCTCCAACGAAGCAGTGATGATATCTGGAGAATGGGTACAAAAGATGAATTGATTCCGCTCGCCCACGGATCGCAACGTTTGAATGAGCTTGTAGCTCAATTCAGGATGCAGATGCAGTTCTGGTTCATCAAAGAAGACGACACAATCGCTCGGATTTCGAAGGAGAAAGTCGAAAACGATATTCACGACTTCCCGTTCTCCTGAGCTCAAAGCGCCTATGGGATGACGAAGAGTGCCTTCCTGAAAAAAGATGTCTTGGTGTTTAGCTTCAGCATCAAGAAGCTGTTTTGGTGCTAGGAGTTGCGCAAATGCGTCCTTGTAGGCCTCTAGAGGATCCGGAAAATTTAGATCCATTTTTTGCTGGCCTTGACTCATCAGTTTTTCAGCGCGATCCGCAATCTTCTTTCGGCGCGCTTCAACCTTCCGAAGCAATGAGTGCAGCGTGTCCTGCCATCTATTCTGGAGCCCTGCGAAGGTGAAATCCCAGCCCAAGTTATCTTCATCCGGTTCGGAAATATCCCATGAGAAGGTAAATGGCTTCACTTTTTGAATTGTTCGATTGCTTTCGAAGTTCAGGACGCTGCTCTTCCAGTTCCGCCTGCGCCTACTAGATTGAAAGGTGACTTGAAGAAGTTGGCAATCTTCCGCTATCTGCGTGTCTAGTTCGCGCTTATCCCACACTGTCCATTCGTCTCTGACGGTGGCTTCGATCACCAACTTCACTTGTGTATTGGGTTGAGGCTTTCGGAGATGCCCAATTATTGAGTTTATCAAGCGGCTCTTTCCAACGCCGTTTGGTCCGGCCAAGACGGCAACGTCTGAAAGGTTTTCGACTTGAAAGTTCTTGATCGGCAATGTATCCGCTGTGGAGATCGATTTGATCCGCATAGCTCCCCCCTTGGCACTAGTACTTGTTGTTGCCAGCTACTGAGAGCTGACTTGCTCAATGGCTGACCTACTCAGTTCGGGCGTACGCCAGGCATACGCATTTCCAAGCCCGTAAGCTCGCAAGCGATTTCATCGACGAATTGGTACGGGGATAGTCTGATGAACTCTGAAAGGAGCCAGTTCACCTTTCCATCGAGATACTGTGATAGGCCAGCGGGATCATATCGCGAGAGTTCACTGAGGCGATGCATAGCAGCCAGTGTGAGGACTAAGCTTGATCGATTTACGCCACTAGAACCTACCACCGGGCGCTTGAGGTACCAGAGGTCCACAGGAGCGGATATGAAAGAAATGTCTCTGCGCATACGACGATGAAGGGCCCAGAGGTTCCTTAGCGCTTTGTGCTTGTTCTTCTCTGAATCACCGTGCCGATGCCACCTGTAGCGCTTCTTCGACCGTATTATGCACCGATCTTTGAAGCCATGATCTACTTCGAATGCTGCTGGAAGCGCCCGCAGCGAACGTGGATCGGAAAAGCGCCCCTTGATCTCGGCTGAAAACCAGAAGTACGGATCGGCCGGATGCCGGCGGTAAACCAGGTAATTGAGTGGGATGAATATCTCTGGCTTAGAACGATAGGTGTGTCTGAATGCTCGGTGGATATACGGGAGATTTCCTAACGCATCCAAGAGGGTGAATTCCTTTGGCAGGTTGCCCTCTCCAAGGTAATCGCTCAAGCTGCTAAGAATTCCTGCTCCCTGGATTGTAATGACTTCGTTTAACAAGACCCTCTTTGATGTGGGGTCCCAATCACCGGCAACACCGTGCCTATCGGAGAACGAGCTCCCCTTCACCAAAAGAAGTGCCTTCACACAATTGAGGAAGCAGTAATAGGAAGTCAGAGGGGCGGATATGGGAGGCAGTACCTTAGTTGCAGAGTGGTATGCCTCAGCTTGTTGCCAGAATGGCAGTGCTTGCTTGCAGTTTCGGGTGAGCCAAAGTTGGACAAATTCGAAGGGGTCACGGGTTAGCACGCTCTCGCTGTCGAACAGCGGTGCGGTAATTGCCTTGCGGAAATAGACGGCTCTATTTTTGTATCGAAGTTCGGCGGCTGTCACTGGTCGGTCTCAAGATGAAATGATCGACGCGAAGCTTTGGCTTCGGGCAAGCAGGCCACACTGGCAGAGCCCGCGGCCCAACCCCCCACCCCCTACTCCCATCCCGCATCAAGGCGAGGAAAGGGATCGCTTGGCGAAGCCACACCCTTACGTCGCCGGCAGGTTAGGCAGCAGAGTGATGTTCACCGGGCTTTCGTACTTGTTGTCGGCGCCGGTAGCGGAATCGATCGCGCTGCTGATCCCTAACGTCAGAATGACGTCGAGCGCGATGCCGGCGGCGCCCGAACCGCTTTCCCAGCCGCTGTCGTTGATGTAGGTGGCGGTCTGGTAACCCTCCTTGTCGCAGGAGATGGTGATGTCGTGCTTGGTCTTGCTGACGGTCACCTTGCCCGGTGTGCTCGAGAGTTCGCCGACCTTCACGCCCTCCCGCTCCAGGATGCAGCTCGCGCCCGGCGGGTTGCTATTGATGGCGATGTCCTGGTCCGTGCCCAGCACGATGGAAGAGCAGCCGCCCAGGCCAAGCCCAGCCAGCCCGAGCGCCAATGCTCGAAAGAAATTCATGGTGATGCCCCTCATCCCTGGTTGTAGCTCAGCCTAGCACCAGGGAGGGGCACTCTGTCTACTAAAGGTTGAGGCTTCGCCTCCTGGCCCAATCCGCAGGAGGGATGGGCAAAGGAAACTTTTCCGCGCGCTGCGCAGCGGCAACAGCAGCAGCAGTGACTTAGAGGGATTACTCCTTCCATATCTTTAACCGGCGCGCGCGAGCGCGCGGTCGGCTTCGCCATGGGCGACCGCTCCAATGGCGAGGTGCAGGTCGTCGCGGTGCTGCCCGGCTACGAGGGGCGGGGCATCGGCAAGGCGCTGCTGCTGGCGGTGCAGCAGTGGCTCTTCGCGCAGGGGCACGACGAGATCTGGCTGCGCGCCAATTCCGATCCTGATGTGCGGGCGACCGGCTTCTACCGGCGGCTCGGCTGGCGGCGCAGCGGCGTGATGAAGGGCGGCGACGAGGTGCTGCGGCTGCGGCGCCGCGATGCAGCGCCGGCAGGCGGACACTAGAGGATCTCGAACGTCAGCGCTTCGCTGTGGATGGTGACTTCGCCGAAGTCGCCGATCAGCAGATAGCTACCGTCCTCATGCCGTTGCAGTGTGTCGATGGTGCCGTAGTCGATCGTGCCGTCAGGGTCGGTGGTCGAGGGCGCCGTTGCCATCGGGGGCATGCCCTCGACGCGGCGCGCGCGAGGGAAGATTAGTGCGGCTTTCCTGTAGCAGGTCCAGTCGGTCTTGGGCGGGGTCGTGTAACGTGGATGGCCGGGCCAGAGGCTCGCCTCAATCTCGAAGACGAGGGTGCCGCCGTCCTCCTTCCAAGAAAGGACGAAGGAGTCGTTCAGGTCCACGTGCCGGAACGCCGGCATGTCGGTCCAGTTCAGCATCCACGCCATCCGCCTTGGTTGCGCCCTTCGTGGAGCGCATCGTACCGGCAGAGGAGCGGCGGCGCGACCAGGCTCTTGCCCCTGCCATGGATCCCGGCTCGCGCTCGCAAGCTCGCTTGGCCGGGATGACAGCCTGAGAGGTGGCAGCGACTGTGCGCGGCCAGCATGCTGGAGCTCGAGGGTGACACGCTGGTGGTCGCCCGCTCAGACGGCGTCGTCGTCTTCATCCCCGCCGGTGCGCCGATGCAGCCAGACGAAGGCATAGAAGTAGCAGAACCACAGCACGCCGGTGAAGGCGTAGAACGTCAGCACGCGCAGCTGCCACAGCGGCCAGGCGCCGGCCGGGCCGAAGTCGAGAATGTTGGGGTGCCACGAGAAGAGCTGCGAGCGCCAGCGGTTCCAGATGACGGTGACCTCGGTCTTGCGGTCGCCGGCCGTCTTGGCGTTGTTGAACACCCGCTCGCTGTTGCGCTTGAACCACCACCAGGAGTCCTCGTTCTCCAGCTCGACGCCGGCATCGGCCTGGTTCCTCATGTAGACGTACTGCACGTCGCTCGTCCTGCCGCGGGCGTCGGGATCGCTGCGCCGCACCTCGGTGCCGCTGACGGTGCCGGTGGTCCAGGTCGGCCGCGCGTATTCCCACCAGGTCAGGTACGCCATCCCCACCACCAGCGCCGCCACGGCGACCACGACGCTGCCGGAACGCCACAGGATGAAGGCGAACAGGAGAATGACGAGCAACAGGATGTAGCCGACCGAGAACCAGATTTCGAGCATCGTTTGACCTTCGCCGTTGAGGACGGAAGGAGGGTCGCGTGGCGACCACTCTGTGATCCGTCCGCAACCGCGTCAAGCAGCAGATGGCGCGATCCTCAACTTCACCCGGCCTCCACTTTCACCGCCCTGCCAACCCGCTCACCCACTCCAGCGTCGCGCCGGCGAAGACGGCGCGGGTGAGGCCGGCGGCGGTGACCTGGAGGGGGTAATCCTTCAGTCCTTTTGACCGGCGCGCGCGGGCGGGCGTATTGGTCGGGTGTGTCCTGGCCGACGCATGGCAATGCCGCGCCGGCTGTCGTCACCGCACGTCTCTGCACGTGGGCACGAGGTGGGCACGCAGCATCCCGGAACAGGCAGTTGCGGCGGCCAAAGCTGGCCGGACATGTCCAACTCCAGGGGAGAAATCCGATGCCTTCGATCGTGGAAATTCCCGCGAACCTGATGGTTCCCGAGCACCGCCATGCCTTCAAGCCCGCCAGCCCCTCGTGGGACCACGTGGTGGTCTCCGGCGAGGTCAACCTCGACAACTCTTCGGCGGAATCCATCGCGCTGCAGGGCCACAGCGACGACGACACCTCGTACTACGAGGTCCACCTGAAGGTGGGGCCGTGGTGGCGCGACGTCCAGGCCTGCGTGCCGCACGTGGTGATCAGCGGCTTCCTGAACACGGATGCCGACGAAGACGACGAGCAGGAATGGATCGCCCGAAACCTGAAATGGACCACCGACGGCGAAGGCGCCCCCAATCCCGGCGAGGTGCGCATCCGCCTGGAGTTCGAGGTCGGCCTGCGCGGCGAAGCCTCGTGGCTGCGCTGGATCAGCTACAACTTCACCGCCGCCGGCCGGCGACTCGGCGTCGGCGGCGTCGGCCAGCCCGGACCGATCAAGACCGGACCCTGAGCAGGCGCCGTTCCCGTCCGCTCTCCCGCGAGCGGAAGCGCGGACGAAGGGCGGCCGGGTGAGGCGGCTTCGGCGCCGGTGGAGGGCGCTCAGTTCGTGCCGAGCAGTTCCCTTGTCTCGTTCACCTTCGCCAGGCAGCCTTCCTCGTCGCCGGCCTCGGCCATCTGGCGCGCCTCGTTCACCAGCTCGCTGGCCTGCGCCCGGGTGTCGTCGTCCACCTCCCGGGTCACCTCGCGCTGATGGGGCGAGGCCGCCTCCACCTCGCCGGTGTCGCCCGCCGCCGTTTCCATCGGCGCTTCTTCGCCGGAGAGCACCTGTTGCTGGTGCTCGGTGGCCGGCAGGTCGCCGTCCGGCGGCGCGGCTCCGGTTTCCGCCGTGATGATCGCGTCGTCCAGCGCCTGGATTTCCTGGGTGCAGTCGGCCCAGGCCGGGCCGGCGAGCAGGGCCGTTGCGGCACCTGCCGCAAGAAGGATTCGTAGAGACATCCTGGCGTTCCTCCGTTGTTTGCCGCCCGGCCCCCGGTCGGGGCACAGAGCGCTCGCAGCGACAACGCGTGACGCTTCCGTCCGTTCCCTTACGGCACGGGAGGAGGATCGGGCCGGAGAGGCGCTGCGACCATATTCCAGCCTTCCCCTCACGGCATTTTCCGCTAAGGTGCGGCCTCTTTCCCGACCCGCCGCATCCGGAGACGTCATGACCGCCTTGCTGCCGAACGTGGATCCCGAGGGGCTCCTCGAATACTCCGTGGTCTTCACCGACCGCGCCCTGAACCACATGTCGCAGAGCTTTCAGGGCGTCATGCGGGACATCTCCGCCACTTTGAAGCGGGCCTACAACGTGGGCGGCGACGCCGGGGGCGTGGCGGTGGTGCCGGGCGGCGGCACCTATGCCATGGAGGCGGTGGCCCGCCAGCTGGCCGGCGGCAAGAAGGTGCTGGTGATCCGCAACGGCTGGTTCTCCTACCGCTGGTCGCAGATCTTCGAGGCTGGTGGGATCCCCGCCGAGAGCGTGGTGCTGAAGGCGCGGCCGACGTCGGCGGGGCCGCAGGCGGCCTTCGCGCCGGTGCCGGTCGAGGAAGCGGTGGCGGCCATCGCGGCGGAGCAGCCGGCGGTGGTCTTCGCGCCGCACGTGGAGACGGCCTCCGGCATGATCCTGCCCGACGGCTACATGAAGCAGATCGCCGACGCCGTGCACGCCGCCGGCGGGCTCTTCGTGCTGGACTGCATCGCCTCGGGCACCGTCTGGGTCGACATGCAGGCGGTCGGCGTCGACGTGCTGATCTCGGCGCCGCAGAAGGGCTGGAGCGCCTCGCCCTGCAGCGGCCTGGTGATGCTGAGCCCGGCGGCGGTCGAGGCGGTGAAGGCCTCCGCCAGCTCCTCCTTCGCCTGCGACCTGAAGAAGTGGCTGGAGATCATGGAGGCCTACGAGAAGGGCGGCCATGCCTACCACGCCACCATGCCGACCGACGCGCTGCGCGGCTTCCGCGACGCCATGAAAGAGACGGAAGAGTACGGGTTTTCGAAGGTGAAGGCGGAGCAGGAGGAACTGGGCGCGAAGGTGCGCGCGCTCTTCGCCGCGCGCGGCTTCAGGAGCGTGGCGGCCGAGGGCTTCGGCGCGCCGGGCGTGGTCGTCAGCTACACCGACGACCCGGGCATCAAGTCGGGCGCCAAGTTCGCGGCGCAGGGCCTGCAGACCGCCGCCGGCGTGCCCCTGATGTGCGACGAGCCCGACGACTTCCAGACCTTCCGCGTCGGCCTCTTCGGCCTCGACAAGCTGCACAACGTCGAGCGCACGGTGAAGAATCTCGAGCGCGCGCTGGACGGCATCGTCGCCGGCACCAACGTGCGCTGAGGACCTATGCCATGAAGACCATCGGCCTTGTCGGCGGCATGAGCTGGGAGAGCACGGTCACCTACTACCAGCTGCTGAACCGTTTGGCGCGGGAACGGCTGGGCGGGCTGCATTCGGCCGAGCTGGTGCTCTGGTCCTTCGACTTCGCGGAGATCGAGGCGCTGCAGGCAGCCGGCGACTGGGACCAGGCGACCGCGCGCATGGTGGAGGCCGCGCGCCGCGTCGAGCGCGCCGGGGCCGACTGCCTGGTCATCTGCACCAACACCATGCACAGGATGGCCGAGGCTGTTCAGGCGGCCGTTGCAATCCCGCTCATCCACATCGCCGATGCGACGGCGGCGGCGGTGACGGCGGCCGGAGTCACGGCGCCGCTGCTGCTGGCGACGCGCTATACCATGGAGCAGGAGTTCTACAAGGGACGCCTGAAGACGCGCCACGGCATCGGCGTGCGGGTGCCAGACGCGGCGGGGCGGACGGTCGTGCACGACATCATCTACAACGAGCTCTGCCAGGGCGTCGTCTCGGCCGCGTCCAAGGCGCGCTATCTGGAGGTCGTGCGCCAGGCGGAGGCCGAGGGCGCCGACGCCGTCATTTTCGGCTGCACCGAGGTCGGCCTGCTGGTCGCGGCCGAGGACTTCGCGATCCCCAGCTTCGACACCACCGAGCTGCACGCCCGCGCCGCGCTGGACTTCGCGCTGGGGGAATGAGGATGAAGGCGCGCGGCTACCCGAATTCCGCGATCGCCTTCAGGAACGGCTCGGCGAAGTCCCTGAGCTTCGCCTCGCCGACGCCGAAGACTTCGGCGAAGTCGTCGCGGCTGGCCGGGCGGCGGCGGGCCATGTCGATGAGCGAGCGGTCGCCGAAGACGACGTAGGCGGGCACGCCGCGTTGCTTGGCGAGTTCGAGGCGCAGCGCCTTCAGGGCGGCAAGCAGCCGCTCGCCGTCGCCGGAAAGCTCGGCGGCAGCGGCGGCGCGGCGGGCGCGCGGGCTCGCCTTGCGGGCAGCGTCGCGACGGAAGCGGAACTCGCCCTTGCCCTGCAGCAGCGCCACGCCAGCCTCGGTGAGGCTGAGGCCGCCGTGGCCGGTGATGTCGAGGCTGAGGAAGCCGGCGGCGACCAGCTGGCGCAGGATCGATTGCCAGGTCTCCCGGCTCTCGGCGCGGCCGCGGCCATGGGCGGCGAGGCGCTCGTGGCCGAGGCTGCGGATTTTCTCGGTCTCGCCGCCGCGCAGCAGGTCGACGATGTGAGCGGCGCCGAAGCGCTGGCCGGTCTGCACCACGGCGTCCAGCGCGTGGCGCGCGTGCTCGAAACCGTCCTCGGTGGCGGGCGGGTCGAGGCAGACATCGCAGTTGCCGCAGGGCCCGGATGCCTCGCTGAAGTAGGCGAGCAGCACTTGGCGGCGGCACTGCGGCGTCTCGCAATAGGCGATCAGGGCGTCCAGCCGCTTGTGCTCGCGGCGCTTGTGGTCGCTGTCGCCGGCGTCCTCTTCGATGAACACGCGGCGCTGGCGGATGTCGTCGAGGCCGTAGAGCATGAAGGCCTCGGCCGGGCGGCCGTCGCGCCCGGCGCGGCCGAGTTCCTGGTAATAGGCCTCCATGTTGGCCGGCAGGTTGGCATGGAACACCCAGCGCACGTCCGGCTTGTCGATGCCCATGCCGAAGGCGATGGTGGCCGACATGACGACGCCCGGCTCGGTCATGAAGAGATTCTGGTTGGTGGCGCGCGTCGCGCTGTCAAGGCCGGCATGGTAGGGCAGGGCGCGGATGCCCTTGCCCGCCAGCAGCGTCGCGGCCGCCTCGGTCTTCTTGCGCGACAGGCAGTAGACGATGCCGCTTTCGCCGGGCCGCGCGGTCACGAAGTCGACGAGCTGCTTCTGCCAGTCGCGGCGCTGCTCGACCGCCAGCGTGATGTTCGGCCGGTCGAAGCCGGTGACGAAGGTTCTGCCTGAACCGTTCATCAGCTTGCCGGCGATGTCCTGGCGCGTCGCCGCGTCGGCGGTCGCCGTGAAGGCGGCGAGCGGTACGCCGGGGAACAGCGCCGGCAGGCGGGCGAGGGCCTCGTACTCCGGGCGGAACGACGGCCCCCAGCGCGAGATGCAGTGGGCCTCGTCGATGGCGATCTGCGCCAGCGGCAGGCGCTGCAGCGCGGCCAGCATGCGCCCGGTCATCAGCCGCTCCGGCGAGATGTAGAGCAGCCGCACGGCCCCCGCTGCAACGCGGCGCCAGGCCGCCACGTTGGTCTCCCGGTCGCGCGAGGAGTTGATGGTCTCGGCGGCGACGCCGTCGAGCTTCAGCGCCGCCACCTGGTCCTCCATCAGCGCCACCAGCGGTGAGACCACCAGGGTCAGGCCCTCGCGCACCAGCGCCGGGATCTGGAAGCAGAGCGACTTGCCGGAGCCCGTCGGCATCACCGTCAGCACGCTCTCGCCGCCGAGGATGGCGGCGATGACCGCCTCCTGGCCGGGCCGGAAGGCGCCGTAGCCGAAGACTTCGCGCAGCACCTGGCGGGCGGGGGAAGAGGGGGGCAGGCAGGACATCACCCGCTTGTGGCACGCGCGGCAGAGTCGGGTCCAGGGCGGAGCGGCCTCACTCCGCGGCGCGGCCCTTCGCGACCGGCTCGTAGAGGTCGCGGGTCGCGCCGTCGAGGTTGCGGCCCTCGATGCGGATGAGGCGGGTCGGGCCGTCGCGGCGCGGCGCGTGCAGCACGCCCTCGTTGTAGACCACCGCCATGCCGGGCTCCAGCGCGTAGACCTTCAGCGGCTCGACCAGGCCTGGTTTCCCGCCCTCCGGGGCCCGAACCTTGCGCCACTCGGTCATCTCCGTGGTGCCGACAGCCTGGCCGTAGATCGCCCAGGTGTCGGCATGGTCGTGCGGTGGGGCCGTCTTCGCGCCGGTATAGACATGGGCCATGATGCAGAAATGGAAGTCCGGATCCTCGTAGAGCAGGCTGCGCGGGGTGGTGTTGTGGGGGCCGAGATGAGCCTCGACGAAGGCCGGCTCAGCCAGCGCGCGCTCGAGGTGGCGGCGGACCTGCTCGCGCCCGGCCGGTCCGGGAGCGGCGGCGATGGCTGCGTGGCAGTCGGCGGCCAACTGCTCCAGGGTGTAGGTCATGGGTTCCTCCGGGGTTCAGGCCTTGCGGAGAATGCTAGAGCAGGCGGCGGGTTCCCGCCAGGGGGCGGGATGCCGCGGGGGCGTCACGCCAGCGTCACGCTGTAGACCTGGTCGCGGGTGTCGCAGAGGCTCATGCGCCACTCGACCGGACGGCCGTCGAGGCCGCGGGCGGTGCGGTCAATGGCCAGCAGCGGGACCTCGCGATCGAGCCCCAGGTGGCGGGCCGCTTCGGTGCCGGCGGCGACGGCGCTGAGGCGCTCCTCGGCGCGGCCGATCGTGATGCCATAGTCGCGCGCATAGAGGGTGTAGAGGGTATTCGGCAGGTCGCGCCGGGCATCGAGGCCCGGGAAAAGCGCGGCCGGCAGCACGATGCGCTCGAAGATCGCCGGCCGACCGGCCAGCGAGCGCACGCGGGTGATACGGATGACCGATCCGATTGGAGCGAGCAGCAGGCGCTCAGCCTCTGCCGCCTTCGCCGGCCCGGCGGCGAGGCGCAGCACGCGGCTTTCCGGCACCAGCGGGCGGCCGCGGCGGTCGGTCAGCTTGAAGAAATGGAAGAGCGCGTGCTCCTGGTCGTGCTCGGCGACGTAGGTGCCGCGGCCCTGCCGGCGCACCAGCAGGCTGCCGGCGGTCATCTCGTCGAGCGCTTTCCTGACCGTGCCCTGGCTGACGCGGAGCTCCTCGGCCAGCTGCATCTCGCTGGGCAGCAGGTCGCCGGGTTTCCAGTAGCTGCCGATCAGGCGTTCCATCAGCAGGTCCTTCACCTGCTGATAGAGCGGCTTGAATCCGGGAAGCGCCGAAAGCTGCTTGGTCACGCCGAGAATCTCCTTGTCTTATATAAGACATAACATATAGTTTCCCAGGCGTGAACAAGAGAGATCGCGGAACGCCTCACCCCAGTCGGGAGACGGCACCGGAGGGCGGCAGGGTCCGGCCGCGAAAAACGTGAGGGAGAACATCCTGAGATGTCTGCACCGGATTTCATCGTGCACGATGCCAAGGACACGGTCGGCGTGATCGTGAAGGAGGGCATCGCGGCCAACAGCAAGCTCACCGGCTGGGTCATGGAGGACGATTCGCGCTTCGAGCTGGCGTGCATCGACGCCATTCCGCTCGGCCACAAGATCGCTCTGGCGGATATCGCCGAAGGCGCTACCATCCTCAAGTATGGCCATGACATCGGCAAGGCCGTGGCGAAGATCGCCAAGGGCGGCCATGTCCATACCCAGAACGTCAAGACCAAGAGGTGGTGAGATGAGCGCGCAGAAATTCCTCGGCTTCCGGCGCGAGAACGGCCGCGTCGGCGTTCGCAACCACGTGGTCATCCTGCCGCTGGACGACCTCTCCAACGCCGCCTGCGAGAAGGTGGCCAACAACATCGACGGCTGCCTCGCGCTGCCGCACCACTACGGGCGCCTGCAGTTCGGCGAGGACCTTGAGTTGCATTTTCGCACCCTGATCGGGACCGGCAGCAGCCCCAACGTCGCCGCGGTCATCGTTATCGGCATCGAGCCGGCCTGGACCGGCCGCGTGGTCGACGGCATCCGCAAGACCGGCAAGCCGGTCGAGGGCTTCGCCATCGAGGGCCACGGCGAGATCAAGATCGTCGCCGACGCCTCGCGCAAGGCCAAGGAATACGTTCAGGCGGCAACCGAGCTGCAGCGCGAGCCCTGCAGCATCGACGAGCTCTGGGTCTCCACCAAGTGCGGCGAGTCCGACACCACTTCTGGCCTGGCCTCGAACCCGACGGTCGGCAACTTCATCGACAAGTTCGACGAGCTGGGCGCCACCACCTGCTTCGGCGAGACCTCGGAGCTGACCGGCGCCGAGCAGATCTGCGCGACGCGCGCGGCGAACCCGGAGGTGGCGAAGAAGTTCCTCGCCACCTGGCAGGCCTACATGGACGAGGTCATCGAGCCGCACAAGACCAGCGACCTCTCGGACAGCCAGCCGACCAAGGGCAACATCGCCGGCGGCCTCACCACCATCGAGGAGAAGGCCTTCGGCAACCTGCAGAAGATCGGCAGGAAGACCAAGTTCATCGACGTGCTGAAGCCCGCAGAGGAGCCCTCCAAGGGCCCCGGCCTCTACTTCATGGACAGCTCCTCGGCCGCGGCCGAGTGCGTGACCCTGCAGGCCGCCGCTGGCTTCGTCGTGCACCTCTTCCCGACCGGTCAGGGCAACATCATCGGCAATCCGATCGAGCCGGTGATCAAGCTGACCGCCAATCCCAAGACCGTGCGCGAGATGGGCGAGCATGTCGACCTCGACGTCTCCGGCATCCTGCGCGGTGAGATGAACCTCGACCAGGCGGGTGACGCCCTGATCGACATTACGCTGCGCACCTGCAACGGGCGTCTGACGGCGGCGGAGACCCTGAAGCACCGCGAGTTCGTCATGACCAAGCTCTACCGCAGCGCCTGACCCGACGTGCCGGACCGGCGGCGGTTTCCGACGCCGGTCCACTTTTCGCCGGCTCGTCCGGCAATAAAGCGAAGAAGAGCGGATGCCGAAAGAGGCGGACCGTCAGGTTCGCGAAGGGCACCGACACTATAGAGGGAGAAATACAGATGAAGACCTTTGCATCTCTTGCCGCTGCCGCCCTGGCGGCGCTGTCGCTCGGCCTTGCCGCCCCGGCCGGGGCTCAGTCCGCCTTTCCAGACAAGCCGGTCAATTACATCATTCCCTTCGGTCCCGGCGGCGAGTCCGACATCACCGCGCGCCACCAGCAGGCCTTCTACTCCACGATGTTCGGCGAGGACCTCGTCATCGAGTACAAGCCCGGCGGCGGCGGCGCGGTCGGCTGGTCGCAGCTGAACGACTACAAGGGCGACGGCTATACCTGGATGGGCGTCAACCTGCCGCACATCGTGGTGCAGCCGATGGAGAAGGACGTCGGCTTCAAGACCGACGACCTCACTATCGTCTACATGTTCCACTTTACCCCGGACGCCATCGTGGTGCACCAGGACAGCGAATTCCAGACGCTGCAGGATCTGATCGACTACGCCAAGGCGAACCCGGGCAGGGTCACCCTCTCGGGCTCGGGCAAGGCGACCTCCAATCACATCGCCCAGGTCCTCTTCGACCGCATGGCCGACATCAAGACGACCTACGTTCCCTTCAAGGGCACCGGAGCGGCCGTCACCGCCCTGCTGGGCAAGCAGGTGGCGGCGGAGTGGGGCTACACCTCCGTCGGTGCCAGTCACAAGGACCAGGTGCGCATGCTGGCCGTCGCCATGGACGAGCGCCATCCCATGTTCCCCGACGTGCCGACCTTCAAGGAGCTGGGCTTCGAGCTCTCCTCCGGGGCCTACCGAGGCATTGCTGTACCCAAGTCCACGCCGGAGGAACTGCGCAAGCAGATCTCCGACATGATCGACCAGATCAACCAGGACCCGGAGTTCCGCAAGCGCCTGGAAAACGACGGCATGGCCATGCTCGACGTCGGCTACGAGGAGATGGGCGCGTTCATGGCAAAGATGAGCGAAACCTACCACGGCGTGGCGAAGGAAGCCGGCATCGTCGAATAGTGGCAGGTAGGAAAGTGCATGTGTCTTGCCTCGTCCTTCGAGACGCCTTGCTTCGCATGGCTCCTCAGGATGAGGCAAGACTCAGGATCGACCTCATGCTGAGGAGCGAGCGGTAGCGAGCGTCTCGAAGCACGAGGTCAATCGCGGAGCTGCAACAGGGGACCAGCCATGCTTCCGGGCATCGAATACTTCGCTGCCGCGCTGACGCCGTTCAACGTCGCACTGGCCCTCGGCGGTGTGGCTGCCGGCACCGTCGTGGGCTCGCTGCCGGGGCTGACGGCGACCATGGCGGTCGCCGTCCTCGTCCCGCTGACCTTCGCAATGGAGCCGGCCTCCGCGCTCATCCTCATGGGGGCGATCTACACCGGTGCGATCTACGGCGGCGCCTATGCGGCCATCCTGCTCAACACGCCGGGCACGCCCTCGGCCATCGGCACCACCTTCGACGGCTACCCGATGGCCAAGCGGGGTGACGGCGACCTGGCGATCACCGCGGCCAGCCTCGCCTCGGTGGCCGGCGGACTGGTCGGCGCCCTGGCGTTGCTGCTGCTCGCGCCGCCGCTGGCGGAGGTCGCCCTGGCCTTCGGGCCGATGGAATATTTCTGGCTGGCGATATTCGGCCTCTCCCTGATTGCGGCGCTTTCCGAGGGTAGCCTGCTCAAGGGCCTGATCGGCGGCTGCTTCGGGCTGCTGCTGTCGACTATCGGCGTCGCGGAGATTTCGTCGGACGTCCGCTTCACCTTCGGCTCGCGGACGCTGCTGGGCGGCATCGAGGTGGTCTCCGCGCTCATCGGCCTCTACTGCATACCGGTGCTGATCGACATGGTGGCGACACCCGATCGTCACCTGCAGGTCGAGGCCAACCCGCGCGGCTTCCGCCTGCGCGAGGCGCTGGCGATCTCCTGGCGCGGCAAGATCAACCTGCTCCGCAGTTCGGTGGTCGGTACTCTGGTCGGCATCCTCCCGGGCGCCGGCGGCTCGATCGCCGGCCTCGTCGCATACTCCGAGGCGCGACGTGCCTCGAAGCATCCCGAAAGGTTCGGCAAGGGCGAGCCGGACGGCGTGCAGGCGACCGAGGCGGCCAACAACGCCACCGTCGGCGGCGGCTTCATACCCACGCTGGTGCTGGGCATTCCGGGCACGCCGCCTGACGCGGTGATCCTCGGCGCGCTCCTGGTGCAGGGCGTGCGCACCGGCCCCAACCTCTTCACCGAGCAAGGCTCCATCGTCTACACCTTCATCTACGGTCTGCTCCTGGCGACCCTGCTGATGCTGCCGGTGGGGCTGGTGATCGGTCGCTACGCCTACCGTTCGATCGTCACGGTGCCGAAAGCCATGCTGGTGCCGACGGTGGCTTTCATGACGGTGATCGGCAGCTACGCCATCCGCAACAACATCTCCGACGTGGTGGTCATGATCGTCCTCGGCGTCTTCGGCTGGGGGCTGGGGCGCTTCGGCTTCGCCGTTTCGCCCATTGTGCTGGGGCTGATCCTCGGTGCCATCGCCGAGCAGGGCTTCGTCCAGGCCTGGACCATCGGCACTGCGATGGACGACCTGCCAGGCATGTTCTTTGGGCGGCCGATCTCGCTCGGCATCGTCGCGCTCACCCTGCTGTCGCTGTTCTATCCGCTGCTGCGCGCGCGCTTGCTGAAGCGGCGTAGCGCGGCGGTGCGGGAGGCCAGCTATGACGAGTGAGCGCCACACCGGCCGCGACCTGCCGGGCACCCTCATCGCCGCCACCTTCATCTTCGTCGGCGCGCTGGGCTGGTGGGACACGACGGACATGTCGGATCCCGACTCCTACGTCTTTCCGCGCATGGTCATCGTCTTGATGATCGCCTTCTCGCTGCTGCTGATTCTGCGCAACCTGCTGCTTGGCGGCGGCCGGCACCACCTCTCGACCGCCGGCTCCTGGCCACGCCGCATCGGCCTGGTGGTGGCGATGCTGCTGGGGGCGCTGGCGATGCCGCTGGTGGGGTTCCTGCCCGCGGGCATCGCGGTGTTCCTGGCGATCATGCTGCTGGCCATGTACGACCCCTGGAGCGGCTCGCGCCGCCTGGTGTTTCCGATTGTCGGCCTCGCCATCGTCGTCGGCTTCTTCGTGCTGTTTTCCGAGGTGCTGCGGGTACCGCTGCCGGTCGGCAGCCTTTTTGAGTAAAGCCAGGGTCGATTGAAGGAGAGGGTTGCTTGGCCGATATCGTCATCTCTGAGTTCATGGACGAGGTTGCGGTCGAAGGGCTGCGCGGCGGCTTTTCCGTGTTCTACGATCCCGGCCTGGTCGATGACCCCGAGGCCCTGCAGCGGGAGCTGGCGGCGGCGCGGGCACTCATCGTGCGCAACCGCACAAGGGTCACTGCGGCCCTGCTGGCGGCGTCGCCGCGGCTCGAGGCCGTCGGTCGTCTGGGCGTCGGCCTCGACAACATCGACATGGCGGCCTGCCGGGCGGGCGGCGTGAAGGTCTTTCCGGCCACCGGTGCCAACGACCAGGCGGTTGCCGAGTACGTTATCGCGACGGCGCTGATCCTGCTGCGCGGTGCTTATCATGCCGGCGAGGCGATGCTGGCCGGCGGCTGGCCGCGCCAGGCGCTGATGGGCCGCGAGGCGGCCGGTAAGACCCTGGGGCTGGTGGGCTTCGGTGGAATCGCCCGTGAGGTCGCCGCGCGGGCAAGGCCGTTGGGCATGCGGGCGGCGGCCTGCGATCCCTTCGTGTCGGTCAACGACCCTGCCTGGCAGGGCATCGCCCGTCACGAGACCCTGGAGAGCCTGCTGCCGGCCTGCGACGTGCTCTCCCTGCACGTGCCGCTGACCGATGGAACGCGCAACCTGATCGATGCGAAGGCCCTGGCTGCGCTGCGCCCGGGCGCGGTCCTGATCAACACCGCGCGCGGCGGCGTGGTCGACGAGGCCGCCCTGGCCGAGAGCCTGCACGCCGGACACCTGGGCGGTGCCGCGCTTGACGTTTTCACCGAAGAGCCGCTGAGCGCTGCCGCAGCCGCGCGCTTTGCCGGCCTCGCCAACGTGATCCTGACGCCGCACATCGCCGGCGTCACCGCCGAATCGAACGTGCGTGTCAGTGCGGTCACCGCGGAACAGGTCTGCCGCGCGCTGGAGGAAGGTCGGTGACCGGCGACAGCGAGACCCTGAGCCTGGCGGCAGCCGAGGCGCTGGTGATCGAGGCCCTGGTATCAGCCGGCACCTCCCAGGCCAACGCCAGGTCGGTCGCTGCCGCGCTGGTCGCGGCGGAGGCGGACGGCCAGCGCGGTCACGGCCTGTCGCGCGTCGCCGACTACGCGCGCCAGGCGATGAGCGGCAAGGTCGACGGGCGCGCGGTGCCACGGGTCGAGCGCCTTTCCGACAGCGCCCTCCGCATCGATGCCGGTTCCGGCTTCGCCTTTCCCGCCCTCGACCTGGCGCGGGCAGAACTCGCCAAGATGGTGCGCCAGAGCTGCATCGCCGTTGCGGCGGTGCATCACTCGCACCACTTCGGGCAGGCGGGCTACCACGTCGAACGACTGGCCGAGGCCGGTCTCGTCGGCCTCATGGTCGGCAACTCACCGCAGGCCATGGCGCCTTGGGGCGGCAGCCGCGGCATCTTCGGCACCAATCCGATCGCTTTCGCCGCGCCGCGCCGGGCGGCGGCGGCGCTGGTGATCGATCTCTCGCTTTCCAAGGTGGCGCGCGGCAAGGTGATGGCCGCCGCCAAGACCGGCGAGCGCATCCCGGAGGGCTGGGCGCTGGACCCCGAAGGCCGCCCGACGACCGATCCGGAATCGGCGCTGGCCGGCACCATGATCCCTATGGGCGATGCCAAGGGGGCCGCCCTGGCGCTGATGGTGGAGATCCTCTCCGCCAGTCTGATCGGCGCCAACCACGCCTTCGAGGCAAGTTCCTTCCTCACTGCGGAGGGGCCGCCGCCGGGGGTCGGGCAGTTCATCCTGGCGATCGACCCGGGGCCGCTTTCGGGCGCGACCTTCGCCGACCGGCTGGAAGTCCTGATCGCGGCGTTGGAGAGCCAGGAGGGCGCGCGCCTGCCGGGAACGAAACGGCTCGACAACCGCGCGGCGGCGGCGCGAGACGGCATCCAGGTGCCCGCCGTTCTGCTGAATGAAATCCGGGAACTGACGGCACGGCCGCGGAGGGCGTGAGCCAGGGCGGCGCGGCCCGCGCTGCGTTCCACGCATTCATGTGTATGCAGGCTAATTGCGGCCGGCTTACCCAGAAATCCCCTGCATTCTATCTAATCAGGCTGTTGAACTTCTTCATCATTGCCGTGCTATCCTAGAAGTTGCAGGGCGGCACCGCCTGGTGCCGGTCGACTTCATGGGTTGGGGGCCGCATTTGCGGCATGGGGTCGGACTACCGGGCGGCGGTGGAGAGGGTATCTTACATCGAAGAGCAGGGTCGCTTTCCCGCTCGCCTTCGCTAGCCATGGGTAGCTGACGGAGCCGTCTGTCAATGGGGCTGTTCGGGCTTTCGGCAGTCGCGGCCGGGTGGGTCAGGAGAGGACTCGTCTGGCTTGCGCTCTGTGCGGTGATCGCGCTGCGGTTCGCCGATCCCGAACCCTTGCCTACTTTCCGCGATGCCTTCTTCGATTTCGCCCAGAAGCTGCTGCCGCCGGGCGACGCGGAAGCCCAGCCGCCGATCACCATCGTCGACATCGACGAAGCCAGCCTGTCCAGCCTGGGGCAGTGGCCCTGGCCACGCGACCTGCTGGCCGACCTGGTGAGTGAGATCGCCGGGCACGGTCCGCAGGTCCTCGGCATCAGCATCATCTTCCCCGAGCCGGATCGGCTGTCGCCGGAAAGCGTACTGCAGCGCTTCCCGCTCGACGCGCCGCTGCGCGAGAGCCTGGCCCAGCTGCCGTCCAACGACGCGCTCCTGGCCCACAGCCTCGGCCAGGTGCCGGCGGTGCTCGGTGCAGCGGTGAGCGCGGCGGCGCCGCAAACCGCCGAGGTATCCGCCTTGCGGGTGCCGATCCTGCTGAGCCTCGGCCACCAGGGCGCGGCGGAGATTCGCCGCTATCCGGGATTGCTGCGCAACCTTCCGGTACTGGAAGCGGCGAGCAGCGGCATCGGCGTGGCGAGCCTGGAATTCGGTGGCGACGGCGTGGTGCGCCGCATGCCGATCGTCATGCTGGTCGGCGACGCCGTGCTGCCCTCCTTCGCGGTGGAGGTGCTGCGCGTCGCCAAGCGGGTGCCAGCCATTTCGGTGGAGATCGATGGCCCCGGTATCTCCAGCGTCAGCCTGGGCGATCTGAGAATCAAGACCGCCTTGTCCGGTGAGGTCTGGCTGCGCGAGGTACCGCTGGAGCGCCTCACCCGAGTCTCCGCGGCGACGGTGCTGAACCGCACGGCGGAGGGCGGGCTTCTGCGCGACCGCATCATTCTGCTCGGTGCCACCGGCAGCGGCCTTTCGCGCAGCTTCGTGACGCCCGGCGGCTCGGCAATCTCTGCCCTCGAAGTCCAGGCTCTCTTCGTCGAGAACCTGGTCTCGGAACACTATCTGCTGCGCCCACCCTTCGCCGTATTCTGGGAGCTGCTGTTGACCGTCGTGCTGGTTGTCAGCTTCTTGTCGCTGGGGCGGCGGCTGCCGGGCCAAGCCAGCCAGCTCGGCTTGCTGCTGGTCCTGCTGCTGCTGTTCGGTAGTGCCCTCTACGCTTTCGACCGGCACGGCCTGCTGCTCGACCCCAGCTATCCGGCGCTGGTCTTCATCCTGACCTATCTCGTCATGATCGGTGTCGACATCGTCGAGGCGCAGCGCCAGCGCAAGCAGATCGAACAGGAACGCGAGATGGCCCTCATCCTGGCGGAGGCAGCCAATCGATCCAAGACCAGCTTCCTCGCCAACATGAGTCATGAGCTGCGCACGCCGCTGAACGCCATTCTCGGATTCTCCGAGATGATGAAGCGCGAGATCCTGGGGCCGGTGCAGCCGGCCAAGTATCGCGACTACGTGGAAGACATTCACCACATGGGCCGCCACTTGCTGGCCCTGGTCAACGATGTCCTGGAGATGTCCAAGGTTGAGGCCGGCGAGAGCCAGCTCAGCGAAAGCGAGTTCGAAGTGCGCGAGTTGCTGGAAGATAGTATCCGCACAGTCACCGCCGCCTACCGCGACCGCACCACCACCGTAGCGCTCGACCGGCAGTCTGTTCTGACGCACCTCTGGGGCGACCGGCGCATGTTCGTTCAGATGGTGATGAACCTGCTGTCCAATGCCATCAAGTACACACCGGACGGCGGCCGCATTCGCGTCACCGGCATTCTGGCCGACGGAGGTAACTTTCGGCTTTCGGTCTCCGACACTGGCATCGGCATGTCCGACAAGGAGATCGTCGAGGCTTTCGAGCCTTTCCGCCGCATCGATCACGCTTTGACGTCGAATTTCGAGGGAATCGGGCTAGGATTGCCGCTGACAAAGGCGATGATCGAGATGCATGGAGGCAAGCTGGAGATTGCCAGCATCAGCAATCACGGTACGACAGCGACCTTGGTGTTTCCCGCCGAACGGGTCCGTGGCCCCAACGAGCGGCAGAGGGAGAGGGCATGAGATCATGGAGCTTCGCACCAGAACAGGACAGCAGCCGCGGCTTTTCGTAGCGGTCGGGCTGCTCGCCGCTTCATTGCTGAGCGCCGGCTGCCTCGCGAGCGGGGCCGTGCTGGCGCAGGAGAACCAGGTGGCGCTGGTCAAGGTGATCGACGGCAGGGCCTTCGCCCTGCGCGCCGACCAGCGCAGCGAGCTGGATGTCGGCACGCCGATCTTCGTCGAGGACGTGGTGGAGACCGAGGCAGGGTCGGTCGGGCTTACCTTCCAGGACGGCTCGCGGATCTCCATCGGGCCGAATTCGCGGGTGCAGTTCACGGAATTCCAATTCGCGCCGACCGAAGGACGGCTGGCCTTCGTGATAGACTTCTTCCGCGGCACGCTGCTTTACGTTTCCGGCGCCATCGCCAAGCTGTCGCCGGACGCCGTGCAGCTGCGCACGCCGGTCGCCACGGTGGCGGTGCGCGGGACCCGGTTCCTGGCCGAGGTGGAGGGGGATTGACGATGCTGCGCCCACTCCTTGTCGCGATGCTCCTGCTCTCCCTGGCCGCCTGTGCCGGCAATAACCGCTTCGTCCTGCTGGAAGAAGAGAACGGCAGCATCGGCGCCATCACTGTCGAGAATCAAGGCGGCAGCCAGACCATAAGCCAGGCCGGCGAGGGCACCCGGGTGGCGAGCGCCAGCGCCGCGCCGAGTCCGCCACAGCCGGTCAGCCAGGAGGAGATCCGCAATACCTGGGGCGCCGCCCTCGATGTCAGTCCGCAAAAGCCCCGCGACTTTCTGCTCTACTTCGTTTTCGGCACCGATGTTCTGACCGAAGAGTCGCGCCAGCAGTTGCCGGACATCCTCGGCAGTATCAGGGAGTATCCCGCTCCGGAGGTCTTCGTCGTCGGCCACACTGACCGGGTCGGTTCTGCCGACGTGAATGCGCGCCTCGCACTGGACCGCGCCGAGGCGATCCGCAACGTTCTGATACAGGAGGGCCTCAACCCCGACCTGATCGACGTGGCGTCCCACGGCGAAGCCAATCCGTTGATCCCGACGCCGGACGAAGTCCCCGAGCCACGCAACCGCCGCGTCGAGGTCATGGTGCGCTAGCGCTGTCAGAGCCTGCCTGCGCTCTGCGGCAGTTGCGTCGCCGTTGGCGCTCGGCGGGGTTTTTGCGTTACAATGCCGGCAACGGCCAGGAGGGACCGGCGCAGTTGCGAAGGACTGTGCCGCAATCCTCCGGCGGGGACCCGGCGGTGGTGCAGGGTCCGGGGAGGAAAGGCGAGGAACCGGTGCCCGTCACCTACGATCCCGCGATCATTGCCCTTTCGGTCGTGATAGCGGTCCAGGGCGGCTACGTGAGCCTGATGCTGGCGCGGCGCTTGGCGAGCCTCGGGCACGCCCCGAGCGACGGCGGCCGGCGCAAGGCCCTGCTGGCGGCTTCCGCCCTGGCGCTGGGGGTCGGCATCTGGGCCATGCACTTCATCGGCATGCTGGCCGTGAAGCTGCCGATCGCCGTAACCTACGACCTGCTGTGGACCCTGGTCTCCGCCCTGGTGTGCATCCTGGTGGTCGGGCTCGGCGTCTTCGTCGCCAGCTTTGGGCGGCTGACGCCCCGGCGCCTGGCCGCGGCCGGCCTGCTGATGGGCGCCGGCATCGCCATCATGCACTACGTGGGTATGTCGGCGATGCGGGCCAACTGCATCGTCGACTATTCGCCGGCCTTGGTGGCGATCAGCTTCGCGGTCGCTGTCGCGGCATCCGGCCTCGCCCTTTGGCTGGCCTTCTCGCCGACCCACAAGGCGCACCTCATGGCCGGTGCCGTCTGCATGGGCCTCGCGATTTCCGGCATGCACTATACCGGGATGGCCGCGGCGACCTTCCTGCCGGTGGAGGACCTGGTGGCGATCTCCGCCCCGGTCTTGAGCCTCGACCTCTTGGCCATCGTGGTGGCGGTCACCGCCTTCATTATCTGCGGGCTGTTCCTGCTGGTGCTGCTGCCCGACCGCCTCGACGAGATGGCCGGCATCGGGGCGCAGGCGCCGGGAGAAAACGACAGCGCGGCGGAAGGCCACGGCGCCGCGGCGGAGGCGTCCGAAGCCGGACCGCTGCCCGCGATGGCGACGACCCGCATCCCGGTGAACCGCAACGGCGCCACCCGCCTGCTGGCCCCGCAGGACATCTACGCCGTCCACGCCGACGCGCACTACACCTACGTCTTCGATGGCCGGGAGACTCACTTCTGCAACCTTTCGATCTCCGAGATCGAGGCCCGGCTCGACCCCGCCACCTTCCTGCGCGTCCATCGCAGCCACATCGTGAACGTGGCGCATGCCTCGGCCCTCAAGCGGGTGCGCGACCAGGGGCTTCTGGAGCTCGACTGCGCCAACCGCCATGCGGTGCCGGTCAGCCGCAGCCGCCTGCCCAAACTGCGCGCCGCTCTGGGCATCTAGACGCCGCCCGGTTTTCCGGGAGCAACGCCGGCCGACGGGCCGCGCCTGGCCGGACGAAGGGTCTTGACGCAGGCGGGGAAGCGGCAATCCTGGCAGCGGTCGGTTCGACCGAGGCGGGGAGGGGTATTGCGTGGGCCTTGCGGTTGCTGAAATGTGGTTCGAATCGACGCGGATCGATGACGGGATCACCCTGCTGTCGGAGCCCCACGTCGACCCGCTGATCCGCTGCAACATCTGGCATGTCCAGGGATCCGATCGTGACCTGGTGGTGGACAGCGGGCTCGGCCTGGCGAGCCTCGTTTGCGCGGCCCGGCAGCTGTTCGAGAAGCCGGTGACCGCGGTCGCGACCCATACTCACTACGACCATATCGGCGGTTTCCACGAGTTCGAAGAGCGCGTCGTGCACCGCCTGGAGGCTGGCGAGCTTGCGGACCCGCGGGGCTTTGCCTCGCTGCTCGGAGACAGTCTCGATCGCGGCCTTGTCGCCTCGATCCAGGCGGCCGGATACGCGGTGCCTGCCAACCTGGTGGATGCCCTGCCCCACGACGGGTACGACCTCGACTCCTACAGGGTCAGGGCCGCACCCGCGACGCGCCTGGTGGAGGAGGGAGACATTGTCGAGGTCGGTGACCGGCAATTCGAGGTCCTGCATCTGCCCGGCCACTCGCCCGGAAGCATTGGCCTTTGGGAACGGCAGAGCGGTGTCCTGTTCTCGGGCGACGCGATCTATGACGGCCCGCTGCTCGACGAACTGCCCGGCTCCGACATCGCGACCTACCTCAGGACCATGGAGCGCCTTCTCGAACTGCCGGTCACCGTCGTGCACGCCGGCCACGATCCGAGTTTCGGCCGCGATCGGATGCGTGAGCTGGCGCGCGCCTACATCGTCGCCCGAAGCTGATTGGCGGCGCGGCTGACGGGCCACGCAGCGCGCCGCCCTGGGAATTTAGACTCCCACACCTAGGATCCGCGCCGGGATCGCCGTTCGTGCAGCGAGCGGTGCCGTTCGTGCGGACCTCCCCGGTTTCGTGCAGCTTCCGTTGACCGCCATTCCGGCGCTGTGGCCCGATCCTCTGCAATGAAGTCTGGACCGGACCCGTCCTGCGGGCACCGGCGGCGCAATGATCGGCGGCCACGAACCGTCGCCGCGAACTGGGAAAGGGAGGAACCGACCCGTGATTCCGGGATCCTTTGACTATCACCTGCCGACGACGGTGGACGAGGCCGTCGGCCTGCTCGCCGAGCTCGGCGACGACGCGCGGCCGCTGGCCGGCGGCCACAGCCTGATCCCCATGATGAAGCTGCGCCTGGCGCCGCTGGAGCATCTGGTGGACCTCCGCCGCATCGACAGCCTGAAGGGCATCCGTGCCGAGGGCGGAGTACTGGTCATCGGCGCCATGACCACCCAGGCGGAGCTCCTGGCCTCCGACCTCGTTGCCGGCCACTGCCCGATCATCCAGGAGACCGCGGCCCTCATCGCCGATCCGCAGGTGCGCTACCTCGGCACCCTGGGCGGCAACGTGGCCAACGGCGATCCGGCCAACGACATGCCGGCGCTGATGCAGTGCCTCGATGCCGGCTACGTGCTGGCGGGCCCCGGCGGCAGCCGCGAGGTGAAGGCGCGCGACTTCTACGAGAGCGCCTTCTTCACGAAGCGGCAGGACGGCGAGATCCTGACTGCCGTCAAGGTGCCGATCCCGCCGGCCGGCCACGGCTACGCCTATGAGAAGCTGAAGCGCAAGATCGGCGACTACGCGACGGCCGCTGCCGCGGTGGTGATCACCCTGGCGGGCGGCAACTGCAAGACGGCCTCCATCGCCCTCACCAATGTCGGCGAGACGCCGCTCTATGCCGCGGAAGCGTCGGCGGCCCTGGCCGGCACGGCCGTGGACAAGGCAGCGGTCGACCGCGCCGTGCGCCTGGCCGAGGGCATCACCGCCCCGGCCTCCGACGGGCGTGGGCCGGCCGACTATCGCACCAAGATGGCGGGCGTCATGGTGCGCCGGGTCCTCCAGCGCGCCCTTGCGCGCGCCGCCGGCTGACCGGGAAGGAAGTGCAGACATGGCGAAAACACAGATCACCCTGACCCTCAACGGCAAGCAGGTGGAGGCGCTGGTCGAGCCGCGCAGCCTGCTGATCCATTTCCTGCGCGAGCAGATGCTGCTGACCGGCGCCCACATCGGCTGCGAGACCAGCCACTGCGGAGCCTGCACCGTCGACATGGACGGCAGGTCGGTGAAGTCCTGCACGGTCTTCGCCGTGCAGGCCGACCAGGCGCAGATCACGACGGTGGAAGGCATGGCTGCGCCGGATGGCACACTGCACGCCCTGCAGGAGGGCTTCACCGAGATGCACGGGCTGCAGTGCGGCTTCTGCACGCCGGGCATGATCATGCGGGCGCACCGCCTGCTGCAGGAGAACCCGGACCCCAGCGAGGCGGAGATCCGCATGGGCATCTCCGGCAACCTCTGCCGCTGCACCGGCTACCAGAACATCGTCAAGGCGATCCGCTACGCCGCGGACAAGATGAACGCTGCCCAGAAGGAGGCCGCAGAATGATCGACGCCGCCGCGACCGTCAAAGAACGCGAAGCCAACCTCAAGGGCATCGGCTGTTCGCGCAAGCGCACCGAGGACGCCCGCTTCATCCAGGGCAAGGGCAACTATGTCGATGACTTGAAGCTGCCGGGCATGCTGTTCGGCGATTTTGTGCGCTCGCCCTATGGCCATGCACGCATCAAGTCGATCGATGCCTCGGCGGCTCTGGCCCTGCCGGGGGTGAAGGCGGTGCTGACCGCGGCCGACCTGAAGCCGCTGAACCTGCACTACATGCCGACCCTGGCCGGCGACGTGCAGGCGGTTCTGGCGGAACACAAGGTGCTGTTTCAGAACCAGGAGGTTGCCTTCGTCATCGCCGAAGACCGCTACATTGCCGCCGACGCGGTGGAACTCGTCGAGGTGGACTACGAGGCCTTGCCGGTGCTGGTGGACCCCTTCAAGTCGATGGACGACGACGCGCCGGTGCTGCGCGAGGACCTTGCCGGCAAGACCGAGGGCGCGCACGGCGCGCGCCGGCACCACAATCACATCTTCACCTGGGACGTGGGCGACAAGGAAGCCACGGGCCGGGCCTTCGAGCAGGCCGAGGTGACCATCAAGGAGCTGATCACCTATCCGCGGGTGCACCCCGCGCCGATGGAGACCTGTGCCTGCGTCGCCTCGATGGACAAGATACGCGGCGAACTGACGGTCTACGGCACCTTCCAGGCGCCGCACGTGGTACGCACCGTGGCCTCCTTGCTGTCAGCCATTCCGGAGCACAAGATCCACGTCATCGCGCCGGACATCGGCGGCGGCTTCGGCAACAAGGTCGGCGTCTATCCGGGCTACGTCTGCTCGATCGTCGCTTCCATCGTGCTCGGCGTGCCGGTGAAGTGGGTGGAGGACCGCATGGAGAATCTCTCCGCGACCGCCTTTGCCCGCGACTACCACATGACAGCGGAGCTGGCTGCCACCAAGGACGGCAGGATCACGGCCGTCAGGGCGCATGTGCTGGCCGACCACGGTGCCTTCGATGCCTGCGCCGACCCCTCGAAGTGGCCGGCCGGCTTCTTCAACATCTGCACCGGCTCCTACGACGTCCCGACAGCCTACGTGGCGGTCGACGGCGTCTATACCAACAAGGCGCCGGGTGGCGTCGCCTACCGCTGCTCCTTCCGGGTAACGGAGGCGGCCTACATGATCGAGCGGGCGGTGGACATCCTGGCCAAGAAGCTGGAGATGGACCCGGTCGAGCTGCGGCTGAAGAACTTCATCCAACCGCATCAGTTCCCCTATCAGTCGGCACTCGGCTGGGAATATGACAGCGGCGACTATCCGACGGCCATGAAGAAGGCCATGGAAGCGACCAGCTATGCCGCCCTGCGCGCCGAGCAGGAGGAAAAGCGTGCGGCCTTCACCCGCGGCGAGACGCGGGAGCTGATGGGCATCGGCGTTGCCTTCTTCACCGAGATCGTCGGCGCCGGGCCGACGCGCAACTGCGACATCCTCGGCGTCGGCATGTTCGATTCCTGCGAGATCCGCATCCATCCCACCGGAGCGGCCATCGCGAGACTCGGCACCAAGAGCCAGGGCCAGGCGCACGAGACCACCTACGCCCAGATCCTGGCCACCGAGATCGGCATTCCGGCCGACGACATCATGATCGAGGAGGGCAACACCGATACCGCACCCTACGGTCTCGGCACCTACGGATCGCGCTCCACGCCGGTCGCCGGCGCCGCCGCCGCGCGCGTCGGCCGCAAGATCCGCGACAAGGCGCGCAAGATCGCCGCGCACCTGCTGGAGGTCGGCGAGGACGACCTGGAGTTCGAGGTCGACCGCTTCAAGGTCAAGGGCCTGCCGGAGAAGCAGAAGAGCATGAAGGAGATCGCCTGGGCGGCCTACAACAATGTGCCGGAGGGCCTGGAATTGGGCCTCGAGGCCGTCGACTACTATGACCCGCCGAACATGACCTTTCCCTTCGGCGCCTATATCTGCGTGGTCGACATCGATGCCGATACCGGCGTCACCAAGGTCCGCCGCTTCTACGCCTTGGACGACTGCGGCACCCGCATCAATCCGATGGTGATCGAAGGTCAGGTGCATGGCGGCCTCACCGAGGCCTTCGGTATCGCCATGGGCCAGGAGATCAAGTACGACGAAGGCGGCAACGTGATGGGTGCCAGCTTCATGGACTACTTCGTGCCGACGGCCGTCGAGACGCCGGTGTGGGAGACCGACTTCACCGTCACCCCGTCCCCGCATCACCCGATCGGCGCCAAGGGTGTCGGCGAGAGCCCCAACGTCGGCGGCGTTCCGGCCTTCTCCAATGCCGTCAACGACGCCTTCGGCCATCTCGACATCACCCACATCCAGATGCCGCATGACCACTGGCGCACCTGGAAGGTGTGCGAGAAACTGGGCCTGGCCGGCTGAGGGTCGCGACGCGATCACCATGGTAGAGCGAAGGAGGGGTGGGCTCATGCAGCGTAAAGAGATCGCCGAACATCTCGCGAAAGTGGGCTATGTCGCCGACAGTCAGCTGGTGATGGCCGTGTGGCTCATGGAAAGCCTGGCACGTCCTCTCCTGCTGGAAGGGGCGGCCGGGGTCGGCAAGACCGAAGTGGCCAAGGCCCTGGCGCAGATCCGCGACACCCGCCTGATCCGCCTGCAGTGCTACGAGGGCCTCGACGCCAACGCGGCGATCTACGAGTGGAACTACCAGCGCCAGCTCTTGGCCATCAAGGCCCGCGAGGGCCGCGACGAAAGCGCGGAAGCCGTCGAGAAGCACATTTTCTCCGAGGAGTTCCTGCTGGAGCGGCCGCTGCTCGCGGCGATTCGGGAGGATAAGCCGGCGGTGCTGCTGATCGACGAGATCGATCGTGCCGATGAGGAGTTCGAGGCTTTCCTGCTGGAAATCCTCTCGGACTACCAGATCTCGATCCCCGAGCTGGGGACCGTTCGTGCGACGTCGATCCCGCTGGTGGTGCTGACCTCCAACGGCACCCGCGAGCTGTCGGACGCGCTGCGTCGCCGCTGCCTTTATCACTTCGTCGACTATCCGACGGAGGACAAGGAAGCGCGCATCCTGACCACCCGTCTGCCGAAGATCGACGCGACCCTGGCCCTGCAGATCGCGGCCTTCGTGGCTGCCGTGCGCAAGGAAGACCTGCGCAAGGTCCCCGGCGTCGCCGAGACTCTCGATTGGGCGGCAGCGCTGGTCGGCCTGGAGGTGCGCGACCTGAGGCAGGACCCCGAGGTGGTGCAGGACACGCTGCTGTGCCTGCTGAAGACACAGGAAGACCGCCTGGCCCTGGCACCGGAAGTCACCCAGCGGCTACTCGGCAAGGTCGCTTGATGGTCGCAAAAGCGCAGAGGCCCGAAGCAGCACCCCCGGACAGGCCTTCGCCGCTCGCCGGGACTCAGCTTCGCGTGCGCATGTCGGCTTTCCTGAACCTTCTTCGCGAAAACGGTTTCCTCGTCGGTTTGGAAGAGGCAAGCGACTGCCTGCGCTTCGCCGCACTGGCCGATCTCGCCCGCCCGGCGGCCTTGCGCGGGGGATTGCGCTGTATCTGCTGCACCCGCCAGGCCGACTGGCACCGCTTCGACGAACTCTTCGACGCCTATTGGCTGAAGCGCGGGATCAAGGGCCTGCTGCAAGTCAGCGGCACGCCACCCAAGGCCAAGGGGTCGCGCAAGCTGTCGGAGGCGGGGGCGCCTGGCGGCAATCTGGGCGCCCCCGACCGGGTCTCTCGCGAGGGCGAGGAAGCTGGTGCCAATCCGGCCGACCGGAAGGGCAAACGCGAGGGCGCATCGAGCGCCGAATCGCTGGCGCAAGCCGACTTCCGGCACCTGGTCACGGCGGAGGAACTGCAGCGGGTGCACGACCTGGCTGATCGCCTGGCCCGTCGCATGCGTCATCGCTTGAGCCGGCGCGAGCGGCTGCGGCGGCGCGGGCGGCGGCTCGACCTGCGGCGCACCATTCACCGCAGCATCGGCCGTGGCGGCCTGCCCATCGACCTCGCCTGGCGCAAGCGCCGCGACAAGCCGCTGCGCCTCGTCATCGTGCTCGACGCCTCCGGTTCGATGAGCCAATACAGCGCCTTCTTCGTACGCTTCATCCACGGCGTGCTGGATCGCTTTCGCGAGGCCGAAGCCTTCGTCTTTCACACGCGGCTCATCCACGTGTCGCCGGCCCTGCAGGAGCGCAATGCGGCCAGGGCCGTGGAGCGCCTGTCGCTGATCGCCCAGGGCTGGTCCGGCGGCACCAGGATCGGCGAGAGCCTTGCCGGATTCAATCGGCACCATGCGGCAAGGGTGGTGCACGGCCGCAGCGTGGTGATGATCGTCAGCGACGGTTACGACACTGGCGCGCCCGAGCTTCTGGGGCGCGAAATGGCGGCCCTGCGCCGCCGCACCAAACGCATCGTCTGGCTCAATCCGATGATCGGCTGGCGGGACTACGAACCGACGGCCGCCGGCATGCAGGCGGCCTTGCCTTATGTCGACCTCTTCGCCCCGGCACACAATTTGAAGAGCCTTGAAGCGCTGGCGCCCTATTTGGAGCGGGTGTGATCCGTGGGCAATGACGACGGCAAGCTGCTGGACCTCATGGCGCGTCTGCGCCGGGAAGCACAGCCCTATGTCTTGGCCACGGTAGTGCGCACCGTGGCGGCCACCTCGGCCAAGGCCGGCGCCAAGGCCGTGGTTACCGCGGCTGGCGAGATCCATGGCTGGGTCGGCGGCGGTTGCGCACGCGGCGCGGTGCGCCGTGCCGCCCTCGAGACCCTGAAGAGCGGCGAGGCACGGCTCATCTCCGTGCAGCCGCAGGAGGAATTGGACGCCGGCGGCGTGACATCCGGCGAGACCCGCGGCGGCGTCGAGTTTCATCGCAGCGCCTGCCCCAGCGGCGGTACCCTCGACATCTTCGTCGAACCGATGCTGCCGCGCCCGCAGCTGGTGGTCTGCGGTGCCTCGCCGGTGGCCGCGGCCATTGCCGACCTCGCCGGCCGCAGCGGCTTTGCCGTCACCGTGGCGGCGCTGGCGGAGGACCAGGACAGCTTCCCGGAGGCGGAGCAGCGCATCGCCGGCTTCGATTTGCCTGAGGAGGTCGGGGGTGAGCACTTCATCGTCGTGGCCACCCAGGGAAAGCGCGACGGCCAGGCTCTGCGCGCCGCGCTGGCGACCGAGGCGCCCTACGTCGCCTTCGTCGGCAGCCGGCGCAAAGCAGCGAGCCTGACGGCGCGACTGCGCGAGGATGGTTTCCCGGCGGAGAAGATCGCCCGGCTGCGCGCGCCGGCGGGCCTCGACATCGGTGCCATCACGCCGGAGGAGATCGCCCTGTCGATCATCGCCGAGGTGGTGGAACTGCGCCGCCGCGGCCGCCGCGGCCAGGCCGGGCAGGCAGCCCAGGACCATGATGCCGCCTGAAGCGTCATCGCGGCGGGACGCCTGAGGCCGTCGTCGTGTGCCTCTGTCTCGCCCTGCTGCCGTTGACCCTATTCGAGCAAAGCGAACTTGGAGATGAGCCAGCCATGGACATGACCGGAAGCGAACGTATCGCCGCACCGCGCGAGCGCGTCTATCAGGCCCTGAACGATCCGGAGATCCTGAAGGCGGCGATCCCCGGCTGCGAGTCCATCGACCAGACCTCCGCCACCGAGATGACGGCGACGGTGGTCACCAGGGTCGGGCCGGTGAAGGCGAAGTTCCAGGGGGCGGTGACGCTCTCGGACCTCGATCCGCCCAAGGGCTACACCATCAGCGGGGAGGGCAAGGGTGGCCCGGCTGGCTTCGCCAGGGGCGGCGCCAAGGTGCGCCTGGAGGAGGACGGCCAAGGCACCATCCTGCACTACGAGGTGAAGGCCGACGTCGGCGGCAAGCTGGCCCAGCTCGGCTCGCGCCTCATCGATTCCACCGCGCGCAAGCTCTCCGGCGAGTTCTTCTCCCGCTTCGCCGCCCTCGTCGCGGTGCCGGCCGAGGCGGCACCGGCTGCGGTGTCCGTCCCCGTGGTGTCCACCCCCGTTGCGCCCGTCCCGGCCGGCAGCGCGGCCGGTGGTCGGTTGTGGATCTGGGGCCTTGCCGCCGTGCTGGTCCTCCTGGCAGCCTACATCCTCTTTGCCGGATAGCCTGCCGATTCCGGCAGTTCCCACTGAAGGCCGCTGTCTTTGCCGGACCTCACTTTGCCGAGACCGACGTCGCGGTTGGTGGCTGGCTCTGGTGGTCGACGGCCTTGCGCTTGCCGCGCTCGTCATCGTCATCGTCATCATTGCCCTGGAGACCGGCGGTATGCGGATGTTCTGAGTCGGGTGCAGGGATGAGTATTCGTGTGCAAGCTTGCGCACTGCGCCGACGAGCATGTCCATTCGTCTACAGTCAATCGGCTGTAGTCCAACTAAGCCCCCTATATAACTGGCTCTTTTACAGACTTAGCCTGGAACACGAACGGTCGTTCGTAGACGAATATTCGTGTTCCTGTGGATTTACTAACAGTCTATTTGTGCAGTGCAGCAGTTATTCTTGACAGGAAAAGTGTTTTCATCTTATGAAAAATTGGAGACTCACCGAACGGGAGCTTGAGGGGGCATGGAACAGGAATTGGCAGAACTGGCGGCCAAGGTGGCCGCGTTGGAAGAGGGGAGCGGCTGGACCACCACCATCAACATGGAAGTGTTCTACTGGTGGTGTACCGCGTTGATGTTCATCATCCACGCCGGCTTCCTCGGCTATGAGATGGGCGCCTCGCGCAAGAAGAACGTGTTGGCGTCGGGCATCAAGAACATCCTCGCGTTCGCATTCATGATTCCGACCTTCTTCTTCTTCGGCTGGTGGATCTATCTCGCCTTCCCGAACGGGCTCATCCCCGATTTCGAGCAGGGTGCAGGCGGCATCCCCTGGTCGGACGCGATGGGGCCGAACCTGGCCGACAACGCGACCGGCATCTTCTGGGCCGCCTTCACCCTCTTCGCGGCGACCACGGCATCGATTTTCTCAGGCGCGGTGATCGAGCGGATCAAACTGTCGGGCTTCATCATCCTGGCGATCCTGCTGGGATCGGTGGTGTGGATCCTGGCAGCGTCCTGGGCATGGCACGGCGGCGGCTGGCTGCTGACCGAATACGGCTGGCACGACTTCGGCGCCGCGGGCTGCGTCCATATGGTCGCCGGCTTCTTCGCCCTCGGCGTGCTGATCAACCTCGGCCCGCGCATCGGCAAGTACAATCCGGACGGCACCGCGAACGACATCCTGCCGCACAACGTGCCGATGTCGGTCTTCGGGCTGATGATCCTCATCGTCGGCTTCTTCGGCTTCCTCGGCGGCTGCATCATCTACAACGGCACCGGGCAGTGGACGACCATTTTCGGCAATCCGACGACTCTGTCGGCGGTGGCGTTCAACACGCTGATGTGCTTTGCCGGCGGCATCATCGGTGCGTGGGTGGTGACCCGGGATCCCTTCTGGATGATGTCCGGTGCGCTGGCCGGTATCTTCGCTGCGGCTTCCGGCCTCGACGTCTACTGGCCGCCGCTCGCCTTCCTGCTCGGCATCGGCGGAGGCGTGGTCGCGCCGCTCGCATTCCGGTGGCTCGAGAAGCTGGGCATCGACGATGCCGTCGGCGCCGTCTCGGTGCACGGCTTCGCCGGCCTCTTCGGTGTGCTGGCCTTCGGTATCGTGGGTGCCGGCTATCCCAACGGCGACTACCCCGACACCAACTTCCTGGGCCAGGCCATCGGTGCCGCCGCCATGCTGCTGGTCGGCTTTGTGCCGGGCTACGTCGGCTCGCTGATCCTCAAGGTGACAGGCCTGCTGCGTATCCCGCCGGAAGTCGAGATCCGTGGCATGGACCCCGTCAAGGTGCCGATCTCTGCTTACCCCGAGGGCATGGACTCGAACGGCATCGGCGTATCGCCGCTGCCGGCCGAGTGAGCCCGGCCCGGTCAATCTACAGTCAAAGGAGGATCAGAAAATGGGTTCACCGATCGAAAGCTGGGAAGGCGCCGAGGCGATTTTCACCGGGGCCGGCGGCGCCACGCCGGTCATCGTCCTGGTGCTCGCCGCGATTGCCTGCTTCGGCGCCATCGTGCTGGGGTCGATCCATGAAGAGCACGTCTACAGCAAGTACATGAAGAAGTAGCCTGGGAGTCACGGTCGCCCGGACTGTGGACCGGCGGCTGACGGTACAGGGCCGCCTTCGGGCGGCCCTTTTTTTGGCTGGGATCGGGTATCCGGGGGAAGCAAGGGAGAATGGCGTTGCCTGAAGCAAGCGGGAGCAGTCTGAAAAGCGAGCTGGTCGGCGCCGGCATCAACACCTGCATCGCCTCCTACGTCGACATGCACGGCGTCTCGAAGTCGAAGTTCGTGCCCATCGGGCACTTCGATCAGATGATGGCCGGCTCGGAGATGTTCACCGGCGCCGCTCTCGACGGCGTGCCGCAGCAGGTCAGCGACGAGGAGGTGGCCTGCATGCCCGACCCGTCGTCGCTGACCGTGCTGCCGTGGCGCAGCGACGCCGCGCTCTTCGCCTGCGACCTCTGGACCCGAGGGGCGCCTTTCGAGGCCTGCTCACGGAACATTCTCGGCCGCCAGGTTGCCAGGGCGGCGGAGATGGGCTTCATCATGAACCTCGGTATGGAGGCCGAGTTCTTCGTGTTCCGCGACCAGCCGGGCGTGCCGCTGCCGGTCTCCGGCCTGCCGCACCTCGAAAAGCCCGCCTACGACACTACTCGGCTGCTCGACAACATGGATTGGCTGGGCGAGCTGGTCGAGGCAATGAACCGGCTCGGCTGGGACGTCTATTCCTTCGACCATGAGGACGGCATCGGGCAGGTAGAGATCGACTTCGCCTATGCCGAGGTGCGGCGCATGGCCGACCGCTTCGTGTTCCTGCGCATGATGGCCAACGCGATTGCGCGCAAGCACGGTGCCTTCGCCTGCTTCATGCCGAAGCCCTTCGGCGACCGCACGGGATCCGGCGCGCACTTCAACATGTCGCTGGCCGACGCGGGCAGCGGTCGCAACCTCTTCGCGCGGGCCGACGATCCGCGCGGTTGCGGCCTGTCGGAGCTCGGCTACCAGTTTCTCGCCGGCGTCCTCAAGCACCTGCCGGCAATCATGGCGGTGGTGGCACCGCAGGTGAACAGCTACAAGCGCCTGGTCAAGCAGGGTTCGATGTCCGGCTTCACCTGGGCGCCGATCTTCGCCTGCTACGGCAACAACAACCGCACCAATGCTATCCGCATTCCCAAGGGCGGCGGGCGAATTGAGCTTCGCGCGGCGGACAGCGCTTGCAACCCCTACCTCGGCGCGGCGCTCTGCCTGGCCGCCGGCCTTGAAGGCATCCGGGACGGGCTCGACGCGGGCGATCCCAACACCGACAACATGTATCTGCTGCCGGATGCCGAACTGGCACGGCGCGGCATCGCCCTGCTGCCGCGCACGCTCGATGAGGCGGTGCGTGCCTTCAAGGCCGATGCGCTGTCGGAGGCGGTCTTCGGTCCGGCGATGTTCAAATCGTGGTCGGGCTACAAGGAGCAGGAGTGGCTGAGTTACCTGAACCACGTGTCGGACTGGGAGACGAAGCGCTACCTGAGGTTCTTCTGATGGCCGTTTCATGGTGGAGGAGCGGGTCTTCGTCACCGACCTGCCGCTGGTCTCCGGCCAGATCCTGCCGCAGGCGCGTCTTGCCTATGCCGTCTGGGGAGAGCTGAACGCCGCCGGCGACAATCTGGTGATCTTTCCCACCCGCTTCGGTGGCACCCACCGCGAGAACGCCTTCATGATCGGTCCGGGCCGCGCGCTCGATCCCGCGCGCTGGTGCATCGTGGTACCGAACATGCTGGGCAACGGTGTTTCCTCCTCGCCGTCGAACACAGCGCCGCCGCTGGACGGGCTGGGCTTCCCGGCAATCAGCCATGCGGACAACATCGCGCTGCAGCGCCGTATGTTGGCGGCCGACTTCGCGGCGCCGCCCATCGCGCTCGCCTTCGGCTGGTCGATGGGCGCGCAGCAGGCCTACCGCTGGGCGGCCGAGGAAACCGACCGCGTCGCCCGGCTCTTTACCCTCTGCGGTACGGCGCGGACCACGCCGCACAACCGAGTATTCCTGGAGAGTCTGCTGGCGGCGCTGGAGGCGGATCCGCGCTACGGCAGCGGCGAGGTGCGAGGGGCGGCCTGCGCGCGGTGGGACGGATCTACGCGGGCTGGGCCTACTCGCAGCTCTGGCTGAAGGCGGAGCGTTTCCAGGACCAGGGCTTCTCCAGCCTCGACGATTGGTTGCGGCGCTATTGGGATGCAATCTACGAGCAGCGCGATCCCGGTAACGTGACGGCGATGGTGCGGACTTGGATCGGCAACGATGTGGCCGACGGCGGCGACCTGGCGGCGACGCTCGGCAGGATCGAGGCGCGGACCGTCGTCATGACGGCGACCAGCGATCTCTACTTCACGCCGGCGGACTGCGCGGCAGAGGCCGCCATGATCCGAGGCGCCGACTATCGCGATCTCGAGACGGACTGGGGGCACATGGCCGGCTCCGGACAGTCACCGGCCGACACCGGCGTCGTCGATGCCGAATTACGGAGGTTGCTGGAAGCGCCGGCCTAAAATCGCATGTGAACTTGCGAAGCGCCGCTTCGCTGCCCTAGGTTAGCGCGCAGCAGCGTGAACTCGAGGAACGGGAAATTGGCCAGGAACAGTTCTGCAGGCAGGGTCGTCAAGGGATCCAAGGCGAAAGCCGCCCAGAAAGGCGCGAAGGCGAAGCTGCCGGAAGTGCCGGGCCTGCAGTACCGCGGCGGCGCCAAGGAAATCCCGCTCACCCTGGCGACCGGCTCGTCCGCGCCGGGTACCGCGGACAGCCAGTCGATCGAGGAGGCCATAGGCGCCCAGGTGCGTGCGCTGCGCAAGCGCCAGGACATGACGGTGGCGGAACTGGCGGGCCAGGCCGGGCTCTCCGCCGGGATGCTTTCCAAGGTCGAGAACGGGGCCATCTCGCCGTCGCTGGCCACCCTGCAAAGCCTCGCCGTGGCACTCAACGTGCCGTTGACGAACTTCTTCTCCGACTTCGAGCAGAAGCACGATGTCACCCATGTAAAGGCGGGCGAGGGACTCACCATCGAGCGCCGCGGCACCAAGTCGGGTCACCAGTACCAGCTGCTCGGCCACCCTTTCCCGGGCGACTTCGCCTACGAACCCTACTACATCACTCTGACCAAGGCAGCCGAGGCCTACTCCAACTTCCGCCATGAGGGCATGGAATTCATCTACATCCTGGAAGGCGAGGTCGGCTACCGCCACGGCAACCAGATCTACCGCCTGAAGCCCGGCGATTCGCTCTTCTTCAATGCCAATACGGCGCACGGGCCGGAGGAACTGCGCAAGCTGCCGCTGAAGTTCCTCTCGGTGATCGTCTTTCAGCGCGCACGGTGAGTGGCACCGCACGAGTTTATCTTAAGGAAAATTAGTTTCTTACAGATTGACAGTGCCGGCGGGCCTGATAAATTCGACCTGCAGCCGCCGCCGGGGCGGCCGACCATCCGTGAGGCTTCATCATGTGCGGGATCGCCGGGCTCTTCCTGAAGGACGAGAAGCACGCTGCGACGCTCGGAACCCTGCTCTCGGAGATGCTGGCGGTGCTGTCCGACCGCGGGCCCGACAGCGCCGGCTTCGCCGTCTACGGCAAGCCGCTGGCCGGCCGGGTGAAGCTCACCCTGCGCGCGCCGAGCGAGGGCTTCGATTTCGCGGCCCTGGCCGAGAGGTTGGCGGCGCAGTTGCGGGGTGAGGTCGATCTGCAGGTCCGTTCGACCCATGCCATCCTTACGCTGCCGCAGGACGAGCGCGCCAGGGCCGAGGCCTGGCTGCGAGCCGAGGCGCCGGCGGTCAGCCTCTTCGCCGCCGGGCGGGCCATGGAGGTCTACAAGGAGGTCGGCCTGCCGCGTGACGTCGCCGCGCGCTTCGATCTGCCGGCCATGACCGGCAGCCACGCCGTCGGCCACACCCGCATGGCTACCGAATCAGCCGTCACCACTGCCGGCGCGCATCCCTTCTCGACCGGGCCCGACCAATGCCTGGTGCACAACGGCTCTCTGTCCAACCACTGTGGGATCCGGCGCAACCTGGCGCGCGAGGGTTTCACGGTCGAGACGGAGAACGATTCGGAAGTGGCCGCCACCTACCTGACCTGGCAGATGGGCCGTGGCATGAACCTCGGCGAGGCGCTGGAAGCCTCGCTGAAGGATCTCGACGGCTTCTACACCTTCGTGGTCGGCACCGAGCGCGGTTTCGGCGTGCTGCGCGATCCCATCGCCTGCAAGCCGGCGGTACTGGCGGAGACCGACGACTACGTCGCCTTCGGGTCCGAGTACCGCGCGCTGGCCGGCCTGCCGGGCATCGAGGCGGCCAGGGTGTGGGAGCCGGAGCCGGCCACGGTCTATTTCTGGGAACGCGCCTGATGAGCCTGGTCGACCTCGCGGCCACGCCGTTGCGCGAGCTGAACGCGGCGCTGCACGCCCTGCCGCCGGACACCAACGACACGCAGTGGACGATCCGCAATCCGCGCGGCCAGCACGCCATCGCCGTCGGCATCGACGCGCCCATCGCGGTCGAGATCGAGGGCCACGTCGGCTACTACTGCGCCGGCATGAACCAGCAGGCCAGCGTCACCATCCGCGGCAACGCCGGCGTCGGCCTCGCCGAGAACATGATGTCCGGCGAGGTGCGGGTGACCGGCGACGCCAGCCAGGCGGCGGGGGCGACGGCGCACGGCGGCACCCTGGTCATCGGCGGCAATGCCAGCGCGCGCTGCGGCATCTCGTTGAAGGGGGCCGATATCATCGTCCAGGGCAATGTCGGTCACATGAGCGCCTTTATGGCGCAGGCCGGCAACCTGGTGGTGCTCGGCGATGCCGGCGAGGCGCTGGGCGATTCGATCTACGAGGCCTGTCTCTACGTGCGCGGCAAGGTGGCGAGCCTCGGCGCCGACTGCATCGAGAAGGAGATGACCGAGGATCACAAGGCAAAGTTGGCGGCGTTGCTCGCCAGGGCCGGGATGAACGGCGCCGTCGACGCCGGAGCCTTCCGCCGCTACGGCTCCGCGCGCCAGCTCTATCACTTCAAGGTCGACAACGTGAGCGCCTACTGATGGACAAGCTGCCGAAAGGTCAGGTGCCGCGTCCCGCACCGGCCACCACACCGCGCAAGTCGGCGACCTTCGACGACTACAGCCTCTCGGAGATCCGCCGCGCCGCGGCGACCGGCCTCTACGACATCCGTGGCGGCGGCGCCAAGCGGCGGGTGCCGCACTTCGACGACCTGCTGTTCCTCGGCGCCTCGATCTCGCGCTACCCCCTGGAGGGCTACCGCGAGAAGTGCGCCACCAACGTGACCCTCGGCACGCGCTTCGCCACGAAGCCGATCGAGCTGGCCATCCCGATCACCATCGCCGGCATGAGCTTCGGCTCGCTCTCCGCCCAGGCGAAGGAGGCGCTGGGCCGCGGCGCCTCGGCCATGGGCACCTCGACGACTACCGGCGACGGCGGCATGACGCAGGAGGAGCGCGGTCATTCCGACCTCCTGGTCTATCAGTTGCTGCCCTCGCGCTACGGCATGAACCCCAAGGATCTGCGCAAGGCGGATGCCATCGAGGTGGTGGTGGGGCAGGGCGCCAAGCCGGGCGGCGGCGGCATGCTGCTGGGCCAGAAAATCTCCGCGCGCGTCGCCGAGATGCGCACCCTGCCGGAGGGCATCGACCAGCGCTCGGCCTGTCGTCATCCAGACTGGACCGGGCCGGACGATCTGGAGATCAAGATCCACGAGCTGCGCGAGCTGACCGACTGGGAGAAGCCGATCTACATCAAAGTCGGTGCCAGCCGGCCCTACTACGACACCGCGCTGGCGGTGAAGGCGGGTGCCGACGTGGTGGTGCTCGACGGCATGCAGGGCGGCACCGCGGCGACCCAGGAGGTCTTCATCGAGAACGTCGGCATTCCGATCCTGGCGGCGATCCGACCGGCGGTGCAGGCGCTGCAGGACCTCGGCATGCACCGCAAGGTGCAACTGGTGGTCTCCGGCGGAATCCGCAACGGCGCTGACGTGGCCAAGGCTTTGGCGCTGGGTGCCGACGCGGTCTCCATCGGCACGGCGGCGCTGGCCGCCCTCGGTGACAACGATCCCGCGCTGGAGGCCGACTACCAGGCGCTCGGCACCACATCGGGCGCCTACGACGACTGGCACGAGGGCCGCGATCCCGCCGGCATCACCACCCAGGACCCAACTCTGGCCGTGCGGCTCGATCCTATCGCCGCGGGCCGGCGCCTAGCGAACTACCTCGCGGTACTGACCCTGGAAGCGCAGACCATCGCGCGCGCCTGCGGCAAGTCGCACGTTTTGAATCTCGAACCGGAGGATCTGGTCGCCCTGACGGTGGAAGCCGCGGCCATGGCCTGGGTGCCGCTCGCCGGCACCCAGTGGATCCCCGGCGGCAACGGCTTCTGAAGGGGGCATCCTTCGAGACGGCGCTTCGCGCCTCCTGAGGATGAGGTCGAGTTGTGGATGTCTTGCCTCATCCTGAGGAGCGCTCGTCAGAGCGCGTCTCGAAGGACGAGGCAAGACCGCAGTCAAGAACAGGGCAGGGGCAGATGGCAGTCAATCTTGCGAAGGTCGCCAAGGACCGGGGCATCAAGTACTTTCTGATTTCCTTCGTCGATCTCTTCGGCATCATGCGGGCGAAGCTGGTGCCCGCCGCGGCGATCGCGGAGATGGCGAAGAACGGGGCGGGCTTCGCCGGCTTCGCCACCTGGCTCGACATGACACCGGCCGATTCCGATATGTTCGCTTTGCCGGACCCGGACAGCCTGATCCAGCTGCCCTGGAAGCCCGAGGTCGGTTGGCTGGCCGCCGATCCCTGGATGGACGGCGCCGAGGTCGCTCACGCGCCACGCAACGCGCTGCGCCGGGTCGCCAAGCAGGCGGCTGCCAAGGGCTATGAGATGAAGACCGGCGTGGAGTGCGAGTACTTCCTCATCCAGCCCGACGCCGGCGGCATCGCCGATGCGGCCGACACCCAGGTGAAACCCTGCTACGACCAGCAGGCCCTGATGCGGCGCTACGACCTGGTGACAGAGATCTGCGACTGCATGCTGGCGCTCGGCTGGGGTCCCTACCAGAACGACCACGAGGACGCCAACGGCCAGTTCGAGATGAACTGGCACTACGACAGCGCGCTGAAGACCGCCGATCGGCAGGCCTTCTTCAAGTACATGGTGAAGGCGCTGGCCGAGAAGCACGGCCTGCGCGCCACCTTCATGCCGAAGCCCTTCGCCGAGCTGACCGGCAACGGCTGCCACATGCACGTCTCGCTGTGGTCGTCGAAGGACGGCCGCAACCTCTTCGAGGACAAGAAGGACTCGCAAGGGCTCTCGAAGCTCGGCTACCAGTTCATCGCCGGCGTCATGCACTCGGCGGAGGCGCTCTGCGCCATCACCAACCCGACGGTGAACTCCTACAAGCGCATCAACGCGCCGGTGACCACCTCCGGCGCCACCTGGTCGCCCAACACGGTGACCTACAGCGGCAACAACCGCACCCACATGATCCGCATCCCCGACGCGGGGCGTTTCGAGTTCCGCCTCGCCGACGGCGCCGCCAATCCCTACCTCATGCCGGCCGCCGTCCTCGCCGCCGGCCTGGAGGGCATCGCCGGCAAGCGCGATCCCGGCAAGCGCCTCGACATCAACATGTACACCGAGGGCCACAAGGCCAAGGGCGCCAAGCGCCTGCCGCTCAATCTTCTCGATGCCTTGCGGGCACTCGAGAGTTCCAAAGTACTCGGCGCGGCGCTGGGTGACGAGCTGATCGCCGCCTTCACCAAGCTGAAGCACGGCGAATGGACCGACTACAGCCGCCACCTCACCGATTGGGAAAGGCAGCACACGCTGGACTGCTGAGGGGGCGAGGGTGCCATCCGCTCACAAGGTGAGAAAGCGGCCTATGGTTGGGGCAGCTCCTGGGGTGATGTCTCAATTCACATGAGGAGCGGACCTCGCCAAGCGCTGCTTCCAGGTCGCAGGTTGACCCCGAGCAGTCATTCGGCAAGCTCCCGGTCGCACCGATCGATCCTACGGGCGAGCCGGTGTATGACTGCCGACTGGTGTGCTCCCTGAGTGCGAAAGCGACAGAGATCGCATCTCAGCCTCTCAGGACGCGAGTCGATTGGCTACAGTTTGAGCCTCTTAGCCCGCAGGAACTTGTGTCAGGTTCCTAATGTCGCGCATTGGAGGGGCGCCGAACAGGCGGCTGTACTCCCGACTGAACTGGGAGGGGCTGTCATAGCCGACTTCGAATGCGGCCGTCGAAGCATCCAAGTGTTCCGTCAACATCAGCCGCCGCGCTTCGTTCAACCGCATCCTTTTCTGGAACTGAAGCGGGCTCATGGCGGTCATGCAGCGGAAGTGATTATGGAACGCCGAGGTGCTCAACCCCACCCTGCTTGCCAAGTCTTCGATCCGCAACGGGTTGTCGAAGTTTTCCTTGAGCCAGTCGATCGCGCGGGCGATCTGATAGCTTCGGTTGTCGACGGAGATGATCTGCCTCAGGCGCGCGCCCTGTTCACCCACAAGCAGACGATAGAAGATTTCCTGCTTTATCAGAGGGGCCAGAGCGCCAATGTCTCCCGGACACCCGAGAAGATCGATCAGCCGCTGGAAGGCGTCCAGCAGCGGCGGCGAGACCGCGCTGACGGCCATGCCACGACGTTCCCGAACAGGGCGGATCGACGGCATGTTGTTGACAAGCATGAGCTGGGCGATCGTTCGAAGGTCGAGCTCCAATGTCAATCCCAGGTAAGGCTTATCGCTGCTTGCCTCGATAATCTGAGCTACCACAGGGAGGTCGACGGACGTGATGAGGAAGCTGTGTGCGTCATAAACGTAGTGTTCCTCCCCAAGAAACACGCGTTTGCGCCCTTGCCCGATCAGGCAGATGCTGGGACCGAGCATGTAGCTCGTCGGCTCGGTCGGCGTTTCCCAGCGATGGAGGGTCAGCCCCGGGATCTGAGTCTCGCGAGTGTTCTCACCTGCGGCCCATTGGGCAATCCTACCGGCCAAGTCCACACGCCCATCGTTCGGCGGGCCTGACCCCTTTTTTGTGGTTGCGCCACCCATATTCGCTGAATTTCCCGGTTTCTCAAGGCTGTCGCCGTCTTTTCAAGGCGGGCAAGATTATCACCGCTACGACTGAGGCGGCAACAGCTCTCCATAGAGGAGTAGGATTAGGCAAAAATCCGAAAGGATCGGTCTACCTGATCCCAGCGGTGAGTCCGTACCATGATTCATGTGCGGAGCGGTCGACTGACCAGGCTCACAACAAAGGCACAGGGTCAAAGCTCAAGGAGCAAGATGTGACGAACTTTACCATCAACGGCAATCCGCATAGCTTTGAAGGCGACCCGGAAACGCCGCTTCTTTGGTATCTTCGGGACATCGCAGGCCTGCTCGGCACCAAATTTGGCTGCGGCCAAGCCCTCTGTGGCGCCTGCACGGTGCACCTGGAGGGCACCGCCGTCCGCTCCTGCCAGACCCTGATGACGGACATCGACGGCCAGGCAGTCACCACCATCGAGGGATTGTCGCCGGACGGCGCGCATCCGGTTCAGGCCGCTTGGCGGGAGCTGAACGTCGCCCAGTGCGGCTACTGTCAGGGCGGCCAAATCATGCAGGCCGCCTCGCTGCTGCGGGACATCCCGAACCCGACCGACGAAGACATCGACGCCGCGATGAGCGGGAACATCTGCCGCTGTGGCACCTACCCGCGCATCCGCGCGGCGATCAAGCTTGCCGCCGAGAGGTCGTGATGATGCGTGCCAGCACCGAACTGACCAACGTCAGCCGCCGGTCGGTCCTCCTCGGACTCGGCGCCGGGACCTTCGCCCTCGCGCTTCGAATTCCCTCGCCCGTGCAGGCACAGGATAAGAAGTACGGTGCCGAGGCGATGAGTGGCGGGATCAAGGATGACCCGCGCATCTTCCTCTCCATCGCCGATGACGGCATGGTCACCCTGCTGTGCAACCGCGCCGAGATGGGCCAGGGCGTGCGTACGAGCTGGGCCATGGTTGTGGCCGACGAACTGGAAGCGGACCTCAAGCGGTTCGAAGTACGTCAGGCACCCGGCAACGAAGTTCTGTACGGCAATCAGAATACCGACGGCTCGCGCAGCATGCGCCACCATTTCCAGCCTTTGCGCCGGATCGGTGCGGCGGCCCGGCAGATGCTGGAGCAGGAAGCGGCCGAGCGGTGGGGCGTGCCGGCCGCGGACGTCACGGCCGAGAACCACGAGGTGGTGCACACTGCCAGCGGCCGGCGCCTCGGGTTTGGCACCCTCGCCCGAGCGGCCACGGCGCGGCCCGTGCCGTCGCGTGAGGCCCTCGTCCTCAAGGCACCGGAGCAGTTCCGCTACATCGGCCGCGGCGACGTCGCCCTGGTCGACAACCACGACATCACCACCGGCAAGGCCGTCTATGGCATCGACGCGCAGGTTGACGGTATGGTATTTGCGGTCGTCGCCCGGCCCCCGGTCTACGGCGGCAAGGTGAAGGACTTCGATGCGAGCGAGGCGCTGAAGGTTCCGGGCGTGCTCGAGGTCGTGCCGATCGAGGCGCCTTCGCTCCCGTCGGTGTTCAATCCCCTCGGCGGGATCGCCGTGGTGGCAGAGAACACCTTCGCCGCGATCAAGGGCCGCGAACGCCTGGAGATCCAGTGGGACGACGGACCGAACGGCAGCTACGATTCCGCGCGCTACCGGGAGATGCTGGAAGCCGCGGCCGGCAAGCCGGGCAAAGTGGTGCGCAGCGACGGCGATGTGGACGCGGCGCTTGCCGGTGCGGCGAAGCGCATCGATGCGATGTACTACATCCCGCACCTGGCGCAGGCGCCGATGGAGCCGCCGACGGCAACCGCCCGCGTCACCGCCGACGCCTGCGAGGTATGGTGCAGCGTCCAGGCCCCGGAGGCGATCCGGACGGATCTCGCCCAGCGGTTCGGCGTGCCGCTCGACAAGGTCACCGTGCATTGCCTGCTGCTCGGCGGCGGCTTCGGCCGCAAGTCGAAGCCGGACTTCGCCAGCGAGGCGGCGATCCTATCGCGTGCCATGGGCGGCCGGCCGGTGAAACTGACCTTCACCCGCGAGGACGACGTGCAGCACAGCTTCTACCACACTGCCTCGGCGGAGCGGCTGGAGGCCGGTCTCGACGGCATCGGCATCCCCTCGGCCTGGCTGCATCGCACCGTTGCACCGACGATCCAGTCGCTCTTCGCGCCGGACGCTACGCACGAAGGCACGTTCGAGCTGGCCATGGGAGCGGTAGACATGCCCTTTGCGATTCCCAATGTCCGGATCGAGAACCCGGCGGCGACGGCGCATACCCGGATAGGCTGGTTCCGCTCCGTCTCCAACATCCCGCACGCCTTTGCGATCCAGAGCTTCGTGAGCGAGCTTGCGGCAGCCGCCGGACGGGATGCCAAGGACTATCTTCTTGAGTTGATCGGCCCGGCCCGCGAGATCGCGCCGGAGTCTCTGTCGGACGAATGGGTCTACGGTGAGGATCCGGACCGCTACCCGTTCGACACCGGTCGCCTGCGGGCCGTAATCGCGAGAGCGGCGCGCGAGTCCGGGTGGGGCCGCACGCTGCCCGCGGGACACGGCCTCGGGATCGCGGCACACCGCAGCTTCCTGAGCTACGCAGCGGTCGTGGTCGAGGCCGCAGTGAATGCCGAGGGGCAGCTATCGATCCCGCGCGTCGACATCGCCTTCGACTGCGGCGCCGTGGTCAATCCGGAACGCGTCCGCGCACAGTTGGAGGGCGCGGTCGTTCAGGGCATCAGCCTTGCGACCATCGGCGAGATCAGCTTCGCATCCGGGCGGGTGCAGCAGTCGAACTTCCACGACTACGAAGTGACCCGCATCGACGCGGCACCCGGCGAGGTCCGGACTCATATCGTCAGCCCGGTCGGCTACGACGGTCCTCTCGGTGGCGTCGGCGAGCCGGGCCTGCCGCCGGTGGCGCCTGCGCTCACCAATGCCATTTTCGCGGCCTGCGGCAAGCGTATTCGCAGTCTGCCCATCCGGGATAAACTCGCGTAGCGGACGCAATTGGGATCGATGATGTTGGCTATGTTGAAAGTAATGTCCAAGGCTTTTGTCATCGGACTGGCAATGATGGGTTCCGCAATGGCACAAGATCGCATCCGGATCGTCTCCGACTGGGGAGAGGTCACGGCGGAACTGGCGGACAACGACGCGGCGCGGTCGCTGGCCCGGATGCTGCCGCTCAAGATCGACATGCGCGATCATCTCCGCCAGGAGAAGACCGGCACATTGCCGGCTCCATTGGCCGAGATCGAACGACAGCGCGATTTTGCCATGGGCACGCTGGGCCTTTGGGGCCCCGATCACTTTGTGATTTACTACCGCGACGGTCGCGTGCCCTCGCCGGGAATCGCCATACTGGGGCATGTGACGGGCGACGTTTCGATCTTCGACCGACCTGGCCCCGTCACTATCAGACTGCAACACTTCAAGGAACGACAAGGCATTTGTTTTCGCTCTCCGCTACACACCGATGCCAGACAGACGGTAAGGCCTGTTCCGCTGTTGGCACCTGGCCGACCATCGATGGTTGGCCCGCAACGTCTCCTTTGCGGCCAAGAGCGGACGGCGGACGCAGCTCCGGCGGCGCATTCTTCATCTCGTGGGAACGACTTTCCCCGCCATTGGGCGACGGCTGAGATCCTGGGTGAGGGCGACAGCGCCCTTGAACCTCCGCACATGACCTGTTATCTCCTGACTCACCGTTGGGGTGCTCGAAAGGGCTGAGAGACGCGCCAGGCGTCAACCCAATGAACCTGATCCGGGTAATGCCGGCGAAGGGAACGGGTCAGTCACTCTCCAGATTTCCGATCCGCTCTTTCCTTCACCGGCCCAGACAAGGGGAGGTGACAGGTGGCTGACGGATTTGTGCGCAACACCGGGACGCGCAGTGGAACGGTGCCTATCGCCTTGACGGTGGCCGGCTCCGACAGCGGCGGCGGCGCCGGCATCCAGGCGGATCTCAAGGCCTTCTCCGCGCTGGGCGTCTACGGCGCCAGCGTGATCACCGCTGTCACGGCCCAGAACACGCGGGCCGTGACCGCCGTGCATGCCATCCCCGTCGGCGTCGTCGCCGCGCAGCTCGAGGCCGTCTTCGCCGACCTGGAGGTCGCCGCGGTGAAGATTGGCATGCTCGGCGGACCGGAGGTCATCGAGGCCGTAGCTGAGCGACTCGCAGGCCGCAATGTTCCCCTCGTGCTCGATCCGGTGATGGTCGCGAAGTCGGGCGATGCGCTGCTGCCGGACGATGCGGTGGTGGTCTTGCGCAGCAGGCTTCTGCCACTGGCCGATCTGCTGACCCCCAACCTGCCGGAGGCGGCACGCCTGCTGGAGGTGGAGCCGGCAGGTTCCGAGGAGGAGGCCGAGGCGCAGGGGCGCGCGTTGCTGGCGCTCGGTGCGAGGGCGGTGCTCATGAAAGGCGGCCATGCCGAGGGTACCACCTGCATCGACCTGCTGGTGACGGCAGGCGGCGTGTTGCGGCTGGAGGCGCCGCGCTTGGCCACGCGCAACACCCACGGCACCGGCTGCACGCTTTCCTCGGCAATCGCCGCCGGCCTCGCCAAGGGAGAGGCGCTGCCGCAGGCGGTGCGCGGCGCCCATGCCTACCTGCAGGGCGCCATCGCCGCCGCTGATCACCTGGCGGTCGGCTCGGGTCACGGTCCGGTGCATCACTTCCATGCGCTGTGGAGCTAGGGCCATGCGCGCCATCGTGATCGGCGCCGGCGTCGCCGGCCTCGCCTGCGCCACCGAGCTCATGAAGCGTGGTGCCGCCGTTACCGTCGTCGAGCGGGCGCCGGATCTCGGTCCGGCCTCCTGCTCCTGGTGGGCCGGCGGCATGCTGGCGCCCTGGTGCGAGGGCGAGAGCGCCGAGGAGCCCGTCCTGCGCCTCGGGCGGCGCGCTGCGACCTGGTGGGAGGAGCACGCCGGCGGCGTCGTCAGGCGCGGCACCCTGGTGATCGCGCCCGCGCGGGACGCGGGGGAGGTGCGGCGCTTCGCCCGCCGCACCGAAAACCACGAAGCTCTGGACGGGGCCGCCATCGATGCCCTGGAGCCGGATCTCGCCGGGCGCTTCCGCAGCGGTCTGCTGTTTCGCGACGAAGCCCATCTCGATCCGCGCGCGGCGACCCGAAGGCTTGCGGAGCGGCTCGCGGCCGGCGGCGCAGAGCTGCGCTTCGGGACCGAGGCCGCCGAGGCTCCCGAGAGCGACGTTATCGTCGACTGCCGTGGTCTCGCTGCGCGCGACAGCCTGCCCGAGCTGCGCGGCGTGCGCGGCGAGATGCTGGTGCTGCGCAGCCGCGAGCTGGCGCTCACCCGCACCATCCGCCTGCTGCACCCCCGCATTCCCATCTACGTGGTGCCGCGCGGCGACGGCCTCTACATGGTCGGCGCCACCACCATCGAGAGCGCGTCGCGCTCGCCGGTTTCCGCCCGCTCGCTGATGGAACTGCTGGGCGCCGCCTACGCGCTCCATCCAGCCTTCGGCGAGGCCGAGGTGCTGGAGATCGGCGTCGATGCGCGCCCGGCCTTTCCCGACAACCTGCCGCGCGTTTGGCGCAACGGAAACAGGATCTTCGTGAACGGGCTCTACCGGCACGGCTTCCTGCTGGCGCCGGCGATGGCGGAGCGTGTCGCCGCGCTGGTCTTCGGCGCAGCGGAGACAGAGGAGGACAGCGATGCAGATCGTCTTGAACGGCAAGCCCTGTGAGGTGGCGGGCGGGCGCCTTGACGGCGTGCTCGATGAGCTCGGCTACCAGGGCGCCAAGGTGGCGACGGCGGTGAACGGCGGCTTCGTCGCCCGCCAGGCCCGCGCCGAAACGGCGCTGCGCGAAGGCGACCGGGTCGAGGTCATCGCCCCCATGCAGGGAGGCTGACCTTTGCGCGATTTCTATGACGTGCAGCTGACCAACCGTCTGATGCTGGGCACCGCGCACTATCCCTCGCCGGCTGTGTTGGCCGAAGCGGTGCGCGCGGCCGGCGTCGAGGTGGTGACGGTCTCGCTGCGCCGCGAGTCGGCCGAGCGCCGCGACGGCCAGGCCTTCTGGGCGCTGATCCGTGAACTCGGTGTCCGCGTGCTGCCCAACACCGCCGGCTGCCACACGGTGAAGGAGGCGGTGACCACGGCTGAGATGGCGCGCGAAGTCTTCGAGACCTCCTGGATCAAGCTGGAGGTGATCGGCGACGACGACAGCCTGCAGCCGGACCTCTTCGGCCTCGTCGAGGCGGCGGCCATCCTCACCGAGGAGGGCTTCCAGGTCTTCCCCTACACCACCGAGGATCTGGTGGCGGCCGGGCGGCTCCTCGATGCCGGCTGCCGCGTGCTGATGCCCTGGGGCGCGCCGATCGGCTCCGGCCTGGGCCTCAACAACCACTACGGCCTGCGCAGCCTGCGCGCCCACTTCCCGGAGGTGCCGCTGGTGGTCGATGCCGGCCTCGGCCTGCCGTCCCACGCGGCGGCGGCCATGGAGCTCGGCTACGACGGCGTGCTGCTCAACACGGCAGTGGCCAAGGCCGGCGATCCCGTCGCCATGGCCGGCGCCTTCTCCCAGGCGGTGGCGGCGGGCCGCAAGGCCTTCGAGGCCGACCCCATGGAGCCGCGCGACATGGCGGCACCTTCGACCCCGGTGCTGGGAAAGGCGTTTCTCACATGACCCTCGATCCCTTCTATCCGATCTTCGGCAGCAGCGATCTGCTGCGCCGCCTGCTGCCGCTCGGCATCAGGCTGGTGCAGCTGCGCGTGAAGGGTCTCGACGAGGCGGCCACGCGCCGGGAGATCCGCAGCGCCAAGGCGCTCTGCGAAGCGGCCGGCTCCCAGCTCATCGTGAACGACTACTGGGAACTCGCCATCGAGGAGGGCTGCGACTTCGTGCACCTGGGCCAGGAGGACCTCGACGCGGCGGACCTGCCGGCCATCCGCCGTGTCGGTCTGCGTCTCGGCGTCAGCACCCACGACGACGCCGAGCTGGAGCGCGCTCTTTCGCTGGCGCCGGACTACGTGGCGCTGGGGCCCGTCTACCCGACCATCCTGAAGCAGATGAAATGGGACGCGCAGGGTCTTGAAAGGGTTGGAGAATGGAAGCGACGGGCCGGCGCGATTCCGCTGGTCGCCATCGGTGGCCTGACGGTGGAGCGCGCGCCCGGCGTGCTCGCCGCCGGCGCCGACATCCTCTCCGTGGTCACCGACATCACCCTGAACGCCGACCCCGCGGCGCGCACCCGGTCCTGGATAGCGGCAACGCGGCCCCGGGCCGGCCAGAAAGCAGTTTGAGGAGCTCTCTTATGAGAAATAGAAGTATTATTTACAATACGATGGCGGCTTTTGTTGCCGTTGTGCTCCAGACTGCACCAGCGGCGGCCAACGACAAGCTGACCCTGGTGCTCGACTGGTTCGTGAACCCCGACCACGGGCCGATCGTCATCGCCCAGGAACGCGGCTATTTCGCCGAACAGGGATTGGAGGTGGAGGTGATCGCGCCGGCCGACCCCTCCGACCCACCAAAGATGGTGGCGGCCGGAAGGGCGGATCTCGCGGTCTCCTACCAGCCGCAGCTGCACCTGCAGGTGCATGAAGGGCTGCCGCTCATGCGGGTCGGCACCCTGGTGGCGACGCCGCTCAATTGCCTCCTCGTGCTGCGCGACGGTCCGATCGAAACGCTGGCCGACCTCAAGGGCCGCCGCATCGGCTTCTCCGTGGCCGGCGTCGAGGAGGCGCTGCTGGGGGCCATGCTGGCACCGCATGACGTGACGCTCGAGGACATCGAACTGATCAACGTGAACTGGTCGCTGTCGCCGGCGCTGATGTCGCGCCAGGTCGATGCCGTGATCGGCGCCTTCCGTAACTTCGAGCTCAACCAGCTGGAAATCGAAGGGGTTGCGGGGCGTTGCTTCTATCCCGAGGAAGAAGGCGTGCCGGCCTATGACGAACTGATCTACGTGGCCAACCCGGAAACCATGGACGAAGGGCAGATCGCCCGCTTCCTGGCGGCCACCGAGAAGGCGACCCAGTACATCGTGAACCATCCGGAGGCGAGCTGGGAGATCTTTTCCGGCACCGCCAGGGAGCTGCAGGACGAACTCAACGCGCGCGCCTGGCAAGACACGCTGCCACGCTTCGCGCTCAGGCCGGCGGCGCTCGACGCCGGGCGCTACGCCCGCTTCGAGGCCTTCCTGCTGCAGGCAGGGCTCATCGGGGAAGCCTTCGCAGTCGAGCGCCTGGCGCAGGAGGTGGTTGCGCCATGACTGCCCCCAATACCGCTCCCGACTATGGTTCGATGGTCTTCGCCGCCTGGCGCCGGGCGGCGGCAGAAGACTGGCAGGCCTACACGCGCCATGCTTTCGTGCGGCGCCTCGGCGACGGCAGCCTGCCCAACGGCGCCTTCCTGCACTATCTCGTGCAGGACTATATCTTCCTCGCCAACTTCGCCCGCGGCTGGGCGCTGGCGGTGGTGAAGGCCGGCGACCTGGAGGAGATGCGCGCCGCCGCCGCCGCGGTCGACGCCCTGGTGAACCAGGAGATGATGCTGCACGTGGAGGTCTGCGCCGCTGCGGGCATCCCGGAGAAGAAGCTGCTGGCGGTGGAGGAAGAGGTCGAGAACCTCGCCTACACCCGCTTCGTCATCGACGCCGGCCTGTCCGGCGACTTCCTCGATCTCATGGCCGCGCTGTCGCCCTGCGTGCTGGGCTATGGCGAGATCGGCGCCTGGCTCGGCGATGCAGCCACCGACAAGACCTATGCCGACTGGATCGACAGCTACGCCGCCAGCGACTATCAGGCGCTCTGCCTTTCGGTCGGCCAGCTGATCGACCGTGCTGCCGGCGCGCGCCTCGGTGCAGCGCCGCAGGCCTCGCCGCGCTGGGCCGACCTCTGCCAGACCTTCCGCAAGGCGACCCGCCTGGAGGTCGGGTTCTGGGACATGGGCCTCAGGGCCGGGGGGAAGAGCCGCCCATGACCCGGGCGCGCGACGGCGCCCTGACCTTCGCCGTCGCGCTGGCGGGCTGGCAGGCGCTGGTCTGGCTGACGGCGGTGCCGCCCTTCATCCTGCCGGGGCCGCTGCGCGTTGCCGAGACGCTGGTCCTGCAGTCCCCGCTCATCCTGCAGCACGCGGCCGTGACCGCCGTCGAGGTGCTGCTCGGCATCGCCCTGGGCACGCTGCTCGGCGCAGCCACCGCCTTGCAGCTGATGATGTCGCGCACGGCGCTGCGCTTCGTGCTGCCGCTGCTGGTGTTCAGCCAGGCGGTGCCGGTCTTCGCCCTGGCACCGCTGCTGACGCTCTGGCTCGGCTACGGCCTCGGCGCCAAGGTCGCCATGGCGGTGCTGATCATCTATTTCCCGGTGGCCTCCAGCTTCCTTGACGGCCTGCGCCACACGGAGCCGGCGCTGGTCGATATGGCGCGCAGCCTCGGTGCGACCAAGGGGCAGATCCTCCTCCATATCCGGCTGCCGGCGGCACTGCCGTCCTTCGGATCCGGGCTGCGGCTGGCCGCCGTCTACGCCCCCATCGGCGCCGTCATCGGCGAGTGGGTGGGCGCCTCGCAGGGCCTCGGCTACCTGATGCTTCTGGCCAACGGGCGGGCCAAGACCGACCTCATGTTCGCCGCCCTCATCGTGCTGGCGGCCTTCACCCTGCTGCTGCACAAGGCCGTCGGAGAACTCGCCGACCGCATGACCCGCAAGGCCAAGGGGATCGGCTGAAACACTCCGGCGACAAAAAAGTGTCCGCGATGGGGAACCCGGCCCGGCCGCAAGCGTTGCCGTAGAAATTCCCCAGTCAGTCAGTCCCACAGCTGATTTCATCTGGCTCATACAGAGGAGGCTGATCGCATGTCCTTTATTGCCGTGGCGCTTTGGGGCGCTTTTATGATGGGTGCGATCTTCTATACGCAGGAAGCGCGCCACCCGGACACCAAACCTCTCGCCGCCTACCTGATCTTCGTCACGGTCTTCTCGACTGCGGCCTTCGTGGTGTTCGGCGGTCTGATCGTGTTGCTCCAGCTCCTCGGCCAAGCCGAGATCCTCTCCAACCCGGAGGCGGCGCTGGTCTTTCTGATGGCGGTATTCCTGCCGGCTTTCTTCCTCGCGCGCTGGCAGCTGCGCAAGCCGCCGCGGCGCGGCCACCTGCCAGAGCATTCTTAGGAACGGACCCGGTCGAGGCGCTCCTGAGCAACTTGCAGCGCCACGGCCTTGTCACCGATGCTCCGCCAGGGATCGTGCCGCTGCGCCAGGCGCCGGAAGATGTTCTTGAGGGTATAGCGCCGTGGCTGCAGGCCGCGCGCGGCGGCCTCTTCCCAGGTCAGCGGCGTGGCAACCGGGGCGCCGTCGCGGGCGCGCAGGGCATAGGGCGCGACGGCGGTCTGGCCGTAGGCATTGCGCAGGTAGTCGATGAAGACCCGGTTGCCGCGCTGGTTCTTGCGCTGCTCGACGGTGAGCGCATCGGGGTAGCTGTCGGCGAGGCGGCCGGCGAGGTCGCGCGCAAAGCCGCGCACCGCGTCAAAGTCCGCCGAGCGGTCGAGCGGCACCACGACGTGCAGGCCGCGCGAGCCGGTGGTCATAACGAAGGCGGGCAGGTCGAGCGCATCGAGTCGCCGCTTCAGCTGCAGCGCGGCCTCCTGCACCTTGCCGAAGTCGTCATCGAAGGGATCGAAGTCGAAGACCAGGCGGTCGGGATGCGCCGGGCGGTCGCGGCGGGCCAGGGCGAGGTGCGGCGTGATGCAGCCCTGGTTGGCGATGTAGACCAGGCTCGCCACGTCGCCGGCGATCATATGGGTGATCCTGCCGTCCTCCTTCGGCAGCTCGACGCGGTCGATCCAGCCGGGGAAATAGTCGGGCAGATCCTTCTGGTAGAAGCCCGGCTCGGCAATGCCGTCGGGGAAGCGCTGCAAGGTCACCGGCCGGTCGCGGTAGTGGGGCAGGGCGGTTTCGGCGATCCGCCGGTAGTAGCCGATGACCTCGCCCTTGGTGAAGCCGTCGGCCGGAAACAGTACCTTGGCGAGATTGGAGAGCTCGATACGCCGACCGTCGATATCCAGGGTCGCTTTCCGTTTTTCCGCGGTATCTTTGCTGGCGACCGTCATCTAGCTGCTCCCGCCCGCTCCCGTCGTCATCTTTCCGGGCCGCATCCGCGAGGCTGCGACCCGCGCGGCTCGGGCGTGCGCGTGAAGTCCCTCCTGTCTTCGTTGCCCGTCCGGCTCATGTCGCTGCCGTCAGGTGCGCGAGGCCGGGCGCGCCTGTCGGGCACTCACCACCTCGGGCGGTCCCGCCTCCGCAGCGCCCGAGAAATGGCGAAGGCGGCGGACGTGATAGAGCTTCTCGTCCTGAAAGCCGCTGCGGAAGATCAGGCTTTCGTTCCCGGTCGGCGTTTCGTCGCCGATCACCGCTTCCTCCAGGCCGGCGGCGACCAGACGCGCCTGGGCGGCCGTCGGCGCGCGCACCACGACGTCCGCCCAGATCGGGAAGTCGAGCCAGCGGCTATCCTCCGCAACGGCGCAGGCCTCGATCATCCAAAGTGCCATCGGGCTCTCCTCACGCTTCCTCGGGGTCAGCCACGTTGCGGCCGCTTTCAGGAAAACGCCCGGGACCCGCGACGGTTCCGCCGCGCGACGGCGCTGTGTGGCGTAGGCCCCGCAAGCGCTTTCTCCGAACTGTCATCGAACCTAAACAATTTTGTCGCGGCCCCGGACTAAGACGGAGGGGCGCGCTCGCCGCGCCGATCTGGTCGTCGATCGGCAGGGTGGCCGCATGACGCATGGTGGCCGCGACATCGCGCCTGCAGGAGATCGAGTAACGCCTTGAGTGCCGCCTATCCTGATTTTCTCAGCGTCTTTCCGACATCGTTCACGCCTGACAACAGCGCTTCTGGATTGCGTGCCAGGCGCCGTTGCACGGAAACCATCGGATGCCTGGCCGGCCGACCGCCCAGCGTTCCAACCAACAGACGAGCCATCGGAGGAGTACAAGCAATGGTGTATCGAGTTGTTTCTGCCGCGGCGGCCGCCATCGGCCTGCTGGCGCTGACGTCCCTTCCTGCGAGCGCCGAGTTCAAGCTGGACTCGCGCTTCACGGACGCCGACGGCGATCTGATCGCCGACATTCCAAGCGATGCCAGCCAGCAGGTCGATCCCGGGACACTGGTGTTCGCCTACACGCCGGTCGAGGATCCCGCGGTCTATGCCAAGGTCTGGGACGGTTTCCTGGAACATCTGGAGAAGACCACGGGCAAGAAGGTCCAGTTCTTTCCGGTGCAGTCAAATGCGGCCCAGATCGAAGCCATGCGCGCGGGCCGCTTGCACATTGCCGGGTTCAACACCGGGTCCAATCCGCTGGCCGTGGCCTGCGCCGGCTTGAGGCCTTTCGCCATGATGGCCTCGGCCGACGGCAGCTTCGGCTACGAAATGGAGATCATCACCTATCCGGGCTCGGGGATCGAGGCGGTAGGCGACATCAAGGGGGGCAAGCTCGCCTTCACCTCCGAGACCTCGAACTCCGGCTTCAAGGCGCCTTCGGCCATTCTCAAGGCCGACTACGGCCTGGTCGCCAACCAGGACTTCGAGCCGGTTTTCTCCGGCAAGCACGACAACTCGATCCTCGGCGTCGCCAACAAGGACTATCCTGCCGCTGCGATCGCCAACTCCGTGCTCACCCGCATGATCTCCCGCGACGTGGTCAAGGCGGACCAGGTGGTCTCGCTGTTCAAGTCGCAGACCTTTCCGACCACGGGTTACGGCGTTGCCTACAACCTGAAGCCGGAGCTGCAGGAGAAGATCAAAGAGGCCTTCTTCACGTTCCCCTGGGAGGGCTCCGCCCTGGCCGAGGAGTTCTCCAAGTCCGGCGAGTCGCAGTTCATTCCGATCACCTTCAAAGAGCACTGGGCGGTGATCCGCAAAATCGACGAAGCCAACGACGTCTCCTATGACTGCCAGTAACGCGATCGATCGGCGGAACTGATGCTCAGGATCGAAAACCTGGCGAAACGGTACCGTACGGGGGACGAGGCGCTGAAAGGCGCCTCGTTCACGGTCGGGGCGGGCGAGGTCGTCGGCTTGATCGGCCCTTCGGGCGCGGGCAAGTCGACTCTGATCCGCTGCATCAATCGCCTGGTCGAGCCGACCGGCGGCAAGGTCTTCCTCGGCGATCTCGATGTTACCGCCCTTGGCCGGTCGGACCTGCGCCACGCCCGTCGCCGCGTCGGCATGATCTTCCAGGAGTATGCACTGGTCGAGCGGCTGACGGTGATGGAGAACGTGCTCTCGGGGCGTCTCGGCTACGTGCCTTTCTGGCGCAGCTTTACGCGGCGCTTCCCGGAAGCCGATGTTCGCAAGGCCTTTCAGCTGCTCGAGCGGGTCGGCCTCAGCGATCAGGTGGACAAACGCGCCGACGCCCTGTCCGGCGGCCAGCGCCAGCGGGTCGGGATCGCCCGCGCGCTGGAGCAGGATCCGGAGCTGCTGCTGGTCGACGAGCCGACGGCCAGCCTCGATCCGAAGACCTCGCGGCAGATCATGCGGCTGATCTGCGAGATCTGCGGCGAGCGGAACCTGCCGGCGATCATCAACATTCACGATGTGCTGCTGGCCCAGGCCTTCGTGCACCGAATCATCGGCCTGCGCGCCGGGAAAGTCGTTTTTGACGGCCCGCCGGGCAGGCTGACGACTGCGGTGCTGACGGAGATCTATGGCGAGGAAGACTGGGCCGCCCTGCACAAGTCCGACGAGGACGGCGACACGGCAGGCGCGGCGCCGGCCGAGGAAGAGCGGATGGCGGGGCTGGCATGAGCGCCGCGATGACGGCGGCTGCCGCCTATCCGGGAACCTGGCGCCGGCCGCCGTTCATAAAGCGGGCCTGGCTCCGCTTCGGACTACTCGGCGGCGGCCTCGCCTATCTCATCCTCGCCCTGGCCTCGGTCGAGGTGAACTGGCGGCGCGTCTACGAGGGCTTGGAGCGCGGCTGGCGCTTCGTCGAAGGTTTCCTGGTGCCGGACTTCGTCAGTCGCTGGGGCGACATCCAGGCCGGGATGCTTGAGAGCCTGACGATGACCGTGACATCCACGGTGGTTGGCATCCTCGTCTCGGTGCCGATCGGCATCGGTGCCGCGCGCAACGTGGCGCCGCCGGCGGTCTATCTGGTGTGCCGTGGGATCATCGCGCTGTCGCGGAGCTTCCAGGAGATCATCATCGCGATCTTCTTCGTCGCGATGTTCGGTTTCGGCCCGCTTGCCGGCTTTCTGACGCTCAGCTTCGCAACCATCGGCTTCCTGTCGAAGCTGCTGGCCGAGGATATCGAGGACATCGACGAGAGCCAGGCCGAGGCAATCCGGGCGACCGGCGCTTCCTGGTGGCAGCTCATCAATTTCGGCATTCAGCCGCAGGTCATGCCGCGGCTGATCGGCCTCAGCCTCTATCGGCTCGACATCAATTTCCGCGAGTCGGCGGTCATCGGGATCGTCGGGGCCGGCGGCATCGGCGCGACCCTGAACACAGCGATCGACCGCTACGAGTACGACTCGGCCGGGGCGATCCTGATCATCATCATCGCGTTCGTCATGGCAGCCGAATACAGCTCCGGCTACGTCAGAAAGTGGGTGCAGTAGCATGCCGGTAGTCGTCCAAGCCGACCGCTTGACCTGGACCCATCGCACGCCTGCGGCGCGCAATCTGCTGTGGGGCGGCTGGCTCGCCCTGGTGGCCCTCTTCGTCTACTGCTGGAACCTGATGACGGAAGGCACGATCTGGGCTTTCGTCTACGACGCCCCGACCCAGGCGGCCGATATCGGGGGCCGGATGCTGCCTCCCAAGCTGGCCTATGTGGGAGAGCTGCTGTGGCCGCTCTGGGACACGCTCAACATCGCCACCCTGGGGACCGGCCTCGGCCTGCTCTTTGCCGTCCCCGTCGCCTTCCTGGCCGCCCGGAATACCACCCCGAGCCTGCGCCTTGTGCGCCCGGTCGCGCTTTTCATCATCGTCACCTCGCGCTCGATCAACAGCCTGATCTGGGGTCTACTGCTGGTCGCGGTGATCGGGCCGGGCGTTCTGGCCGGCATCGTTGCCATCGCCCTGCGTTCGATCGGCTTCATCGCGAAGCTGCTTTACGAGGCGATCGAGGAGATCGATGCCAACCAGGTCGAGGCGGTGACGGCAAGCGGCGGCTCGCGCCTGCAGGTGCTGGACTACGCCATCGTGCCCCAGGTCATGCCGGCCTTCGCGGGGATCACCGTGTTCCGCTGGGATATCAACATCCGCGAGTCGACAGTGCTGGGCCTCGTCGGGGCCGGCGGGCTGGGACTGAAGCTTCAGGCGTCGCTGAACGTGCTGGCCTGGAACCAGGTCACCATGATCCTGATCCTCATCCTGGCCACCGTGCTTGTCAGCGAGTGGATCTCAGCGAAGGTGCGCCACGCCGTCATCTGACGTGGCCGGCGCGTCTGGCGTCTCGACGAAGATCTCGAAAATTGCATGTTCCGGACGCAATTGGCTTGCGCGGCCGGTTCTCAGCGCTTATTTGTATTTCGTCGAATGACGAATAGAATGGATCGGATAACTATGAAGTCGGCTCCCTTGCGACGCTCGGCGGGGCACCCACCCCTGCGCAAAGCGGTGGACTACGAAGGGATTGCAGTCCTGGCCAAGGCCCTGGCCCACCCCGCGCGGGTGAAGGTGGTGGAAACGCTGCTGCGGCGCCGGACCTGCATCGGCTGCGACCTGGTGGAGGAGATCGGCCTGGCGGCGTCCACCACCTCAGAGCACCTGCGCATTCTCAAAAATGCGGGCCTGATCGTCGGCGAAATCGCCCGCCCGCGGATCTGCTACTCGCTGAGCCCGGCTGCCGTGCGGCCGCTTCGTGCGTTCCTCGGCCTCATCGAAGCGGCTCCGCCGCCCAGCCTTCCGGAGTGATCCCTTGTCGACCTTCGAGCGTTACCTGACCCTCTGGGTCGCCCTCTGCATCGTTGCCGGGGTGATTCTGGGGAACCTGTTTCCGGGCTTCTTTCAGATCGTCGCCGGCTGGGAGTACGCTTCGGTCAATCTGGTCGTCGCAGTGCTCATCTGGGCGATGGTCTACCCGATGATGGTGGCGGTGGATTTCGCCAGCCTGCGTCATATCCACAAGCGCCCCAAGGGACTGGTCATCACCTTGGTGGTCAACTGGCTGATCAAGCCGTTCACCATGGCGGCGCTCGGCGTGCTGTTCTTCGAGGTCGTCTTTGCGGACCTGATCGATCCGGCCGACTCCGGCCAGTACATCGCCGGTCTCATCCTCCTCGGCGCGGCGCCCTGCACGGCGATGGTCTTCGTGTGGTCGCAGCTGACCCGCGGCGACCCCAACTACACGCTGGTGCAGGTGTCGCTCAACGACATCATCATGATCTTTGCCTTCGCGCCGCTCGTCGCGCTGCTTCTGGGCGTGACCGACATCGAGGTGCCCTGGGAAACGCTGCTGCTCTCGGTCGGACTCTATGTCGTCATTCCCCTGGCGGCCGGTGCGGCGACCCGCGCGGCACTGGTCAACAAGGGCGGCAACGGGACGCACGGCGAAGCGCGGGTCTCGGGCTTCACGGCGGCCGTCAAGCCGTTCTCCATCCTCGGCCTTCTGGCGACGGTGGTGCTGCTGTTCGGCTTTCAGGGGCACGTCATCCTGGAGCGACCGCTGCTGATCGCATTGATCGCCGTCCCGCTGCTGATCCAGTCCTACGGTATCTTCGTCATTGCCTATGCAGCCGCCTGGGCTTGGCGGGTCCCGCACAACGTGGCCGCACCCTGCGCCCTGATCGGGACCTCGAATTTTTTCGAACTGGCTGTCGCGGTGGCGATCGGGCTGTTTGGGCTGAACTCGGGTGCGGCGCTGGTGACGGTCGTGGGGGTCCTGGTCGAGGTGCCGGTGATGCTCTCGCTCGTTGCCTTCGCCAACCGCACTCAGCACCACTTCGACCACCGCGCCGTCAAGGGCGCCGAAGCGACGGCGGAGTAGGCCATGACCATCGTCATCCACCACAACCCAGACTGCGGCACCTCCCGCAATGTGCTGGAGATCGTTCGCAGCGCTGGGTATGAGCCGACGGTCATCGAGTATCTCGAGGAAGGCTGGACCCGGCCGCAGCTGCTCGGACTCTTCGCGGCGGCCGACCTCACGCCGCGCACGGCGCTGCGAACAACGAAGTCGCCGGCCGAAGCGCTCGGCCTGCTCGATCCCGCTGTCGACGATGAGACGCTGCTGTCAGCCATGATCGAACACCCGGTTCTGGTCAACCGCCCCATCGTGTGCACGCCGAAGGGTGTACGCCTCTGCCGGCCGAGCGAAGCCATTCTCGACCTGCTCGACCGGCTGCCGCCGGGGCCGCTTGCCAAGGAGGATGGAGAACTCATCATCGACGCGGAGGGACACCGCATTGCCTGACCGCATCGAGAGCACTCCCGCCCTTGACGAGGCCAGTTTTCGTTCCATCGACGAGGCCAGGCTGTTGCAGCCGGTGGCCAGTACCCATCGGCCGCGCATCCTGCTGCTCTACGGCTCGCTCAGGGCACGCGCCTTCAGCCGCCTGGCGAGCGAGGAGGCGGCGAGGATCCTGCATCGCCTGGGCGCCGAAACCCGCAGCTTCGATCCTGCCGGCCTGCCGCTGCCCGACGATGCGGAGGCCTCCCACCCGAAGGTGCAGGAGCTGCGCGACCTGGTGGTGTGGTCGGAAGGCATGGTGTGGTGCTCGCCGGAGCGGCACGGCGCCATGACCGGTGTCATGAAAGCGCAGATCGACTGGGTGCCGCTGTCACTGGGTGGCGTGCGGCCGACGCAGGGAAAGACGCTCGCCGTGATGCAGGTCTGCGGCGGCTCCCAAAGTTTCAACGCGGTCAACCAGCTGCGCATCCTCGGGCGCTGGATGCGGCTCATCACCATTCCGAACCAGTCGTCCGTGCCGCGCGCCTTCGCCGAGTTCGACGACAATGATCGGATGAAGCCGTCGCCCTATTACGACCGCATCGTCGATGTGATGGAAGAACTCGTGAAGTTCACGCTGTTGACGCGCGATCGCGCCGACTATCTCGTCGACCGCTACAGCGAGCGCAAGGAGAGCGCGGAGCAGGTTTCCCGGCGGGTCAACCAGCGCTCCATCTGAGGCGCCCGGGAAAGCGGCGGGCCGGTTTTCCCGGGCCTGGCGGCCGAAATCGCCGCTGGTCCGAGGATAAACGGAAGGTGTAGATTCAGGCACAAGCAGTGACGGCCCGTTTCAAGCGGCCGCAGTCGGGAGAGACCAATGCCGGGCAAAAGAGGGCCGGGGCGGCGAAGGTTGCCGTCCGGGGCCGCCAGATCTATCGATCGCCGTCAGTTGCTCGCCGGCCTGGCCGGTGCGGGCGCACTCGGTCTTTTGGCGCGGCCGGCGCTTGCCGATGCCCGGGAAGTGCGCTTCGGCCTCACACCGGTCTTTCTCAGCTCCGACCTGGAATTGCTGACCCAGCTCAGGGCCTACCTCTCGGGCAGCCTGGACCGCCCGGTCACCCTGGTCACGCGGCGGACCTACCAGGAGATCACCGCGCTGCTGCTCTCCGGCCAGCTCGATGCCGCCTGGATCTGCGGCTACCCCTTCATCCAGTATCGCGACCGTCTTTCCCTGGTGGCGGTTCCTGTCTGGCGCGGGCAGCCGCTCTACCAGTCCTATCTCATTGTCGACCGCGACCGGCCAGTGGCGGAAATCCGCGACCTGCGCGGCGACATCCACGCCTTCTCCGACCCGGACAGCAACTCCGGCCACCTGGTGACCCAGGCAGCCTTGGCGGAGCTGCGGGAGACGCCGGAGAGCTTCTTCGGCAAGACCTTCTTCACCTACTCGCACCGCAATGTGGTGCGCGCCGTCGCTTCCGGCCTGGCGGAGAGCGGCAGTGTCGACGGCTATGTCTGGGAGGTCATGTCGGAGCTCGAACCGGAGCTGACGGGCAGGACCCGCGTGGTCCGCCAGTCGGAGTGGCTCGGCTTCCCGCCGATCGCCTGTGCGAGGCCGGCCGAGCACACGGCCCTGGCTGCCGATATCCGCCGCGCGCTGGTCGCGATGGGCGAGGAACCGGCAGGCCGGAAGGTGCTCGACCTCTTGCGTCTCGACGGCTTCACCCCCGGTGACGCGAGCCTCTTCGACGGCATCGCGCAGAACTACGACCTGGTGCGGAGCCTCGGATGACGGCGGCTCTCGGCAAATTTCGAGCCATGCCCGTCACCCTCAAGGTGCCGCTCATGGTGGTTGCCCTCATGGTCGCTGTCAGCGCCATCTTCTCCAACCAGGTGCTGTTGCGCCTCTCCGCGACGCAGGAGCGCCATCTCGAGGAGCTGACGGGTGCCTATCTCGACGGCCTCTCGGCGTCCATCGTTCCCCATGTGCTGCGCGAGGACATCTGGGAAGTCTTCGACCAGCTCGACCGCACGCGGCACGCCTATGTCGGCCTGAGCGCCGTTCACGCCATCGTCGCCGAACCGGACGGAACGGTGCTCGCAGCCTCGGAGCCCCACCTCTTTCCCTCGCAGACAATGGTGCCGGAAAGCCTGGCGGCGCGTTTTTCCACCCGCGCTGAACTGGTGCTGGACGAGGACAGGGGGCGGGCCTTCATCCGCCGCGCCCTGTCCTACCAGGACCTTCCAGTCGGCTGGATCTACGGCGAGATCGACATCCGCGACCTGCTCGCCGAGCGCCGCGAGGTGCTGGCAGCCTTGGTGCTGACCAACATTGTGCTGACCCTCCTCCTCGCGGGTGCCGGCTATCTCGTCGTCCGGCACATGATCCGGCCGCTCGACACCCTCGCAGAGCACCTCGATCGAGGCCGCGGCGGCCGCATGGAGCCTATCCCGGAGAGCAGGATCGGCCGCGGGCACAGCGAGTTCGGCCGTCTGTTCCGCCGCTACAACGCGCTGGTTCAGGCGGTGAACCAGCGGGAGGAGCTGGCGGCGCGCCTCGCCGACGAGGAACGCATGGCCAGCCTCGGCAAGCTCGCTTCCGGAATGGCGCACGAGATCAACAATCCCCTGGGCGGCATGTTCAATGCCATCGACACCCTCGAGCATCACGGCGACGATCCGGCCGTGCGCCGCAGTTCGCTGGACCTGCTGAAGCGCGGCCTGCTCGGCATCCGCGACGTCGTGCGCGCCGCCCTGGTCACTTACAAGAGCGGCGCTTCGAGGCAGCCTTTGCAGCCCTCCGAACTGGACGATCTGCGCTTTCTGGTACGCCCCGAGGTGGTTCGCCGGCAGCTGACCCTGATGTGGAATACAGAGCTGTCCGGTATGCTGCCGTTGCCGGCCGGGCCGGTCCGCCAGTCGGTCCTCAATCTGCTGCTGAACGCCTGCGCCGCATCGCCGCTGGGCGGGCGCGTGGGCTTTACGGCCGGCGTCCGGGACGGCGCGCTCGTCATCCGGGTGAGCGACCAAGGGCCCGGCATGCCGGCCGCTGTCGCTGCCATTCTGGAGAGCGACGGCAGGATAGAGCCGCCGCCCGGAGAGGGGACCGGGCTCGGAGCCTGGATGGTCAGCCGGCTGGTGCGCGAGCTCGACGGACGGGTCCGTGTAAGTCTGCTGCCGGAGGGAGGGACCGCGGTCGAGATCGCGATCCCCGTCAACGAGGAAGGTGCGATACGCCATGTTGCATGAGAACTGCGGGAAGGGATGCCGGATCGGCGTCGTGGAGGACGATCCGGTGATGGGCGAGTCGCTTCTGCAACGCCTGAGCCTGGAAGGCTGTCACGTCGACTGGTGGACCACCGGGCGCGAGGCGATCGCCGGCCTGCGCAAGCTGGAGCACGACCTGGTGATCTGCGACATCCGGCTGCCGGACATGGACGGCGGCACGCTGTTCCGCGAGGCGGTTAGCGAAGAGAATGCCCCGCCGTTCTTCTTCATCACGGCCTACGGCGAGATCGACCAGGCGGTGGCGCTGATGCGCGCCGGCGCCAGCGACTACCTGACCAAGCCCTTTGCCATGGACGACTTCCTCGGCAGAGTGAAGGCCCTGCTGGGCCGCAAAGAGCGGCTGGAAGTCTCGGAGCCGACGCTGGGGACGAGCGATGCCATGCGCGGCGTGGAGCATCTTCTCCGCCGCGTCGCGGACCTCGACAGCGCCCTCTTGATCACCGGCGAGACGGGAGCCGGCAAGGAGGTCTGTGCCCGCTTCGTCCACCAGATCTCGCCGGTCTCGTCACAGCCCTTCATGGCGGTCAACTGCGCGGCGATTCCGGACGACCTCCTTGAGAGCGAGCTCTTCGGTCACGAGAAGGGCGCCTTCACGGGCGCCCAGGCCCGTCATCTCGGTTACGCGGAGCGGGCCAAGGCGGGCGTGCTGTTCCTCGACGAGGTCGGCGACATGCCCCTGCCGCTGCAGGCCAAGCTGCTGCGCCTGCTGGAGCACCGCTCCTTCTACCGCGTGGGTGGCGAGCGGCCGGTGCGCTTCGAGGCGCGCCTCGTCTGCGCCACCAACCAGGATCTGGAGGCCGCGGTGCGGCGCGGCGATTTCCGCGAGGATCTGTTCTTCCGCATCAACGTCATCCCGGTGGCCGTGCCGCCCCTGCGCGAACGTCAGGCCGACATCTCGATGCTGCTGCATCGCTTCGTGCACGACTTCGCCGCCCTGATGGGCCGCGAGGTGGAGGGGGTGAGCGCCCTGGCGGAGGAAGCGGCCCTGGCGCACGACTGGCCGGGCAACGTCCGCGAGCTGCGCAACCGGGTCGAGCGCGCGGTCGCCCTGGCCCGCGGCGCGTGGATCATGCCGGGCGATCTCTTCCCCGAAGTCGGCCGCTGGCGCGAGGGAACGGTTTCGGAGATGGCCTCGCTCGCCGAGGTGAAGGATGCCGCCGAACGGCGCCAGATCCTGCGCGCGCTGCAGGCGACCGAGGGGCAGGTCATGAAGGCGGCCGAGCTGCTCGGCGTGTCGCGCACGACCCTGTGGGAGAAGATGCGCCGCCTGAAGATCGAGGCGGGTTCCGCCGCCTGACGTTCGGAAATCCGAACGCCACGACCACCCCCGGTTCGCATATCCGGACGGCGTCCCGCGGGGCGCGTCGACAAGCCCCTGAAATCCATCGATTAGCCGGAGTCTTCCCTTGGCACGGGGGTTGCGTCTGCTGGCGCACAAACAAAGCCCAAGGGAGGGAATCAATGCCCAAGTGTGATCGCCTGGTCGACGTCGGTCGACGACAGTTTCTCCGCGGCAGCGCGGCAACCGCGGCGGGCGCCGTCGCGGTCGCCGTGGCGCCGACGGCACCGGCCAAGGCCGCCGGCGCGGCCAGGGTCGACTATCCGTCGTCCCGTCTCGCCAACGTGAAGGATCTCAAGACCAACGAGCCGTTCGACATTCTCTATCCCGACGCGGACGCGCCGGGCGTTCTCCTGAAGTTCGGCGCCCGCGTCGAAGGCGGCGTCGGGCCGGACGCCGATATCGTCGGCTTCACCATCATCTGTCCGCACAAGGGCTTTCCGCTCGCCTATTCCACGGAGAAGCGCACCCTCAACTGCCCCGGCCACTACTCGGTCTTCGATCCCGAAAAGGGCGGCCAGCAGGTCTGGGGTCAGGCGACGCAGAATCTGCCGCAGTACGTGCTGCGGGTGGACGACAAGGGCGACATCTACGCCGAGGGCGTCGATGAACTGCTCTACGGCCGCCTGTCCAACGTGCTCTGAGGGAGGAAACCATGGCTTTCAAGCGACAGATCGACCGCCTGCCCATCGTCCCGGCAGACGCCAAGAAGCACAACGTCACCTGCCACTACTGCATCGTCGGCTGCGGCTATCATGCCTACAGCTGGCCGGTGAACAAGCAGGGCGGCACCGCGCCCGGCCAGAACGCCTTCGGCGTCGAACTCTCCGAGCAGCAGCCGGCCGAGACTGAGGCCTGGTATGCGCCCTCGATGTACAACATCGTCAAGCAGGACGGCAAAGACGTCCATCTGGTCATCAAGCCCGACCCGGATTGCGTGGTCAATTCGGGCCTCGGCTCGGTCCGTGGCGGCCGCATGGCCGAGATGCGCTACTCGACGGCGCGCAGCACCCAGCAGCAGCGCCTCACCGAGCCGCTCATGTGGCGCTACGGCTCCTGGCAGCCGACCAGCTGGGATGATGCGCTGACCCTCGTCGCGCAGGTGACAGCCAAGGTCGTCGTCGACAAGGGCGAGGACGAGCTCATCGTCTCCATGTTCGACCACGGCGGCTCGGCCGGCGGCTACGAGAACACCTGGGGCACCGGCAAGCTCTACTTCGAATCGATGAAGGTGAAGAACTGCCGCATCCACAATCGCCCGGCCTACAACTCGGAGGTCCATGCCACGCGCGACATGGGCGTGGGTGAGCTGAACAACGCCTACGAGGATGCCGAGCTCTGCGACACCATCGTCGCCGTCGGCACCAACTCGCTGGAGACCCAGACCAACTACTTCCTCAATCACTGGGTGCCCAACATGCGCGGCGCCACCATCGGCAAGAAGCAGCAGCTGATGCCGGACGAACCTCATGCGACGGCGAAGGTGATCATCATCGACCCGCGCCGCACGGTCACGGTCAATGCCTGCGAGGTGGAGGCGGGCAAGGAGAACGTGCTGCACCTGGCACTGAAGTCAGGCACTGACCTCGCCCTCTTCAACGCGATCTTCACTTACATCGCCGAGAAGGGCTGGGTGGACCGCGCGTTCATCGAGCAGCATACCCTGCGCGAGGCGACGACACGGCCGCCGCTCTATCCGGCGCGCGGCGTCGCGGACTCCAATCCTGGCCACCTCAGCAGCTTCGAGGACGCGGTGGAAGGCTGCCGCCTGTCCATTGATGAGGCTGCCGAGATCACCGGCCTCGATCCGGATGACATCGTGAAAGCGGCCGAGTGGATCGCCATGCCGAAGGAAGGCGGCAAGCGCCGCCGCACCATGATCGGCTACGAGAAGGGCATCATCTGGGGCAACGACAACTACCGCACCAACGGCGCCCTGGTGAACATCGCGCTGGCGACCGGCAACATCGGCCAGCTGGGCGGGGGCTGCGTGCGTATGGGCGGCCACCAGGAAGGCTACGTGCGGCCCTCCGACGCCCACGTCGGCAGGCCGGCGCCCTACGTCGACCAGATCCTCATCTCCGGCAAGGGCGGCGTGCACCACGTCTGGGCCTGCGACCACTACAAGACCACGCTGAACGCCACCGAGTTCAAGCGCGTCTACAACCGGCGCACCAATATGGTGAAGGAGGCCATGGATGCCGCCGCCGGCGGCACCCGCGAAGACCTCGTGAACGCCATCGTCGCGGCGATCAACGGCGGCGGCCTCTTCGCCGTGCACGTGGACATCATCCACACCAAGATCGGTCAGGGCGCCCACGTGATCCTGCCGGCCGCCGAGTCCGGCGAGATGAACCTGACCTCCATGAACGGCGAGCGGCGCATGCGGCTGGTCGAACGCTACATGGACCCGCCGGGCTCCTCGAAGCCGGATTGCCTGATCGCCGCCAGCTTGGCCCAGCACATGGAGCGGGTGCTGCGCGAGATGGGGCAGGAGGCCTACGCAGATCAGTTCAAGGGCTACGACTGGCAGACCGAGGAAGACGCCTTTATGGACGGCTACCACAAGCACGCCCACAATGGCGAAATGGTGACCTACGACCGCCTGCGGGCGCTGGGCAACAACGGCTTCCAGGAACCGGCCCAGCGGCTGGAGGGCGAGACCATCATCGGCACCGACCGCCTCTACACGGACGGCAACTTCTCCACCGATGACGGCCGGGCCCGCTTCATGGACGCGCCCTGGCGCGGCCTGCAGGCAGCTGGCAAGCAGCAGCAGAAAGATCGCCACGACTTCCTGATCAACAACGGGCGCGCCAACATCGCCTGGCAGAACGGCTTCCTCGATCAGGACAACGACTTCGTCATGGACCGCTTCCCCTATCCCTTCATCGAGATGAACCCGGAGGACATGGCGTCGCTCGGCATCAAGGAGGGTGACCTGGTCGAGGTCTACAACGAGGCCGGCGCGACACAGGCGATGGCCTATCCGACGCCGACGGCGCGCAGGGGCGAGACCTTCATGATGTTCGGCTGGCCGACCGGCCCGCAGGGCAACGTGGTGAACGCCGGCGTGAACGAGCTGGTGCTGCCCAACTACAAGCAGACCTGGGGCAACATCAGGAAGATTGCCGACGCCCCCACCAGCGTGGCGCATCTCACCTTCAAGTCGAAGGAGTACAGCACGACCTGAGGCGACCTTTCCGGAACCCCCTGGCGGTAACCAGGGGGTTCCGGAAATTCAATAGACCGGCGGCTTGTCGAACCCGGCCGGTCCGCGCCGCCGCTTGCCGCCTTCAGGCCGTATCGGGCAGCTTCTGGCCGATCTCGTCGAGCCGCCGCTGCAGGCTCAGCTTGTCGAGCGAGCGCAGCGGGAGATTGCTGAAGATGCTGATGCGGTTGAACAGCATGCGAAAGGCGTCGTGGAAGGCCGCGTAGCGCTCCACCTCCGTGCCCTCGACCAGGGCGGGGTCGGGCAGGCCCCAGTGGGCGGTCATCGGCTGGCCCGGCCAGACCGGGCAGACCTCGTTGGCCGCGTTGTCGCAGACCGTGAACACGAAATCGAGCTTCGGGGCCGCGGGTCCGCTGAATTCCTCCCAGCTCTTGGAGCGGAACTGCTCCGTCGGGAAGTTCCCCTTGCGCAGGATGTTCAAGGCGATGGGATGAACCGAGCCGCGCGGCATGCTGCCGGCGCTGAAGGCCGTGAACTTGCCCAGGCCCTCGCGATTGAGGATGGCTTCGGCGAGGATGCTGCGGGCGGAATTGCCGGTGCAGAGAAACAGGACATTCAACTTTCTTTGCGCTTCCATGGGTCCCTCCATGACGTCAGTTTCGAACCGCTCGAGGTTTGTTTTCAGGCGGTCCGCCGCAGCAGGCCGGCAGCACCGCGTCCAGCAACGGCGCGCAGACTTCCGCACGGCCCTGGCAGCAGTCTTCCAGGAGAAAGGCGAGGAGATCCCGCACGCCGGTAAGATCCACAGCGTAGATCACCGAACGCCCCTGGCGTTCCGACCCTACGAGCCCTGCCTGCTGCAGAATGCCCAGATGCGATGACATGGTGTTGTGCGGGATGCCGAGGCTGCGTGCGATCGCACCGGCCGGACGACCGTCTTCGCCGGCCTCGATCAGCAGCCGGAAGACCCGTAACCGGCTTTCCTGGGCGAGGGCACTGAGGCAGGCCGTGGCTGTTTTTATTTCCATATGTCGAGACTTATCGACATATAAGAGTTTGTCAAGCCTGTCGCTGTTGCAAAGGACGAGGGGAGCGAGGTCGTCGGCGCACCGCGCTGGCGCCGAAGCCTGCCGGCTCTGATGCCGTTGCTCTTTGTTGCTCTTTCGATCGAATGCCGATATCGACATCCGGTAAATCGGGGAACAAGCGAGAAGAATCGACCACATGAACCAGCGTCCCGGCAGCGACGAACCCGATCTCAGCCGGCAGCGGCAGTCCGCCACGACTGTCTTCCTGGCCTTCCTCCAGCTCGGCTTCACGTCGTTCGGCGGTCCGGTCGCGCACCTGGGGTACTTCCGCGACGCCTTCGTCGTGCGTCGCCGCTGGATCGACGACAAGGCCTATGCGGACCTTGTGGCACTCTGCCAGTTCCTGCCGGGCCCGGCATCAAGCCAGGTCGGTATCGGCATCGGGCTCGCCAAGGCGGGGCTGCCGGGCGCGCTTGCCGCCTGGTTCGCCTTCACCATGCCTTCGGCGCTGGCCCTCATTGCCTTCGGCTACGGGGTGGTCGAATTCCAGGACGCAATGCCGGGCGGGATCCTTCACGGACTGAAGGTGGTTGCGGTCGCGGTGGTCGCGCAGGCCGTCTGGGGCATGGCGCGAAGCCTGACGCCGGACGCGCCGCGTGTCACCCTGGCCGTGCTGGCGGCCGCGGCCGTGCTGGCGGCGCCGACCCCGTTCATGCAGGTCGGCGTTATCGTCGCCGGCGGTCTGGCTGGGCTGGCGTTTCTGCGCCCGGAGATCGATCCGCGGCACGTCTCTTTGGGTATCGGGATCGGGCGCGGATGGGCGGCCTTCTCGCTTGCCCTCTTCGCGGTTCTGCTCATCGGCCTGCCGCTGCTGGTGGCCGCCTGGCCGTCCCACACAATGGCCCTGGTCGACAGCTTCTTCCGCTCCGGGTCGCTGGTGTTCGGTGGCGGCCATGTCGTGCTGCCGCTGCTGCAGTCCGAGGTCGTGCCGCCTGGCTGGGTCTCGAACGACGCCTTTCTCGCCGGCTACGGTGCGGCGCAGGCGGTGCCTGGGCCGCTTTTCACCTTCTCGGCCTATCTCGGCACGGTGATGGGGCCGGCGCCCAACGGCTGGATCGGCGGGCTGATCTGCCTGCTCGCCATCTTCGCGCCGTCGTTCCTTCTGGTCGTCGGCGCGCTGCCGTTCTGGGATGCCCTGCGCCACCTGCGCCTCGTCCAAAAGGCATTGCTCGGGGTCAATGCCGCCGTCGTCGGCCTTCTGCTCGCCGCCCTATACAGCCCGGTATGGACCAGCGGCATTCTCTCGGCGGGCGACTTCGCCCTGGCGTTGGCCGCTTTCACCCTGCTGGTCTTCTGGAAGCTCCCACCCTGGCTCGTCGTGGTTCTGAGCGCCCTCGGCGGCTGGGGGCTGCAGATCGCCATGGCCTGACCATGGCAGGAGACGAAAAGGGCGCGGCGCGGCGCCGCGTCGGCACCGTATCCTGTCCGGTATGCCGCGGCCCGGCCGCCGAGCACTTCCTGCGAGTGGAGGCGCGTGACTACTGGCGATGCTCGGACTGCCAGGCGCGGTTCCTCGATCCCGGCCAGCTGCCGCAACGTGAGGACGAGCTCAGCCACTATCTGCAGCATGACAACGATCCTGACGATCCGGGCTATCGGGGCTTCCTGGCCAAGCTTGCCGACCCGCTTCTGGAAAGGTTGGGGCCGGGCCGTTGTGGCCTCGACTACGGCTGTGGTCCGGGGCCGGCCCTGGCGACGATGCTGCGCGAGGCCGGGCACAGCGTGGCGCTCTACGATCCCTTCTTCCATCCCGACCCGGCACCGCTTCAACGGACATACGACTTCATCGCCTGCAGCGAGACGGCGGAGCACTTTCACGACCCGGCGAGGGAATTCGACTGCCTCGACTGCCTGTTGCGTCCAGGCGGCTGGCTTGCGGTCATGACCTGTTTCCAGCGCGACGATGCGCGCTTCGCCGACTGGCACTATCGGCGCGACCCGACGCACGTGGTGTTCTATCGCGAAGCAACGTTTCGCAGGATTGCGGCTCAGCGGGAATGGGCCTGCGAGATTCCGGTGAAGGATGTCGCTCTCATGCGAAAGTCGGGCAAGAGCGCCGGGCGGAGATGACGGCCGCTGCCCTCTTGGCACACCCTGCCACGCCGTCCCTCGGCCATAGAGCAGATCAGGGTCGAATGGAATCGCGTCGTGGTTCCGTCCGATCGCGATCCGCGCTAGCGGAACAGCACCACCGGAATCTTGCAGGAGCGCACCATCTCCGTGGTTGTCGAGCCGATGATGAGGCTGCGGATGCGGGAGTGGCCGTAGGCCCCCATCACCAGGAGATCGATCTTTTCGGACTCGACGGCCTGTGAGATCACGACGTCGGGCTGGCCCGGAACCACCGCGGCATCCACCGTATAGCCGCCGGCCTTGAGCACGGCCTGGGCGTCGACCAGCCGCTTGCGGCTCTCCTCCGTCTCCGGCCCGACCGTCAGCAGGCGGCACCTCAGCCCGGCGAAGAGCTCGCTGCGGGCGATGTGGTCCACCGCCTTCATGCTACTGGTGCCGCCGTCATAGGCGACGAGGAAGCTCTCGATCGGCTTGAAGGCGCGCGATGCGACGAACACCGGCCGGTGGCAGGATCGGACGACACGCTCGAGGTTGGAGCCGAGGTGCAATTTCGCGAAGTCGGCCGCCTCGCCGCGCTTGCCGACCACCACCATGTCGGCCTCGGCCTCGAATTCGGTCACCGTCTCGACGACGTCGCCGATGCGCAGCTTCGTGGTCACCTCGGCAACCCCGGCGGCTTCGATGACCGCCTTGGCGTCGTCGAGGATCGCGCGGCCGCGCTTCTGTGCCAGCTTGGCGCGCTGCGCATCGAGCGCGCTGAGTTCCTCCAGCAGGGCGGTGCGGGCGCCCAGGGTGATGTTGCCGCTCAGGTTGGCGGGGGCGCTGGCCGTCTCGCGGCGCCCGAGCACATGCAGCAGGTCTACGCCCGCACCGGTTCGCCGCGCCGCCCAGGCGGCATGGTCGCAGACGCTCTGCGTATAGGTCGAGCCGTCAACAAGGGCGATAAGCTTTGCCATGGTTTCCTCCCTGCTTTCCCTCAGTGCCCCATGAGGCGTTCGAGTGCCCCGGGCTTATCGTGGATCGCCAGCTTGTCGACGATGGTCTCGCTGGCCTTGTTCAAGCCGAGGATCTCGACCTCCGCGCCCTCGCGGCGGAACTTCAGGATGATCATATCCAAGGCGGCGACGCTTGAAATATCCCAGATATGGGCGTGGCTGACGTCGATGGTGACCTTTTCGAGCGCTTCCTTGAAATCGAAGGCGGCGGTGAAGGCGTCGGCGGAAGCAAAGAAGACCTGGCCCTCGACCAGATAGCAGCGCGCCGTGCCGTCTTCGGAGAGGGTCGAGGTGACGCGGAAGATCTGGGCGATCTTCCAGGCGAAGAAGATGCCGGAAAGCAGCACGCCGACCAGCACGCCGATTGCCAGATTGTGGGTGAGCACCACGCAGACCACCGTCGCCAGCATGACCAGGGAAGAGCTGCGCGGATGGTCCTTCAGGTTCTTGATCGACGACCAACTGAAGGTGCCGATCGCCACCATGATCATGATGGCGACCAGCGCCGCCATCGGGATCTGCTTCACCCAGTCACCCAGCACGACGATCATGAACAGCAGGAAGAGGCCGGCGCAGGCCGTGGAAAGCCGGCCCCGCCCGCCTGATTTCACGTTGATCATCGACTGGCCGATCATGGCGCAGCCCGCCATGCCGCCGATGAAGCCGGTCGCCGTGTTGGCGATGCCCTGGCCGATGCACTCCTGGTTCCTGTTGCTGGGCGTGTCCGTCAGGTCATCGACGATGGTCGCGGTCATCAGCGATTCCAGCAGGCCGACCGCCGCCACCGCCGCCGAATAGGGCAGCACGATCATCAACGTCTCGAGGGTCAGCGGCACGTCCGGCAGCAGGAATACCGGCAGCGTGGACGGCAACTCGCCCATGTCTCCGACGGTCCGCACATCCAGGCCGAGAACCATCGCCGCCGCTGTCAGGGCCAGGATGCAGACGAGCGGCGAGGGAATGGACTTGGTGAGAAAGGGGAAGAGGTAAATGATCGCCAGGCCTCCTGCGACCAGGACATAGGTGAGCCAGGGCACGCCGATCAGCTCCGGAAGCTGCGCGATAAAGATGAGGATCGCCAGCGCGTTGACGAAGCCGGTGATCACCGAGCGCGATACGAAGCGCATGAGATAGCCGAGCCGCAGAATGCCGGCGGCAATCTGCAGCAGGCCAGCGACGACCGTCGCCGCCAGCAGGTATTGCAGCCCATGGTCCTTGACCAGGGTGATCATCAGGACCGCCGTCGCGGCGGTGGCGGCCGAGATCATGCCGGGCCGCCCGCCGGTGATCGCCGTGAGGACGGCGATCGAGAAGGAGGCGAAGAGGCCCACCTTGGGGTCGACCCCCGCGATGATCGAAAAAGCGATGGCTTCGGGAATGAGCGCCAGGGCGACGACCAGCCCGGCCAGCACGTCGCCGCGGAGGTTGCCGAACCATTGGTCGCGGTAAGCGAAGAGAGCGTTCATGGAGATCCTGGGTAATGGGGCCCGTGCGGATCGTGCGATCCGTCTGAAATATTTCGATTTCTGGCGGGTTTTCCGGCGGATCGGCGGCCGGCGGAGCCACCCGGGATCTCACCGGGTCCGAGCGAATGGGCTATTGATAGGCGGGGCTTTGCTGCACTGCAACATAATTATCGACGGTTGCCGGCAGGGGCTGTACGGGCAGGGGGAAACCGCCGGCAGCACTCGTGAAAGCCAGGGCTGGCCTGCTCGTCCTGCCTGAGTCCCTGGGAGACCGGTTAGTTGACCTGCACGTCCGGGTGTCCACCGCCGATCATCGGGGCATCGGGGCGGATTGGCTGAAGCGAGCCGGGCATTCCGTCGCCGATCGCCTGGGCCGGCTCACCCGAGTCCGGCGAGAGAGCCATCGTAGGCACGCCATCGTTCACACGCGCCCGCCCGATCGCCGCCCGCACGACGTGGCCGAGATCGTCTGTCTCCGATCCGGCGGAACTCGTGGTCATGGCAAAGGCGAGAGGGCCGTCGAGCCAGTACAGGACGCTGACTTCATCCGCCTCAGCTTTACCTATGCGGCTGCTCGCCTCTTCCCAACGCGGGCGCAGGAACAGATTGATCGTCGTGCTGTCGCTGCGCCGATAAAGGAGCCGAACCATGGGATCGCTTTCAGGCCCGAGCTTTTCCTTGGCGACCAGACTGAACCCGTAAGCTTCCAGGTCCGGTGTCGTCAGTTCGAGCGCGATCCGTCGGTTGAGCCAGCCAAGCGGTTGGGACACGGTTTCGCCATTGACGGCTGACACAGCTGTTTCCCCGGCAACCACCGTGCGGTGGTTCGCCGCTGCGCGCTCGACAAAGGACGCCGGCCCCAATCGATCCTCCTGACCGTTCTGTCCGATCAGCCAACCGGCCCATGACGAGGCCAGCAGCAATGCGACGGCAGCAGCGACCTGGGCGAGCTTCCGGCCGGCAGGGCGCGCGGTTGCGGCCCGCAGCACGGCGCTCAATTGGTCCGGGACCGGGTCGTACAGCACCGATCCGTAGAGCGCCTTGAGATCCTCGTTCTGCACGCGGATCTCGTCGACGTAGGCCGCTGCCTTGGCGTTCTTCGAAAGGTAGCGCTCCACTTCCTCCCTGCGCGCCAGATCCGTCTCAAGCAATCCGTCGGCATAGGCAAGAAGGTCGATCTCCCGAATCGACTCGTGTCGCTTCATCACTTCACCCTCCGCAGAATGCGCTGGCGGGTTGCCGGCGGCCGCAGTTCACGCAGAGCCTGGCGCCCGCGCGACAACCGCGAACGGACAGTGCCGATCGGCACGTTCAGAATCTCGGCGGCCTCGTCGTAGGCGACGCCCTCGAGCGCCACAAGGAGGACGACGACCCGCTGCTCGTCGGGCAGACGGTCAACCGCTTCGCCGATATCCCGACATTCCATCCGGTGATCCTGGTTTGGCGGATGAGAGGCAGCGGCGTCGATGACCTCGGGCCCCAGGGAAAGCTCCGATCGACGTCGGCTCCGTCGGTGATCGATGTGGGTGCGATAGAGCATGCTGAACAGCCAGCTTCGCAGGCTTCCCTTGCGGCGCCATAGGAGCCGCTTCGTTAGCGCTCGCTCCAGGCAATCCTGCACGACATCGTCGGCTTCGTGAGGATCCTTCGTCAGCGCAAGCGCAAAGCGCCGCAGGTGCGGGATCTGCCTGGCGATCGCCCATTTCAGATCGTCCACGGATACTCCATCGCCTGTGGCGCAGCCTTCCTGCTGCGCCATGGCCAAACGGCTGCCGAACAACCAATGGACGGATGGCGAGCCGCAATGGTTCCCGATGATTTGATAAATTTCTGTGTGCGCGCCGGAACTTTCCGTTCTTGCCACCCGTCCATGCCCGTGAAGGCAGCGGCACGCCGCATCACACCTTAAATGTCCCCCATAACCGTCAGGAGCAGCTACCTATGTTCAGCCAAACCCAGATTACCACCCGAAACTTGTCTCCCAGCCGAGCCTCAATCCTGCTCGTTGCTCTTGCAGGGGCCCTGCTCTTCCTGTCGTCGATCCTGGTGCAGCCTGTCGCCGCCCAACAGGCGGCGCCCAGCGACTACAGCGAGCAGGATCTGGAAGCTTTCGCTGCAGCGGCGCTCAAAGTCGAGCAGTTGAACGAGAAATGGATCCCGCAGATCGCCGAAGCATCGACCGCCGACGAGAACGCGGCGATGCGCCAGCGTGCCATGGAAGAGATGCGCGATGCCGTGCGCGAGGAAGGTCTGACCATCCAGGAGTACAACGGAATCTACGACACGGCGCAGAGAAATCCGGAGGTGATGGAAGTCATCGAGTCGCACCGCGATTCGCTGCGCTAAGCCGTTCCATCGAACGGTGCGATCAGAGAACCTTCACCGTTCCCGCGCCGTCGATGGATCACTCGGCCGCTTGGCTGCTGCAGCCGAGAGGGTATTTGCGATGCTGCCTTGCGCGCCCTTCAAAGACGAAAGGAGTTTCTCGATGAGACGCAATCTTTCCATTCTGCTCGCCGGGCTGTTTCTGGCTGCCGGCCTCGCTGCCTGCGACGACCCCGCCGGTGGCGGCGGCCAGCAACAGCCGCCGCCTGCGCCTCAGTCGCAGCCCGCACAGTAAACCCAATTGCTGGATGAGGGCCGGTGTCTGCGACGACACCGGTCCTCTTGCTTACGATGAGTTGGCATCCCGCCGGAAGAGCAGGCGCATCGCGGCGAGCCGCAGGAGCTCCGCAGCGGAGCCGGCCAGCAGGCCCCAGAAGGGATCCACCCAGAGCGTGACGCCCGCCGTGATTGCGATGACCGGCCAACAGGACGGTCGGCAGTCGAACAGCCGCCACGTGAGTGCCAACTCGCCGGCGGCCATCAGCAGCAGCGCGCCGAGACCGGCCGCCGGTATGGCGGCGAGAAGGCTAAGGCCGAGGTTGCCGGGCAGCAGGGCAATGGCGAGCAGTGCCAGGCCGAGGACGAGCGGAGCGCTACCGCTGCGGGCCCCGAAGCGATGATGCGCCGCAAGGCCTCCGGCGCCATGGCACATGGGCAGGGCGCCGAGTGGCGTCAGCAGCAGGTTGGCGAGGCCGCTGGTAACCGCCAGTCGCTTCGGCGTGACATGGGCGGCGCGCGCCCCGAAGTAGTCACCGGCCAGGAGCGCAGTCAGCAGCACCGCGTTGGTGAAGGTAAGCGACAGCTGCGGCAGGACAAAAAGCGAGAAGGCGCGTTCCACCTCTGCCAGCGACGGCCAGACGGTCAACGGCAAGGCCGGTGGCGAGAGGCTCTCCAGGCCAATGCCGGGGGCGCCCAGCCAGGTCGCCAGGACTACGGCCGCTGCGACGGCGATCAGGGCCGAAGGCGCGGCCGGGACGAACAAGAAGCCGAGGAGAAGAACCAGGGTCGGCACTGCGACCAGCGGTGCCGTCGCCATCAGCTCGAGGCTGACCAGGGCCAGGGCCGCGCCGAGTCCGAGCTGCAGCCCGGCGAGCACAGACTGGGGGACGATGCGGGCCAGCCGCGCGATCCAGCCGGTCATGCCGAGGAGCAGCAGAACGACGCCGATCATGATGCCGCTGACGGCAAGCTCTGCGGGGCTGAACTGCGCCGTCAGCAGCAGAGCCGCGACGGCCTTCATGGGCTGGACCGGGATCGGCAGGCGATAATAGGCGGCCGTGGCGATATAGAAGACGGCAAAGCCGACCAGGACTGGCAGCGGGGCCAGGCCGACCACGGCGATGGTGCCGAGCATCAGCGGCAGCAGCGTGCCGAGGTCGCCCAGCGCGCCGCTCAGTTCACGCAGATTGAAGGCAAATCTTTCGCCCTGCAGCCTCGCCACAGTGTGCTCCACCCGGGTTCTCTTGGCCGGCAGGAGAACATGGAGAAGGTCCGTGCTCAATATGGCATCTCGTGCATATCGAACCTGCCGGCATCGGCTCGCCCGGGAAAATTGGTATGAATTTCAGTCAGATAGTGGCGCGAGGAGCTGTCTGAAGGCGGCGATGTCACCGGCAATCGCCCCTGCGACGTCGGCTTCCATCGCCCGATATCGCTGCAGGATCGCGCGCCCGGTGTCGGTCAAGGCCGCGGAGCCGCCGACACAGCCCCGCTGTCGTCAATCCCTAGGTAAATATAATCGTTGCCAATTGTGAGCTATTACTTATGTATCGGAAAATAAATCCCGCAATATCTTGAAATTAATCAAAGAATGACCAAATAATTCTAAGCTGGATATATTGCCGGCCAAAGCGGAAGAAAAGGCGTGGTTGAAGGGAAAACTAGCGGGATGCTGGCCGAAACGCAGGGAGTGCGAAGAAGGCCGGCCTTTGTCATGCGGATCCTGAGCACCTCGTCACCCGCCAAGCTGCTCAACGTCATGAGGCAGAACTAAATGGCCCTGCGTTCGGAGTACTCGCTCGTTCATTCGGAGTTCAATGAGTTCCTGTTCGCCGCTGTTGGCGAAGAGAAAAATGGCCTGCCGCTCACCGTCCTCTCGGCTTTGGCGCGGCTCGGGTTCGACCCGTGGGACGAGGCTGCTCGTCTTGCAGAATTGCCAAACGAAGCCGCCACCTCTGCGCTGACGGCAGCAATTGCCAAGCTGCCAGAAGGGGACTGGAAGGCCTCGGACTCGCGCTCGATCGCCATTCGCCTGTTGGACTGGTTGCCGAAACGCCGCGCGGCATCGTCGTCGGGTGGCCGGAGCGAAGTGCCGGCGGCGAATTCCAAGAACGGGAACCGGCTGATCTGGGTCGCCCTTGCCGCCGCAGCCTTCATTGCTGTGGTCTGGCAGCAGGCGGGCTAGCCGGCCGCCGCCCTTTCCCGCGACCCGCTAGTCGAATTTCCTTCCGCCGCTGTATCGATCGCCGTCTGCATGCAGGCGGTCGATTTCGATCCGCTTGTTCAGGCTGGGCTGGCCGGCGCCGCCGTCATCGCAACCCAGGGGGGGCGAGGAGAAGGGCCGGGCTGTCAAGGCCTGGATGCGGCCGGCCAACTCCATAAACGTCACCTAACATATTGAAAATATACAAGAAGATCCCTGTCTGATTTGGTTGGCGGGACGGACGTCTGGGCCACTGTCAGGAATCGATACAGGTGGTGCAGCAGCCTGTGCCAAATCTGTGGCTAAGCACTTCGATGATAAGGGAAACCAGATACTGGCTTGAGACTTGCTAATCATTTTGTTGGGGAGAATGCATAACAGGGGTTGGATGTTCATGGGCAGGTTCAGGTGGCAGTATTGTGCCGGTTTCGTGGCGATGGCGTTGGCTCTGGCCTTCTTTCCGGCCAGTTCGAAGGCCGTGCCGATTCTTCAACTCTATGTAGAAGGGGCGACTTACGACCACGATCATGAGTCGTGGGTCTTCGAGCCCGTCAATGGCGACCCAATTCGCCTCTGGGTGATCGGAAACGTATCGGGTGGTGGCGGCCAGGGCACGATTTTCGACGTCAAGATCTCCATCGTATATGACGATCCCGGCTCGCCGGTGACGTTCGGCCTGACGCCATCGACCACCGGCGGTTACAACGGGATCGCCGACCCGAGCACGCCGTCGGCTCCGGTCCATTCGCAGACCGTGAGCGATGGCAGTCTGCCTCAACTGGCTGGCGGCGGTACGATACCGCCGCATGGCGTCTATGGAGCGGGTGCGCAGTGGCAGGAGTTTCTGCTGGGTGACTTCAACCTTACGGATTCGCCGATCGGCGACTTCTTCAGTGTCTTTCCGACCGATTTTCCTGGTTCGGGCCAGATCAACGTCTATGAGCTGACCATCGCCGGCAACATTACGGACCTCCACATCGACGCCTACAACCACGTCTACGCAGGCAATCGTGCCAGGGCCGTCTTCGCACCCTTTTCGCACGACGTCGGCACGGGGGTGAACCACCCGGTTCCCGTGCCAGAGCCGTCGACGCTTGGTCTTTTCCTCGCTGGCATGATCGGCGGCAGCCTGCTTTGGCGTCGCAGCCGGCGCCCGTAGCGCCAGCGAGCACGCCAGCTCCGGCTTTGTCCGGGGGCCAGCCACACTGCCGGTAAGAGCCGGCGTCCTGCAGTGCCAGGGCTTTGCGTGGATACGCCGCGCAATGCCCTGGACGGCGATCGCTTTCGAGCTTTCCTGGCCGTTGGGCCGGCCGGTGCCGAAGGCGTCTGCTGCCGTCAGTTCCCTGTTAACCATATCAGCGCTATGTTTGCCTGCGTTTCTCGACTCGGCCGCCGGTCGCGGGTGAGCCGAAGGCGCTACGGTTCGGCTGACGGCTGAGCCAGCCTTGGCAGGCGTGGTCTCCCTGGTGAGGCCACTGGGGAGAAGCATGGCGGATATGGGGCACTTGGCCAGAGGCTCGCGGGATGCCTTGGCAATAGGCTATGCCAGCTGGGTCATCCGCTGGCGCTGGGCGGTGCTGCTCGGTTGCCTGCTAGTGGCCGTGGGACTCACGAGTGGCGTCAGATTTCTAGGTTTTTCAACAGATTACCGGATGTTCTTCAGCGCGGAAAATCCGCAGCTGCGGGCCTTCGAGTCGCTTCAGCAGGTTTATACCAAGGACGACAATATTCTGATCGTCCTGCAGCCCGATAGCGGCGACGTCTTCACCGCGGAGGCGCTGGGCGCGATCCAGGCGTTGACCGAGGCCGCCTGGCAGCTGCCCTATTCGCGACGGGTCGACTCGCTGACCAACTTTCAGCACAGCTACGCCGACGGTGACGACCTGACGGTCGAGGACCTGGTGCCGGCCGACGCCGAGCTCGGGCCCGAACGGCTGGCGGCGATTCGGGCCGTGGCACTGGCCGAGCCCCTGCTGGTTGCCCGTCTCATCGCGCCCGACAACCGCACCACGGCAGTCAACGTCACGCTCACCCTGCCGGAAGAGAGCGAGGAAGAAGTCCTGGAGGCCATGGCGGCGACCCGCGCGCTGGTCGCCGACTTCGAGGCGAAGCATCCCGGTATCACAGTGGCCGTGACCGGCATCGTGGCGCTCAACGCCGCCTTCAGCGAGGCCGGCTTTGCCGACCTGGCGACCCTCATCCCGATCATGTACGCCATCATCATCGCTGGCCTGCTGATCTTCCTGCGATCACTGACCGGGACATTGGCGACGCTGATTGTCGTCGGCTTCTCGGCCGCCTCGGCCATGGGCGTGGCCGGCTGGCTCGGCATCCAACTCAGCCCTCCGTCGGCGATCGCGCCCACCATCATCCTGACCCTGGCCGTGGCGGATTCCATCCACCTGCTGGCCACCCTGCAGCATGCCATGGGCCAGGGCCGGGACAAGCGGGCGGCCATCGTCGAGAGCCTGCGGGTGAACTTCCATCCGGTCTTCCTTACCTCGCTGACCACCGCCATCGGCTTCCTCAGCCTCAATTTCAGCGACGCCCCGCCCTTCCGTGACCTCGGCAATATCACCGCCATCGGGGTCGCGGCAGCCTGGGTCTACTCGGTGCTTTTCCTGCCCGCCTTTCTTGCGGTGGTGCCGCTTAAGCCGAGGGCGAGGGCGGTAGGGCGCGGCGACGCGATGGCCCGGCTCGCCGAGTTCGTGCTGCGCCGCCGCCGTCTGTTGCTCTGGGGCATGACCGCGCTGGTCGTTGCGCTCGCGGCCTGGATCCCGCGCATCGAGCTGAATGACCAGTTCGTGAACTACTTCGACCCCTCGATCCCCTTTCGCGCCGACACCGATTTTGCCATGGAGCATCTCTCCGGCATCTATCAGATCGAGTTCTCCCTGCCGGCCGGCGCGGAAGGTGGCATCAGCGAGCCCGACTATCTGCAGCGTGCCGACGCCTTCGCGGCCTGGCTGCGCGCGCAGCTGGGCGTGATCCACGTGCAGAGCCTGACCGACATCCTGCGGCGCCTGAACCAGAACATGCACGGCGACGCAGCGGAGTGGTATCGCCTGCCGGAGGAGCGCGAACTGGCAGCGCAGTACCTTCTGCTGTTCGAGATGTCGCTGCCCTACGGACTTGACCTCAACAACCAGATCAATGTCGACAAGTCGTCGATGCGGCTCATCGCCAGCCTGGAAAACATCACCACCCGTGAGGCGCGCCTGCTGAAGGATGCGGGGGAGGCTTGGCTCGCCGCCAACATGCCTGCCTCGACGACCGAAGCGACCAGCCCCTTCGTCATGTTCGCCTACATCTCCGAGCGCAACATCAAGTCGATGCTGACCGGGACCGGCTTTGCGCTGGTGCTGATCTCGCTATCGCTCATTGTCGCACTCAAGAGCCTCAGGATCGGCCTCCTGAGCCTGATCCCCAACATCGTCCCGGCGGTCATGACCTTCGGTTTCTGGGGCCTCATGGTTGGCGAGATCGGACTTGCTTCCTCGGTGATCGCCGCTACCAGCCTCGGCATTATCGTCGACGACTCCGTGCACTTTCTCAGCAAGTACCTGCGTGCCCGCCGCGAGAGGGGCGCCAGCCCGGAGGACGCGGTTCGCTACGCCTTCGCCACCGTCGGCCGGGCGCTTTGGGTGACTTCCGCGGTGCTGGTCGCGGGCTTTGCGACCTTGGCGCTCTCTGCCTTCGAGCTGAACCAGAGCCTCGGCCTGCTGACCGCGCTGGCGATTTTCGCCGCGCTGGTTGCCGACTTCCTGCTGCTGCCGCCGTTGCTCCTCGCCATCGACAAGGAGAAGAAGCATGTCGAAACACCCAAAACCTTTGCGCAAGCGGCGAACTGACACCGCCGCGCTGGTTTTCGTAGCCGTTCTTGCCCTTGGTTCCGTCGGGGTGGGGCAGGCCGAGACGCCGGAGGAGAAGGGTCGTGCCATCGCCGAAGAGGTCGACCGTCGCGACCTCGGCTTCGGTGACAGCGAGGCAGAGCTGAAGATGCTGCTGACCAACAAGCAGGGCGAGACCAGCACCCGCGAACTGCGTATGCAGATCCTCGAGGTGCCCGAGGCGGACGCCGGCGACAAGGCGTTGCTCGTCTTCGACCATCCTCGTGACATCGAAGGAACCGCCTTCCTCAGCTTCACCAGGATTCTGGAGCCGGACGACCAGTGGCTCTACCTGCCGGCCCTGAAGCGGGTGAAGCGGATTTCCTCAGCCAACAAGTCCGGCTCCTTCGTCGGCAGCGAGTTCGCATACGAAGACCTGCTCTCCCAGGAAGTCGACAAGTACAACTACCGCTGGCTGCGTGACGAGCCCTGCGGGACGCTCACCTGCTTTGTGATAGAGCGCTATCCGCTCTACGAGAATTCAGGCTATGTTCGTCAGATCGCCTGGATCGACCAGCAGGAGTACCGCGTGCAGCGGATCGACTTCTACGATCGCAAGGACGCCCTCCTGAAGGGCCTGACCTTCAGCGGCTACAACCAGTACCTCGATCAGTACTGGCGCGCCGACGACTGGTTCATGGAGAATCACCAGACCGGCAAGACAACGCGGCTCACTTTCGACAACTGGGAGTTCCGCACCGGGATCACTGCGAACGACCTCGATCCCAACCGGTTGAATCGGCTGCGCTGAGATGGGACGGATGCATCGCGTCGGCGCCGCTGGCTTGCTTCTCGCGACACTGCTCCACGCCGAGCCGGCGGCGGCGCAAGGGATAGACTGGTCGAATTTCGACATCTCTGGCTATGTCGCTGCGGAAACGCGCGTCTTCCCCCAGAGCCCGCAGTATGACCAGCAGGACGCAGCGCGCATATCGCCCTCCCTCGCACTGCAGCCGGAGCTGCGCTATCGCTGGAACGGGCGCAACGACCGCCTGACCTTCGTGCCCTTCCTTCGCCTCGACGCCGACGATGAAAACCGCAGCCACGCCGACATCCGCGAGTTGAACTGGTATCACGCCGGCGACGACTGGGACACGGTGGTGGGCATCGGCAAGGTGTTCTGGGGCGTCACCGAGTCGCGCCACCTGGTCGACATCGTGAACCAGACCGACCTGGTGGAGAGCCCGGACCAGGAGGACAAGCTCGGCCAGCCGATGCTCAACCTCAACCTGATGCGCGACTGGGGTACCCTCAGCTTCTTCGCGCTGCCGGGATTTCGCGAAAGGACCTTTCCCGACGACGACGCGCGCCTGCGCGGCGCCCTGCCCATCGCCTCGGGCGACGCTACCTATGAGTCGAATGCCGAGGAGTGGCATGTCGACTTCGCTCTGCGCTGGTCGCACAGCTTCGACAACTGGGACATCGGTGTTGCGCATTTCTACGGGACCAGCCGCGAACCGGTTCTGCGCGCCGCGACCAGCGACAGCGGCCAGCCGGTGCTGAGGCCGCACTATGATATCATCCATCAGACCAGTCTCGATGCTCAGTACACCGTCGGTTCCTGGCTGTTGAAGCTGGAGGCGATGACCCGATCCGGCCAGGGTGATCGGTTCTTCGCCGCGGTCGGCGGCTTCGAGTACACCCTCTTCGGCGTGATGGAGAGCGATGCCGATCTTGGTCTGCTGGCCGAGTACCTGCACGATGGCAGGAAAGATCGGGCGCCGGCGACGCCTTTCGAGGACGACGTATTTCTTGGCGCGCGCCTTACTTTCAACGACGTTGAGGATACCGCACTGCTGGCCGGCGTGATTCTGGACCTCGACCAGGAAGAACGCATCTTCAGCCTCGAGTTCGAGCGACGCCTCAACGACCGCCTGAAGCTGGAGATCGAAGGACAGGTCTTCGACAATATCGATAAGAACGACGTCCTCGGCGGCTTCGCCCGCGACTCTTTCGTCGAGATCCGCCTGTCGTGGTTCTTTTGAGGAATGGGCGTCTGCCGGTCCGCCGGGGAACGAGGTCTTGGAAAGCGGCGGGCGTGTCTCACCCCCGCTGCGCCAGGATCAGGCGTTCAACCCGGGACTGGACTGTCGCAGGTCGGCACTCTTGGCTTCTACATTCGACAAAATCAACTCGGTCAAGGGTCGACGCACGGACCTTGGCCGAAGTGACTGCCGCTTCGAGTGCCCGATGCGACCGAGGAAGACAAGGTCCTCTGCGCCCAGGCCACGGCTCTCAATCGCGTCGGCGAGATCTTTCGCCTTTGCGCGAATGCGCGCATCTCCAGTGAAGTCGATCTTATGCCGGCCGTAGTGAGCGAAGATGGCGGTTGCCAGAGCCGGCTGTAGCCCGAGGCCCCGCTGTTCGGCCGTCAGCCAGAAGCGCTGAAGTGCACTGCCGAACCGCAGCAGGGTGCTGGCGTCGGGTCTGCCGGCACCTGGAAGCACGGTGCTGCGAATTGTGAACAGGGCAGCAGAACGGATCGCAGGCAGGAGGTCCATCTGCAGGATCGCCGGCCCTGTCGCCCCGGGCATGCTGTTAAGCCGTTGCAGGCGGCGCCAGTCCTCAAAGCCCCAACGCATGATCTTGAGCGTCATTGCATCCAGCCCCACAGCCTTCGCTGGGATGCCGGTCGGGCTCAGATCACGGTTCCAGTCCAACACTTTGCGGTGGACTCGAAAGGCTTCCGGAATGCGCAGGCGAATGTCGGTAGCCCGGGCATTGAGCCGGGCAAGCGCAAATCGGTCACGTAACGTTTCGTGCCATTGGATCTGCAACTCATCGCCGAGTGCAGCGGTCAAGGCAGCCTTGTCCTCGTGGCTCAGGCGTCGGCGGCTATAGGGGCCACGATCGACGGATCTGGCCTTCACTGCTGCCAGCAGGGGATCCTCGATAGAGCCTGGGATTCTCGCCAGTTCGACTCGGACCCGGTGTTCCAGGCCAACACCGTCCTCGTACGACCAATGCATCATCCGGCCGTGCGCGGTCGCCGCGATCCGCAGAGTTTCCAGCAGCATGCCGCCCGAGAGCAAGGTCGGCTGGCCTTCATTGTAGTCGTAGATATCTTCGTCAGACTGGGCTTTCAGATGAATACGCAGGGAGCTTTCATTGAGTATCTCGAAGCGCCAGGGCTGCGAGTTGTCGCCGCTGGGGGCCCAGCGGGCGACGTCGAGGACTTTCTCGATGTCGCGCGCATCGTCGGGCAGATCGCTGCGTTGCGCCGCGGCCAGGTCCAGGGTCGCGGCAATGTGCCGCTCGACCATCTTGAGCTTAAGGCGTTGCAGCGGGTTGTTGTTGCCCAGGAACAGGCGCTGGCAGACGAACTTGCCCCGGTAGACGTCGAACTGGTGGAAATAGGGGGCGGCCCGAACGCGGCCGCGGCCCAGCAGGATCTTGACCGCCTCGCCGCCGACCACACCGGCGCAAAGCTGCACGGCGGCTGCGGAAGAGGGGCCGCGTTTCTCGATCAGGTTCAGCCGGCTCGGATCGACCAGGTAGTCCCGATGCAACCCTTTCGGCGTCAGGCCGAGCAGGAAGCGGGCATACTGGCTCTCCCTGGGCTGCCCATCCATGCGGAAGTACTGCTCGAAGGTCATCTTTCCGGGCAGGAAGACGATATAGCTGGTACCAAAACCGATCGGCCCGGCGGTGATGGAAGGAATGCCGAGCTCGCTGCAGCGGCGAAAGACCTTGGCCCTGATGTCCGGTACGAAGAAGTCGAAGCCGTCGACGAAGAGGTCGACATCCTTCAGGAAGGCGTCGATGTTCGCCTCGTCTATGCCTTCCGGGAACGACTTGATATCCAGTAGGGGATCGATGTCCTTGGCCATTTCGGCCATGACCTCGACCTTTGGCCGGCCCAGGGTCGAAACCGCCGCGCCGGCTTGGCGATTGAAGTTGGCCAGCTCGAAGCTGTCGAGATCGGAGATGTTGAACGCGCCGATGCCCATGCGCGCCAGGGTGAGCAGGTGCGCACCGCCGACGCCGCCCATGCCGGCGATGGCGACTCGCTTGTTTCGGAGCGTCCGCTGCTCGTCCGCTGTGATCCAGCCGATGTTGCGGTCAAACGCCTTTTCGTAGTCGAAGATGGCGTCGCTCATGGCAACGACCGTCGGTAGGTGGTTGGATGCTTGCGGTCCCATGGGCAGCCGCCGTCAGTCAGGGCGCGCTGCCAACTCACACTCTAGGCGATTCCAGTGCTGACCGCCATCGGTGAGAATTTCCCACACGTCGGGCCGCTCCTCGCGCACCTGCATCAGCATGGTATCGAGCTTGAGAAAGCAGGGCTGCCGGCGGCCGTGGTGATCGACCAGGGGGCCGATGTCCTCGAAATGGATGCCCAGGCGCGACAGAAGCCGGAGCAGGGGGCGTTCCATCACCGCGCACCAATAGAGGATGCCGTTGTCGAGGCTCATCTGCACGAGCCCCTCGATGAGACCCAGCGTCATGTTCGGAATGACGCGGAGTTCATTCTCGCGGTCTTCCGGCTCGTTGCTTTGGGGATAGAGCCAGTCACCCTGGCGCCTGCGGAAATCCTTGGAGATGCAGAAGCGGGAAACCTCGGCCATCCGCAGGACCGGGAAGCGCTCCGGGTCGGAGACAATCGGATCGTTGCAGACATCCTGCAGGGCAAAGCTGTGGGACGGGTCGCCACTGTTGGGCAGGATCAGGCGGACGGCGCCGGCCCAGGCCCGGCTCCGTTTGTGCCGGAGAAGACAATGAACCGCACGCTCATCGAAAGCATCCCGCTCCAGGCCATCCGGGTTGCCGGTCGGATCCTCGAAGGGGTTTTCGACGCAGTAGACCTGATACCGCAGGCGGAAGACCTCGTCGCGAAGCTCGCGATCCTCATCCCCGACCACAACGGTGTCGAAATACTGCCGATAGAGTTCACGGGCCGCCCGCGGTGCCGCCCCGCCGGCCGCGGTCCCGCGCGCGGGCCGTAGCGCTGACTTGTCCGATGTCTCAGGAGCACTCGGTTGCTGGCGTGACCCAGTCATGCCTTCTACCCCGCTGGCGAAGCCTTCACCATATGCCTGCGTTCCGACGGATGTCATCATCTTTGCACCGTATGACTGGCGCCGGGAGAACGCGCGGATTTGCACGCAACCTCTAACGCGATGGTAGTTTCATATCATGTGAATAACATCTGTTGCGTTAAGACACAGTAAATCCCTCACGTTTTCGACATGAGTGAAGAAAGCCTGTTCAAAAAAGGGAAGGCAGATCTGAAATAGATCCTGCGGTTGTGATGTCAGAGCGCCACAAAGCAACGCATCGACCGGCCGCCCGGCGAGCTGCAATACTTCTTCAAGTACGACCGCATAAAGGATTTACGCGGCGGTCCTTACAAGTTCGTCCGACAGCAGAAATCCGCCCACCGTAATGATGTCCCAGAACTCGGGGTGTTCGGCCTTCGCCCGGGCCAGCAACTCGGCTAGATCGGCGTAGCAGACCTGTCGCAAACCGCGGTGATCGACCAGGGGGCCAGCGTTGTGGAAATGCAGGCCAAACCCGCGCAGACGCCGCAGGAGGCTCGGCTCGGCCGCCAGGCACCAATGGGTCACGCCATGCTCCCTGCTCAGGCGCACCAGGCCACGGATCAGACCGAGGGACATGTACGGCAGCAGTTTCTCGCTCTGCCCGGCGCCCCGTAACCGGGTGTCGGATCGCAACTCGGTCATCTCTTGCGAAAGCCGCAGGATGTCGCGTGCCGCGCGCGCGATTGCGAAGCGTGAGATCTCGGCGGTAGCGCCGGCAGGCAGCCTGCTCAGGACATCGATGCTCTCTGCATGGGCGTACTCAGCCAGCGGCAGCCCATCGATCCAGGAGGGCCCCGCCGCAGGCTTTACCAGCCGGACAGTGCCGATCGCCCGTCTCCCAGCCCTGTCCTTCAGGAGACAATGCAGCGCGTCGGCGTCGTATTGGTCTCTTTCCAGGCCGTCGGGGCAGGCATCGGCCTCCTCGAAACCACGATCGAGGCAATAGACCTGGTAGCGCAGTCGGAAGGCCTCTTCGACATCCCTTTGGGTCGTCGCGGGTGTCTCGCTGAACACGGCGTCGAAGTGGCGCAGGACGTCGAAGCGGGTCAAAGGAGCTCGACCGGCCGGAGTGTCGGCAGCGCTGCTCAGGGGGGCGGTGGAGGCGGGAAGAGAGGCGCGAAGCATCTCGTGTGAAGGCTGAGTTCCCATCGTTCTCCGATCAGGTTAGGAGCCGGCGGTAGCGGCGGACCAGTAGTTCTGAGAGAGGTAGGCTCTCAAACAGGCAAGAAGAATTGGTTAACGGAAGTCGCCTAATCCGGCCGCTTAAGTAAAAGCCTCGGAAATGCCACAAGGCATGTTCAAGCGCGTCTTCAAGGTATGCGGGCAGCAGCACAGGCGCCTGAAATCTCCTGGGAGATAAGGGAATACTGTTTATAGAACAGATAGTTATAGGGTGTTCACTGCGAACGAACTGTGCGGACACGTTTCCCCCCGGTTCCGCTGCCTGCCTCCAATCATTGGGGATTCGGTGGTAATCCGCAACTCGAAAGCGTTAACCATTTATAGCCAGACCGGGACTGGCCCTCTGTGGCAATTTGTGGTTCTTCTCAGGCTATTCTAGTGACCCTCTGTAGTTTCAAGTAGTTGTTGTCTGCAGCATTCGGTTACCCAGGTTCATCAGCGCGCTATAATAGAATAGACCCAGTAAATGCACCGAATGGTTAAAAGTTCAGGGAATTTCCGCGCCCCAATTCGACGCCGTTTGGCCGCGCTGAGAGGGGCCCTCGCTGGCTGGGCAGCCGCAAGCTGCAGGGTGAGGGTCGATTTCAGATCGCTGGCCGACACGCTTGCCCCGGCCTGCGCCCTATGGACGCTGTACCAAGCCTTCGTAGAGAGGGGCGTACAGTGCTGCACTGGCATCCCAGGTGCGCTTTTTTTCGACGAATGCGCGCCCTGCAGAGCAGATTGCGGGCCACTGAGATCGTCGGGCAAAGAGGCTTCGTATTGCCTGCACAAGCCCCGCCGTGTCGTCGGCCGGAAAGAGAAATCCGGTCTTTCCGTTTACGATCAGTTCCTGATGGCCACCGACGTCGGAGGCGAGGACCAGCTTGCCCTGCGCCATGGCCTCGAGGGGCTTCAAAGGCGTCACCAGGTCAGTCAGGCGCATTCGGTGGCGGGGATAGATGAGGACGTCGAGCAGGCCGTAGTAGCGCTGGATCTGCTCATGAGGAATGCGGCCCGTGAAGATTGCGCGCCCCTCAAGACCGTGGGCGTGGGCTAACGCCTTGAGACGTTCTTCTTCCGGGCCGCCGCCCACCAGGAACAGCTTCATTCCGGCGAGGTCGTCCTTCATCTGCGCCACGGCTTCTATAAGGAGGTCGAGGCCCTCATAGGCATAGAAGGAGCCGATGAACCCGATCGTCGCGCCCTGTTCGAGCCCAAAGCGGCTCGCGAGTTCGGGGTCGCGCGGCGGCATGTGAGGGAAGGCGTTCAAGTCTACGGCGTTGGGTACCACGGTGATCTTGTCGGCCGCGATGCCGCGCGCCAGGACATCGCGCCGGAGCCCCTCGCAGATCGTCACCACGGCATCGGCGCGTCTCAGCAGGTAGCTTTCAAGGCCCCGTGTCGCGCGATAGCGAAGCCCCCAAGGACGCACCTTGCGAAGATCCACGGCGGCGTCCTCCCAGAAGGCCCGCACCTCGTACACCAGCGGCAGGCGCTGGCGGCGGGCCACGGAGAGGGCCGGCAAGCCGTTGAGGATGGGGGAGTGGGCGTGAAGGATATCGGGGCGGATCTCCCGCACGACGGCTTCCAGGCGGTCCCTGGTCGCGGCCATCTGGCGCCAGTCCGCGGCAAGCGGAACGGAAGCCATTGCGTGCCCGGAGATCGGGGTTCGGTAGAAGTGCCACCCGTCGACCGTTTCTTCCGTCCCGCGGGTGTCGGGATGGCGTGGCGTCGTCAGGTGAAAGGTCTGCCAGCCCCGGGCGCGCTGGGCGCGCAGGATGCCCAATGTCCTGTACACGTAGCCGCTCTGCTGCGGCAGGGAATGGTCGAGAACATGGAGAATACGCATCATCCGGCCACTAATCTGAAACCACTGGCCTTACCGAGACCTACTTTTGCAGGATCCGAAGAGCGGCGCGTTGCGTATGGGCTTGGCGGCAAGACTGAGCGGGGAACATATCACATGGCCTTCGCTGGCCAGGCGCGGAAATTGCGGCGGCGGGAGGGAAAGGCAGGGGCGAATGCGGAACGTCGGGCTGCCTCCAGGGCGGATCACGATCCGCTCTACATCAAATGGATAGAGCAGAGTCACAGGGTCGATGGATCGCGCAATGCGAGTCCATTCGACCCTGATCTTCTCTAGGAGAACGCCTGCGTCGACAGGCCGCCCATGCCGAACCAGGAGACGAGATCCTTGACGTCCACCTGATGGTGCTTCGGCAGACTGCGCCGAATCTCCTTCAGGCGCTCCTTTATGTCCGATGGAATCGTCCGCCGTGCCGGGCTCTTGACGGCCACCATGAAGGGGGCAATGGAGGTCGCGTAGACCCGGGCGCGGCCGTTGAGGCAGGTCCTGGCGGCGTTGCGGAAGTCGTCGGCCGCGAAAGCCGCGTTCAGGGAATAGAGGTAGTCGAGGGTGAACAGCTCGGGCTGGCGGTCGGCGTACTGATAGGCGAAGTACTCGATCGACTTCTTTGACTTCAGCCGCCCGAAGTCCACGACATAGACGCCGCCGCCAGGGCGCAGGATGCGGCCGATCTCGGCGAAGGTGCCGTTGAAGGCGTCCAGGCCGGGCAGGTGATGCAGGGCTACCGTGGAGTAGACGGCGTCGACGCTGGCATCGGCCAGAAAGTCCAGCTTCGACATGTCCGACTTTTGGAAGCGGACATTGGAGAGGCCCTGTTCGGCGACGTAGGCCCGCGCACGCTGCAGCATCTCATCGGAGAAGTCGACGCCCAGGAACTCGCTTTCCGGGTTGAGGCGGGCGATCATCGCCAGCTGGGTCGCCGGCCCGCAGCCGAGGTCGACGATTTTGTCGCCCGGCCTTATGACCTCGCAGACCTGCGCCGTGTGGAACAGATAGACGGGAGCCATGACGCCGTCTTCGCGGCCGGCGCGGGTGAAGGCGGCCACCTTGTCCGGGTCGTCCATCACCAGGTCGGGCTCGGGCACCCGAGGTGCCCGGTCGCGAGTGATGACTTCCCGCAGCAGTGTCTTGAGAACTGGAATGCTTGGCATGATCGTCAGAAATTAGGAAACCACAGTATAAAATTGGTTAATGCCCTGAAAAGTCCAGGGGCAATGTGGGGGCAGCCCTCCGCGGTGAGGGCGGAAGCGGTCCGGTTCCGGAAAAGGAGAAGGCCCGCCACACTGGGTGTGGCGGGCCTTTCCGAATGAAAGCTGGTGACGTCCTTACCCCTGAGGCTCAGGCTCCCAGGCCCAAGCCGCCGACCGGGGATGAAGTCTTAGTCCTGCTTGCGGCGACGCACCGACAGGAAGCCGAGGCCGGCCAAGCCGATACCCAGCAGGCCGAGGGTGGTCGGCTCCGGGATGCGGGCGATGACGAAGGACCCGTCTTCAGAGGCGCAGAAGTCAACCGGGGTGTTGCCGCAGTCGAAGCTGGCCGGATCGAAGTTGAAGCCACCCGTATTCTGCGGGTCGGCATCGAAGTTGCTGTCCGCCAGACCAAGGATCTTGGTGCAGTGGTTCGCCTCGTCGATGTCCGCGTTGTCGCAGCCAAGGTCGTTGCCGAACTCGTCGAACCAGACACCCGCCAGCAGGAAGGTCGATGCGAAGGTCGCGTCGTCGCTGCCGTCGAAGGTATGGAAGGTGAAGGCACCGCCATCACCCGGGGTGATGACATAGCTTGCGATCAACACGCCGTCGGTGCAGTTGGCGGCCGCCGTCCCCATCGCGCTCTGGCAGGTGCTGCCGTCGGACAGGTTGTCGATCCACATGTTCAGGATGCCCACCGATCCGGCGCTCGGTCCGGTGTGCACGAACGTACCGTCATTGTCGACATACTCGATCGGCACGTCCACGAACTGGAAGGTGAGCTCGAAACCGTGCAGAGGCGGGACGGTCGGAATGGTGCCGCTGTTCAGGAGGTTCGCACCGGAGTCCGAAGGCGCGATACCGCCGTTGTTCGAGAACCCGGTGATGAGGCCAAAACCGTTGACCTGGCCGGTTTCGCCGGCGTCCGGCAGGAAGTTGCCGTTCGTGTCGTCGGTGACCGCATGAACGGTCGCCAGGAAGGTCAGCGCATCGACCTCGCTGTAGGTGTAAGAGCCAGGGGAGGCCGTATCATCGAGCCCGTCGATGCCGTTGAAATTGAGTTGAATGTTCTCCAGCACGAAGGCCGCATTGGCGGGGCCTGCCATGAAACCGATCGAGCAGGCGACGGCCGCGGCTCCTAGAAATTTCTTAAGCATTCTTTTCTCCTTAACTCCACCCCGGCCTGTGGTCGGGGCATGTGGATGTCACAGCTTTCACTTCTGCCACATACAAAAGCAAGGAGCGTGCCAAGTTACTAAGGCATTGAAAATAAAAAGTATTTTTTTGAGCCAAAGGAGAGTTCGCCGCAAGTGTAAAGCGTCTTTACAGGGGTGGCGGCCCTGGACGATGGGACGGCCTGCCCCCTACTGTTGCAGCGACGCCAGCAGGGCCTCGGCAGCGCTTCTGTCCCGAAAGCGCTGGTCCGAGTCGAGGATCCCCTGCAGCATGGCGACTGCGGCCGCGACATCCCCCTTGGCGGCAAGCGCCTGGGCGAGGTGGAAGCCGATCGAGCTGTTGTCCGGCGCGGCCTGGCGCGCTGACTGCAGGACCGTGACTGCCTCCTGGACCTCTCCGGCGCGCAGCAAGGCGACCCCGAGGGTGTCGGCGACCGCAGGGGAGTCCGGCGCCAGCGCCGCCGCCTTGCGGGCGTTCGCGATGGCCTGGGGAACGGCATTGCGCTCGAGCTGTACCATGGCGAGGTTGTTCAGGGTGGTGGGCCCGTCCGGCGCGATGTCGAGGATCGCGCGGTACTGCGCCTCGGCCCGGTCCCAATCGCCTTGCGCGATCAGCAAAGCGGCCAGGAACTGGTGGACTGTCAGGTCGCCGGGATGCTGGCCCAGCCAGTCCCTGAGCAGGGCCTCCGCCTCGGACTGCTTGCCGAGGGTGAACTTGGTCCTCGCGAGCTCGCGCAAGGTGGTGCTGTTGGCGGACTGTGCGTAGGCCTGTTCGAAAGCGGCCTCCGCGTCCTGCGGCCGGTTGGATGCCAGGGAAAGCTGGCCCTCCAACAAGCTGACTTCCGCCGCGTCCGGAGCGGTCTGCTTCAAGGCGGCCAAGTCCGCCTTCGCCTCGTCGATGCGCCCCAGCCGGATCAGCAGGCGGGTGCGGCTGATGGCGAGCCGCGCATCGGTCCCGCCCAGGCTCCTGGCCTGGTCGATGGCCCGCAGGGCGTCTTCCAGGCGGCCGTCGCCCTCCAACGCGAGGCCGTAGTACTCCTCGACCCGCGGGCTGTTCGGCCGCAGTTCGCGCATCTGCTGGAAAGTCCTGACCGCCTCCTGCCAAGCTTCGCTCTGCAGATGGACCCGGCCCATGGCCTCGATCAGCTCGACGTTTTGGGGGGCAGCGACCAGGGCTGCCTCGACCACCTCCAATGCCGCGTCCGGCCGCCCGGCCCGCAGCAGGCCATCGCTGAGATGCAGGCTGGCGGGAACCGACTCCGGGTGGCTGTCGACGGCCTTGCGCAGCAGGCCAAGCGACTCCTCCTCCTGACCCGCGCGCGCCTCCATGGCGGCGTAGCGCAGCAGGAGGTCGAGGTTGTCCGGCTTCGACCTGAGGGCGTCGTCGTAGACCGTGCGGGCCTCGGCGATGCGGTCGTCCAGAACCAGGATCCGGGCAAGGTTGGCGACATTCCTGACGTCTTCCGGATCCTTCGCCGCCGCCTGGCGAAAAGCCTTTTCCGCCTCGGCCGGTCGCCCCGACGCCGCCATAACACCGCCCTCCAGGCCATAGCCCAGACTCTTTTCGGGAAGGTGCTCCTGCGTCTGCCGGGCGACCTGAAGCGCCTGCTCGTACTGACTGCGCGCCATGAAGGAGGAGAACAGTGCGACATAGACGCGCTGCGTGGTGGGATCGAGCTCCAAAGACCTCCGCAGGGCGGCAATGCCTCCGTCGATGTCGCCGGCCGACATCCGGATGCTGCCGAGCCGCTCCTGGATCGCGGCGTCGTCGGTCTTCAAGGCTGCCAGCTGTTCGATGTGTTTGAGGGCGGCATCCTGGTCCCTCGCCGCGATGGCCGCGTTGGTGAGGACCTCGAGGTACTCCGAGCTGTCGGGGATCTCGTCCTCCGCGATATCCAGGGTCTTGTAGGCTTCCTGCTCATAGCCCAGGCGCAGCAGGGCCGCCCCGAGGACCGCGCGGGCCCGCGTGTCCTGCGGTTGCTGCGAGAGATAAGTCGACAGGCGCGCCCGGGCCTGCTCGTACTGCCCTAGCCGAAAGGCGCTGTAGCCGGAAATCATCAGTGCCTGGGAGTTTCGCGCGGTCCTTGCGAGGACGCGGTCCGCATCCGACTTCGCCCGCGCGAAGTCACCGAGCAGGAAGCGCACGGTGCTGTGCTGCAGGACGACGCGGGAATCGTTGGGCTGAGCGGCCAGGAGGTTCTGCGTAACGCGGTCAGCTTCTTGCAGTTCGCCGAGCGCGATGAGCGACTGGATGTAGCCGAGGCGGGCGATGGCCTGTGTCGGATCCAGCTCGACCGCCCGTGCAAACCGTTCCTTGGCCTCCTCGAAGCGTCGGGCACGATAGAGCCATTCGGCATCGACCGAGGCGAGGAAGGCATCGTCGGGGTCGATCGCGATAGCTTGGTCGAGGAATTCGCGCGCCTGATCCGGATTTTCGAAGATGACCGCGAGGCGGGCCTTGTTGACGAGGGCGCGGACATGGGGACCCTCGCGGAGAACCGTGTCGAAGGCCGTCTGTGCCGCCTCGAACTGGCCGAGGTTCATCAGCGCCTCGCCGCGGGCCACGAAGAGGTCCCTGCTCAGCGCACTATCGGCCGACAGGTCATCGGGCAGGTTGCGCAGGACCGCGTCGTACTGCCTGAGGTTGAGCCGGGTATAGGCCAGCATCAGGTCGATGTCCGGGCCGGTATATCCCAACTCCTGCGCCCGCAAGAACTCCTTTTCCGCCGTGGCGGGGTCGCCCTTCTCCAGGTGAACCCTGCCCAGCAGAAAGCGTGCCGCCGCGTCGGTCGGATCGCGCTGCAGCGCGTTCTTCAGTTCCACCTCGGCGGCGCTCAGGTTGCCCTCGTTGAAGTGCTGTTGGGCGCGCTCGAGGAAAGTGGCAGACCAAGCGGGCGCTGGCAGCACGGCTCCGACAGCGGCCAGCAGCAGCGCCGCGACCAGGATCGGTGCCATCAGGGATCGGTCAATCCGGCCGGCCATTGCCGCACAGGTCGACAGGCCGATTGCGAAGGCTGATCGGATCTTCATGGTGCGCTTCCCTGTCTGGGCCGGATCCCGGCCTCTACCTTCTTGAAGAAGGCCTACTATAGGCCACAGCAGGCCTCAGAGAAAGGCTGCTGCTGGAAAGGAGATCGCTCGCCTCTCTGCAATTTCAAGGACTTTGACAGAGCCGGACCGGCCCCGACCCGGTGCCTCGGCAGGCGCCATCAAGGGTGCCGTCGAAGTGGCGGGAAAACGGGGTAAATGGGTGGCCACCTCTGCGCCGGCTTGCCGACTCTTGAGGTGGGCGATAGCGTGTGAACGGGAGGATCGAAGACCCGTAAGGTATTGGCTTCCACTCTTGCGGTGCCAAGTGGCAGCGGAGATATATTTTCGTGGCCAGGCTAATTCTTTACGCCAGGGTAGAATTATGCACTCTTTCATAGTATCTTGCGAAGGTATTCTTCAATAATTTTCCGCGTTATTAATATTATTGCTGGCAAAACTCGCCACCTGGGCCTCTAGGCTCTTCGCGGCAGGGCAGCCCAAGGGAGTACGCCATCCTTGCAGGGATTGACCATCGGGTATCTTAGCTACGGGGCGGCGGCGGTCGCTTTCGCGGCGCTGGCGGTGTTCTATCTATGGCGTGGTCGCTGGGGCAGCCACGGACCCTATTTCCTTGCGGCGGTTTGCCTGACAGTCATCTGGGCAGTGGTCGCACTTTCCGGTCACGGCATCATCCCGCGGTTTGCCGGCTGGACATTGTTCCTGCAGCAGCTGTCGAAGCTCGCCTGGGTCTGGTTCCTCTGGCACATCATCGCTTCCCTAGGGCCTTACCGGACCAAGTTTCCCCGCAGGTTGCGGCTCGGCTGGGCTCTGGTCGTCGCCCTGACTGCCGTGACTCTGTTCGTCCAAGGTTGGCATCTCTCTGTCGGCCTGAGTTGGATCAACCTGGGATTGGTGGGGTTCAACGGGGCCTTGCTGCTGCTGGTTCTGGGGCTCGCCATCGCGCTGTTCGGGCTGTCTCTCACCGAGACGCTCTACCGTGGCTACCTCTCGGCGGAGCGCTGGGGCATCAAATTTCTCTGCCTCGCGACCGGCGGCATCTTCGCCTACGACGTGTTTCTCTACGGTGAAGGTCTGCTGTTCCGCGTACTCGATCCTGTCTTCCTGGAAATGCGCGGCTTTGCCCTTGCCCTGGTCGCACCCTTCCTCTTCATCAACATCCGCCGCAGCCAGGAGCGCCACTTTGCGCTCGGCCTTTCGCAGCGCCTGGTCTTTGGCTCCACCGTGGTGGTGGGCGCAGGCCTTTACCTCATCGTCATGGCCGCTGCGGCCTTCTACGTGCGGATGATGGGGGAGTCCTGGGGGAGCGCGGTACAGACCGTCTTCCTCTTCGTCGCTCTGCTGCTTCTGATCACGCTGTTGCTGTCGGGCTCCTTTCGCGCGCAGGTGCGCACCTTCCTTTCCCACCACGTCCTCAAGGACAAATACGACTACCGCGGCGAGTGGCTGCGCTTCAGCGGGCGTTTGGCATCCACCGAAAGCGACGAGAGCTTTGAGCGTCGCGTGATCCGGGCGCTGGCGGACATCGTCGACAGCCCGGCCGGCGCATTGTGGAGCGTTGGCGACAATTTCCTGCCGATCGCGGCTGCCTGGAACCTGTCCCCAGCCAGTCTCTCCGCGCTCGATACCACTGCGGCGGAGGCGTTCTTCAAGGAGCACAATCAGGCCTGGGATCTCTATGACGATCACGGTATGCCAGCTGGCGCCCCCGTCGCCTGTGAGCAGCTTCTGTCGGCTTTGCGGGCGATTCCGGAGGCCTGGGTCCTGGTACCGCTTCTCCATCAGGACCGCCTCATCGCCTTGCTCCTCCTCACGCAACCGCGCTCGCCCCGCGGCCTTGCGCCTGAGGACGGTGAACTGCTGGTCACCGCGGCTCGCCAGGCCGCCGGCTTGCTGGCCGAGCGGCGCCTCGCGCGCGACCTTGCCGAGGCCCGCCAGTTTGAGCGCTTCAACCAACGCTACGCCTTTGTGGCCCACGACTTGAAGAACCTGGTCAGTCAGCTCTCCTTGATGGTGAAGAACAACGAACGCTTTGGCGACCGGCCGGAGTTTCGCGAAGATATGATGGAGACCATCCAGTCCGCCGTGGCCCGCATGGAAAGCGTCATGAGTCGGCTCGGCGACAGCGTCGGCGGTGCGACAGGGGATTGGCAGGGAATGTCGCAAGCGGATCCGGTGGATGGCGCCGATGTCGCGGATCCCAGCTTCGAGGTGGCCGCCCTCCTGCGCCAGCTTGTGGCCAAGCACGAAGGCAGCGTCGCAGAGTTGAACCTGACGATGACGCCTGATTCCGAGTCAACCTGCCTGCCGGCAACCGACCGCGCCCGCCTCGAAACCATGGTCCGCCATCTCCTGCAGAACGCCATCGAGGCAGCCGGTGTCGCGGGACGAGTCACGCTGACCTTGCGCGACCAGGGCAGCCAGATCGTCGTAGAGGTGCGCGACGACGGTTCCGGCATGGACGCGCGCTTCATCGAGGAAGAGCTTTTCAAACCGTTCAGCACGACAAAGAGTGGCGGCTTCGGCATCGGTGCCTATCAATGCCGCATGCTGGCGCGAGAGGTGGGTGGGGAACTGGAAGCCATCTCCGCCCCCGGAGCAGGCACCACCATGCGCCTGATCATGCCCCGGAGGGGTAGGCACGAAATTGTACCGCAGGCCCGGCATCAAACCTGAAGTAGGCGTAGACTCAAGGCAGTAACTTCCGTAGCGATAGGTCATGGCAGCAAGGAAACCAGCTAAGCAGGACGGCTCTCTGTTGATTGTGGAGGACGATTCCGGCCTCCAGAAACAACTGCGCTGGTCCTTCGAGGACTACGAGGTCGCCGTAGCCGACGACCAGGGGAGTGCACTGGCCCAACTGGCGAAGATGCAACCTAAAGTGGTTCTGCTCGACCTGGGACTGCCGCCGGATCCCGATGGCCCGAGCGCAGGCCTGGCCATTCTGCAGGCCATTCTGCAGGCAGCGCCGACCACCAAGGTCATCATGATGAGCGGGCAGACCGACAGGGCCTATGCCCTCAAGGCCATCGCGCTTGGCGCCTACGACTTCTACCAGAAGCCGATAAAAGTCGAAGAGATTCAATTGATCGTAAGCAGGGCCCTGCGACTGCACCGGCTGGAGGCGGAGAACCGGCAGCTGGTGGGCGTTCGCGGCGGCGAGGCCCTGCCGGGCTTCATAACCACTCATCCCGAGTTGCTGCAGCTCTGTGACGAGCTCAAGCGGCTGGCGACGACAGATATCACCGTGCTGCTAACCGGGGAGAGCGGCACCGGCAAGGAGGTTCTGGCCCAGGCGCTTCACGAACTCAGTCCGCGCCGCAAGGGTCCACTGATCGCCGTCAACTGCGCTGCGATCCCGGAGACGCTTCTTGAAAGCGAACTGTTCGGACACGAAAAGGGCGCCTTTACCGGTGCAATAAAGACGACTGTCGGCAAAGTGGAGCAGGCAGAGGGCGGCACCTTCTTTCTCGATGAAGTCGGTGACATGCCGGTTGCCCTGCAAGCCAAGCTGCTCCGCTTCCTGCAGGAGCGGAGAGTGGAACGCGTCGGCGGCCGCAACTCCATTCCGGTCGACGTTCGAGTTATCGCTGCCACCAATCAGAACCTTGAAGAGTTGATCGCCGATGGCCGGTTTCGACAGGACTTCTACTATCGCTTGAGCGAAAGCGAGTTCCTCCTGCCCCCACTGCGCGAGCGACCCGAAGATGCTGTCCTGATCGCCCATCGCCTGGTTCGACGCTATGCAGAGGAACTGAAGCGCCCCGTGCGCGGGTTTTCGACCGATGCTCTCGCGGCGATCCTCGGGCATCGCTGGACCGGCAATGTGCGCGAGCTCCAGAACTGCATAAAGCGCGCTGTTGCCGCCTCGCGGGGGTCGTATCTGACTCCGACGGATCTGCGCCTGGACATGCCAAAAGATGAACTCGATGAACCGATCGATCTGGCAACCGTACGCACGGCTGCCGAAGGCCGGGCGCTGCGACGTGCCCAGGCCATCGCCAACGGCAATCGATCGGAGATGGCGCGACTTCTGGGTGTGAGCCGTCCGACGCTTTACCAGCTGCTCAAGCAGCATGACTTGGAACATGAGGCTAAGCAGGAGACCGACTAGTGAAGCGTGTGATCCGCTGTGGTGTGCAGCCGTCGTTGCATGCTTCAGAATAGGCGCTGACGATACCGAACAAACGTGACGGAGCCTCATTCTCTGCCCATGCGAATTCTTTTTCTCTGCCACCGCTTTCCCTATCCGCCGAACTCGGGCGCGAACATACGCTCCTTCAACATGATCCGGCATCTGAGTCGCGATCACGCGGTCGTGGTTGCGTCGCTGACCCGCAACGAGACGGAGCGCCAGGCAATTCCGGATCTGGAGCGGCAATGCGCCGGCGTGGTGACTGCGCCGATAGGAAACGCAGGGGCCTGGGCGAAGGCACTGCTGGCGCTGCCCACGCCATCGCCCTCGTCGTTCGGCTACTTTTCCTCGCCGGCACTGATGCGCCGCCTGCGCAGGCTCCTGCGGGAGCAAAGCTTCGATCTGGTGATTGCCCACAGTTCCTCCGTCGGCCCCTACGCGGCAGCCGCGCAGGGAATCCCCAAGATCATCGACTTCTGCGACATGGACTCGCGCAAGTGGCTGACCTACCGGGAGCAGAAGCCCTTCCCGATCTCTCTTGGCTACGGGCTGGAAGGGATCAAGCTGACCCGGGTCGAGCGACGCCTTGCGACGGATTTCGACTGCGCGACCTGCGCCACGCCGGCCGAACTGGAAAGCCTCAGAGAGATCGCTCCTGGTGCGACGGGTGACTGGTTTCCCAACGGGGTCGACCTGGAATTCTTCCAACCGGACGAAGGTGGCTACGATCCCGACCAGATCTGCTTCGTCGGCCGTATGGACTACTTCCCGAACGCTCAGGCGATGGCGGCCTTTGTGCGGGAAGTGATGCCGCTGATTCGGGCCGAACGGCCGGGCAGCAAGCTTGTCATCGTCGGCGCCGCTCCATCGGCGGAGGTGCGTGCCCTGGCAGAGGCCGAGGGCGTGACCGTCACCGGATCCGTGCCTGATGTCCGACCCTTCTTCGCAGCGTCGGCCTGTTCCGTTGCCCCGCTCATCGTTGCCCGCGGAACGCAGAACAAGATCCTCGAAAGCCTCGCCATGGGTGTGCCGGTGGTGGCGAGCGGGCTTGCCGCCCGCGGCCTCGACGCGGTGCCCGGCGAGCATCTGCTTGCGGCCGACGGGCCGGCGGCCACGGCGGCAGCGGTGTTGGGCCTGATGGCAGATCCCGGAGAGCGTCAGCGCCTTGCTCTGGCCGGACGTGCCCGTGTGGAAAGCCACCACAGCTGGGCCGGCGCCATGGCCAAGCTGGACCGGATCATCGTCCAGACCATGAACGCGAGCGCGGCAAGGCGCGAAGTCAAGGCAACGCCCGGCCAGCTGGGGGCCGGGGCGGGCTGATGACATGCAGAACGGACCAGCGCCAGCGGCCGCCGGGCCCTCGGGCTACGCCCGCGGCCGGTTGAAGAAGCCGAGACTGAGGTTCCGATAGGCGCCTTCGCGATTGAACACTCTGACCCAGGGGGTGTCCAAGATGCCCTGGCGACGGGCGACCTGATGCAAACCCACATCGTAACGCCAGTTGCCCTCCACCAGCATGGGGCCGGCGTCGGTCAGGCCGATGTCCCAGCCCAGGCTTTTTTGTATATCGAACTTTCGGGCAGCCGCAGAGGAAAGCGCCAGCACCTGCGGCCAGTCGGGCAGGAACATTCCGGTGATTCTGTGTCCAGTAAGCGGGTGTGCGTCGATGAACTGTGGCCGGCCATCCACTATCAGCGTTCCCTGTCCACACTGCCCGGTGGCCAGGTCGATCGGCACGGCAATGCCGCCGGCATGCATATTGTCCGCCGCCGCGTTGCCTCGGCCGACACGGAGGACAGCATCGACGATTGTGGGCTCCGGCTCCAGATAGGTAACGACGCGCACGGTATGAAGCACATTCGGCATCACGCGGGCGAGGTCGGGATGGGGCCGGAGACGGCGCTCGACGATCATTCCGCCGTGGCGTCGCTGGCGGGTGCAGTGTGCCCAAATGCCGGCAACATCGATGGTCTCACCACCGGGCAAAGACCTCCAGCAGTCTTGCCCGTCAATCCGCTCGCCCAAGCTGAGCACTCCCGTGCCCATCAATCCCTCGACAGGCTTCAGGAAGACGTCGGCGATTGCGTTCTCGGTCAGCCATGTGCCGAGTTCGGTCTCGGTGTTCAGATCTGGGACGCGAAGACCGCTGTCGCTCACTGAAACCGTCGCCAGCTTATCGGCAATCGGCAATCCCGCCTCGGCGGCGTAAGCGTGAAACCGCAGCTTGTTGTCGGTCAGGTCGTGGAACTGCCGCGCGTTGACAGGAGCCAGAATCTTCCAAGGTTGGAATTCACCTACGTAGCTGCGCTTTGACGCAAGCGGCATAGACCGGTCGAAGAGGCCGAACTTGTAATAGTCCTTCGCGGTGATGCGGTTGCTCCAAAGCAATCGCAACTGCTCGGCAAAGCGGTGCAGTGCCGCGGTGGGAAGCCCCCGAACCAGCTTGTGAAAGCGATAGTCACTGATGATCTGAGGCACCAGGGAACGCCAATGCCAAACGACCTTCGCAATTTCCCGCATGCAATCTTGGCCTCATGGCTCGATGGTTTGCAACCACGACAGAGTCCGCCGAACGACCTCCTCCCGCCAGACGCGGCGCGAGAAAGTATGGTCGGCCGTCGGCAGACTATGACGCGAGACGCGCTGCTCCGCCAGCAGGCCGCGCCATGACGAATTCGCGGCGGCGTCCTCGAACTCGCGGGCCGTCAGGTCGCGGCCGGAAAGGATCAAGCCGATCGGCCCACGGAAGGCAGTAAAGCCCAGTGCCATGCGCGACGGCAGCGGCAGTGCGGCGGCCTGAGGCTGCTGGGCCCGCGCGGAGGCGGCGGAGCGCAGCCAGCGGGCTATACCGGAGCCGAGGCCACGCACCGCCTTGACCACTACGACCTCGCCAGAAAAAAGCTTTCGCCAGAAGACCGGGTCCAGGAGGCGTTGACCGTAGTAGTACTTGACGAGCGCACGGGCTTCCCCCTCCGCTTCGCGGACCCAGGGATTCACGAGCAGCAGTCCTGCAATCCGCGGATCGTGACCGGCATTGAGGAGAATCGCCGACGCGGCGTCGCAGATGCCCCAGAGCACGACCCGTTCTAGGCCCTTGGAGCGCTCCAGGAAGGTCGTAGCGGCCGCGGCGATGTCGTCTCCGATCCGCTCGAAGCCCAGAAAGGCGCCCTCGCTGTCACCCGTTCCCCGGTGATCGAAGCGGAATGTCGGAACGCCAGCTGCAGCAAAGCTGCGGGCGAGAAGCAGAAACTGCCGATGGCTGCCGATGCGGTACTGCGGCCCGCCGGTGACGATCAAGATGCCAACCTTCGAGGCGGCTTCGGCATGGTGCAGGATGCCCACAAGCCGCTGATCGGCGCAGGAGAAGACCACCGCTTCTTCGTTCAACGACGACAGATTGCTGCGGTCAGGTGAAGACGGCATCGGTGGTATCCAGCAGGTTGGGCGCGAGGGTGAACTCCTGGATGGTCCAGAAGGGCTCGCCCGAAACGGCCCGGCTTGCAAGCTGGTGGCCCCCCCTTGCGGTGCCTGCTGCTTCCAGCAGGCGACGGCTGGCCGGCGCCAGCGACGGCTCGCTCTCGGCAGAGGTCACTTCGAGCCAGTCGATCCTGCAGGCTTCGATGGACGCGAGCAGGGTTTCAAGACGCTGCTCTTCGATGGCCGCGACCAGCTCCGGCGCCAGCTCGTAGCCGGCGATCTCAAGGACCTCGCCCGCCGCCAGCTGCGCCCGCAGCACCTTGCCGTCTTCCTTCTCGCCGCTGGCCATGGCGGCGGCGATGCGCAGGCGCAGGAACTGCGTCACAAACTGGTCCCCACGCAGGACAGGCTGCCAGAACAGCAAGCGCCGAATGCGCCGCGGGTTTCGCGCTGCCACAGCGGCCGCCAGCAAAGCGCCGAGCCGCAGACCCCAGAGGGTCACGGAGATGTCAGGCCAGCGAGCCGACAGCCAAGCCGCCGCCAGCTCGGCATCGGAGAGCCAGGCATCCCATCGGGCCTCATGGAACGACCCCGCGCTGTCGCCGGTTCCAAAGGGATCGAGCAACAAGGCTGCCCAGCCTCGGGCGGCCAGGCGGCGAGCCTGCGCGACAGCCATGCGACGCGAGCGATTTGCCTCTTCGGCGAAGGGGGGCAGGTAGAGCACAGCCCCACGCGGCACCGCATTGGCGGCCGGAGTCAGCAGCAGGCAGAACAGCGGCCCGGACCTGCCGGCGAGGAAGAAGGGCTGCGGCGGCGGATCCTGACGGTCGTTCTCGCGCAGGGGTGCCGTCACGCTTTGAGCTTCTGGTCGACGAAGGCGGCGAGGCTGCCAACTGTGGCAAAGACTTCGGCCTCGATCTCGTCATCCTCGACGAAGATACCGAAGCGCTCCTCGAGCGCGGTCACCACCGTCACGACGGCCATGGAGTCGAACTCCGCGATTGCGCCGAACAAGGGTGTCTCGGCCGTGAAGCCGTTCGCCCGATCACCCAGCTGGAGCGTTTCGCCGAGCACCTGCTTGACGTCATTGATGACCGTCATAGAGGATCCTTCTTCATTTCGCGCAAACATCAGCATGAGTGAGTTTACCCTGTCGGGAGGCCGCACTAGACCTTTCCAGAGGGCGATTGCGCACTATTATGCAGCCGGTCAGGAAGAACCTGCAAGTTGTTGATAAGTTGAAGGATCGGTGCCAGCCTCAGCGGAGGCCGAGGGGTCGGGGCCGTGGGGCCGCGGAGTCCAGGCATTGGCCCCTTCCTGCTATGTGGAGCCGAGTAGTGGCCCTTCCGCAAGAACCCCGACCGGGCGCTGAAAAGGGCTCTCTAGTCTGGCATGACCTGGACGACGTGGGGCGCGCGGCCGATCTCACGAAACTCGGCGAAGAGGTCCATCTCTGGTTGTTCGCCTTGACTGCCACCGATACCGGCGGCGGAAGCGACGCCGAGCTCCTGAGCAGCGACGAGGCTGCGCGCGCCGCGCGCTTCCGCAGAGATCGCGACCGGCAACGCTTCACCAAGGGGCGTGCCACCATGCGGCGCATCCTGGCAAGCTATCTGGGGGCGAATCCGGCTGCTCTGGGGTTTGCCTATGGCGCGGCCGGCAAGCCGGAACTTGACGGCTTGCAGGCGGACGGGGGACTCCGCTTCAACCTCTCCCACAGCGAGGACCTCGCGCTCCTTGCCGTGACGCGAGGGCGTCATCTCGGAGTCGACCTGGAGTGTATCCGTGCCGCGCGAGACCTATCGGCGATTGCCCGGCGCTTCTTCGCGCCGGCCGAGGCCGCGGCTCTTGCCGGCTTTGCCCCACCTCTTTACGAACAGGCCTTCTTCGCCATTTGGGCCCGCAAGGAGGCACTGCTGAAAGCTTTCGGCGCGGGGCTCAGCCTGCCGCTGCACGGCTTCTGTGTCTCGGCCGACCCGCGGGAGCCGGCGCAGTTGGTATCGACGGCATTCCGCCCGGCCGAAGCCCGGCGCTGGTCACTGATGGACGTTTCGCTCGAGCCGCCGATGCAGCGTTTCAGGGCGGCGCTGGCAATAGAGGGTCCGCTGCCGCAGTGCCGCTACTTCCGCCTCGGCATCGGGCCGGCGAGCGGATCGGTCAACCGTGCAAAGTCTTCTTCAGCAGATTGCTGAAGTTGGCAATGTGGTCGTCGTCCAGCCAGGTTCCGTGATGCCCCGGCATGATGTGGACGCTGCCGCCCTCCGTCGTGCACTCAAACCACTGTTTGTTGAGGTCCGCAGAATTGGGCGGGCTGAACTCGGTCCGCACGATGGTGACCTCGCCCTTGAAAGTGCTGCCCGGACGATAGCGGTCGATGGCCCTGAAGATCTTGAAATCGATGTACTCGTGCCGCAACTGAAGCCGCAGGGTCTCGCGCCGGAGGTTGCTATAGGCACCGGCGCTCACGAACTGATGAAGCTGCTTGAAGACCCGGAACGGCAAGGTGCGGCCGAGCACGAATCCCGGTGCCTCGCGCATTGCCGGGGGGATCCACATGACCAGGCGGTCCACCTGCTGCCCCTGCTTTTGCAGCTGCAGTGCCGCTTCGAAGGCGACATAGGCACCTTCACAGCCGCCACCCAACACATAAGGCCCCTTCGGCTGCACCGCTTGCAGCTGCCGGACGTAGCAGGCCGCCATGTCTTCGATCCGCTCATAGGGCTTTAGCCCCTGCGAGATGCGCTGGCTTTGCAGGGCGTAGATGTCGAGCTGATAGACGGGCTGATCGCTGCCCAGCCGTCGCGCCAGCTCCCGGTAGCGCGGATGGCTGCCGCCCGCAAAGAAAGGTGTGCGCTTTCCGCCGCTTTGCAGGACCAGAAAGCTCTCCTCGCCGGTCGGAGCCTGCATCGCAGCGGCGGGAAGCTGCGTCGCGCCGAGCATTCGCGCAACGGCTTCGATGGTCCGGCCCTGCAGCAAGGCCGCCAGGGTGATGCGCTGGCCCATTCGCTTTTCGATGGCAGCGACCAGGCGCACGGCCAGCAGGGAATGACCCCCCACCTGGAAGAAGTCGTCGCGCATGCCGAGCGGTTCGACGCCGATCACCTCTTGCCAGATCGCCTGCAGCGCTCGTTCCTGCTCGTTGCGCGGTGCAATGTAGCTGTCGGCGTCCTGTTGTCGCATTCCCTGCGGCGCGGGCAGGGCTTTGCGATCGATCTTGCCGTTCGGAGTCAGCGGCAGGCTGTCCAGCACCACTGCCATGCTGGGCACCATGTAGTCGGGCAGACGGTCGCGCAGGCGCGCCAGGATGCTGTCGACGGAGGCTTCCCCTCCGTTCCCGGCGAGCACCAGATAGGCTACCAGCCGCTGGTCGCCGGCCACATCCTCGCGCAGGATGACCACGGCCTGCCGAACGGTTTCCTGCGCCTCAAGCAGAGTCTCGATCTCCCCCAGCTCGATGCGGAAGCCCCGCATCTTGACCTGTTGGTCGGTCCGCCCGAGGCACACCAGGGTGCCGTCGGCGAGGTAGCGCGCGAGGTCACCGGTACGGTAGATCACGCCGGGCGGCGCGCCGGCGACGGGATTGTCGATGAAGCGTTCGGCGGTCAGTTCGGGCCGGTCGAGGTAGCCGAGTGCCACCCCCTGTCCGCCGATGCAGAGCTCGCCGATCACGCCGGCCGGCACCAGGTTGTCGAAAGCGTCGAGAAGGTAGATCCGGGTATTGGCAATAGGCCGTCCGATGGGAACCGCACCCTCTCCGCTTTCGACCGGGTGGATGGTGGACCAGATCGTCGTTTCGGTCGGCCCGTACATGTTCCAGAGCTGCTTGACGCGTGGCAGCAACTCCTCGGCCAGCGCACGGGGCAGGGCCTCGCCGCCGCAAAGGGCGGTGAGCTTGCTGTCGCCACTCCAGCCGCTGTCGATGAGCATCTGCCAGGTTGTGGGTGTCGCCTGCATGATGGTCGTTCCGCTTTCGCGCAGCCGTTCGGCGAGAAGCTCCCCGTTGGTGGCGATCGCGCGGCTGGCGATGACGACCCGCGCACCGACGGTGAGCGGCAGGTAGAGTTCCAGGCCGGCGATGTCGAAGGAAAGGGTGGTGACGGCCAGGAGCCGATCCTCGGCCTTCAGACCGGGCTTCTCAGCCATCGTGGTCATGAAGTTGACCAGCGCCCGGTGCGGCAGGCGGACACCCTTGGGCAGGCCGGTCGAGCCCGAGGTATAGATGACGTAGGCGAGATCCTCGGGGCCGAGGTCGACTCCCTTGGGCGGCGTTTCGGGTTGGCCGCCCCAGACGGCGCTGTCCCTGTCGAGGCGCACCAGGGTCACTGCCTCGCCGAGCAAGTCACGGCAGAGGTCGCCCTCACTCACGACCAGGCCGATCTTGGCATCCTCCAGCATGAAAGCCTGGCGGTCGCGCGGGAAGGTCGGGTCGATCGGCACGTAGGCGCCACCGGCCTTCATGATGCCGAGCAGGCCGACCAGCATGGCGGGCGACCGCTCGAGGCACAGTCCCACCAGGCGGCCCGGGCCGACACCCAGGCCGCGCAGATGATGAGCCAGCTGATTGGCGCGGCGCTCCAATTCGGCGTAGGTCATGGACTGATCTTCGAAGACCACGGCCACGGCGTCGGGGCTGCGCGCTGCTTGCGCACCGATCAGATCGTGCAAGCAGGTGCCGGTTGCAACCTCTTTCCCGGTAGCGTTCCAGTCGACCAGCAATTGCTGTCTTTCTTCGGCGCTCGCCAGGGGGAGGTTGGAGATGCGCTGACCGGGGTCGGCGACCATCGCTGCCAGCAGGATCTTGTAGTGCTCGACCATGCGCGCGATCGTCGCGGTGTCGAAGAGATCGGTGTTGTGCTCCCAGATCATGGTCAGCCCGTCCTGGTCGCTGCCCTGCGGCAGTCCCAGGTTCTGGGCGGAGTGCGGGATGCCGATCACGCCGAGGTCGAACTTCGACGAACCGTTGCTGAGGACTGGGGTCAGCTTGACGTCAAGGCCGGGCAGGCCCTCTTCCGGCATCGGCTCGTCATGAAAGCTGAACATGACCTGAAACAGCGGGTTGTAGCTCATGTCGCGCTTGGGCTGCACCGCATCCACGACGCGGTCGAAGGGCACGTCCTGGAAGTTGGCACCCTCCAGCACCACGTCGCGCACCTGGGCGATGAAGTCGTGCACCGTCGGGTTGGCATCGAGCGACGCGCGGATCACGACGTTGTTCAGGATCATGCCAATCAGGCATTCCGAGGCCTGCTGGCGCCGATTGGCGAAGAAGGTCCCGACCGCCAGGTCGGTCTCGCCGCTGTAGCGGTGCAGCAGCGCCATGAAGCCGGCCAGCATGGTCATGAAGAGGGTACTGCCCTCGCGGCGGCTGAGCGCACGCAGGTCGTTGCACAGTGCCAGGGGAATCTCAGGCCGAAGCGATGTTCCCTTGAAGGTCTGGCTGGCCGGACGCGGTCCTCTGATGGGTAGATCCATGACCGGCGGAATGGTGGCGAAGCGCTTCTTCCAGTAGGCGAGCTGGTGGTCCGATACGGCGCCCTGCATCCACTGGTGCTGCCAGGCAGCGAACTCGGCGAACTGGATCGGAAGTTCGGGCAAGGGCGAGGGCTGGCCGGCGGCAAAGGCGCGATAGAGGTCGACCAGTTCACGGAAGAAAACGTTGAACGACCAGCCGTCATGGACCAGGTGATGCTCCATGTGAATCAGCAAGTGTTCATCTGCGCTGAGGCGCAGGAGCGTCCACTGCACCAGCGGCAACTGCTCGAGGTCGAAGCGCTTCTGGAACAATTCGTCGCACCAGGCTTTGACGGCGGCGTCGCGCCGCGATTCCGGCTGCACGGAGAAGTCCACGACCATCAAGGAGAAGGGTTTTGCCGGATGCACGACCTGCTGCGGGACACCGTCGACCATTGGATAGGTGGACCGATAGCCCTCGTGGCGTCGCAGGATTTCACCCAGTGCGTCTTGCAGGGCCGCGAAGTCGAGTTCGCCGCGGAATCGGATCGACGATTGAAAGTTGTAGGCCAGATTGTCGGGGTTCAGCTGATGGATGAACCACACGCGCTCCTGCGCGAAGGAAAGCGGGATCACCTCGCCGCGCTGGACCGAGGTGATCGGGAGTTCTTCCAGCCCTTCGGCGACTGGCGGCAGGGCCTCGATCACCGGTAGCAGTTCTGAGACCGTGGGATGTTCGAACATGAGGCGCAAAGGCATGTCGACCTGGAAGGTCTCACGGATGCGCGTTGCCACCTGGGCCACCTTCAGGGAGTCTCCGCCGAGCTCGAAGAAGTTGTCCTCCACGCCGATTTTCTCGACCCTCAGGACGTCGGACCATAGCGCTGCCAGGCGTTCCTCGCCCTCATTTCGCGGCGCCACGTAGGGCTCGGTGAGGGCGGCTCGTCCTGCGGCAGGCGCGGGCAGGGCGTTGCGGTCGACCTTGCCGTTGGGGGTCAAGGGAAAAGCGTCGAGGAAGACGAACAGCCCCGGCACCATGTAGTCGGGCAGGCGGGCGCTCAGCGCCTCGCGCAGCGCCCGGCTCGTCGGTTTTGCATCCGCCATCGTGGTGACATAGGCCACCAGCTGCTTGTCGCCCGGCCGGTCCTCACGCGCCAGGACGACGGCCTGGCTCACCTCCGGCTGCTGCTCCAGCGTGGCCTCGATCTCGCCAAGCTCGATTCTGAAGCCGCGGACTTTGACCTGGAAATCCACCCGGCCCAGGTGCTCCAGCATGCCGTCCGGTCGATACTTCGCGAGGTCGCCGGTGCGATAAAGCCGCCTATCATTGGACGCTTCGAGGGGATGATCGAGGAAGCGTTCGGCCGTCAGCTCCGGCCGCTTGAAGTAGCCGCGCGCCAGGCCTTCTCCGCCGATGAAAAGCTCGCCGGCTTCGCCGGGAGCAACGGGGCGCAGGGTCTCGTCAAGAATCTGGATCTCCGTGTTGGCGATGGGACGGCCGATGGACACGGGCCCGCTCCCGCTCTCGACAAGGTGGAGTGTCGACCAGATCGTCGCTTCTGTGGGGCCATAGAGGTTCCAGAGCTGTGCGCAGCGCGGCAGAAGCTGCTCCGCCAGTTCGCGCGGCAAAGTTTCGCCGCCGCAGAGGATGCGCAGATCAGGCTTGCCGCTCCAGCCTGCCTGCAGGAGCAATCGCCAGGTGGCCGGCGTCGCCTGCATGACCGTTATGGCGTCCTTCTCCAGGGCCTCGGCCAGCAGACGGCCGTCGCCGGCAAGGCTGCGGCTGGCCAGGACGACCGTGGCACCGACCACGAGCGGCAGGTAGAGCTCGAGGCCCGCGATGTCGAAGGAGAGGGTGGTGACCGCCAGCAGCCGGTCCTCCGGCCGCAGGCCAGGCTGGTCACGCAGGCTGCACATGAAGTTGACCAGGGCCCGGTGCGGAATCTCCACACCTTTCGGGCGCCCGGTCGAACCGGAGGTGTAGATGATATAGGCGCGGTCGCCGGCGCCGGCGATGGCGGACGGTGCGTCGTCAGGTTGTTTGGCGATCTCGGGCCAGTCGCGATCGAGGCAAAGCACCTGGGCCGTGCTTGCCGGAAGCCGCGCGACCAGGCTCGCCTCGGTAAGGATGACCTTGGTTCCGGAGTCCTCGAGCATGTAGGCAACGCGGTCGGCCGGATAGGATGGGTCCACCGGGATGTAGGCACCGCCGGCCTTCATGATGCCCAAGAGGCCCACGACCATATCCAGGGAGCGCTCGACGACCAGTGCCACCGGCTGGTTGGCCTCGACTTCCAACCCGCGCAGGCGGTGTGCCAGCTGGTTCGAGCGACGCTCCAGCTCTCCATAGGTCAGCTGTCGCCCTTCGAAGACGAGCGCAGTCGCCTCCGGCGTCAGTTCCGCCTGCGCACTGATCAACTTATGCAGAGTAGCGTCACGCGGGAAATCCCGGGCGGTGAGACTTTCCTTGCAGGTGAGGTCGCGCAGCGTCGTGTCGCCTGCGTTTACGCCGGCATCATTCATAAGGTTTCAATCTGTTAAGGTTCAATTGTTGACCGATTCCTCCCCGGGGCGCCGTCCACAAGGCTGCGTGATCGGCCTTTCAGCCTGTCGATGCCCACGGGGGCCATCTAACAGGGATTGAGCCGCCATCGTCAATTTTTCTCGACATGGCTTGCGGCCTCCGCCGGTAAATTTACCGCTCTCACAACAATCATAAATCGTAATGAAATTTGAAACCCTTATGGAACAGCGGCAGGTTCTGGGCCCGGTGCCGCGGCGGCCCGCATAATTCCTCAAAGGAAGCGTTGGATGACAGAAAAAAGCGCACATGGCGGGGGGATCATTGGGATTACCTCTGTCCTGCGGTCGCGTCGACTTGCCCCGGGCCGAGTGCCTCCGGGGCGGGGACTAGAACCGGAGCGGGTTTTCTTTTTTGTCACTAGCGTCAAAGAAAGTATTGCCTGAGTATGCAGACCTCCGGGGATTCGCGAGTACTGTAATGGCGGAGCCGCCCTGTTCTCTTTGGGGGCCAAAGTGAGACCTTCGGTCGCTATGAGAACGGGAACCGTCCTTATCCCTCATTTGCAACTTTTAGTTGTTGTTGTGGGTAAGATGGGTAAGAGATGATTACGAATGTCGGTCGTAGGGCCGCTGCGCCTATTCGCTGGGTCCGGTCAGCAATCGAGTGGCGGTTCTATCGCCCTTTCCACGTAAGGCTCGCGGAACGGCATCGGTCGCGATTGCCTGGGGTCACCTTTATCGGCATCACGGGGAGCGCGGGCAAGACGTCGACCAAGGAGATGGTGGCCGCAATCCTGGAGGCAGCCGGTAGCGTCAAGCATTCGTTTGGAACGGCCAACCGGATCTATCATATCGCCGAGATCATCACGGCAACCAAGGCAACGGACGATTACTGTGTCTTGGAACTCAGCGCCGAGAGGCCGGACTACTTCGATCCCCTGCTCGAGCTTGTGCGGCCGATGATCGGGGTCGTGACCAAGGTGGGCGAAGACCAGTTGAAGGCCTTCGGATCAAAGGAAGCCATCGCCGCCGAGAAGGGCAAACTGATCACCTCGTTGCCTCCGGAGGGGACGGCGGTCCTGAATGCAGACGACCCCCTGGTCCTGGCGATGGGCGAGGGCTTCAAGGGGCGAGTGATCACCTTCGGCCTCAACGACGGGGCCGACCTGCAGGCGCGGGAGCTTCGCTCCGACTGGCCCCAGCGTTTGTCCTTCACCGTCACCTACCGGGGCGAAGACCACCCGGTTCAGACCCAGCTTTGCGGGAAGCACTGGGTGACTTCCACCCTCGCCGCCCTGGCCACAGGCGTGGCCGCCGGCATCCCCCTGGCCGAGGCCGCAAAGGCAGTGGCGCAGGTGGCACCGGGCCGGGCGCGCATGCAGCCGGTGACGACACCCGACGGGGTCACTTTTGTGCGGGACGATTGGAAGGCGTCGTTCTGGGGGATGTCGGCGGTGTTCGACTTTCTCAAGGATGCCAAGGCCGAGCGCAAAATCGTCGTGTTTGGAACTTTGGCCGACTATCAGGGGTCAGTGGGACCCAAGTACCAGACCCTGGGCCAGGAGGCCCTGAAGGTCGCCGACGTCGTTATCTTCGCCGGCAGCATGGCGACCTACGGATTGAGTGCGCAGAAGTTCGCCTCGAAAGACCAGGTCCTCATGGCGTTTCCCGATGTCCGGCAGGCCTCGGTGGAGCTCGGAAAGATTCTGCGCGCGGGCGATCTCGTGCTGCTCAAGGGCTCTGGGCCGGCCGATCATCTCGGCCGTCTTTACCACGCCCGGACGGGGCCGGTGGCCTGCTGGCGCATGGACTGCGGCAAGGACATGCTGTGCGATGCCTGTCCGCTGCTACGGCCGAAGAACGGCGAAGCAGCACAGGCGACTGCCAGCGCCAAGACGCAGGGCGATTTGGATCAGGACTTCATCGAGGCGACCCGTTCAAGAGAACCCCTTCAGGTCCTTGTCGGGATCGGCAATCCGGGCGAAAAGTACCGGAACACACCGCACAACGTCGGATTCTCGGTGCTGGATATCCTTGCGGAACGTCACGGCCTGGCCTGGGAAAAGGTCGAGGACGCGCAGCTCGCGCAGCTGGATCTTAGGGGGACGAGGACCCTGCTCGTGAAGCCTCAGAAATACGTCAACAACACCGGCAAAGCCCTGTTGGCGCTGTCGAGATCGATGGGCTTTTCCTGCAGTGACGTGGTCCTCGTGCAGGATGACATCAACCTTCCGCTCGGCACCATCCGTACACGCATGCGGGGAAGCGACGGCGGCCACCTGGGCATCCGCTCAACGCTCGTCGCCTTTCAGACCAGCGACATCCCCCGGGTGAAGGTTGGCGTCAACCTCTCGACGAATCGCCTCTCGCCGGCGGACTACTTGGTCTCTCCGTTCTCGCCGGCCGCTTCGGGTAAGGTGAAGGCGGCCTGCGTGGTCGCGGCGGATCGCCTGCTGGAACTGGTGGCAAACCGCAATTGCGGCGGATGACGTTGCAGAGCGGCTACTTGTCATCCACCCGGCTGCTACCTCCAAGTTGCGACGTTTATGCTTTCAACGGGGCAAGCTGTTGTTGATTGGGAGGCTTTTCCCGGGGTCTACTCGCAGTACTCCGCATGAAGCACTGGGCGCGATATGAGAAGGCTTGCCGCAGTTGCTGGCCGTCGCACTGGGGCCATGGTGCGCCGGGTTCGCTCGCTTGTCGAATGGCAGATCTACCGGCGTGTTCAGCTGAAGTTTGCGGAAATCTACCGGCCAAGGCTGAACGGCGTCACGTTTGTCGGTGTTACGGGAAGCGCCGGCAAGACCTCGGCCACGGCGATGATCGCGGCGATTCTGCGATCCGCGGGGAAGGTCAAGAATACCGGCTCTGGCAACAGGCTACATAATATCGCGCGGATCATCACAGCGACGCGGCCGTCGGACGATTTTTGCGTGTTGGAGCTTGGCGCCGAGCGACAGGGCTACTTCGACCCTATGGTCAGGCTGTTGGCCCCGACGATCGGCGTCGTCACCACGGTGGGGGATGACCATCACAAGGCCTTTGGCTCGCGAGAGGCGATCGCCGCCGAAAAGGGCAAGCTGATCGCCGCGCTGGCGCCGGACGGTACGGCGGTGCTGAACGCCGACGATCCCCTGGTGTGGGCGATGGGGGAAGGCCTCAAGGCGCGGGTCATCGGCTTCGGACTGCGTGATGGCGCGGACCTGCAGGCGCGAGACATCCGCTCCAGCTGGCCTGAGCGCCTGTCCTTCACCGTCAGGTATCAGGGGTTCGATTACCCGGTCCGAACCCAGCTCTGCGGCAAGCATTGGGTTACATCCACACTGGCCGCGCTGGCCACTGGCGTGGCGGCGGGGGTCCCGCTCGCAGAGGCCGTCAAGAGGATCTCTCAGGTGCCACCGCCCAAGGCCCGGATGGAGCCGGTGTCGACGCCAGACGGCATCACCTTCGTGCGCGACGATTGGAAGGCTTCGTTCTGGGGGATGCCGACAGTGTTTGAGTTCCTGCGGGATGCCGAAGCAGTCCGCAAGGTCCTGGTGTTGGGGACACTGTCTGACTACGAGGGATCCGCGCGGATCAAGTACAGGGCTATGGGCCAGGAGGCACTGAAAGTTGCCGATGTCGTGTTCTTCGTGGGCAAGATGGCGACCTCTGGATTGAGGGCGCGGAAATTCGCTGCGGAGGACCAGATCCTTATGGCGTTCCCGGACATTCGGGAGGCGTCGGCGGCGCTGGAGGAAATCCTTCGTCCCGGCGATCTCGTGTTCCTCAAGGGCTCCGGGCCGGGCGATCATCTCGGCCGTCTTTACCACGCCCGGACGGGGCCGGTGGCCTGCTGGCGCAGGAACTGCGGCAAGATCACACTGTGCGATGGCTGCGCGCTGCTGCGCCCGAAGCAGGGCGAGCCGACGGCGACGTTCGTTGCCAAGGTGCCGGAGACCAGGGTCGGAGGCGTCGCCGCAACGGCGGGCGGGACAAACCCTATCCAGGTGTTCGTGGGGATTGGCAATCCGGGCGAGAAATACCGGCACACGCCGCACAACGTCGGCTTCACGGTCCTGGATATCCTGGCGGAACGTCATGGCCTGGCCTGGGAAAGGGGCGAGGCAGCCGAGATTGCACGGCTGGTCCAGCCGGCGGGCGATGTCCTGCTCGTGAAGCCCCAGAAGCAGGTCAACAACACCGGAAAGGCCCTGCTGGCCCTCGCGAAGTCGATGGGCTTCTCCGGCAAGGACGTGGTCCTCGTGCAGGATGACATCAACCTTCCGCTCGGCACCGTTCGCACGCGCCTGCGGGGAAGCGACGGCGGCCACCTGGGCATTCGCTCAGCGCTCGTTGCCTTTCAGACCAGCGACATTCCCCGGGTGAAGATTGGCGTCGGCTCCGCAGCGATCCAGGCCTCGACGGCCGAGTATCTCGTCTCGCCATTTTCTCCGAGTGCCTCGGCGGAAGTTTATGAAGCCTGCGAGGTCGCGGTAGACCGGCTGTTGGCCATGGCAGGAGAAAAGATGCTTTCCAAGTGAGGTCGTGCGTCGTCATCGTGCCTGCAGCGGCAACTCTGCCGAACCTGAAGACGGTGCGACTTTCAGCGACCGCGCCCTAGGCATCTTCCTCTTTCAGATCCCGCCCCGACGGCACCTCCGAGGCTCGCGGGGGATGGGGCAGTGGGTGCCGACGAGGTCACTGTGCAAGGGGATCCGCTCGCCGGCCTTAAGCGACGGGCAGCAGGTAGTCCTGGATGGGAAGATGACGCAGAAATTGGCAAGTGCCTGGCAGTTTTTCAGGGATCTGTGTCGAACGTTGCCTCGTTGCTGGCGAGCATCCCGCGATGAGGGAGTCTCGGTTTTGAGGCAGATCATTGAGATTGTCGTGTTGCGGCTGGGACCAGGTAAGCTGACACCCGACGACTATCATCTCATGCGGGTCTATCGGCGTGGCCTGAGTTTCGCTGACAAGTCTAAGTATCTCTCCAATCCTGCAACGGGTGTGATCGGTCGTGACCGGCGTTGGGGGGTGATTGCGGATGACAAGCTGCTGACCTACGCGCTCTTGTCGGCTCACGGTATCAAGGTTCCCGAAATCTATGCCATATCCCATCCGTCCCGCGCCTTCGGGCAGCGTCCAGCTTTGAAGTCAGCGGCGGAGCTTGAGGAGTACCTGCTTTCAAAGGGACCCTTCCCGTTCTTCTCAAAGCCGATCCGCGGGAGCTACAGCAAGGACGGCATGCTGGTGGGGTCGTTGGACGATACCAGAACCGCGCTGCTGTTAGGCGATGGGTCGAGCCTCCCCCTCAAGGACTACGTGAGGCACTGCAGTGAACGGCCAAGCGGCGTCCTGATCCAGGAGCTCCTGCACCCTCACGCGGCGATCGCCGCACTCGTTGGCGACCGTCTCTGCACCGTCAGAATGATCGTGCTGTTCGATGATAAGGGTCCGCGCCTTCATTGCGCGCTATGGAAGATCGCGGCCTCGGGCAACATGGCTGACAACTACTGGCGGAAAGGCAACATCCTTGCCCTGCTGGATCGGGAGACTGGCACTGTCGTAAGATGCACTGTCGGGCTGGGTGCGGAATTGCGGGAGGTCGATCGTCACCCGGGAACGAATGAATGCTTGCCTGGCTTCGCAATCCCGCAGTGGGACGAGCTGCGGGAGCTCACCTTCAGGGCCGCGCGGGCACTGCCGGGCCTGCCGGTCCAGGCCTGGGACATAGCCCCCACGACCAAAGGGCCGATGGCACTCGAGGTGAACGTGTTTGGGAGCCTTTTTCTGCCCCAGATCGCTGTGCAGTCGGGCATCTACCAAGGCGAGTTTCGGGAGTTTATGAATGCGCATAGGAAGTGAGATTCCTGTCCCGAAAGGTAACCGCGGCAATGTCTGGCAATCGAGTGAGGTCAGGCGGTGCCGCAGCGTGGCAATTGGGGAGGCGAGCCGACATATGGTTGACGCGCTTCCGGAGCCGGTAGAAATCTTGCGGGGAATCGTGCTAGCTGCAAGGCACTCCGTCCCGCGGCCCGTTCGTCCGGCCTGTAAATCGTTCCAGAAAGTACTGTCGCCGGAATGAAGATCCTTCTCTTTCAAATCGCCAAGGCCACCGGCCTCTTCGCGCTCAGCCGCTGGCTGACCCGGGGCGGACTGCGGATTCTCTGCTATCACGGCATCTGGTTGGGGGAGGGGCATTACGGAAATTTTCTCTTCATGAGCCCGGAGAAATTCGCCGCACGCATGGCCTTCCTCGCTGGAGCAGGCTACCCGGTGCTTCCTCTCGAGCAAGCGGTGGAAGGCCTGAAAGGGCAAAGCCTGCCGCCCGGGGCAACGGCCATTACCATCGACGATGGTTGGCACGGTACCTACCGGCACATGCTGCCGGCCCTGGAAGCCCACGGCCTGCCGGCCACGGTCTACGTGACGACCTACTTTGCCGAACGTCAGTATCCGGTCTTCGATCTTGTCGTGCGCTATCTGCTCGACAGGAGCGAGAATCGGGAGCTGGACCTGGCGGCGCTGGGCATACCGGGGGGCGGCCGGGTGAGGCTCGACTCCGCGACGGTCCGCGCGGAGGCCGGCGAGGCCATCATGGCCCATTGCCGCGAGCATCTGGACGGCGCCGGTTGCCATGCCTTCGGCGCCCGTCTGGCCGCCGCCCTGAATCTCGACTACGACGCGCTGGTGAAACAGAAGGTCTTCCACCTGATGTCCCTGGCCGAGATCGCCGAGGCCGCCCGACGGGGCCTTGACATCCAGCTGCACAGCCATCGTCACTGGGCGCCGCTGGACGATCCGGAGGCTTTGGCGCGAGAGATCGCGGACAACCGTGCGCTGCTCGAGCCCATTACGGAGCGCCGCTTGCATCATTTTTGCTATCCCAGCGGGATCTACGACCGCTGCATCTGGCCGCAACTCGACGCTCTGGAAATCGAAAGTGCGACGACGATCGAGCAGGGCATCAATTTCGCCGGCGCACCTCCCTTGGGCCTCAAGCGGCTGCTGGACGGTCAGGAGGTCGCGGTGATCGAGTTCGAGGCCGAGCTCTGCGGCTTCGTCGAGTTGACGCGGCGCTTGCGACGGCCGTTCCACCGATTCAGGCCGGCGGTCCTCTCGGCGTCGGGGCCCGACCGGGCGGCAGGGTAGCCCTTTGCAACGCCCTTGTCGGCCGACTGCTAGATCTCGCGCGCCTGGTAGCGTTGGGCAAGGAATTCCAGGGTGGCGATGCGGTTGAAGACCGCCTCGTCTGCGATCCGCTCCAGCCTGAACAGCTTGCGCATATAGGGAAATCCCGGTTCCATCACACTGGCGAGGTGCGCGGGCGAGAGAAAGGGCGGCAGCGGGCCTGGTTTGCCCTGCTGCAGCCGGTAGCTGAGCCGCCGGAGCAGGATCGGGCGGCGGTAGCTTGCCTGGGCACGCAGGCGGGCGCGCCACGCGGGTGCCCGGTCGAAGGGCTGACCATAGACTGAAGGATAGGCGGCCAGCCGCGGCGACAGCCGGGCGATCATTGCGGCTTCGATCCGACCGTGGCTCTTCCAGGCGATCTTCCAGTCCACGGTGCCCTTGATGGCCGCAGGTTCCATGAAGGGAGTCAGGTAGGGACCGAAGCTCTGGTTCAGCGGGACTTCGCGCGCGGTCCAGTAGCGCCCACGGAAGAGTGGATAGGCAAGCTCCACTTGACGCCGGGTGAGGCGGGCATCCTCCGCCCCAACGGCCGTCATGATGGCTCGGGCGATTGAATTCTCATAGGTCGCGGCGTCGAAATGCGCGGTCATGGCCCGCGGGTCGTAGCGGGCGTAGAAGCTCTGCACCAGCTGGCGCGCGGAGAAAGGGCGGTCGGGCAGATAGAAGAAATTGCGATGGATCTCGCCCAGGGAGCCGTTCATCTTGGCCCAACCGCCGGCAACCTGGGCTGTGCGGTCAAGCCGATCGGCGCCGCTGTCGAACAGCCCGGTCACCCGCCAGCCGTCGAATGCAGCATAGTCGGCGATGAGCGTATCGCGGAAGGCCTCGGGCGGCGGCGTCATCACCTGGGACTTGTCCACGGGATTGAAGTCCAACCCCTCGCCCTCGGCCACCTGTGCGGCGATCTCCCGGTCGAGGTCCCCCGGCCGACCATAGACCGTCAGGCGCGGGCGGATACCGGCCGAGAGCAGGAGTGCCAGCAGGAGGCGGGAGTCATAGCCGCCAGAGAAAAGCAGGTTCACATGGTCGCCGAAGGCCTGGCGGTTCGCCTCCGTCAGTGCCTGCAGCCGGCCGCACTGTCGGGCGGCTGCCTCGACCATCGACTCGCCCGGCGTCGATTCTTCGTCTTCGAGGGCCAGCGCAGGCAGAGGCATTTGCCGCGGCGCCGCAGCGTCAGCGACAATCGTCACGCGCCCGGGCGGTAGGCTCTGCAGTTCGCAAAGGAAGCTCTGCTCGGCTGCGGGAACACCGTTCCAGACGTACTCGTAGCAGGCCTGGATATCGAGGCGCGGTCTCTCCAGACTCTCCGCGACTGCAACAAACAGATTTGAGAAGAGGCGCCGGTCCTGGTCGCAGTAGATTTTGTTGCAGCCGAGCGCGTCGCTTAGCAGATAGAGCCGGCCGGCCTTGCGGAGGATGAGCGTGAACTGGCCCTGGGTCCCCGACAGGTCGGGGGCGCCAGGATCGAAAGCGGCGAGAAAGCGCTCCAGGCTGCGCGCACCTGACGTTGACTGGTGGCTGAAGAGGCCGGAGCGCAGGACCCAGTTGTCCGCGTCCTGCTGCCAAAAGCTTTCCCGCGGGTCCTCGGCGCTGCAGCGCCATAGCAGGCTGCTCGTGTCCTCTTCCAGCAGCACAGTGAAGGGAAGCCCCAGCCGCTCCAGGCGCTCTTGCCCCTGACGAGCCAGCGCCGTGGCATCGGTCCCGCGGCAGAGAAGGAAATCAGCCATCGGGCGCGTGCGCTTTTGCTGAAATGGACATGGAAACCTTTAGCGGAACTATGTTAGCAGGACAGCACTGGCGCTTGGGGGCAAGCTTATCAGGGTGGACAGTTCGCTAAAGAAATCGCATGTTTGCTGCTATGAAAATAGTCCCTTTCCACGTTGCTTTCATGATTTCCCAATGGGACCGGGCCAAGGCCACTTGAGGCAACGAAGACCTTTTCCCGTCGTACTCGCTGCAAACCGTCGAGGGGGCGCGGGCAGCAACGCCTCCGTTTCTTGCAGCAACATTCTAGAGATCGAACCCCGAGCGGACAGCAGCAGCAACAAGAAGGCCTCCATGACCAATCCGCTCAAGGTTCATTTGATTGCCGCCGCGCGTCCGAACTTCATGAAGGTGGCGCCGCTCTATCACGCCTTGCGACGGGCAGAGTGGTGTGCGCCGCTGCTGGTGCACACCGGCCAGCACTACGATCATAACATGTCGGGTGCCTTCCTGGCCGAACTCGGGCTGCCCGATCCGGACTATCACCTGGGTGTCGGCAGCGGCAGCCACGCCCAGCAGACGGCCGGCGTCATGCTGGCCTATGAGAAGATCTGCACGGCCGAGCGGCCCGATTGGACCGTCGTCGCCGGCGATGTCAACTCGACCCTGGCCTGCAGTCTCGTCGCCGCCAAACTCCTGATCCCCATTGCCCATCTAGAGGCGGGCTTGCGTAGCGGCGACAGGACGATGCCGGAAGAGATCAACCGGATCGTTACGGATCGCCTGGCCGATCTGCTGTGGACGCCGTCTCCGGACGGAGACGAGAACCTGCTGCGTGAGGGAGTTCCCGCCGAGAAGATCGACTTTGTCGGCAACCTCATGATCGACTCGTTCGAACTGCAGCGTCCGCAGATCGAGGCCCTGGACATGGCTCAGAGTCTCGGACTGCAGCCCGGCGGCTACAGTGTCGTTACCCTGCACCGCCCGTCCAACGTCGATCAGCCGGCAATTCTGCGGACCATCGTCGACGCCCTGTTGCGGCTCGCCGACCAACTGCCGCTTGTCTTCCCGATCCATCCGCGCAGCAAAGCCCGTCTTGCTGAATTCGGCCTCTTGGAGAAGCTCTCAGCGCATCCGGCCGTCACTCTCGCGGAGCCGCAGCCGTACAATGCCTTCATGAGCCTGATCATGAAGGCGCGCCTCATCGTAACCGATTCTGGTGGCATTCAGGAGGAGACCACCTATCTCGGCATTCCCTGCCTCACCTTGCGGGACAATACGGAGCGACCCATCACCGTGAGCGAGGGCACCAATCGTCTGGTCAAGGCCGGAGACCTTGCAGACGAGGTCCAGGCGATCCTGGCCGGTCGTGGCAAGTCCGGCCGCCGCCCGGCATTGTGGGACGGACAGGCCGCCGAACGCGCCGCCGAGAGCCTGCGGCGTCACGCGCTTATCCATTCCGGCCAGCTCTGAGAGGATCCCTCTTAGTCTCCACCCCGTGATGCGGCAGGTGTCTGGTTCGAGCAAACGCGCATCGCGGTCAGGGAATCACTTATCATAAATCGGCGGATGATCTCTGCAGCGGCATTTCATAGAAAGCCCCTTGGGGATGGCATTATGATAACTTGCAGTGGCCTTTGCCTGCTGCGCTACCCTGACCAACCGAATATTTGTATGCATGCTCCCCCGGCACGGACAGTTGCGATGATCATCTGTAGGAACAACAGTTGATGGAGAGTCCGGCTGGTGTGCTCGGTGCGGCCCGGGAAAAGAAGCAGCGCCTGCAGGCACGACTGCAAGAGCGCCTTCGGGAGGACGACGTGGCGTTGACCCGCCAGGCCGGCGACTACCCGGACAAGTACACCTGGGTTCCAGACGAGATAGGGGGAATGAACCGCCTGCTGAAAGAGAGGCACCCGGACCTCTTGGCCGACTACAACAGGTATGTCCTCTTGAGCTTCATGTCGTCTTTCTCACTCGATGGAAGCCGTTACCGCCTGCCCGCTTCGGTCGCCCAGCTCTACATAAGAGAGCTGGAGCGCATCTTCCTGCAGGCCGAGACCTTTGAAGACAGCTTTTTCGACGTCTCCGACGACGGCTTTCTGAAAGACTTGGCGATCCTCACTCATCGGCTGATTCCCGTCGGCGCGGAGTTTGCCGAAGGCGGAGCCGGCATTCCCCGGCGTATCCTTTTTGCGGGCGGGGCGAGGCAGTTCTTCAGGTCGCTCTGGTTCGTCGCCGTGCGATGCGGCGGCTTGCGCCCTTTCTTCGCCCTGCATGCCCATACCCTGGCACTTGATGACTTCAATCCAACGGGTTGGCTTAAGTCCTATCATCGCCTCGCCGAGCTGGTGGAGCTGAATCCGCAGATGAAAGGCTGGCTGAGCGCGAGCTGGTTCCTCGACCCCGCACTGGAAACCGTCAGTCCCCATCTCGCCTACCTGCGCAAGGTTCCGGTGGAGAACGGCGCGGCTTTGTTGTTCGTCTGCCATCATCGGGACGGCACCTCCGGCGCCCTCTCGAAGTCGCCGGGACGGCGGCGCCTGTTCGACGAGGGCAAGTATGTGCCGGCCACCTACATGCGCATCTGGCCGCGGAAGGCCCTGATCGCTTGGAGCCGGCGACGCGGAAAGGAGCCAGGCTTACCGCTCGGATAGCCACTTGCCGGACGCCGGGTCCTCGACCCGCCCGCAGTCACGAACGCGGTGATGTCTCGCGCGATTTGCGCTTTGTATCACCAGGAAGCTTGTTCTGGAGGTGGTAGAAGTTGACTTGTACGAGGCGCTTCAGTTCCATCAGCTCGAAGTAGCGCTTCTCAAGAGGGGACAGAGTTGGTCGTTCGGCCAGCACCGGGTAGCCGTGCTTCGCAAGCATGTCGCCTGCCAGAGCTTCGAACACCCGCCGGTCATTTGCGGAGAGACGGTCCGGCCATTTGTTGAAGTTGCCCTTCTTCGGGTTGCTCCGGGCCTCCGCGAGGGCCGCGGCCCGCTTCTCCGGTGCCAGCGTTACGCCAAGAAAGCCTTCGATCCGATCGATGGCATCGCCGGGTGAAAGCAGGATGTCCTCGTAGCGCAGAAGGAGGAACCGTCCGGGGCCGCAGCGTTGCTGAAAGCTTTCGATGGCGGTCAAGGCCTGATGCCAGCGCCTTGCAGCGGCGTAGGCCGAGTGGCGTCCCCAAGGGATCCCCTGCAGGGACAGGAAGACATCCCGGCCATCGCGCAGGATGGCGATGTACCTGGCTTGCGCCGGGAACAGGTTGTTCAGCAAGGCAAGATGGGTCCAATAACCGGGATTCTTGTTGCCGACGCGACTCTTGCCTTGGAGGTCGGCAATGCACTGAAAAACACTGTAGACGACGCCGGCAAAACTCGGCTCAGGGAGCCGAGCCAGGATCTCTGTGGGGCTGACGTCAAGGCAATTGGCGTCACGATACTTCTTGCGCATGATCTCGAGCATCGGGCAGCGCGAGACATCCTCCACGAGACGCTCCAGGTTTTCCGTCCTGGAGAGATCGCCATAGCGCGCCAGCCGGCGGTGGAAGGGCTCGATGAAGGTGCCTTCCGGGCCCATGCCATAGTCAAACCAGCGATCGAGGAAATTGTTCAAGAAGGTGGTTCCGCTGCGCGCGGGTCCCAAGACGAACAGGATCTCCTTCTCGGCTAAAGTAGTCATCGACTGGTCTATCCCTGATGAACTCGTTCAGCTGCAGCGTGATCCGGAGGGCGGAGGACATCGAGTGTCGAACCGTTTGCCGGGATGGTACGCGAAGCCATCCAGGTTTCGAGCACGGCGAGATCCCAGACGATACCAGCGTGCGTTCCGGGCCTTCCCTGGCGCACCTCGTCAACCATATGGTCCAGGAAATGAGAATCAAAGAAGGCGCGGCACTTCAGATCCGTCAGGGCATCACAGAAGAAATCGGCCAGTGCCGGCATTTCGGCGATGTACTGGAACATCGGAAGACCAAATCCCATCTTGGGTTTGTCGAGGATCGCCCGGGGCAGGAACCCGGCCAGCGCATCCTTGTAGAATTGCCGGATTTTTCCGTCCTCGGTCAGAGCGCTCGCCGGGAGCGTGGCGGAGAAGTCGGCGAGATCGTCGTCAAGCATCGGAAATCGAACCCGGATGCCGGCGGTCGTGCAGCTGGTCAGCACCTTGCGCAGATCGCTGTCGGCCAGGGTCAGTTGCAGATCGAGGTGCATCATCTTCTGGATCTTGGCATCGCCTGAGGCGGCGTCATAAATCGCTTCGGCAAAGCGTCTCGGCCCCTCCGGATCGATGGCAGCAAGTGCCTCTGCGCTGAAGACCTGGCTTACCGGCGTGAAAGCAAAGGCGTTGTGGCTCGTCATCCGATGGGCGACCGATCGTCTGGCCAGCTCGACATAGTTGGAGGCTTGCCGAAGCAGCGGGATCCTATGCCGCCAGGGCGTATGTGCGAGTACCGGCTCAAGCAGGTTGCGGACCATGCCCGGCAGCATCCGGTAGTGGTCGAAAATACCGTCCTTCAGATAGCGTGTGTTGCCGCCGAAGAGCTCATCGCCGCCGTCGCCGGCCAGCATCACGTCGTCCCCGGCCTCCTTGCTCACACGGGCGCAATAGTAGCAGGGCACCACCGACGAATTGGAGTAGGGCTCGTCGAAGGCGGCTGAGAGCTTGGGCAGTACCGCCAGCACCTCTTGCGGGCCGACCATGAAGATCTCGTGCTTCAGGCCGAAATGGCGGGCGGCGATTTCGGCATACTCCGTCTCGTCGAACTCGGCATGTTGAAAGGCGATGGTCACGCAGCGCCCCTTGCCGGCGTTCGCCTTGGCGAGGAAGCCCGCCACGGCGCTGCTGTCGAGGCCACCACTCAAGAAGCTGGTGGTCTTGTCCGCGTTCTCGCCCTCCAGGCAGCGGGCGACGGCATGCTCGAGCCGCTCGCGCAGCGCTTCGTGTTGCTCAGCCTTCGACGCTTCGGAGGTGCGGCGATAGTCCAGCTGGGAGTAGCGCCAGCGGCGCAGGCTGCCCTCTGAGAAAAGAAGCGCCTCTCCCGGACACAGCTTGCTTTGCCCTTCGTATATCGTCCCGGGCGCTGCCACGCGATCGATGAAGAAGAGATACTGATAGAGCGTCTGGGGAGAGATCGTGGCGCTCGTTCCCGGATAGGCCCGCAGCGAGTCGACCGAGGTCGAGAAGACGAAGTGGCCGGCCCGTGGCGTTGCCAGGCAGAGACGATAGATGCCGAAGCGGTCGATGGCGCAAAACGCCCGGCCCCGGGCGGGCTCCAGGATAGCAAAGGAGAAATGTCCGAAGAGCCGGTCCAGAAGGTCGCAGCCATGACGCCGGTAGGCCTCCAGCAGGGCGGCGGCATGACCCTGCTCAGCGGCCAGGCGTGCAAGCTCCGCATCCGCCCAGCGGGGATAGCCGACAACCACGGCACAGAGGCCGACCTCTTCGCGCCAATCACTCTCTGCGGGATCGCCGCGCAGTGCCATGCCGGCGCCGGGGCGCAGCATGTTGGCCGACTGGGCTGCCGATGTAGCCGACAACGCCGCAGCCATCCTCTCCAACAGGACAGGCGCTGCATCGACGCTTCCTTCTCGTGCCAGCCATCCGCAAAATCCGCTCATACTCAGCCTGAAAACCCCTGTAAGCCCGTCATGCCTCTACTGGGCGCTCGCCTTCGCCGGATACGGCTTGCTACCGCCGAGAGGGTCAGGAAAGGCGACCAGAACCGCTACCGCTGCATGGTGCAGAACGGGGGGAACGCTACCCCCGTTCCCTGCCGCGTTCAACACGTCCCTTGGGCCCCTTTCACCTGGGGGAACGGGGGCCTGCCGCAGTCCACCGGGCTAGCCTTCGGCGCCGGGCCGGCAGATGTCGCAGAGTTGCTCCACCATCCAATGGATTTCGTCGTCCTGCAAGTTCTGGTGGCAAGGGAGCTGGAGCCCGTGATGCGACAGGTCGCTGCTGACCGGGCAGAGTTGCTCGTCGAGATCTACAGAGAGAAACTGGCCGAACCTCTGCATGGGCACGGCCCGGTCTTCGAGGTTGGCAAAGATCCGGCGGAGGGCCGGAATCCGCAGCGGCACCATATAGGGCACCACGCCCGGCTCGAGGCGCGGCTTGAGAAGGACGATGCCCGGGCGGCCGCCAAGCAGCCGACAGATCGTTTCATAGTTGCGGCGTCGCTGGGTCACGATGCGGTCCGGCTCGCTGGCCCCTAGCGTGCTCTTTGCGACCCTTCCGGCGGTGAACCCGAGGCTGGAGGCATTGCCGCCCGCCTCTGCGAAGGCGCGCCCGCAGCCCAGCCGGCCGAGCAGCTTTGCCAAGGCGGCGGCCCCTGTCGTGACGGGCAGGAGGGGCCTCAGGCGGCCATAGTAGTGGGCGATCTGAAGTTCGCGGACCAGCGCTTGAAGATCGGCAAGCGGACCTTGTTCGGCGAGGCTTTCCAGCGGCAGGCGATGCCGGCCTGAGACCAGGACTCCGCCGCCGCGCAGCGGGAAAAACTTGGGCAGGCTGCCGATCGCGAAATCGCCGAAGGAACCGAGGCTTTCGCCCTGCCTGGCGCCGAAGAAGCTGTGGGCGCAGTCTTCGATCAAGGTCAGCCCGAAATGGTCGCAGAGGCCTCGGAGTCTCGGGCCGTCCTGCGGAAACCCAAAGTAATGCACGATGACCAGCGCCTTGCAGCTGCGGTCAAGCCGTGCTTCCAGATCGGCAAAGTCGATGCTCAGATCCTGATGGAGCCTGTAGAAAAGGGGCTTGAGGCCCAGCCATTCCAGCGGCTCGATCATGGCCAGACAGTGATAGGCCGGCAGCAGAACCCGGTCGCCCGGCTTCAGCCCCGCTGCCTTGAAGGCCCAGCCCAGGGCCGTCTTCCCGGCGGTTGTGAAGAATGGCTGACCAAGGGCGAGAAGTCCCTCCTGTGGCAAAGGCCTTTCCGCCGTATGGGCGCGCCCCAGCAGCCGGAGATCGGTGATCACCGGATAGGCAGGGGCTTCGGGCCAGGGGATCAGCCTGCCTTCGGCCGGCCGGTTGGGTCCTTGCTGTTCGACTGTTATGGAGCGTGTCTGCAGCGGCCTTCGGCGGGGCACTGGGCCAAGGGGAGGGCGACGAGGCGGCAAGGAGTACTCCAGGAGGCGGGCCGGCAAGCTGCGCGGGCGATCCGGCGAAGACTAGCAATAAAAGCAGCAAAGGCGGAAGATTGGTTGGTTCGAATCGGTATCGGTATTGTGTTGACACTAGAAGGCTTCCGGTTTGCGATCCGCGGGCCCGCGCGCGGGAACACGGCAACGGCGCAGGCGCGCCGTTCGGCGGCATTCGCTCGGAGGGCGGCGCGGGATCGGTGTCTGGGCTACGCCTTGAGCCCGGTGGGACTGTCGAAGGTGCGCGCGAAAGCAGTGGGAGCAGGGAGCCCCGATGGAAGTGAGACGCTATGCCGGCCTCGAGGCGCTGCCGGACCGGTATGAAGCCCTTTTCCAGGTTGCAGAGAAGGAAAGCTTTTTCAACGGCGCCCTTTGGTATCAGGCCCTGCTTGCCACCGCCTTTTCACCGGGTGACGAACCGCACCTCTACGGATTGGAAGAAAGAGGCAGCGGTCGTCCCCTCGCTCTGCTGCCGGCCATCAGGTCGCGACAAAATCACGGGCCCATCGGTGCACGAACTCTGAGTGGCTGCCATTCCGTCTATTCCACGGCGTTTTCGCCGTTGCTCTCCGCCGGCTTGGTGGAGCGCAAAGTGGCAATCGAGGCTCTGGTCGGCGCACTTGCCGGTGATCGGCCACGCTGGGATGTCGTCTCGCTTCGGCTGCTGGACCGGGAATCAGATGTCTTCGGATTTCTACTCGAAGCCTTGGATCGCTGCGGGATGGCCTCGGAGCCCTATTTCCAGTTTGGAAACTGGTACGAAGAGATTGCAGGACGCTCCTTCGATCAGTATCTGGCCTCCCGCGGCAAGAGCATCAGGAAGACCGTCGCCCGGGCGGTGCGCCACTTCGACGACCGGGCAGACGGGCGCTATGAGATGTTTGCCGGGGAGGGGGTAGCCGACAGGGCGATTGCCGCTTTCAACGAAGTCTACGGCGCGAGCTGGAAATCAGAAGAAAGCCATCCTGAATTCATCGACCGGCTGATACGGGATTGCGCTGAGCAGGGGACGCTGCGTTTGGCGAACCTCTATATCGAAGATCGGCCGGTCGCGACTTGGCTCGTCATCATTGCCCATGGCACAGCAATGCTCCTGAAAACCGCTTATGACGCCAATCTGCCCAGCAGCCTATCTGTCGGCGGCGTGCTCACCTACAAGGTCATGAAGCATCTTATCGACACCGACGGAGCCGCCCTTATCGACTTCGGCATTGGCGATGAAGAGTACAAGTCCAAGTGGATGTCGAGCCGGCGCGAGCGCTGGGGCATCATGGCCTACAACCGCCGCACGCCAAGAGGCGCCCTGCTCGGCGCCATGATGCGAGGGCGGACCTGGATGCGCGGCATTCTGCGCCGGGACGCTGCATCGTAGCGGTGCCGACCATGACCTGGCCTGGGCCCTGCTGCTGCTTTCCCTGCTGGGGTTGGGTGCCTACATAACAATGGAACATTGCAGGCAGGGGTGAAGAGTTCACCCTTTCATTGTTCGGCGCCGAGTTGTCCCGCGAGCTCGTGTCGAGCAAGCGCTTCCTGTCAGACTATTTCGGGCGCTCGCAGGCTCTACTTTTACGCTCTACTTGCTGCATCGCCCGCTGATTCTGTTTTACTTTGCCGTCTTCCAGGTTGAGACCGTCGGCCCTGATCTCTATGTGATTTTCCTGGTGCTGATCGTGGGTACGACCTATGTGATATCTCTCTTTACGGAGCAAAAGAAGCACGTCCTCAAGCGCTGGATCATTGCCTTGTCTCGTGGGCCCGGAACGATACTGGATCGGCAATTCGGCACCTATCGCGGATTGGTGCGCCTGGTAATCGCCAACTGTCTCTGGTTCTTCGGACCCTATCGCCGCTACGGTCGGGTTGACTTCACCAAGGTTCAGCGCTTGGTGTTCGTCTGCCAGGGAAACGTCTGCCGCAGTCCCTTCGGGCATCACCTGGCCCAAAAGCTTATCGAAAAGGTTCCTGTTTGCTCTTTGGGCCTGGGCACCGGTACCGGCCATCCGGCGGACGCGTTGGCCACGGAAGTTGCGAGCGACTTCGGAGTGGATCTTGCCGTTCACAAGTCCACTGCCGTGATCGACTTCGCCATTCGGCCGGGCGATCTCTTCCTGGTCATGGAGGACCGCCACCTGCGGGTGCTGGCTCCACTGCTCCAGGGCCGCGATGTGCAGGTGGCTCTGCTGGGCCTATGGTGCCGTCCGCCTCTCGCCCTGATCTATGATCCGCACCGGTTGTCGCGAGACTACTTCACGACCTGCTTTCGCAGGATCAAGCAAGCGGTGGAAGCCATGCAACGCGCCTTGGATCAGCGCCCTTAACGGTGAAGACGCGTCAATCGGGATGAAGCCTTAGCGCCTACGCCGTAGCTTGGTCAGGACGGAGGCGAGATCGGAGAAAGCGGTTTTGGATCCGATAGCAGGCGGTTACGGCGGGATAGTCCGCCGGTAGGTCGTGGGAGTCCTTGCGCTCCCCACAGGAGCCACCAGACCGGCGGTAAAGGGGAGGCCGGCGGCGACGGCGGCGCTATCGCTTTGGGGGTACCGGATCGCGAGGAATTTGATTTTGTCACCCGGGCGGGATTTCATATACTGAGTGGCAGCGGGGCGCAGATCGCCTTCCTCGGCGCGGCGGCAGGAAGGATCCAATCGACCCCTTTCCTGCGCAACGCCACATCGCAGATTTTTCTGGGATCGGGGCGTTCGTGCCCGGCGGATTGAGAGAAGACGGCATGAGAGAGGAGTGGAGGAGACGACAGGTGTGCACGACAGCTTCACGCTTGCGCTTCAATTTCCGCGGCCAATTCTCCAGGTTCGGGCAGGTGCTCGCGGCCGTCGCCTTGCTGCTGTTTTTCCTGGGAAGCGGGGAGCTCCAGGCGGCCGCCGGGCCGGAGTCACCTCCGGTCTATAACCCCGCCACCAAGAGCTACTTCCAGATGCTGAAGACCACCGGCCGTCACGGCAATTGGCCGGAGTCGCTGGAGCAGGCCTATGCCCAGACTTTCAAGGGCGTCCGGGGCCGGCTGGCGATAATCGACACTCCGGAAACCCACGAGTTCTTTCTGCGGAACTTCGATGTCTCGCGGCCGACCTGGATCGGGCTGCGCTTCTGGTGCGAGTTCCGCATGCTGGAATGGGTGGGCCTCAGGCCCTATTCGCCGAGCGATCCCGGCCGTTTCCACGCTTGGCATCCGCGGTGGTGGCATGGTGAGCGGCTTTGTCCGCCGAATGCTTCCGGGCCAGGTGCCTTCGTGGGCGTCTACTACCAGCCGATGAGCGAGCGGACCGCCCTCTGGCAGGCTGTCGGCAAGGGAAAGGGCTTCGGCCGACTCCTGGTCGAATACCCCACCGGCGAAGAATAGCCCCAGGAAACGTCGAGGCTGCCTGACGAGGGCGCCGCTTCGGCGGCGTCATTCGCGCGCCGGCACCTTGCCGCCTAATCCATCCATACCTTGAAGTTGAAAGTGCCGCGCCGCGGGCGAGTCGCGCAGGCGAGGCGAAGACGCTATCAGAAATTCATCTGTCGGCTGAATATCAAGTTTTCGGGGATTTAGTTTTCGGGAATTTAGATGCGCTGTCGTTAAATTTATAGGTTAGGAATTCATTAATATATTACATATCTATGTAGTTTTCACAACTTATTGCCTTGTTGCAATCATGATAAATGTCTCAAACTTGCCCTCACTTGGTTAAGGGCCGGTTGGGTGCTCACGTCTGGCGTGATTCTTACCGCCTCCGCCTGTCCTGACCCGCTCATTTCACCTGGCCACAGCGGAGAAAGAATATGACGGACGATCTCACCCGGGGTTACGAGGGTCAGGACGAACTGGGCGGCGAGGCGGCCGAGGCGACGACTGCCGAGAGCGGCGCCGAGGGCAGCGCGGTCGCGGTCGGCCAGGCCGGCGAAGCGATCACCGTCAACCGCCCGGCGCCGGGCCAGACCGTCGAGATCCAGGCCGCCCCCGGGCAGACCTACGTCCTGAACTTCGCGCCGGGTCAGGCGCTGGTCCAGGTCCAGGGCGACAACTTCGTCCTCGCCTTCGACGACAACGGCGACGGCACGCCGGACAGCCGGATCGTCTTCCTCGACCTGGTGAACCTGGCCGACGGCGCCGACGCGCCGAGCTTCCAGATCGGCAATGCCGAGATCGGCTCCGAGGTGCTGATCGGCCAGGCGCTGGCGCTGGCGGGCCAGGACGACGTCCCGCTCGACGACGTGGCAGCCGGCCCCGATGTGATCGGCGGCGGCACCAGCCTCTACAGCGACGATTTCGGCGACCCCCTCGCTCTGCTGTCGGCGCAGGGCGTTATCCCGCCCACGGAATTGCAATTCGGCCTGATCGAGCTGGAGGACGAGATCCTCCTTCTGGAGGAAGACGACCTAGCGCCGGAAGCGGAGAACACGCCGCCCGAGGCAGACCCGGTGCTGACGCCGGCGAACCTAGCCGATGGGGGCGAAGGCGGATTGCCGCCGGAGCTGGAGGACGCCTTGAACCAGTTCGTCGGCATTCCAGCCGGCTGGACAACGCTTGGCGCCGTGGGAACCACCGACAGTTCCTTCGGCATCACGCCGCAACAAGGCTCGGCCCAGCTCACCATGGTCGCCGAAGGCGCGGACGACTCGGCTATCGAGGCATTCTTCGGACTGCCCGCCGGCACCTTCGATAATCTCCCGGGAATCGACGACGCGACCGACGGCTCGGCCATCAAGACGACGCTCACCGTGCTGGCGGGTGACCAGGTCACGTTCCACTTCAATTTCCTCGATCTCGAGCAGTATGACGGCAATGATGGATACAACGACTTCGCCTACGTCGTCTTCGGCGGCGAGGTCATCAAGCTCGCCGATGTCCTTTCAACGGACTCCGCTCCGATTCTGACGGGCATCGGCAATGTCGCACAGACCGGCTACAACGAGATCACCGTCACCTTCGCGGCCGGCGGCGACTTCGTCTTCGGCTTCGGCGTGATGAACGAAGACGATACGTCGGTTGATTCGGGCCTGCTGATCGACAACGTCGTGCACAAGTCGGGCGACAGCGAAACCTTCTTGACCGGCTTCGAGAGCGGCGATGTCAGCGACGTCGTCTTCTTCAAGAAGCTGACTGTCGACGGCGACATTGGTGACGACGATACCGGCGAGGTCGCGGACTTCGGCGGCGCCGATGCCGAGACGGCACTGGAGGACCTGGTCTTCACGCTGCTGAGCCCGCCGACCTACGGCCAGCTCATCCTGGTCACCTCGGGTGGCGCGAGCTCGTTCCTGACCCCCGGCGACACCTTCACCAGCGAAGACACGGTCTGGTGGATCGCGACCCAGGACCAGATCGACGCCTTTCTCTCACAGGACGGCGCGCCGGAATTCCTGCCGAACGTCGAGTTCGACTACAGCGTGACCGACGAGGACGGCGCCGTCGCCACTGCGCCGGTGACGATCACTCTTCCTGAGTCGACGGTGACCCCGCCGACGGTCGCATTGACCCTCCCAAGCGAGGTGGACTGCATCGAAGAAGACAGCAGCACCGGCGATCCGAGCAACCAGGTGTCCCTGACGGTCACGCCGGACGGCGATGATCTCCTGACCGGGATCGTGATCAGCGGCCTGCAGACAACGGGCTGGGGCTATGATTTCGCCGGCTTGGAAGGCCCCGGGATCACGGTAGACACCTCTGTAGCCGGGCAGGTGACGATCACTTTCGACACGCCGTCGAATGCAGCCTACACGGGCAGCTTCGCCGTTCAGCCGCCGGCCGATTCAGACGTCGACCACCCGACCATCACGGCGACGGCCACGGCGGTCGATCCGACCGACCCCTCGCTGACGGCCGACGGTGCGGGAACGTTGGACGTCCACGTCGATGCCGTGGCCGATCCGGTGACCGTGAACATCACCGTGAGCGACAGCGACGACGCCAACGATACCTTCCAGCCGAACGAAACCGGCACGGTGCATGTAAGCGCGACCTTCGGTGACTATCAGGACGGCTCGGAGACCCACCGGGTCACCGTCATGGTTCCGGCGGGCTTCCTCATCGGTGCCCTTGTCAACCTGCCGCCGGGAGTCACGTTCGACGAAAGTGTGGAGGGCGAAGTGACCTTCACCGTCCCCAACGGCACGGGCGTCTTCGACTATTCCTTCGAAGTCACCGCGCCGGCGACGGTGAGCGATGGTGAGATCTTCAATTTCCAGGCGACGGCGACGGCAGAGGAAACCACGACCCCCATCACCAGCCCCGGCGACGTCGAGTGCAATCTGGAGAACAATTTCGAGCAGGCAACCGCGAGCGACGACATCTACGGCGGCGTCGAGGAAGAGGTCGATCCGGTGCTCATCGTCGGCGAGAACGTCGATGACGTCGAAGGTTCGGAGACTCCGCACGAGGTCCATTTCCCGGATGGGCCGGGCGACGGACCCATCGTCGGCGAGGATGCCGGCGACGTGCTGATCGGCGATGTCGGCGGCGGCGACCTGGTCGGCAAGACTATGAACCTCGCCCTCGTGCTCGATACAACGGGCAGCATGAAGGAGCTGATCACCTTCAACGGCGTGCCCATGACGCGCATCGAGGCGCTGGATAAGGCGGTCGAGGCGCTGCTCCAAAATATCTCCGAGACAGAAGGTGCCACGGTCCGCGTGCATCTGGTGAGTTTTGGAAGCGACGTGAAGAAGGATGGCACCTTCGACATCGTCATCAACGGCGTCGTCGACGAAGAGGAATTGCAGGCGGCTAAGAACTTCATCCTCGGTCCAGGGGATATTCCCGCGGAGGTCGCCGACGGTGACACGAACTATGAAGCCGGCTTCCAGGCCGCCCTCGACTGGTTCAGCAACGACGCGAACACCCTCGACAATCCGGACTTCAACAAGACCATCTTCATCTCCGACGGCGAGCCGAACAGGGCATACCGGGGCAACGGCACCGACACGGTCATCAACCCGAACTCGCCTCAAGGTGCCGTCGACCACGTGCTGGGCCAGTTCAATAATACCGACCCGGCGAAGGCCGATAACTTTAGCGAGTATGCTGCGCTGCTCGGCTTGTTCAAGGGCGTGAACGGAACCGTCGATTCCGTCGGTATCAATGTCGATGCCGCCGCCCTGGCCCTCCTCGACCAGATCGACGAAGGCGATGCCGACAACATCACGAGCGGTGAAGAGCTGGCCGCGGTGCTGGACGGCTTGGCCGCGGTGACGGATCTCGCCGATGTCGGCAGCGACGTCATCATCGGCAACGACGGCGACGATCTCATCTTCGGCGACACCCTCTTTACGGACCTCTTGGCCGCCGATAAGGGGATTGTCCTGCCACCGGGCTCCGGGTGGTCGGTGATCAACGAACTTATCATCGATGGCACCTTCGCCAGCGAGGCAGAGATCATCGCCTTCCTCCGCGACCCGGCCAACCAGGAGCTCTACGATCTCGGCCGGGAATCCCTGACCGACGACGGCGTCGGCCGCGTGGGTGGTAACGACACCATCAATGGCGGCGGCGGCAACGACACCATCTACGGCCAGGAAGGCGACGACCTGATCGACGGCGGGGCCGGCGACGATATCATCATCGGCGGCAGCGGCAACGACACCATGACCGGTGGCGAGGGCTCGGACACCTTCGTCTGGACCGATGCGACACGGGACGGCGAAGAGGACACCATCACCGACTTCGAACTGGGCGGAAGTGGCGACGTCATCGACCTTGCCGGCCTGCTGATCGGTGTCGGTGCGGACCCTGATGGCGACGACCTCGACAACTATCTCAGTTTCAGCACTGCCGGCGGAGATACCACGATCACCATCGACTTCGATGGTGCAGGAGGCAGCGGTACGTCGACCATTATTCTGAAGGGCGTCGAACTTGCAGGTGCTGACGCTGACATCATCAACACGCTGCTCACCAACGGCAACCTGGTCGCCGAGTAGCGGTCACCGGCACGGTCGAACCCTCGACCGTGCCGGGCGCTTGCCTACTGCAGGGGAGCGCTAGACTCGGCGGCTGGGCAGGCGGCGTGCCGGCATTTCCGGACGCCGGCCGGGATTGGGGCCGGGGCTGGGGCGCGGCTGGCCCGGTGCGCCGCTGGGCAGGGGCAGGCCGCTCGCGGCCTGCTGCGACTCCTGATACTGGCGGACGAGGCTCTCCTGAATGGCCACCAGGATGATGAGGACGTAGAACATCTCGAAGTAGGCCATGTTCAGGGCGGCGCCGGCGACCGCGTAGGCCAGCAGGCTCACCTGGAACGCCCTCGCCAGGCTGTTGATCCATTCCAGCTCCGGGATCTTGGCGGTCTGCCTGATCAGCTTCCCGCAGGAGCGCCAGGCCCGGATAAGAATGAGCAGAAAGATCCCCAGGCCGACGAAACCGACGTCCGCCAGCAGCTGGAAGTACACGCTGTGGGCGGCGCGGGGATTCTCTCTCGGCTCCGGCGTCGGGATGAAGCTCAACTGGCCGAAACGGGCCGAATAATAACTCCACGTCGCCTCGTTGGTGATGGCGGTGATGCCGCCGCCGAGAAAGGGATGGTCGAGCGCCAGCAGGATGCTGATCTTCCAGGCGATGACCCTGCCCATGAAGGACCCGTCTTTGTCGGCCTCCATGATCGTCGACATGCGGCTGAACCAGTTCTCGGGCGCGAAGTAGACGACGAAGGAGAGCCCTAAGCCGAGGGCAATGAGCATCAGGAACTTATGCTTCGACTTCAGCAGTCCATAGAGGCCGACAGCGCTCAGCCCGATCAACCCGCCGCGCGAGAAGGTGCCGATGATGGCGACAAAGACGAGCCCGCTGGAGACGAGAAGCCCCAGCCGGATCAGCGGCTTCGCGGCATAGGCGAAGAGATAGAGCATGATCGGCAGGAGGAAGGTCATGGCGAGCGCGAAGTGGTTGTTGTCGCCGATGATCGACCTCGCGGGTCCGTAGACATGGTGATTGCCGCCCGAGAGGATGAACTTCGCCCCTTCAGAGACGCCGTGGTAGCCCATGCCAAGGGCGAGGCCGAACAGCAGGGCGTGAACGCGCAGGCGGGTCGTGACCAGGCCGCCGATGGCGATGGTGAAAACCACGATCTTGATGAGCTTGGTCAGCTCTTCGAACCGGGTCTCGGCCGGAGCGACGCCGAACACCGTGGCCAGGCACGCCCAAAAAAGGAAGAAGAACAGCAGGACGTTGGTGCTGTTGAGCGGGATCTTCTTCGGTTCCTTGGAAATGAACCAGGCGATCAGCGTCGCCAGCGCGAAGATCAGGTTGTAGCGCACCGACTGGCCGATGCCGAAAAGGAAGGTGTTGGGCACCAGCATCGCCGTCCAGGCCCAGAGGATGATGCCGGCGTGCGGCCGGTAGAAGATCATCGGGACCATGACCACCATGGCCGACAGCATCAGCAGGTCGCGCAGCGCCATGTGGCTAGCGGCCCCGGCGCGATGGCGGGGAGGGCCGCCGGGGGGCGTCTTCTACGCGGGGAGACCTGATGGTTTCGCGATAGGCAAAAAGCCCGGTGGTCGGGGTGCCGGGTTTGCGCATGTCGTTGATGATGCTCCAGTAGAGGAGCAGGAGCACCCCGACGATATCGATCGCGAAAAAAATGGCTTCCATTCAGGCACCCAAGTCTGCGAGCAAGGAGCGAGTATTGGTCTTAAGCGCAGATCCTACACAATGGTAGAATTCAACATCTTTGCGACCAAAAAAGGGTTACTTTCCCGCGGATTTGCCGATACCGCTTGCCGCGCCGCCAGCGGTCGATATGAACCGGGGGGATCGATCGACGAAAGTTACAGGCTTGGCCACCGCAGTATCATAGAAAGGCTTAATTTTCTCTATAAATATCAATAGATTAATAGGGCATGTTCTGCCGTCGATCCGTAGAGCCCGATGGCCGATAAGCGAACTTGGAAGCTTCTATGATAGTTGAGGATGACATACCGCTTCCGGAAATACTACCAAAGGGCCCCCCGTGCCTTGCTCCCGCGCCGGTACCCGGCAAGCTTCCCCGACGTCTGGCTGTCCGCCAGAGGTTCATGACTGAACCGGATCGTTCATGAAATACGAAAACTACTATTTTCATGTCGGGCTGCATAAAACGGCCTCGACCTATCTCCAAAGGCTCGTTTTCCCTAAATGGCCCGAAATCAAATACTTGAGATATCGCAACATCGAATACTTCCTGCGATTGCCGGAGAATGAAAAGTATCTGATTTCCTGCGAAGGATTGTCGGGAGCGACGTTTGCAACGCTGGAGGATCGCCGACGCGGCCTGGCCAGGCTGGCGGAGATGTTTCCCGGCGCCAACGCCATCATCGGCCTGCGGCCGCACGGCGGCTTCGTGGCGTCTCTCTACAGCCAGTACGTGCGCTACGGGGGCAGCGAGCCCTTCGAAGGCTTCTTCTCGCTCGAAGGCCCCCAGGACGGCGTGGTCTGGCGCCGCGAGGACCTCTGTTTTCGTGCCCTGATCGAATGCCTGGAGAGCTCCTTCGGCAAGCCGCCCTTCGTCTTCCAGATGAGCGAGCTGAAGACCAACAGGGACGGCCTCCTGTCCGACCTGGCCGGTTTCCTGGGAACCTCGCGAGCGCCCGCCTTGCCGCAGGAGGACAAGGCCCAGAACATCAGCCTGGGGGCCTGGCAGGGCCGGCTGCTGAGAAGCATCAACAGGCAGGCGGGGATCACCCATACCGCCGACGGCCGCAACCGGCCGTTCCGCGGCCTGGCGCGCTGGCGATTGGACCCGACCACCGTCTGCCACAAGCTGCTGGGCCGCCTGCCCGCCGGCCCGCTGGTCCCCGCCGAGGCGCGTGCGCGGATCGACGCCGCCTACCAGCAGGACTGGGCCTTCGTGACCGACTACATCAAGTCTCTGTCTTTTCGCCGCTTGTGACCTGCTCTCCGGCTTGCCGCCGCCTGCGCTGGAAGCGGTCCCTGATCGTCTTCACCACGAGCCCCTCGGCCGACCCGGCCGGTCGGCCGGAGAGGTACCAAAGGGCGAGGAGACCGGCCGTGTAGACCAGGCCGCCGGCGGCGACGATGAGGGCAAGGCCGTAGAGCTGCTCCTGGAGGCCGGCTTCTTGCGGTGCGACGAGCATCCCCTTGACGCCCCAGACGGCCAGGGCCATCGCCCCGCAGGCGGCCAGTGTGCGCCACAGCCTGCTCACGACGTCCAGCCACGAGACCTGCAGGAAACGCCGCAGGATATAGTGCTGCACGAACATCATGGCGGTGTTTTCGAACACCAGCGCCCAGGCGGCCCCTTCGATGCCCGCCAGCCAGGTTCCGACGATCAGGGCGGGAATGAGTATGACGGCATTGACGACCGATAGGGACGTCACAAGCTCCGGCCTGTTGAGCGCCAGGAGAAGCGGCCGGACCGGCCCCTGCAGGGAGTTGGCCAGGGCGGAGAGGACCAGAATCTGGATCACCGGGATGGTTTCAAGCCACTTGGGCCCGAAAGCCAGCGGCACGATGAATTCGGCCGTCATGCCAATGCCGATACAAAGCGGAAGGGAAACCAGGACGGTCAGGGCGTAAGCCCGCAGGAGGATCTCCCGCATTGCTGTCATGTCGTGGGTCAGCTTGGCAAAGCCCGGGAAGAACGTTCGCTTGACGGGCGCGACGATGGCCTGCGAGACGGTGCCCATGACCTCGCCGCTCAAGGCGAAGAGGCCGACCGCCGCCGGGGTCAGGAATGCGCCGACGACGAAAGTCGATGCGCGGCGGGAGACGAACTGCGCAAGGCCGTTCAGGAACAGCCACTTCGAGAAATGGAAGAGATCCGACCACGCCGCCAGGGAGAGGCGGGGGCGATAGGGATGCAGGAAATAGCTGAGGATCAGCCTCAGCACCGATGCGGCGATCTGGCCCACCACCAGGGCCCAGTAGTCCCGCCAGATGAAGGCGAGGGTGACCGTGGTCAGGACGCCGCCGAGGCGGCTGGAAAGCCGATACAGGAACTCCTTCCGGAAAACGAGGTTCTTGCGGAAGTCCACGATGCCGATGTTGATGAAGCTCTCGATGAAGGGAACCAGGGCCAGGACATAGACCAGCTCGACAAGCCGGTCGTCGCCCATGAGGGCCGCATTGGGGCCCGAGAGCAGCAGCAGCAGAACGGCAAGCAGGAACCCGCGCAGCAGGCTGAGCGTCCAGGCAGTATCATAATGCTTGCGCCCGGCAGACTGGTTCTGGATCAGGGCGAGGTCGAAGCCGAATTCGCTGAAGGCCGCGAGGCTGCCGACGATGGCCATGCCCAGCGCCACCAGGCCGAAGTCCTCCGGCACCAAGAGGCGGGCGAGCACCAGCATGCTGGCGAAACCGAGCACGCGGTCGGCCGATTGCAACACCACCATCCAAGCGGCGCCACGCGCCATGCGTGTGCCGACCGAGCGGGTCGGAACCGCCTTTGGCGTCTCTTGTTCTTCTATCAAGTCCGTGAACCGTGAAACCAGTGGTGCCCCCCGCCTCTATAAAGGATCGCCGCCTCCGGTGCAGCTTCGAAAAGGCGCGCAACCGCTGGCCGGGCGGCCTCTAAACAGTCGACGCGGCAGGGTCTTCTATGGTCTCATCCCGTTGCCGTCCGGCTGCCCATGGAAGGTGCCGCGCTAAGCAAGAAGAACCGCGAATTACAACTGTTAAGATGCTGAGAACCCTTCGCAGAGGCTATTGGTCGCGGGCGCGACAGTTCCAGAGTTGGTGCAATGCTCTCGGCGGGGCCGATCCCTCCTTTCGCAAGGTGGTTCTGCAGGATCATCTCGGCCGGCGGCGTGCCGTCAAGCCGATCGCCGGCGAGACGGCCCGGCGCGCGGCGCTGGCGGTCCGGTGGCTGCTGAGAGCGCAGGACGCCACCACCGATGACGGGGTCTCCTACGGCTACTTTCCCGTCGACGGGGCGGGCGGCTGGCAGCCGTCCTACCCGGAGACCACCGGCTATATCATGACCAGCCTCCTGGCCTATGCCCGGGCCGCCAATCAGCCGGAGCTGGTCGAGCGGGTGGCGCGCATGGCCCACTGGGAGGCCGCGGTGCAGATGCCCTCCGGTGCCGTGCAGGGTGGCAAGCTCACCGCCGCGGAGCGGCAGCAGCCCGCCGCCTTCAATACCGGCATGGTGCTCGACGGCCTGGTGTCCCTGTTGGAATGCCGCAGCGACGCCGCCATTGCCGCGGCGGCCGGCCGGGCGGCCGGCTTTCTGGTCGCCGATCTCAACGAGGCAGGCTTGTTCACCACCAACGGCCCCTTCGTCTCGCCGGACAGCATCAAGCTGTACAATGTGCTCTGCGCCTGGGCGCTCCATCGCTACGGCGTGCTGAGCGGCGAGCCGTCCCATCGCGCCGCGGCCCTCCGTGCCGCCGAGGGCGCCCTGCGTTTTCAGGCGGACAACGGGTGGTTTGCCGAGAACTGCCTGACGAACGCCGCGCAGCCGCTCACCCATACCATCGGCTACACGCTTCAGGGCCTGCTGGAGGTGGCGGCCGCGGCCGGGCGCGAAGACATTCTTGATGCCGTGGAGCGCGGCTTCACCCCCCTGCTGGCGGCAATCGAAGCCAACGGCTATCTCGCCGGTCGCTTCGACTCCGACTGGCGCCCGGCGGTCTCCTGGTCCTGCCTCACCGGCTCGTCGCAGTTGGCCATTGTCGGCTATCGGCTTGCGGCGCTGGGCAGGGGGGAACGCTATGCGGCAGCGGCAGACCTGCTGCTCGGCTTTCTGAAGGCCGTGCAGCGCCAGGGCACGGGCAACGCCGACATCGACGGTGCGCTCGCCGGCTCCTATCCGGTCTTCGGCGGCTACATGACCGGGGGATACCCCAACTGGGCCACCAAGTACCTTCTGGATGCCTTGATGCTGGAGGCCGACCGCAGCGGCATCGACCTCGGCACGGCGTCGTCCTGCCTGCGGGAGCCGGCGTGATGGCGACGGCCGAGCCCGCAAGCGACGTCCGACCGGTCTTCCTGTTCGGGATGGAGCGCAGCGGCACGACCCTGCTCTCCATGATGGTAGGCGCTCATTCGGAGATCGCCGTTCCGCTGGCCACGACCGGCATGTGGATCGACTTCGGGCAGCGCCTCGCCGCCTACGGCGATCTCAAGCAGCAGGACGGCCTGGTCCGTCTGGTCGACGATATTCTCGGACATGAGCGCATCAAGCTGTGGGACGCCGCGCTCGACCGCGAACGCATCCTCGACGGCCTGCCGCTGGGCGACTACGGCGCCCTGCTGTCCAGGGTGCACAGCGAGTATGCCCGTGCCAAGGGCAAGCCTCATTGGGCCAACATCGACATCGCCACGCTGGATCACATGGAGCTCGTGAACGAATGGCTTCCCACGGCCCGCTTCGTTCAGATCGTGCGTGACGGGCGCGATGTCGCGCTGTCTCACCAGACCATGCCATACGGATCGGGCAACATCGCCGATTGCGCCCATGCCTGGGCGGCGCGGGTCAGCGTGAATGCGAAGATGGGACGCATCCTCGGCCCCGAGCGGTATTGCGCGCTGCGCTTCGAAGACCTGGTCGGCGATAGCGAGACGACCTTGAGGAGGCTTTGCCAGTTCCTCGCCGTCCCCTTCGATCCGGCCATGCTGCACTACGCGGCCATGGTCGAGGAGAAGATCCCCGTCGATCGCCGGTGGCTCTGGCCCGCCCTGGATCAACCGCCACAGAGCTCCAAGGTCGGCCTCTGGCACCAGGCCATGACGCAGAGCCAGCGGATCGTCTTCGAGGACATCGCGGCGGCGACCTTGAGGCAGTGGGGCTACGAGACTTTCCAGCGGCGTCCCAAGTCGGTACGCGCCTATCTCCTGGCTTTGTGGTATTTTGTTACCCAGGGTGGGCGTCTGCGACGTCTGGGGCGGCGCCTGGGGCTGGCTCGCCGCTCGCTTCTCGAGCGCCGTGCCGATCAAAGCAGGGTTCGTTCATGACCACTTCGGTAGCCGACAAGCAGCGCCGCAGCTTCGACAATCTGGTCGAGGAGGGGGTCTACTCCGACGACTTCGAACACGCCCCCGCCGCCAAGGCCTTCGTCGGTGCAGTGCTGTCGGCGGTACTGCCTCGCCTTGCTCCGGGACGGCCTCTCACCGTGCTTGATTGCGGATGCGGCACCGGCACCTGGCTTGCCTATCTCGCGTCGGCGTTGCACGAAGCGGGGATCACCGAGTTCAGGCTGTGCGGCTTCGACCTCTCCGGCAAGATGATCGAGGTGGCGCGCCGCAAGCTCGCCGGCCTTGCCGAGCCACAGGACTTGCGCGCCGGCAACCTGCTCGACGGGTCGAGCTATGACTTTGGCGGCATCACCGCAGGGTTTGACCTGATCTTTGCCTATGACGTCGTCCAGCAGCTGCCCCGTCGTCAGCAGTACCGGGCTTGCGAACTCATGGTCAGCCGTCTGGCACCGGGCGGCATGGCGACCATCTTCGACAACGAAAGCCGGTCGAAGTTCGGCCGCCGCATGGCGCGACGGAAATTTTTCACCCGCTATTGCGGATTGAAGCTGGTGCCGCGCTACTATTGCAACGCGGCCTATCCCCCGCTCGAGCGGTTTCGCCGGCGGCTTGCCGCGGCCTCCTGGGACGCGGCGGTTCATGTTCGGCCCGACCAGATAAAGCGCGCGCTGGTCGTCGAAAGACGGCAGCCGGAGTCCGAGGCAGCGCCACCGAGTTCGCTTTGAATCCCTGTCCATACTCCAGCGGTTCGGAAGTTTGAGAGAAAAGCCATGTTGATTCTGTCCAACGGCGCCTTCAAGTGTGGTTCGACCTGGCTGTTCAATATTCTGACCAGCCTGCAGAAGTGCGAATGGCCTGAGGCCGAGTTCCTCACCAAGGGGAACGCCAAGCACCCGGCCATCGCCGAACCCCAGCTGGCGCATTACCTGGCCAGGGGGAACTACAAATCGCATGACGTCATCTCGAAGAACCATTTGGACAAGCCGGAGCATCGCGCCCTGCTGTTGTCCAACAAGGCGGTGCGCGTCGTTTGTATGACGCGCGATTCCCGGGACGTGATCGTGTCCGCCTACTACCATGACCTGCGCAAGCATCGCTTCGACGGATCCTTCACGCAGTATTATTGGGAGGAGGGTCGCGCCATTCTTCCCAGGTTGATGCGATACCGCAGTACCTGGGCCGCGCCGCACGCCCAGATGACGGCTACAAGTTTCGAGGCATTGAAGGCAGACTTCCAGACTGAGGTGGCACGCATCGCCGCCCTCCTGGACCTTTCCCCCGACGCTGCCGTTATCGAGCGGATCCGCCAGGAGACGAGTCTCGATGCCCTGCGCGAAAAGTACCAGGACGCACCTTCTCACCGCACGCAAGAGGCCGACTTCTTCCGCAAGGGAGAGACGGGGGACTGGCGCAATCACTTTGATGACAAGACCCTGGCCGATCACGACCGCGTCTGCCGCAAGGGTATCTCGGCACTGGATCGCCACTATCTGCTGACCCGGGTCAAGCAGAAGATCCGGCGCGTGCTTGCCTGAGCAGGAGGTTGAAGCGCCGCTCAAGATGCTCCATGACGTCAAAAGGCTCCTTGGCCGACTGCTGCGGGATCGATTGGGGGCACGACAGTCCTTGCCGGCGCCGCCGACCTTTGAGGAAGGCGCGCTCTTCGATCATTTGAGGGAGCCCAACGATGCCGTCGCCGCCTGGCGCAACGGGAACCCGGAGGCTGCCTGGGAAGTCTTGATCGGGCATTTCCGGCAGCGCGCGCCGGCGTTGGGCTTTTTTGCCCCGGAACAAGTAACCTCCCTGCTTTTCGATGCGGAGCGTCGGTTCCCCGCCTGGCGCAAGCGACTTCTGGCCAAGGTCGGCGAAGACCGCTACCAGGGTCTCGCCACCTACGATCGCCGCGCGGGACTGCTCTCCGCCGCATTCGACTGGAGCGTTGTCACTGCCGGCCCACTGGAAGACCGACTCTATGGCGCGCGCCCTCACCGCTTTGGCTTCCTGCCGCGCTGGGCTCTGGCGTGTCACTTCGACCGCAGGCTCATCACCGAGCTCGAAGCGGTACTGGCCGGCTGGATGGCGGTGGCCGACCGGCCTGGCGGCCATCCGGCCTTCAGGTCCAGCCATGTGGTGGTCTACCATTTCATGGCGCTCCTGTTGGCCTGGCCTTTCCTGGCTGCCCTCGAGGACGAGGGAGAAGGTGCAGCACTGGCGAGCCTGAGGCGTCGCGCGCTGCTGATTCTCTATGAGGACAGCCGCTTCATGCGCGAGGCCGCGGGCAGCGGCGTTGCCAACAATCATCTGCTGGCCGAGCGGTTCGCCGATTGGCTGGTCGCCGCTTTGCTGCCCGAGTTCGATCACGGCCTTGAGCGGAGCAGCGCCGAGGAGACCTGGCTCGACGAACTCTACCGCCAGACGTACAACGACGGCGGCTCCATCGAGCACTCGGTGCATTACCAAGAGCACGCCTGCGAAATGGCCGTGGCCTACCTCTTGCTTTCGCGGCGTAATGGCTGGCCGATACCAGAGCACACGCTCGATCGGATCGAGCGCATGCTGAACTTCCAACTGGCGATGGCCGGTCCAGCCTTGCTGCCGCTGGGCCTGGGAAACACCACCGAGGATCCGCTGCTGGCACTGGGAGTGGGTGAGGGCTGGCAGTGCGGGTTCCTGCGCGAAGTCCAGCGCAGCTACTTTACGCCGGACGCACCTGCAACTCCCGATGAGGATCCAACACGCGAGACGGCTTTCTGGCTATTGGAGGGCAGGCTATCGGAGGGTCGTGACGTATTGCAGGGGGAGGCTGCCTTCCAGGACTTTCCGGAAAGCGGCTATTGCGTCCTCGCCGAATCTGAGGTTCCGGCGCGCCTGATTTTTCGCCTTGGCCCATTGCCCGCATCGCCGGGGATCGGCGGACACAGCCACTGCGACCTCTTGAGCCTCTGTTTGAGCGTCGGCGACGCCTTGGTGCTGGCACCACCCGGCACCGGCAGCTATCGCTTCATGCCTCATCCGAACCTGCCCGGGCGGCCGAACCTGCGCGCCCATTTTGCCAGCGCTTCCTGTCGGAGCGGCTTTTTCATCGATGGTCAGGAGCCGTACGGCCCGCTGAAAGGCGACTTTCGCAACTGGCGCCTGCCGTGCCAGGTCGAATCGCGCCGTGCTTCTGCCGCTGCCGCCGGACTCTCCTGGGTCGAGGGTCGTGTGGTGGGTACCGGCCCTTATGTCGGTCAGCGCCGCGGAGTCATCCACGTCTGGCAACGCTGTTGGTTGGTCTACGACAGAGCGCCCAGCCGACAAACGAGTGAGGCTGCCTTCATCGGCTGGCAGTTCGCTCCCGGTGCGACCTGCCGGGTGGAAGAGGGCAGGCGGATTGAGGTGCTCGGCGCGGCTGCTGCAACGCCGTTGCATATGCTCTCCTGTGGGGCCGGGGAAGCGACTGTCGCCAGCGGCAGCACCGATCCCTTTCGGGGGTGGGTCTCGCCCTCCTATGGCCGCCTGGAGCCGGCACCCAACCTGCGCTTTCCCTTGCCTTTGGAAAGCGCGGGCGCGGCCTTTTTCTTGAGTACGGAATCAACAGCCGGGCAGCGGTTGGAACAGGTCGTCGATGATGGCGACAAGCTGGCCTTTCGCATGTCGTCGTCGGGCGAAGAAATGCTCCTGCTGCTCGGGGTCGCCGGGCGGCCGACGGAGGTGCAGTGGGCGGATGTATCATTTCATGGCCGCCTGCTGTTTGCCTGTCGCGGACCGGAGGGCTTGCGAATTCGCGCCCTTGGCCTCACGCGGCTGACTGCGCCGTCCTGGCAGCTGGAGCTGACAGCCCGCGAGCCGGCCGATTTCGAACTCCTTCTTGCAGGCGATGCGACCCTATGGCCCCGAGGGAATCTCCCCCACCCGAAAGTGGAGATCCGCCGTGGCGGGACCTGACCCCCGGGTCGGCAGGGGACGGCCGGCGCGGCCGGATTCCTTCTCGAAGACGCTTAGGTGCCCGCTGTGCGCGGCTGCCCTGAAGTTGCAGGATGGGCTCGCCGTCTGTGCCGGCTGTGGCCGGGGCTATCCCAGGAATAACGGCATCCTCGATCTCCATACGAATGCCGGCGGAGCGGCTGCCGTCGGCGCCGCCCGAGCCCTGCCGCTTATCAAGGCTTTGACACCCGATGGCTGGATGGAAGCTGTCCGCAGCTTCCTGGTCGACCGGGGGGATGCACTGCAGCAGCTCGATGCGTTGGTCGCCGGCCGGCACCGGGCCTGGCGAGGCTTTCTCGATCTGAAGCCTGACGGCCGGTTGCTCTGTCTTGGCTGTGGCTATGGCGCGCTGGTGGAGAGTCTTGCGCCGCACTGCGCACGAATCTTCGTCCTGGAGCCACAGCTTCCCAAGCTGCAGTTCGTCAGTCAGCGCCTGGCAATCTTCACTCCGGATGCTGACGTAACCTTGCTGGCCGGCAGTGCGGAAGGGCGGCTGCCCTTCGACGATGGATCCTTTGATGGCGTGATCGTGGCGGAGTCCCTGGCTTCCGGAGGGACCAGCCCCCTGCTTGTTGAGATCAGACGTGTCCTGCGGGACGAGGGTCAAATCTTCTTCTTCGCCGACAATCGCTTCAGCCTGTCGCTGCCGGCCGGATGGTGGGATCGCTGGACCGGCACACGGCCCTTGGCGGGCCTGGCCCGTGCCTGCGGACTGATTGCCCGCTGGTGGAAAAAGCGCAATGGACCGCAGTCTTTGGCTGGGCTTTGCAGGCAGGTCTCGTCGGCCGGCTATACCGGAATCGAGGCCTATGGCCTGTGGCCCGCGCGCCGCCAGTTCGATGAGATTATCCCATTGCAGGATGGCCGGGCCGCGGTCCTGCCTGGGGAAACCACGTCGTGGGAGCAACGGCTCAGGCGGCGAGGGTCCTTTCTTCCTGCTTACTGTGTGGTCGCTCAGGCAGGCGGGAATCAGCGCCATTCGTCGTACAACCGGATTCTCGCGGCCGCGGCCCGTCAGTTGGCCGGCACTGGGGAGGTTGTGCCGCTGCAAAGCCTGCGCCACGTCATGACGCGCAAGGACAAGATGATCATTCATGCCCTGCGAGGCGCCGAGGCCATAGTGATCAGGGTTCCCTTCAGTTCCGCGGCCGCCGCTGCCGAGGAGCGCCACGCGGCCACACTCCAGCACCTAGAAGTCTCGCATCCCGGCCTCGCACCGCGGCTCCTGGCCGCAGGCCGGGTCGATGGCATCGACTACCGTGCCGAAACGGCCTTGCCGGGGCTGCCGCTGAAACGGGTGCTCCCGCACCGCGGCTCCGTCGAAGTCCTGCAACGGGTGGAGGCCTTGCTGGAGGTTATGAACCCTGCGGCTTCATTGCTTCCGGCACCCCTCGATGGCTTGGAATACGAGAGGTTGGTGGAAGCGCGCTTCGACCGCCTCTTCCAGCTGGTTCGCGACCAGGATTGCCAGAACCGGCTGCGCAGTTTCTTCCGGGCCCAGCTCTACGGCGCCAACCTGCCGCATGGCTTGGTGCACGGAGACTTTAGTGGCAGCAACATCTACCTGGCGGGCAACAAGGCTGGAATACTCGACTGGGAGGCCGCCGACTTCGACGACTTGCCGATCCTGGACGTCATTGGCTATCTGGAGTCGACGCTCCGCCCACTCAACCCGGCGCAATCGCTGGCCGACAGCCTGCATGCCTTGGCCCGGCGGGATTTCCCTTCGGCTACCGAAGAACGCTTCCTCATTGACCGCTACGAGCGCCTCCGCATCGATCCCCGCTGCCACATCGGCCTCGTCTACCTGCGCTGGCTGCGCCAGATCGACTACCTCCTGCCCTATTGGCTGAGCTATGACCCCGCAGGACAGGAGCGCTATATCGATCAGGTGATCCGGCGCCTGTTAGCTGCCAATACGGACGGATGAATCCTGACTGAGACTGGTCGCCCGCTTTTTATGCGCCTAGCGATCTTTTCCAGCCATATGGCAGCGTCACAATCCTTAAACAAAAGCTTCCCGGGAAGTTCATGCAGATGCGGGGCCTTCCGTCACGTTTCGCAGCGTAACCTCGTGCCGGGAATGCCCATGCGTAGGGATCGCCGTCGGCTCAATGCATTGGCCGGAGCGACTGGGCACGGCAGCCTCGAGTCCTGGTCGGCTGGTTCGTCTCTTGCAGCAATGGGTGTTGCAAGACGAGCCAGCAGAGTTGGGACGATTTGGGAGCGGTGAATTTCGTGATCAACTCTACCCTGCATGCTGAGCCGTTCTTTGTGCTTGGAGTCCAGCGCTCCGGCACAACAATGCTGCGCCTGATGCTGAACAACCATCCCGAGCTGGCGGTGCCGCACGAGACCGTTTTCATCACCCAGTTCTATCGCAAACTAGAGAACTATGGCGATCTGGCAAAAGCCGACAACCGGCGTGCGCTCCTGGACGACATCGCCGCGCATCCGCTGGTGGTGCGTGGCAAGCTGATTCCTGATAAGGATTTTATCCTCGCAAGGGAACCGCAGTCCTATGGCGGGCTGATCGACGCGATCATGTCCGCTTATGCCGAAGCACGCGGCAAGTCGCGCTGGGGCGACAAGACGCCGTACTACACGCAGGACATCGACGTTCTCAATAGCATCTTTCCGCGTGCCAAGTTCATCCAGGTCTTGCGCGACGGGCGCGACGTTGCGCTGTCGCAGAGGCGGATCGAGTGGTGCTCTACCAATAGCTTCCGACTTGCGCAGGATTGGAGATGGAAGACCACGCTCTGCCACAAGGTAGGGCGTGTGCTCGGACCCGATCGCTACTTGGAGCTACGCTATGAAGAGCTGGTGCACGATCCCGAGTTCTGCTTGCGACGGGCCTGCGAATTCCTCGGGGAAGAGTTTTCTATACGGATGCTACATTACCATGAGACGGCCAAGGACGTGGTGCCTGCCGAAAGTCTGAGGTGGCACCAGAACTCGGTGCAGCCGCCGGATGAATCGAAAATCTTCGCGTGGAAAACCGCACTGCCCGAAACCGACCGGGTCATCTTCGAAGAAATTGCCGGGGACACTCTGGATTATTTCGGATACGAGCGCGGACCCCTCAACTCCACGTTCCGGACCAAGCTGAGAAAGATGTATCTCACCGTCGTGCAGCGCTGGTAACCGGCGGGCAAAGCGTCATTCCGCAACGGCAGCACTCATACCAGGACCTCCACCGGAGCCGGGTGACCCAGGAAGGCGGTGGGACTCGCGGTCAGGCCATAGGCGCCGGACTGGAAGATTGCCACCAGGTCGCCGACTTCGCCCCGCGGCAGATCGACCTTGTCGGCCAGCAGATCGAGCGGCGTGCAGAGACAGCCAACCACCGACACTTTTTCCTGCGGCAGCTCCGCCATCCGGTTTGCGATGGCAAGCGGGAAGTTGCGGCGGATCACCTGGCCGAAGTTGCCCGAAGCCGCCAAGTGATGGTGGAGGCCGCCGTCGGTGACCAGAAATACCTCGCCGCGTGAGACCTTGCGGTCGATGATGCGCGTCACATAGAGGCCGGCTTCACCGGAAATATAGCGTCCCAACTCCAGGACCGGCTTGGCCTGGGGCTGTGCCGCGGCGAGGTCACCCACCACCTTGGCCAGGTTTCCGCCGACTCGCGGCAGATCGAGGGGACGATCGTTTGGAAAGTACGGAATACCGAATCCGCCGCCGAGATTCAGATAGCGCAGCGGCGCTTCGAGTTGATCGGCGAGCCTTAGAGCCAGTTCCAGAGTCTTGGTTTGAGCCTCTGCGATGACCTCGGCATTGAGGTTCTGGGAGCCTGCAAAAATGTGGAAGCCCTGAATCGCCAACCCCCTGGCCCGGCAGTCGGCGATGAGGCGCGGCGCCTCCTCGGCGTCGGTCCCGAACTGCTGAGCGCCGCCTCCCATGCGCATGCCGGAGCCCTTGATGTGAAAGTCCGGATTGATCCGCAAGGCGACGCGGGGGGAGACTCCCAGGGCAGTTGCAACGGCCTCAAGACGCGCCAGCTCGCCGCTTGATTCAGCCTCGACCAAGACTCCAGCGGCCAGCGCCTGGCGCAGTTCCTGGTCGGTCTTGCCCGGACCGGCAAAGCCGATCCGCTCTGGCGGCATGCCGGCATCGAGTGCCTTGGTCAATTCGCCGGCAGAGGCCACGTCGAAGCCGTCCACCTTGGGCGCCAGGAAACAGACCAAGGCGGGCATGGGGTTGGCCTTGATGGCGTAGTGCAGATTGAGGCCCTCGGGGAGATGCGCGCGAAGCTCGTCGATGCGCGCGCCGAGGCGCGCCCGGTCATAGGCGAAAAAGGGTGTCTGCCCGACACGCTGAGCCAGACTGGATAGCGGCACGCCTCCGACAAGCAACTCCCCTTGGCTGCTCTGCCAAGCCCGCAGAGCCGGATGGATTGCTGAGTCAGTCATGCTTGCTGTCCTGCTGTATCACGGCGAGTTCCTGCGCGTGGCGCTTGCGATCGATCTTGCCGTTGGGATTGCGATAGAGTTCCGCGCAATCTTCGATCTGCTGCGGCACCATATAAGCTGGAAGGTGCTGACGGCAAACGGCGAGCAGGGCCTCTTTGTCGGCAGTCGATCCATTTTTCGGCTTTACCAGAAGGGTGATGGCTTGCCCGAGCGTGGGATGTGGCAAGCCGACAGCCGCAACCTCATCGACCAGTCCGGAGGCGAAGATCACTTCTTCGATCTCGGTCGGGCTCACGCGGTAGCCCGAAGTCTTGATCATGTCGTCGCGCCGGCCGACAAAATAGAGGAAGCCCTCCTCATCGCGACGCACGAGGTCGCCGGACCAGACTGCGACCTCCGGCAAAGTCAATCCGCTTGCTTGGCCCGGTGCCGGACGAAACCTTTCGGCCGTACGCTCCGGATCGTTCCAGTAGCCGAGCGAGACCAAGGGCCCCCGGTGCACCAGTTCTCCAACCTCGCCCGAGGCCACCGGGGTGCCGTCTTCGCGCACCACGAGGATTTCGGCATTTGGGATGGCCTTGCCGATGGAATCCGGCCTGCGATCCACTTCCTGAGGGTCAAGATAGGTCGAGCGGAAGGCTTCGGTCAGCCCGTACATCAGGTAGGGGGCAGCCTGGGGAAAGATCTCGCGCAGCCGCATCAGGGCCGGTCGCGGCAAGTGCCCTCCGGTATTGGCGAAGTAGCGAAGATTCTCGGATGCCTCTTTGGGCCAATCGAGATTGATCATCTGGAACCAGAGGGGAGGGACGCCGGTAATCCCCGTGATGCCTTCTCGCGCGCAGATGCGCGGCACTTCGCGGGGCAGGAGGTAGTTCAGCAGGACGCAGCGCGCGCCGGACCGGAAGGCAGTCAGAACCTGGCTAAGGCCGGCGTCGAAACTTAACGGCAGGACTGAAAGGATCCGATCGGACGGGCTGTTTGCCAGGTATTGACTGACGCTTTCGGCCCCGACCAGGAGGTTGCGATGAGACAGGACGACCCCCTTGGGGTGTCCGGTGCTGCCGGAGGTGTAGAGGATGGCGGCCATGTCGCAGTCCACTGGCCGCACCAGCCGGGCACCCGCAGCAGGTCCTCGGACAAGTTCCTGCCAAGCGACGATCCGCTTTCCTGGGTGGTCCGCGGCCGAAGCATTACCGACGAGAATGATTGTCTCCAGATCGGGGCTCCGGGCGAGAACGTCGCCTAGCGCCTCCAGACGCTCGGGAGATGTAACCAGTATCTTGACGTTACAGTCGTTCGCGATATGCGCGACCTGGGCAGGGCGCAGCACAGGGTTGATCGGGACGAAAACGCCGCCGGCGGCGCTGGCGGCAAAGAAGGCCTGTACCGTCTCGCAACGCTTCTCAAGATAGACTGCCATGCGGTCGCCGCGTTCCAGGCCGAGGCGCTGGAGCCCGGCCGCCAGGCATTGGATCTCTCGCCAGGCAGTGCCGTAGGTGAGCCGGTCCGCTTTGTCGACCAGGGCCACATGGTCCGGGCGCTGCACTGCCTGGAACGCGATCAGGTCATGCAGGGCCTGGAACATTCTCGCTTACCTGATAGGGGATAGCCTCGGCCGGCCCGCCCGATTTCCTTAACCATCCGGCCTGTCTCGGCCGACCGCCTCACTATGCGCAAAGCGACGAATGGTGTCACTCGCAACAGGCTTGCACCAGATTGAAGGGAGCCGTCAAGTCCGTCGGTGCCGTTGTCCGGGGCGATGGCGAGTGACTATTGCTTGATCACCCGCGGCGGGTGGGCGACCTCCAACTCATCCCAGGGGCGTGGTGAGGCATCGACAGGTCGTGGTTCCGTCTGACGACAGTCACGGCCGTCTGCCGAACAGGTGATGAACTGGTTGCTACCCCAGAAGATCCCCGATCGCTCGACCCATCCCTCGGGCGCCGGGATGGGCACGCCGCGCGGAAGGTCGCCGTTGGCCACGACGGTGTCTCGGTTCCCCGGCGAGATGTGGTCATAGGCATAGCGCAATCCGGGACTCATGCCCGCCAGCACGCAGGCGGTACGATCTTCCACCTCGGCACAGCGCTGCGCCAGGGCACGCGACTCTTCGTTCAGCTTCGCCCGGATGGGGTTCTCGGCGACCGGCCGCAGGGAAACGGCACTTGCTGCCCTGGTATCGTCGAAGGGTTCGCCATCACGCTCCAGGGCATTGAAAACGATGAAATGGTTGCCTTCGACCTTGTGCGTGAAGAGCCACGGCTCGGCCTTGGCTGCCTCATAGCCACGATCAAAGGCTGCCGTGGCCGCGTTGATCTCCGCCCACCTCGCCGGATCATTGTATGATGCATCCTCCGGCGGCCACAGTTCCCAACGTCCATTGTCCAGACGGCGGCCCTTGTCACAGTTGCCCCAGGCCCGACGTCCCCGATAGGCCATGAATGTCCGCACCGAATCACTAGTGCGGAAGAGGACGGTGTTGTCGCGGAACACTGTCTCGGTGCAAAGATAGAGGTCGAGCGGCATCAGGCCGATAACGGGCCTGTTCTTGCGGTCGATCTCAAGCACTTGCCCGTCTATCCCGACGTTGGAGAAGACGTTGCCTTCAATGCGCGACTGGTGCGCGAGATTCTTGAAGGCGTGATTGGCGCGTCCGGGTCCGTAGAACACGTTGCTGAGTGCGACGAGCTGGCCGATCGAGCGTTCGAGGTAGATCACATGCCAGTCGGTGTTGTGCCCGATGACATTGCCGCGAAACTCCAGGTAAGTGAGCGGGGCCTTCGGCGGACTATCCCCCATCAAATGGCCGGCGTCGTAGATGTCAAGGTCATGCAATACGACGAATGACGGGTATGTATTGGTGGCGCGGTTCCCTGTCCAGCGGACGCTCTCCCCCTTGAACATGATGCCCCTGGCAATGACTCCGGTACCGGAGGCGACCACCGCGCCGATCGTTTGCGGCTTCTCTCCGTTTAGCGGCACGCCCACGATCTCCGAGCACTGGACTTTGTCAAACTTGATGGAGTTGGTGTACGCGATCACCTGGCCCGTCGCGTCCACGCGCGGGTGCAGATAGACCCGGACGTTGGGAGTCCCGCTTCCGGCAATATGGCGCATCTGCGGCGCACTGTTGGCCAGATCCTCATCGTTACGGTAGTTCAACTCTGCCCATTGCCCCGGGCAGAGTGCATCGTAGTCGGGAGCCTCCGGCTGGCGTTCGATGGGCTGGTTCCAGGCGGCTGGTTGCCAAGAAACCGGCGCGACCCGGTGGCCGGCGAAGGTAGGGTAGGCCGCAGGGTCGGTCCACCACTGCTCTTTCAAGTTTATCGCTTGGTCTGGCTCGTCGGCTGGTGGCGGCTTCTGATTGCGTGCCTGCTCGCCGCCGGCGTTCGTTGGTGCGCTGTTCTGATCAGTCGGCTCGTTCCGGCCGGCGGTCCTCTCAGGCCTGGGTTCCTGCGACGGCCGTGGCGTATTCGCCCGTGCCGGGGGCGACACCGGGTTCTTTTCCAGCGAGGTATTGGGCGTTGGTGCCGGAGGGAGGCCAGGTGGCGTCTGGACGGCTGCGGCTCCCGCGGCAAAATCCGGCTTATATGCCCAGAATCCTTCGTCGACCGTCCAGGTACCCAAGCAGACCTCGAGATCCTCGTTCCAGGTCCATTTGTTGTAAATGCTCCTTCGCGCCTGGCCCGGACCGCCCGGCAAGTCGATGATATGCAGTCGCTGGCCATCCCAGCGGAACAAGCTCCCGCTCCGCCCCCAGATCACCGGATTCGCACCTTCCGGGGTAGGCACGAGGCATAGACCGCCTGGCCCGATGGTGTCCTTGTTGATCGCTGCCTCGTCCGTCACCGAGAGCTTCCCGTCAACGACCCACTTGCCACGGTTCTCGCGGATGAACGTCAAGCGATTGCGGTTTGCATCGACGGCCCAGATACCCTGTCGCTTCTCGTCCCAGGCCATGGTCGTCGATGTGCTGAAGGAGATCCCATCGTGCGAGGTGCAGTTGTACTGGCCAGCGAGCAGGTCCGGCTGGCAAACGATAGACCCGCTGAACATCAGGGGCGGCTTGCCGGGGCGCTGAACCCAGTTGACCGCATAGGAACCGATCTGGTCGCCATCCGGCTGCCCGTCTCGGTCGCGGTCCGGGCCAGCGTTGGGATCGAAGCGATCAGGAAGGCGTTCGATGGTGGCGGCAATGTCGGCGGCCTTGGTGTGGAAGCGCCAAACTTGCGAGTCGGGTTTGCTCGATCCGTAGATATGCCCCGTCGGCAGGTAGATCCAGTCGTCGATCATGATCGTGTTGTTGTAGGTGTGGCTGGAACGCGGGCGCAGAAAGGCGTGTTGCCATTCCGCAACCCGCTCGTCCATACCGCCGGGAAAGGGCTCGTCGGAAGCATAGGGCTCCCAGTAGCAGTCGCTTTCGCCGCTGGCTTTGACGAAGGGTCGGCACAGCGGCACGTTCAGCGGCAAGTGCGGTACCACCATTTCCGGTTTTCCAGCCTGCAGGTCGTATCGGACAATGCCGTTGAAGCAGCCGTCACCATGGCCGCCGGCCGCCCAGCTCCAGACATAGCGTCCATCCCATACGACGCCGTTCCAGGCGCCCAGCACCGAGCCGAAGTCGACGCCGCAGTTGGCGTCGCGCCCTGGATCGATGTCGCGCCAAGGGCGGCCATAGTGAAGCCATGTGCCGGCAGGCATCGACGCGATCTCGGCAATGTCGAGCGAGCCTGATGACGGGCGGGCTGCGCTCTCCGGCCCTTCGCCACTTGTCACATCGTTCTGCGCAGCGGCCGAACTACAGAGTGCCAGAGCAGCCAGGGCTGCAGTCAGGAGATGCCTCATCTCTTGCCCTTCCTCCGATCGACTTCCCGCAGGGTTTGAAAGAGAGACAGTGTCATTGCCGTTGCCAGAGAATTTTAATGACGGTTCCTTCCGAACCCAGGGGAGGGGGCGCCATGGTGACGATCACGCAGGTCGGGTTGAAGGAGCGAAAGTAGGGCGCATCCTCTGCCTGCGTCCGCTCCGTCGGCCCAATCGCTTCCCATCGTCGACCCTCAACGCTGTCATCTAGATCAGAGGGCAGGGCCGACAATCCAGCCGATCCCCATGGGGGGCAGCATGGCTTTGCCGCCGTGCTGGTGGACCAGGTCACTGCTCAGCCCATCGGCGACCACTGCCTGGACGTGCCGCGGCATCGTACAGTGTTCCTCATCGCAATAGAAGGAGGGGACCCCATGGCGCCGACCCGCCTTATGCGTTACGAAGCGCAGCAACCCGGTCTGCTCCGCCTGGGCCGATTTTATCGAGAGTTATCAAATCTATCCGACCGTTCCAAGTCACTGTGATCATCTGTTGAGTTTCCCGCCGCGACAGGATCACATCGGTCTAAGGCTGCTATACTCGTTTCGATCGGGGCCCCAGAGGTTTAGTCGTATGGCACAGGGAATTGAACAATCTGCCCGCCGTTTTGCGACGCTTTCTGCTTTTCCAAGAGCTGGAGCCAATAAGACAGAAGAGTACGCTCTTACAAAGCGGTATAACTTCGCATTTTATATTGTTATTATACTAATAATTTACGGATCTGTTTATCCGTTCAATTTCAATTTCTCATACGGTTCTTCAGACAGTATTTACAATTTTTTGTCGAATTGGAGCGTTATTTCGAGGCGAGGCGATGTATTGGGAAACGTCGCTCTCTTTATTCCTTTCGGAGCCGTGGGAATGCTGGCGCTGGTGCCGGCTCGCCCCGCTGCGGCGCGTTTTTTCCTGGTTTTCCTGGTTGGGTTCTTCCTGGCCACCGGTGTCCAGGTTCTCCAGATTTTTCTTCCCACGAGAGATGCGGCCTTGGGCGATGCCATTTGGAACCTCTGCGGCTGCACTCTGGGGGCCCTGGTGGTCTGGCCTGCGGGGGTTCGCGCTCGGCTGCTCGCCCGTGCTGGCGCGGACATCCAGCTGTTTCCCCTCTTTCTGGTCCTCTGCTGGCTGGCAGGCGAGTTGGCTCCCTTCGTACCCTCGATCGATCTCCAATCTTTCAAAGACAGTCTGAAACCTCTGTTCGAGGGTCCGAGCTTTTTTTCTGTCGTGTTCTATCGGACCTACATTTCGTGGTTGGTTCTGCCCTATCTGGTGACGCGCCTATGGCCGGATCGGGCCGGAATGCCCTGGCTCATCGCCGCGGCATTCGGGATCGTTCTTGCGAAGATCGCGATCGTCCAGAACGAGGTTGGCTCGACCTACATCCTGGCGCTCCTTCTGGCTCTCCTGACCTGGCGCCTGGTCCTGCGGCAATTCGAACACAACGCTCTGGTCATACTCCTTGGTCTGATAGCCCTTTTTGTCGTTGTCTCCCTGGAACCCTTCCATTTTCGCGAGACTGCTCAGGCCTTCTCGTGGGTGCCGTTTTCGGGCGCCCTGACTGGCTCCATGCTGATCAACGTCAAGGCGGTGGCGGCAAAAACATTCTTCCTCGGGTCGCTGCTCTTTCTCATGAAGTTGGGCGGCCTGCGCATCGTTGTTGCCACCGCCCTTGCCGCCCTGTTGACGGCGTCCTTGGAAGTTGGACAGATCTGGATCGGCCATCACACCCCTGAAATCACCGACCCCCTTTTGGCTCTGTTTCTCGGTGCGGTGATGGCTGTATTTTATGGGCGCAATAGCCAGATCGGCAGGAGCAGAAGCGAATCGGTGGTAGTGCCGGGTGGAAGGGTGGCCGTGAGGCAGCAGCCAGGGCAGACTGACCCGGCTGCGGCGGCGGTTCCTGCCGCGGCGGCGGTCGTCCGCAGGGCGGGACCATCGCAAGCCGGCGGCGCGCTGTACCCTACGAGGCGAGCGGTTATCATCGCGCTATCAGGGTGCCTGGTGGCGACGATCGCTATGCGAATAGTTCTGGGGTTGCCGCAGGTTCCCTACAATGTGCTGGAGCTCTTTGGTGGCGAAGACGCATGGTGGAAGCTGTTCTTGTTTTCTTTGGCAGCGCTGTCGGTTGGCTTGGGCGGCGCGCTGGTCGGGCAGCTTGCAGCCAGGAGGGGGCGCGTCTTCTCGGTCCTGTCTGTCGGCACCATTATCGCCTGCCTGGGAACCTACTTGCTGCTGGTATCAAGTGTGACCGCTGAAAGCCTTTGGGATATCACTGGTTCTTCGAACACCTACTGGTTCGTCATGAACCGGCATATCTGGGGTGATCCCGGCGTTTGGCTTTACGAGACCATCGGCTCGCGGACGCTCATCCAGGCCGTCGAACGCTTTGTCAGGTTTACCGCCTTGTTCGGGCAGGCGGTGTTGTGGATCGCAATCTTGAGTGCGATCTATTTTCGTGTGGCGGCATCACTCCGCACCGATTTGGCTTCCAAGGCCAGACTCGCATTGTCCTTTGCGCCTCGTTGCCTCATCGCCGCTGCTCCCTGGCTGGTGTTGTTCAATCTCATTGCCTTCGATTTTTCTTCGACGGACAACCTCAATGAGTTGATCGACGGCCACGGCCACGTCCTCTATCTGCTGCTGATACTGCTTCCAGTGACTGCCCTTTTCCTTGCCCATGCGATCCGGCGGCCGGATCTTGGGAGCGTCCTTGTGTCGGCCCTCGTTCTTGCAGTTTCTTTGCCGCTCGGCTGGCTGTTGTTGAAAAATGGCCTCAGCCCCGTCGTGACCAAGTATGGCCGGGTATTCTCCGGTACCGATTTCCTGCTGGGGCCGGATCGAGAGGAGCTTCTGCCAGACCTGGTCCTCATGTTTAGGTGGTTTGCGGTGCAGTGCGCGGCGGTGGCCACACTGGCATTCGGCATGCAGGTCGTCCCCGGGCCGGTGGGATCGAAGCGATGAGTGCGAGCGCCAACAATACGCCCAGCCGCAATCCGGGACTGGATCCTGCGCGGGCCTGGCGCCGCGCAGGGCTGTTGCTTTTCTTGGCCACTGCACTGCTCTTCGGGCTCTTCCACGAAACCGTGGGCGCCATGGTCAAGACGTGGATGGTGTCGGATACTTTTGGCTACGGCTTTCTTATCCTGCCCATTGTCGTCTTCCTCACTTACCAGCGCCGCCGACAACTCGCCGTACTGATGCCGCAGACTTGGTTCTGGGCCTTGCTCTGGATTGGCGGCGCCTTGTTGGTGTATCTGGTGGGGACCGTCGGCAACGCCTTGGTCCTCAAGCAACTGGCCTTTGTCGCCCTTTGGCAGGGGGTCTTCGCGCTGCTCGCGGGCTGGCAGGTCGTGCGGTGCATGCTGTTCCCGATTTTCTTCCTCTTCTTTGCTGTCCCGATGGGAGAGGAAATCGTCCCGTTCCTGCAGAAGATTACCGCCGAGATCGCGGTGACTCTGCTACGCGCCTCGGGCGTTCCCACATTTCACAGCGGAGTTCTGATCGAAATCCCGACCGGGAGCTTTGTCGTCGCCGACGTCTGTTCGGGCGCCCGTTTCCTGATCACGACGCTCGTGCTGGGAACTCTGGCGGCAAACCTCTTCTTTCGTTCTTGGCGCCGCCGCATCCTCTTCATGCTGATCTGCCTGGTTGTGCCTATCCTGGCAAACGGCCTGCGGGCCTATGGCATCGTCATGCTGGCTCACTTGACAGACCACGCTCTCGCGATCTCCGTCGACCATATCCTTTACGGTTTCATCTTCCTTTCTCTGGTGCTTTTGATTCTGACCGGTCTGGGTGCGATTTTTCGGGATCGATGGTCGGCGGATCAGGATGTGGAAATCCCAGCGCCGGCCACGGCCTATCGCCTATCCTCCAGTCTCTTCGCATTTCTCTTGGTGGCTCTTCTGCTGAGTGGCGGCAAGGTATGGTCCCTGCAGGTCTCGAGTCCGCCTGCCGCTGGCAGCGATTTCGCGCTGAGCGACCTCGGACCCGGCGAGGGCTGGAGCCCGACAGACCTCACGCCCGCCGGCTGGGAGCCGGCATTCCCTGGCGCCGACCTGCATCTCTTGCGCACCTATCAGGCTCCGGATGGCGATGTGGCGTTCTTCGTTGCTCACTACGGCTACCAACGTGATGGCCATGAGGTAATCTCGTCAGGCAACAGCTTCATCGGCCGGGGGATAGAACGGCTGGTGACGCGCTTTGAGGAGATCGAGATTCTTCTTGGCGGAAGGAATCTGGCCGTTCAAGAGACCGTGGTTCAGCTCGAAGAGGGCGCGCATCTCGTTTGGTCCTGGTACGACATTGGCGGCACCCGGACCACCTCACCGGTGGTCGGCAAGATTCTCGAGATTTGGCACGTGCTCAGTGGAGGCTCGCGTGCCGCCACGGCCTTCGCGCTGCTGACCGAAACCGGACCGGATCTGCCTAGGGACCGCGCCCGGTTGGCGGCCTTTCTGGACGGGTTGGAAGAATCCCGCGGTCTGGCCGCAGCTGTGGTCCAGCCCGATCGCTGAACGAGAGCGATCTGGCTGGGGGGCGGGGCCAGGAGACGAGAGCCCTGCGGCAGGAGGTTTGGTTCCAGATCCTGGGGGCCGGATTGCCGTGAACTCAACCGAAAGCGGTGATTTCGCTGCCTCGGGCGACTTGGCGGGCGCCGGGCTCGGGGACGTCATGTCCGATCTGATTGGCACGGCCCGGGAAAAGGCAAGACGGCAAAACGGCTGGACATGCGAAACCCCATTTGCAAGATAGAAGCAAAAGTTTGCCGGAATCGCTCCCTTGCACCAGCGATGGTATTTGAAGTTTGGAATCGTTTCGCAGCCCGGGACTATGATCGAGCTGAAAGGCCATTTGTACCAGCGATCTGGTTTTCGCCCTGCAGATAGCTCAGGTCTTGCTGCAATACCGCTGTCGTCGCGGTAGGGACAGGGTCTGACGACCAGCATCCGCCGTATCTTCGTATCCCGCTACGTCAGCGAAAATTTGAGCAGTTCAGGAGAAGTCCGCCGCATGGGCTCCAGAGACCCGGTATTCATCGTTGGTGGCGCCCGTTCCGGGACCACCTTCCTCGGAAAGCTTCTCGATAGCCATCCCGACGTGCTCTATCGCCATGAGCCCGACTCAGTTCTGGTGAACACCGAGATTCCTTTCGTGCCCCACCGGAATGAGGTGCAAGGCTTTGTTGAGCCGGCGCGCCGCTACCTGGGCGCGCTCTGTCACGTTAGCGCAACGAAGGTCTCCGGCCAGGCTCCCTTCTTTGACAAGTCCTATCGTTCGGACCTGCAGAAGAAATATTTTTTGACCGGGCTCTACCTGGCCAAGATCGCCGAGAGGCTTTGCGGGCCACTCCTGCGCAAGCCCCTGCCGGTGGCAGACTGCATCCATAGGGGCGCCGACGAGCGCATCCTGTATCTGATCAAATCCGTGGACTCTCCCTGGCGTACCTTTCTGTTCAGCGAGGCCATGCCGAACCTTCGTTTCATTCATATTGTCCGCCACCCCTGCGCTGTCGTGAATTCCAGGTTGCGCGGGATTCAGAGCAATCTGATGGGCTCCAAGACCTATCTGCGCCCGCCCTTCGAGGCAGGCATGGCTGAAGGCTACCCATTTTCCTTGGAGCAGTTGGAGGCGAGCAGCTATGAGGAGAAGGCGGCCTTCTTGTGGATGATCTGCAATCAACGGATCCATGACTATATGAAGGGGCGCGAGGGATATCGCATGGTCTTCTATGAAGATCTCTGCCGAGAGCTGGAGCCGACCACGCGCCGGCTCTTTGAATTCGCCGGCCTTTCATGGGATCCGCAAGCCGAGGGCTTCATTCACGATCTGGAATCGCAGGACAGCCGCGAGACCGGCTACTTCAACGTTATGCGCGCACCCTTGACCGCCCTCGACAAATGGCGTGAGCAGCTCTCCAACGAGCAGGTAGAAAGAATTGAGGGTGTGGTCCGTCACTCAGAACTGGGCCGGCGATTCCTCAACGGGGTTTGAGAACGAAAAGAGCAGCATCCGTGAAACTTCTTCTGGTCACCTGGTATTTCCCGCCGAGCCGGACCATCGCCGCGGTGCGCCTTGGTAAGCTGGCTCGCTACCTTTTGGCGCAGGGGCATGACGTGCGTGTCTTGACGCCGCTGGATCCGCCCTTGCCACAAGACCTGGATGTGGAGTTTCCGGCCGAGCAGGTCGTCCGAACCGCCTGGCATCCGAATGTGAAGGGTACCAAATCAAGTAGGCGTCCGGCTCCCGCCGCAGTCGGTACCGTGCCCGCGGGGGGCGTCGGCAAGCCCTCGATGCTGAAGCGGAATCTTTGGCGCCTGCACTCCAGCTTCTCGGAGTTCCCCGATCCCCGCGCGCCGTGGCTGCCTTTCGCCGCGGAGGCTGGCGCCAAGTTGTTCGCCGAATGGCAGCCCGATCTCGTTTTCGCCAGCGGCCCGCCTTTCACCACCCTGCTGGCGGGCCAGGAACTGAGTGACAAGTTTGCTGTGCCGCTGGTGCTCGAGTTCCGGGATCGCTGGTCGGAAGATCCCTATTCGCCGCCGTTCTTCTGGCGGCGCTGGCGCAATCGTTTGGCTGAAGACGAGCTTATCCGCAATGCCAGGGCTCTTGTCACGGTGTCCGAACCTTGGGCTGAAGCCTACCGTGCTCGTTATGGCAAGCCGACCGCAGTGATCTACAACGGCTATGATGCCGAGTTCTGCGGCGACGGGCCCTTCGACGGTGCCGCCGGTCGCGAGGGTCTGGAGATTGTCTACACGGGCGGTATCTATCCGGGCTATCGGGATCCCTCGCCGCTCTTTGCTGCGATGAAGCAGCTTGATGAAAAGGGCCTGAGCTGCAGGATGATCTTTCATGGTGTGCGACCCGCGACGGTCGCTCCATTGGCAGAGGCGCAGGGCGTCTCACATCTGGTCGAGGTGAGGGAGGTGCTGGCTCACGAAGAGGCGCTGAGACGGCAAAGGGAGTCCGATATTCTGGTGCTTCTGCAGTGGAACGACCCGAAGGAGCAGGGCAACGTTCCCGGCAAGTTTTTCGAGTATCTGGGGGCTCGCAGGCCGATTCTCGTGCTCGGACTGCACGACGGAGTTCCGGCGACGATCGTGAAGGAGCGCGGCGCCGGCTTTTTCTCCAATGAGTCGGATGCAATCGCCAAGCAACTCGTTCGGTGGCTTGAGATCAAGAAGGAGAAGGGTCTGTTGCCGCCGGTCCCCGAAGCCGGCCGCGCCGGCTTCTCCCGCGATGAACAGTACGCTCGGCTTGAGAAGTTCCTCGAGGATCTGATCGCCGGAGGGCCGGTTCGCGGCAGGGCACCAGGCAGCGAAGCGCTCATCCAAACAGGGTGAACGGCTATTGGCGCTCTGTCGAAGATCTGCCACCGCGTGCTGTCGGGTATCGGGCACGAAGGTAGGATCGGAGTGCCAGAGACGGGCTTGAGATCGCTGCCGGCGCCGTGAAGGCCGCTGCAGTGATCTCGCGATTGTCGATGCGGATGCGGGGCGCCTGGGCGAGCCGGCACTCGAAGAGAATTAGATGGGTGCGGCGCAGCTCCATCCGACCGGCCAGCCGGAATTCGGCAGGGGCGGCAACGATACCGACTTCCTCCTGCAGTTCCCTCGCGGCAGCCACGACCGGCTGTTCATCGCTCCCGACATGGCCGCCCGGCAGGGTCTGGCCCCTCCAGTATGAATGCTCCACCACCAAGAGCCGGCTGGCATACCAAGCCGCCACCACAACCACCTGCGATCTCCGCCCTATCAGATGGGAAAACCTCGCTGCCCAAGGGTAGCAAATTGTCAAAGCCGATCGGTGCAGAAGATCCGCAATCGCTTGACGGGTCATTTCTTCGTTCCCGCTGCCTCTGTTCGCAAGAAAGTCATGGAACGCGAGGCAGGCAGCCTATGTCCTGCCCATACTGAATGGGCCCGATATCCGGCGATCCGGGACCGTAGAGCTGATTGCACAGATCCAGGCCGTTGCCTTCGATGGCAACGCCGCGGCCGATGACTGCCTGGCTATCCTTGAGGCGGAAGTCGCCGCCCAGACCATCGACGTAGACATCGCTGCTGACAGTACCGGAGGGGTCGGCGAGGGGCGGGGCAACAATGTTGCTCTGGGCCACAAAGCTGCCACCGTCACGCGCTCGGATTGAGCCGTCGACAATGTTGTTGAGGATGGTCGCGTCCGACTCTGGATAGCGCACATCGATTCCTCTCGTGGCTATGAGCGCATTGTTATGAACCAGCGTCTCGGCGCTCTTGCTCAGATAGATTCCGGCATCATTCGGGCAGTTCATTATGATGTTGTTTCTGGCGATGCCTCGCCGATGCTCTACGCGGCATCCCCCATCACGACAGAACCTGCGGCCGGTGCCCCCGTCTCCGAAGGAGAAGCCGATTCGAAGGTGGCCGGAATGGCGCCACTCGCAGCGCACCAGGTTCTGCTCGAAAACGTTGTCTTCTCCGGCTCCCTTGAAGAATGCGCCATAACTGGTGAGGTCTTCGCTCGCCTTGCCAAAGTCGGCGATCAGATTCTTCTGCACGCGCCAACGGCTCACCGACACAAGATCCAGGACGGCAACGGTCCTGTCAGTGTTTCTTGGGCGGTCGTTGAGAAAGGTGTTGTACCGTATAATCCCTTCGTCGGGAAAGCGACCATCCTTGCCGTTCACCTTGACGGCCGCATTGAAATTGGTCACCCAGTTGTTCTGGATCACCACGCCCACAGCATCGCCGACCACATGGAAAGCGTGCTCGCAGCGATTGTCATCCTGGCAAATGCCCTCGATCACCAGGTTCTCGAAGGTCCAAAAGGGAGCGAGGATGCGAAATCCCTCGAGCAGGGAGAACTTCAGATGGACGCTTCCGAGGGCCGGGGCCCGCACCACGATTGGGAGATCTGGCTGACCTGGGCTATCAATGCCAATACTGGCGCCGGAGAAGTCATAGGTGCCTGGCTGGACCTCGATCACCGTTCCGGGCCGTGCATTCCTGACGGCAGCCCTCAGTTCCTCTTCCGTCCGCACCGGCAGAGTTTCCAGTGCAGGCGGGCGAGAGTCGGCGATCCCCGCGAGACGAGGTCCGACAAGGTCATTGCTCCAGACCTCCGGACCATCAAGCGGTGTCGTCGTCGCGGAGGCTACGAAATGGAACTGGGGTTTTCTGTGGCCAGCGATCGCATCTATCGCGCCCAGGCATGCCGGCGATAGCTGAGGTCGTTGCAAAGGTGTCCCGGCGGCCAGGTCTTGGCTCGCGCAGACCTGCGCCGGCTCCTGGACAACGTCGTCAGCTGCGAGCGCAGCTCCCCAAGATCCGCAGAGACAGACGACCGTCGCAGCGATGCAGAGCTTTCGCGGTGCATTCTCGAACGCTCGTGGCATTGCCCTTTACTCGTTTTCCGCCCAGCACACGAATCCGCCGGTTTTTTCGCGCCCGGCTGATATGGCGTCTACGCTTGCTCGCTCACTCAGTCCCGCGAATAGTCGTCTTCCAGGCGTGTGATGTCGCTTTCGTCCAGAATGCCTCCGTACTGCACCTCGACGAAGATCAAAGGCTCGGCGCCGTTGTTGTGGATGCGGTGCTTGGCGCCGCAGGGGATGACGACGTAGTCACCAGGCCCGACCGGGATCTTGCTGTCATCCACCGTTGCCTCGCCGCTGCCGGCAACAATCACCCAGTGCTCCGACCGATGCTGGTGTAGCTGCAGCGACAGACGCTGGCCTGCATTCACCTCGACCCGCTTCGTGATGAAGGCAGTCCCGGTGTCGACCACCCGCCAGTTGCCCCAGGGACGGTCTTCGTGATCTCCAACATCATAGCGAACGGCTTTTCGACCCTCGGACATGGTGTCCATTTTCCGCCTCCCTTTGGCGCCGATGCAGAACCCCTGAATCTTGCGGCCTCACGCATGCTGGACCGAGACGGCTGGGCAGGTCAAAGGCTTATAAGTGCATTTAAGGTTAACCAGGAAGATCTGCCTCTAAAGGGCTGGTGGAAAGTGCATAAGACCCTCCTTGGGCATATTGGGACCGGCGTAGGCGCCGAGCCAGCTGCCGTCGCGGGGATTGCCGGAAAAATCCCGATCGGCGCCGGCAAATCGGGCCACCAGGGCCGGGCCGGGGCCGCTCTTCAGCCGGCCGGGCCGCGGTCGCAGGTCGAGTTGGGGCCAGTCGCCGAAGGGGGCTCTCAGAAAATTCTCAGCCGCGGCAAAGTCTGCGGACAGATTGTGCTTCTGATGGCCGCCGACAATCGGCATCGCTGCAAAGGCCGCATTTCCCGCTATCTCTTGGGTAAACTCTGGATTGCCATCTATGACCGCGATCCCCAAGCCTTTCGCGACGACGGTGTTCTGAAAGATCGCGATCCTTCTGGGCAGATCATTGTGCGGCTGGAACCAGGCGCCGTCACCGTGATGGTTGACCAGCAGGTTGTTGTAGAAGGCTATGTTGCCTTCGCCCTGAAAGAGGGGCTGGTTCACCAGGTTCTGGTAGAGCAGGTTTCCGTAGATCTCGTAGACGTCCTCGAGGCCGGTCCCGAGGAGAGGAAAGTGCCCGACGAAGAGATTGGGACGCGGCCCTTGGAAGCCGTCTGTCGGCTGTCTCGCTTTGCTGATGATGTTGTGGCGTATGATAGTCGAGCCCGGCTCCACCGGCATGCCGGATATCTCCAGTCGGGGACCCTGATGCTTGATCTGCAGGCCATAGCCGATGGTATCCACGATCAGGTTGCGCTCGATGATGCCGTGCACAAAGGGCGCGCTGCCGTTTGAATCGCCGAGGTAGAGCCCTGTGCCGGCGCCGCGGATGATGTTGTTTCGGATCACCCAGTTCCAGGCCGGCGCCTTGGTGCTGATCCCGACATTCTGCTGGTGGCTCGCGTGATTGACGATCTCGAGGTTTTCGAGCGTGATGTGATGGGCGATGCCGTGGGACTTGACGCCGTCAGCTCTTGGCGCGTTGCGGCCATTCAGGGTCAGATTACTGATCTGCAGATGGGAGACGTCACGCAACTCTATGGTGTTGCGGCCCGGTCGGCCGAGGAACAGGGCAGAGCGGTCGGGTGGGCCGCTGATGACGATGGGGTTGCCGGCCTCGCCGTGAAGGCCTTTCAGGTTGAGGCCGCTGCGGTAGATGCCCGGCCGGAGCTGCAGCTCGTCGCCGGGTTCGAGCTGGCTGATGAGGCTCAGGTAGTCTTTCGGGCCGGCCACCAGGCTCTCGGCGCCAGCCGTCTGGCCCCAGCCTGAGATAGCTGCAATGAGGAGTCCAGCCGCCACGAGGGGCCAATGGCGGTCGACGTGCATGGTCTGCTTCCCTCCACCCGATTTCCCAGCGAGGAGGGATTATGACAGGAAGATCGGTATCCAGCACCCCCCGGCACCGCTGTCACGATGATGTCGATCGACACGCTGGAGAGCAGGTCCTGGTTGCCGGAATAGGCCGACAGCACGATGGTATAAATGCCCGGTACGTTCGGATCGAAGATGTCGAACGCGTCGTATCGAAGAAGGGCTGGTTGAACGGATCGAACGTCCGGAAGTTTGTTCCGGCCGACGGATCGAAGTCGATCTGGATCTGGTAGATGAAGCCACCCAGCGTGCTTCCGTTGCCGTCGAAGCTCGAGTTGATCGACCATTCGAAGCTCCAAACCGGCGTGGTCGGTGAATTGGGATCGAAGCCGAAGCCGGTCGGTAGGGTACCGGCGGGGAAGGTGTAGGTTCCATCGCCGTTGCTGTTGAAAATGTTCTGCGGCTGGTTGTTCTCGTCGAACCGCAGCTTGGTACGCAGGCCAAGCTCGATACCGTTCTCCCGGTCGACCGTAAAGCTACCGTTGGCATTCCCGCTGCCGAAGATCACGACGCTCGTCACGTTCTGACCATTTTACACTTTTAAGTGCAATTTTCTTGCATCTTTACAACCTTCAGCAGAAAATTACAGATTCCTTATCGTCCGGCCTATATTCGCGAAAACAGGGAGGAGGATCTGTCAGCTCACATTACAACTGGCCAGAGTGACGGCGGCACAGCGTTGCGGAGAGTCTCGATTACCTGCCACGTCTTGAGCTTTTGCAAGTCCGGAACATTGGCTACGATTGCCCCTGGAAGAGAGCTTGTACGGGTGTTGGGCCGGTGGCCCGGCCGCGGCGAGGGCTCCACGGCAAATGTGACGTTTGGCTGTCAGAAATTTTTCAGATGACCTATCCATCCTCAAGCCAGATCGGTGGCATTGCCAGATGCCTGCTGCTTGCGTTGGCCCTTCTCGCCGGGTCGGCGGCGCTTGCGGTGGCCAACGTCGCGCCAGACGAGTCCCGCGCCTACTATGACGCGGCCGTGCGGCACGTCGAGCAAGGCAAGCTGCGGGCGGCCGTGGTCGAGCTGAAAAACGCGCTACAGCGCGATCCCGCGAATGCCGAGGCCCGCCTGCTGCTCGGACAAGTCTATCTGGATCTCGGAGACGCCGCAGCTGCCGAGAAGGAACTGAGGGTAGCCGGGCGCCACGGCGTCGAAGCTGCTCGCACCGTTGTTTCGCTGGGCCGCGCACTGTTGATGCAGCGACGCTTCGACCAGCTTCTCGCGGAAATCTCCGAGACAAACCATGACCCCACGACCGTCCTGGAGATCCAGCTGTTGCGCGCCGACGCGCATGGCGGGCTCGGTCAACTGGATCAAGCCCGCTCAATCTTGGAATCGGCCGCCGAGGACCATCCGGAGGAGGCGCGCATTCATTTGGGCATTGCCCGTCTTGAACTTGCTGCCGGCAACTTCGCCGCGGCAGAGGATCAGGCCTCGGCGGCTCTCGCTCGTCAGGCAGGGCTAGTCGAGGCGTCCCTCCTGCAGGCGGAGGCCCGCCGGTTGAATGGGAGTCCCGCGGCGGCGCTCGAGCCATTCCGTGCCGTCCTCAGCGGAGAGAGCGTGTCCCCCGATGCCAGGGTCCGCGCCCACATCGGCCTTGCCGCCGCGCTCATTGCCCTCGGGCGGGACGAGGAAGCGGAGGTCGAACTCGCCGGCGCGCGGACCCTCGCACCTGAGGTGCCGCTCGCCTCTTATCTTCATGCGATGATCAAGGTGCGCCAGAACGACTTCGCTGCGGCGCGGCAGCTGTTGGATGCGGCCGCACCGTCGTTGGAAGGCTTCGCGCCGGCGCAGTTTCTGTCCGGCGTCGTCTACTATGCAGCGGGGGAACTCGAGACTGCGCGCGCATGGCTTGTCCGTCACCTCCGCAGCCAGCCGGAGAACCTTCAAGCGCAGAAGCTCCTGGCGGCGACGCTGCTGCGATTGAATGCGATTCAGGACGCCGTCCGGCTGCTTGAACCTGCTCTCTCGCAGGTGCCGGATGATCCTCAGATTCTGCTGCTGCTCGGAAATGCCTATATTCGCAGCGGCCGGCCGGCCGAGGCATCCAGCCTGCTTGAGCGTGCAGCCGACCTGGCGCCACAGGATCCGCGCGTGCTGGGCCAGCTTGCCATCAGCCACCTGGCGACGGGACACCGCGAGGAGGCATTGAGCGCTCTCACTGCGACTCTCGACCTTGGGGCCGATGCCAGTGCCATTGGCTATGCACTGGCGTTTGCGCACCTTCGCGCCGGCGCTTTCGAGGACGCCCTGAAGGTGGCGACAAATCTGCGGGAGCGCTATCCGGAGAGCGCGGTGGCGGCAAACCTCGAAGGCGGTGCCCATGCGGCGCTCGGACAGCTGGACGAGGCGCGGGCATCCTTCGAAGCCGTGTTGGCGATCGAGCCGAACTATCACGAGGCGCGCGCGAACCTGGCGGCGCTCAAGGCACAGGCCGGCGACTTCGATGAAGCCGAGGCCGACTACCTGGCCATCCTCGAAGCAGAGGAGAGCAATCCCACGGCATTGATGGGAATGGCGGCCCTGTCCCACCACCGCAACGACAGCGCGGCGACGCAGCGGTGGCTCGTCAGCGCCGTCAAGGCAGACCCGGACGGACTCAAGCCTTCCCTTGCCCTGGCTGAGCACCATCTCGCAACCGGGGATTTGCCGGCTGCGGTAGCAGCGCTGGAGAGCCTCGCCGAGCGGCAGCCGCGCGACCCCCAGGTGCTCCTGGCATTGGGGCGGGTTCAGAGCAGGGCGGGCGCGCCTGCGGCAGCGGTGCGGAGCTATGAGCGCCTCGTCGAGGCTAGCGGTGGGTCGGCAGCGGCGCGATTGTTGCTCGCGGAGGCTCAGCTGATGGCGGGCGACCTGGAAGCAGCGCGGGTGTCCTATGAGGCGCTGAGAGAGGATCAGGCCGAAAACCCCATCGTGTGGAACAACCTTGCCTGGCTCTATCAGCAGGAGGGCGACGATCGGGCGGCAGCACATGGTGAGCAGGCTTTGGAACTTGCCCCGAATCAGCCCGCGGTCATGGACACGCTCGGCTGGATCCTGCTTGAAGATGGAGAGGTCGACCGCGCCACCGAACTGCTGGAACGCGCTCATCAGTCGGCCCCGGCAAGCGGCGACATCGCCTATCACTACGCGTCGGCCCTGCACCGGAGTGGCGACAACCGGGCAGCGCGGGAACTGCTTCAGTCGCTGCTCCAAAGCGGCCAGGCGTTCTCGGCCCAGGCAGAAGCGGCAGCGCTGCTGGAAAAACTCTCACCGTGACTGCCGCGTTAGCGCTGGCTTGCTACAAGCCGAAGCGGCGTCGGCGATTCTGATAGGCGCGCACCGCGCGCAGAAGGTCGATCTTGCGGAAATCCGGCCAGTCGATCTCGGTGAAGTAGAACTCGCTATAGGCGCTCTGCCAAAGCAGGAACCCGGAAAGCCGCAATTCACCGCTGGTGCGGATGATCAGATCCGGGTCGGGAAGGTCCGGCAGGTAGAGGTGCTGAGCGATAGTTTCAGCCGTGATCTCGTCGACTGCGGCTGCCGGATTCTCCGCGTCCACGATTTTGGAGCGCAGGATCGAGCGAAGGGCGTCGACGAGTTCCTCACGTCCGTCATAGGCAACGGCGATCGTGAGAACGATTGCATCGTGATCCCTGGTGGCACGTTCGGCAGCTTCTATGGCCGCACGGGTCGGCGAAGGCAGGAGGTCGAGCCGCCCTGCAGCACGCACCCGGATACCGTGCTGCCGGACAAAAGGGTCGTCAGCGAGGGAAGAGAGCTTTTCCTGGATTGCCGCCAGAATCCCAGACACCTCTTCGGCCGGTCGCTCCAGGTTCTTTGTCGAGCAGACCCAGAGGGTCACCGCCGGTATCCCCAGTGCCACGCACCAGTTCAAGACGTCATCGAGCTTGCCAGCGCCAAGCGCGTAGAGCTCGTGCAGGTCTGCGATGCGCCGGCGCCGGCCGAAGCGGCGGTTGCCGTCCAGGATAATCCCGATGTGCCGTGGAAGTGCGGCCCCGCGCAGCTGTCTGATCAACCGGCGTTCGTAGACACGGTAGAGGATCCGCTTGATCCAGTCTCGCAAGCCGGCGAGGGGGCGTCTCCCGCTGCCAAGCACGGCGGCGTGTCGAGGCGTTGTGGCGGTTTGATCCCCGTACGACGTGCCCGCCAGGTCCTGAGGCTGCGTCACTTGCTGGTGGTCCTCATGCGGTCAACGGTTCTCATCGCCTGGAGCCCTGCGCACAAGCGATGCAAATCGCGGATCCTCGGCGAGATGGTCAACCAGCAGCGCCAAGTCCTGCGATCGGTTGCGTGGGCAAACCAGAAGAGCGTCGGCCGTGGAGACCACGGCCAATCCATCCACGCCGAGGGCTGCAATCGGGATGGCCTCGCTGTGCAGATAGGTGTTGCGGCTGTCGACGGCCATGACATTGCCCGTTAGAACGTTGCCGTCTTCGTCCTTGGTCGCGACCTGATAGAGCGCGTCCCACGACCCGACGTCAGACCAGCCGATATCGATTGGCACGACGGCGCCACGGTCGGTGCGTTCCATCACAGCCTTGTCGAAGGCAAGACTGGGCTGTTCCTGGAAGGCCGTCGGCTCGAGCCGCAGGAAATCTTCATCGGGCGTGGCCCTCTGCAGTGCTCTCCTGCAGGCGTGCAGGATGGCCGGCTCATAGCGCTCCATCTCCTCGAGCAACCGGGCGGCAGAGGCCAGAAACATGCCACTGTTCCAGGCGTAAAGCCCGCTCGCGAGGTACCCTTGCGCCGTTGCCAGATCGGGCTTCTCGACAAAGCTGGCGATACGAAAGCAGCCGCTGCGCTCACCCAGGCTCTCGCCCTGTCGAATATAGCCGTAACCGGTTTCGGGCCGCTCCGGGCGGGCCCCAAAGGTGACGATCCAACCCTTCGCGGCTGCCTCGGCCGCGCGTTCGATGGCCGCGTGAAGGCCAGCCTCGTCCTGAACGAAATGATCGGAAGGAGCCAGCATCAGCAAGGCTTCGGGGTTCCGTTCCGCAAGCAGCAGCGCGGCTGTGCAAGCAGCCGGCGCGGTATTTCGCGGCACCGGCTCCAGCACGATCCGTTGCGGCTCGAGCCCCATCTGATGCAGTTGCTCGGCAACGAGGAAGCGGTGTGTCCTGTTGCAAACGACCACGGGCGCGGCGAAGCGCTGCGGGTCGATCAGCCGGTCCAGTGTTGCTTGCAGAAGGGTTTTCTCACCTGCCAGGCGGGCAAAGGGCTTCGGGTGCCAGGGCCTGGATAGGGGCCACAACCGTACGCCACTGCCGCCAGCAAGAATGACCGGATGGACCTGCGGCGAAGCTCCCATACTGCACTTTCGACTTTCCGCGACTTTCCCGGACCGGCGAGCCGGGGCTGCGTGACTTGCGGACGGTTCACTGTCCCGGGAGGACGACGGAGGAAGCCTGCCGGTCCGCAATCCTGCCGAGGCCGAACGTTCGTTGCCGGACGATGCCGCAACGGCCGGTGCCAATACCGGTCGGTTCATGCGGCAAGACCGGCGGCCTTTGCAAAGTGCTTCCTGGGTGCGCCGCTCTCCGAACGGTCAGTTCAGAAGAAGGTCTCTGGGACGATCAGGATATCGCCCGGCAGCAAGGCGACGTTCGCTGAAATATCCCCGTCCTCCAGCAAGTCGGCGAGGCGGACGCGATATTCCTTCGACTCGCCTTCCTCCACGCGTACCAGCGTCGTGTTGTTGCCATCGGCAAATTCCGTCAGCCCCCCCGTCTGGATGATGACGTCGAGCACAGTCATATTGGCTCGATAGGGGATGGCCCGCGGTTGCGCGGATTCGCCGACGATACGAACCTGCTGAGGGAAGGTTCCTACGAAGCCGCCGACGATGACCGTGACGAGCGGGTCCTGAATGTAGACGGCGAGTTCAGTTTCGATTTCTCTCGCGAGGTTGCTGGGGTTCTTGCCCTCGACATAGAGATCTTCAATGAGCGGGACGGAAACGCGTCCGTCCGGCCGGACAGTGACCGAGGTTGTGAGTTCGGCATTTCGCCATACGAAGATCGTGAGTGAGTCGCCCGCACCGATTTCGTAGAGCGGCGGCGCTTCCGGGGCCTCTGCTCGCGCAGCCGGCACCTCAGGCTTGGCTGAGCAAGCGACCAATGCAAAGGCCAGCAAGACGGTGCCCAGCACCGAAGTAAGCGGCCTCATCCCCTCTTTGGTCATGCGTCTATCTCCCCACCGAGTAATACAAAACCCGCTGCGGAAACCTTAGATTGGACTGATCGCTTCGACAAGCAAAGACGAGGCGGTAGAGGCTTGAAGAGGCAAGGGTTCCTGCGACGCGCCCGCCCTAAAGCGCCCGGGCGATGCATTGGCCTCAGCGGCCTTGCGCGGCGGTCAGGACCGGAAGGCGCAAGCCGCCCAGGAACCAACAATCAGGGAAGCGCCGGGGAGGCAGTGAATAACTTCCCCGGCAATTCGCCTGAATGTCGCACGATAGGATCGAAATCTGCGACCCCATCCGGCTGAAGACGGACATGCGATTGAACATTGATGTATGGCAATTCGGACTTTAGCTTATGGTAGAACGTACTCGATGAGCACCCAATACCCGAAAATCGATCCAAATACCAAAGTAGAGAGTGCCAGGAACGAACGAATACGCTTTACCGATATCGGCGCGATACCTGCCGTCCGATACATTTCATTGATAGACATTACGACGTCTCCCTCTTTGTCTTCATGACAAAGTAATTGTTGCTGAGGGAGCGTGGGTGACCGGAAAGCAATACTTTCCGTTGGAGGAAAAAATTTCCCCTGCCTTGTAACCCCGCGTCTGCAGGCGTCTGCACGCTCTGATTAGTCGTGCTATTAACCTGCTCCCTGGTTCATATGTTAAATTTCTGCTTTCCATTTGTCAATGTTCCGACAGGGTTGCATTGGAGGTAAGCCCTTCGCCCAAATACACCTTTAAGGGGTAGGCTCAGGTCCTGCCGGTGTCGCTGGCGCATCCCGCTGCGAGACCGCAGCGACCAGTGTTAACCTTGCTTCGCCGCGGTCACCCTGGGGTCGCTGCTTGTGATCGGTTTGCCCGACGGCGCAGCGAGGACACCAAGGCTCCCGATAATCTTCGTCTCTGCACCCTCCGACACACGGCAGCTTAATCATCTGTTCTGACCGATTTTCTTCGAAAAAATGAATCTTTGAGGACGACCGAGGCTGGGTGGCCGCGCGCAGGCCGTCCGGTGCGACCTGGCGAGGCGCTGCATTTATGGCGCCTGGCCGTGCTGCGAGAAGGGGCACGGCGGCAGATGCGCCGCTGGCGCGCCGGCCGACGTTCGGGCGGGCTGGAACAAAAAACCACTAAGGCGCCGTCGGGAGGGATAATTCGCCTGTCAGTTGCGTCGAAGGGCGTCCCGGAGTGCTGCGAAATAGGGTTAGAAGCTCCAGGTTTTTTGGATTTCTGTCCTAATCGTCCTCTGGTTTTTGTGACGTCGCTGTTTCCAGCTGGGAGCCTCGGCGGCCTATTCGTCTATCCGCGCGCGGCCATCTTCGCGAGACTACGTTCTGTTGCTGGCCGCAGCCGCCCTGTAGGATTGCCGGGAGGTGAAATGACCGGCCAAATCATTGGTATTGATGCATTATGACAAATGACGCGATCTTGATTACCGGGGGAGCCGGATATATCGGCAGCCACACCGTCCTGGCTTGCCGCGCGGCTTCCTATCCGGTCGTGGTGCTCGATAATCTATCGACAGGGCGTCGCAGCCTGGTGCCTGAAGACGTCCCCTTCTACCATGGGGATGCCGGTGACCCGACCATGCTGGCGGAGATCTTCGGCAACCACCGCATTGCGGTCGTGATCCATTTTGCCGGCGACATCGTGGTGCCGGAATCGGTCGCCGCGCCTCTTTCGTATTATCTCAACAATACCTGCAAGACGCGCTCCCTGCTGCAGTCCTGCGTGGATCATAAAATAGACCGGTTTGTCTTCTCCTCGACCGCTGCGGTCTACGGCCAGCCGGACACGATCCCGGTAAGTGAATCGGCGCCGACCCGGCCTGCCAACCCCTACGGCACTTCAAAGCTGATGGTAGAGTGGATGCTTCGCGATGCGGCGCATGCTCACGATCTGCGCTATGCGGCCCTGCGCTATTTCAACGTCGCGGGGGCGGATCCGCTCGGTCGCACCGGCCAGGCTACTCCAAAAGCCACGCACCTGGTAAAGGTTGCCTGCGAGGCCGCGAGCGGGAAGAGAAGGGAGATTCAGGTTTTCGGGGACGATTATGAAACGCCGGACGGCACCTGTGTTCGTGATTTCATCCACGTCAGCGACCTGGCGCGGGCGCACGTCAGCGCCCTCGACTACCTGAGGGAGAACCGCGAGAGCGTGACGCTGAACTGCGGCTATGGCCGGGGCTACTCGGTTCGCGAGGTCCTGGAGGGGTTAAAGCGCATCACCGGCAGGCGGGTGCCCACCCGCATCGTTCCGCGGCGAGAGGGTGATGTCGCCGCCCTCGTTGCTGACGCGTCGCGTCTTCGCCGTACATTCGACTGGGTGCCGGAGTACGACGATCTCGAGTTTATTCTGCGAACCGCGCTCGACTGGGAACTCGGACAGGCAGTCCCGGGTTAGGTAGCGAAGCCAGGGGCTTCGTTGCGATTCAATATAATCTACCTGAGATGCTGCCGCAGGGCCGGCTGGAGGGAACAATCGGAGAGTATCGGGATTTTTATACACTTCTGAATTGAAGTATCTATTTTATGCGACTCTTGATTGAAGTTCGGTCGGCGGGCCGTTTATCATTTTATGATAATTTTGTGCGCCTTATCACACACGGGGTCTGGGCACCGGCGTAGGCTGTGCCCGATGGGTTGATGGGGCTCCATCTGGGCAGGGGCAGATGTTTCTGAGACTACCGCAAAACTACTTTGCACGGCCGTTTGCCTTCCTGATGGCCGGCGAAGCGATTGTCTTTTGTGCGGCCTTCTATCTGGCCGCTTTCATTCAATGGGGCGCCCCGGACGGCCTCGAGAGGCTGCTCGTCTACTACCTGTGGGATGGGGTGATTTTCACTGTCGCCTGCGTCGGATCGCTGTTCGCGATGGGCCTTTATCATGGCCGCAATTCGACCCGTTTTCGCGATGTGTTCATGCGAACCATTCTCGGTTTCGGCCTGGCTTTCGTTGTGCTGTCGGTCGTGTTCTACCTTTTGCCGTCGCTTGCCGTCTGGCGGGAGACCGTGTTCATCGGGTTGCCTATCTCCATGGCGGGTGCGTTCCTGCTGCGCTATCTCTTCTTTCGCCTTGTCGATACGGATCTCATTGCGCGGCGGGTCCTGGTGCTGGGGACTGGCCGCAACGCTGCGGAGATCGAGGAGCTCGAGGAGTCGAGCGACAGCTGCGGGCTCAAGTGTGTCGGATTTCTCGACGTCGAGGGCAACTCGGTCCACGTATCGCCTTCACGAATCATCTCGACTTCCGGACCGCTGCTCGAGCTCTGTCTGAAGGAGCAGGTCAGCGAGATTGTCGTTGCCGTCCAGGAACGCCGCGGCATGATGCCGATCGACGAACTGATGGACTGCAAGCTTTCCGGTATCCCAATCTACGATTTCATGACCTTCATGGAGCGCGAGACGGGACGCTGTGATCTGAACGGACTGCGGCCCAGTTGGTTCATCTTCGCCGAAGGTTTCACCGGCGGCGCGATCCAGCAGGCGGTCAAGCGCGGTCTCGATGTTGTCTTGTGCATCATTCTGCTGGTGGTCACCTTGCCGATCATCGGCGCTACGGCCCTCGCCATCCGCGTCGAGACGTCCGGGCCGGTTTTCTACCGGCAGGAGCGCGTCGGCTTGAACGGCAGCACCTTTAAAATTATCAAGTTCCGTAGCATGGCGGTGAACGCTGAAGCGAACGGGAGTGCCGTCTGGGCCGCGCGCAACGATCCGCGCATCACCGATGTCGGGCGCATCATCCGAAAGTTCCGAATCGACGAACTGCCGCAGATCTTCAACGTTCTCAGAGGCGAGATGAGCTTCGTGGGGCCGCGCCCGGAACGGCCCGAGTTTGTCGCACAGTTGACGAACCAGCTCGGCTACTACAGCGAGCGGCATCGCGTGAAGCCCGGGATTACGGGATGGGCACAACTTCAGTACATTTACAGTGACTCGATCGAAGGCGGGCTGACGAAGCTGCAGTACGATCTCTACTACGTGCGGAACTACAGCCTGCTGCTGGACCTTTTCATTGTCATTCAGACGGCCCGGGTCATTCTCTGGCCGACCGGGGCCCGGTAGGGGCCTTGGCCGCGCAGCGTCCGGCAGAAGCATCATGAAGCTGGAAAGGCCGCGGTTCGGGGAGCGTCACCTTCTCCATGTCTTTGCGAGCTTCGGCTTTGGCGGCGTGCCGATCCGTATCTGTGACGTCATCAACGGACTGCCGGCTGGCTTTCGCCACACCGTGGTGGCTCTCGACGGCTGCTTCGATGCGGGCAGGCGAGTGGCCCTTCACGCTTCGGTCACCTATCGATCCCTGACTCTGCCGCGTTACAACCTGCTGCGCAGCATGGCGCAGGTGAGGGAGCTGGTCCGTGCGACTTCGCCGGACCTGCTGCTGACCTACAACTGGGGCGCCATCGAGCCCGCCCTGGCAAATCGGCTCCTCGGCGCCTGCGACCACATTCACTTCGAAAGCGGCTTTGGCGTGGAGGAGGGCAGCGGTCAGCTTTGGCGGCGCAACTTCTTCCGGCGCATCGCCCTCGCGCGCGTGCAGAAGGTGGTGGTGCCGTCGGCGACGTTGATGAAAGTTGCCGCCGAAGCCTGGTCCATACCGGCCGCCAGGCTGGTTCAGATTCCAAACGGTGTCGACCTGTTGCGCTATGGCGGCATGGCCGGCAAGCGGGAAGCATTCCCGCCGATAGCAGCAGATCCCGATGTGACCGTCATCGGTACCGTGGCGCCTCTGCGGCGCGAAAAGAACGTCGGCCGGCTGCTGAATGCCTTTGCGGCCTTGCCGGGTCGGGACCGCTGTGCGCTGGTGATCGCGGGAGATGGCGCAGAGCTCGAGATGCTGCGCGGTCTGGCCGCTGACCTGGGAATCGCCGATCGTACGGTGTTCCTCGGGCACGTCGAGGACGTGCCTGCTGTGTTGCGCGGCATCGACATCTTCGCACTTTCGTCGGACACCGAGCAGATGCCCAACAGCCTGCTCCAGGCGATGGCGGCGGGGCGACCCGTCGCCGCTGTCGACGTCGGAGACGTGGCCCGCATCGTGGCGTCGGAGAACCGGCCCTTGGTGGTGCCGCGCGACGAGCAGGGGGCACTGACCGCTGCGCTGACGTCCCTTGTAGGCGATGCCGGGCGGCGCGAAACGCTCGGCCGGCTGAATCAGGAGCGGGTCAAACGGTCTTACAGCCTCGACGCCATGGTTGCGGCCTATGGTGCCCTGCTGGGCGCTGGGTGAGGACGGCCGGTGACCAACCTGGAATTCGATGACCGCTTGCGCATCCTCACCTTCACCACGCTCTATCCGAATGCTGCCAAGCCCCAGTTCAGCGTCTTTGTCGAGAACCGCCTGCGCCACTTGGTTGCTTCCGCCGAGGTTGCGGCACGGGTGCTTGCACCGGTGCCCTACTTCCCCTTCAACTCCGAGCGGTTCGGCGCCTATGCAGCCTTTGCGCGCGCGCCGCGCTACGAAGAGCGGTTTGGCATCGAGATCGATCACCCCCGCTACCTGACGATTCCGAAGTTTGGGATGAGCGTTGCGCCCTTTCTGCTCTATGCGCGCGCGAAGCGCAGTTTGGCGAGGCTGCTGCGCGAGGGCCACCGCTTCGATCTTATCGACGCCCATTATTTCTACCCCGATGGCGTGGCCGCGGTGATGCTGGGCCGGGCATTTGGTCTGCCGGTGACGATCACGGCACGCGGGAGCGACATCAACCTGATCCCGGACTATGCCCGGCCGCGGCAACTCATCCTGCGGGCGGCGCGGCAGGCGGATGGCGTGATCGCCGTCAGCGGTGCGTTGGCGGCAAAGCTGGTGGCCCTGGGCGTCGAGCCTTCCCACGTCACCGTGCTGCGCAACGGCGTGGACCCCCAGCTGTTCCGTCCGGTGACGCCCTATGACGCAATCGAGCGGCCGGCGCCGAGGCCACTGGCTGTTTCTGTGGGCAACCTGGTGCCGCTGAAGGGGCACGACCTTGCGATTTCGGCGCTCGCCGAAATCCCCGAACTCAGCCTCTGGATCGTAGGCGGTGGGCCGGAGCGGAGCCGCCTGGAGGCGCTGGCACAAGGGTTGGGCGTGGGCCCGCGCGTCCGCTTCCTCGGCGTAGTGCCGCATGAGCGCATGCCGGAGGTCTACAGCGCGGCCGACGTGCTGGTGCTGGCCTCGGAGCGGGAGGGCTGGCCTAACGTCCTGCTGGAGGCCATGGCCTGCGGGACCAGGGTGGTGACGACTAAAGTGTCCGATGTGGCGGACTTGGTTAACGCCCCTGCGGCCGGTATCTGGGTCGAGGATCGCAGCGCTGGCAGCCTGGCCGGGGCGCTTCGAAAGATCCTGGCGGCCCCGGTTCCGCGCGCCCAGACGCGTGAACACGCCCTTGCCTTTACCTGGGACGCCACGACCCGTGGGCAGATCGATCTGTTCAGAGAAATCTTGCACCGACGTGGCGCAGATGGTCGTTAGACGGCGAGGACGCTATCCTCTAAGAATGGTAGCGTGGCGCAGCTGGGGATAACGGTAGGTTTCCGATGCAAGGCTGCGTCACAGGGAAGCCAGTTTGTAGAGGAATATTTTCCTTTGGATTGTGACCGCGTTGGTATTGTCTCATTGGAGATTGCGATCTTGTGGCGTATCGACGCGAGCACTAACGATCGGAGCCGATCGGCGTGAGTGAGATATTTCAACTCTTCTTTCATTATGCGAATGCGCTCTGGAAGCGCCGCTGGTTTATCCTCCTCGGGGCCTGGGCGGTCGCCATTCCGGGGTGGCTGGCGGTGGCATCGATGCCAAGCATCTACCAGTCGTCCAGCCGCATCTATGTCGACACCACCAATGTGCTTCAGCCGCTGCTGCGCGGTATCGCGGTCCCGAGCAATCTCGATGCCCAGGTTCAGCTGATGAAGCAGACGCTGCTGAGCCGTCCCAACCTGTTGGAGGTCGCGCGCAAGACGGACTATGACCTCACGGCGCGCGGTCCAGCCGAAATGGAATCGTTGCTGGCCAGCATTCAGGGGAGGACCTCCGTTGCCTCCAACCGCGAAGACATTTTCTGGATTACATACGAAGATTCGAATCCGGAGCGGGCGCGCGATGTCGTTCAGGCCCTGCTGACGATTTTTGTCGAAAGCAACCTTGGGCAAAGCCGCCAGGATCTCGATACGGCGCAAGAGTTTATCGACAACCAGATCGCAGACTATGAAGCGCGCCTGGAGGAGTCTGAAGACCGCCTGGCTCGTTTCAAACAGCAACACATAGACGTCGTCCTGGGTGAGGGCAGCTACCTCAGCCGCGCAACGGCCGCCAACAGCATCATGGAAAGGTTCGAAGAGGACCTCAATGTGGCGATCGCGCAGCGCAATTTGTTGCGGTCGGAGCTGGAGAGTATTCCGGAGACGCTACCCAATGCGCTGGGGAGCGCTGGTCCGCCGGACGATACCCAGTACCGGATCGTCGAGCTCGAAGTACAGCTGCGCCAGCTTCTCTCGCAATTCACTGAGAAGCACCCCGACGTGATCAGCTTGCAGCGCCAGCTTGAAGCTCTTCTGGCCAAGCAGCAGGAAACGCGGATGGCACTTTTGGAGGCTGCGGATGGATCTGTCACCCCGACTGTTGGTGATGGCAGCTTCGGGACGCCAAACCCGATGTATAGCCAGATCAAGCTGCAGCTGATCCAGATCGAAACACAGATCGAGAATCTCCGACGCCGGGCGGCCACCGCACGTGCGGAAGCGGAAGCCCTTGCTGCCAAGGCGGAGGAGGTGCCGCGGGTCGAGGCGGAATTCCAGCGCCTGAATCGTGACTACGACATCATCAAGGCCCGCCACGACGACCTCCTGTCGCGGCGTGAGTCGGCGCGTATGTCGAGAAGCCGCGATGCCGTCGGGCAGGAAGTCCAGTATCGCTTGATCGAGCCCCCCGTTGTCGCGAGCTCGCCGATCGGGCCCAATCGGCCATTGTTTCTGACGGCGGTCCTCGTGTTTGCCGTCGGCGCTGGATCGGCTTTGGCATTGCTTCTGGTGATCCTGGATACGAGCTTCTCATCGATTGTTGAGCTTCGGACCTACACCGGCATCCCCGTGCTTGGATCCGTCACCGACACCCGACGCAGGACCGCACAGCGCTTTGTAGACACCGTGGCGCTCGGTTCGGCCGCCTTTGCGCTGGCGGTCGTCTATGGGCTGTTGCTGCTGGCGGAGCGCCAATACGGCCTGGATACCATAATGGCGGCGGGTCCTGACGGTAACATCTTCGAACAGGCGACCCGGTTGGTCCTCCAGATGGCTTCTGACCTGCTCAGTTGGGTACGTGGATTAGTGCAGTTTTAATGGGAGTGGGCAGTCACTATGGATGACAATTCGGTGGGCCCCGGCAAGCCCAAGGCTGGCTCGCGGCACTCACTGGTGGAGCGAGCTGCGGAAAGGATCGCGGCCGAAGCGCGCAAGTCGCGGCCGCTGGAGTCCAAACCGGTTCCCGTTCCGGCTGAACAGCCGCTTCCTTCAACGCCCCTTGGCGGCGGCCCAGACGAAGAAGTTATGGCGGGGATCGCGGAGGAGGGGACACCACGAGAGCAGTCCGTCGAAGAGGCGCTGCGCGTGGCGGCCCTGGAAGGCGCACCGCCTGCAGAGGCTGTATCGGGGACAGCGCCCGTTCAGCGGCGGCGCCAGTCCCGTGTCGTCAAGATCGATTTTGAGGCTCTCAAAGCGCGCAACATCCTGACCCCTGACACCAAGCGCAATCGCACCCTCGAAGAGTTCCGGCTTATTAAGCGCATGGTGCTGAGCCGCCGCTGGGACCACGGGGATGCGCCGGGCAATACGATCGTCGTCACCAGTGCGCTTCCGTCGGAGGGCAAGACAACGACGGCAATCAACCTCGCCATGTCGATTGCCGCCGAGGAGGACCTTCGCGTCCTGCTCGTCGATGCCGACTTCATCAAGCCCGACGCCCTGCGCCAGCTGGGGGTCAGTGCCAGCAAGGGACTTATCGATGTTCTTCAGGACCCGCGCATGGACATTTCCGATGTCATGCTCCGGACCAACATCGATAAACTCACCCTGATTCCTGCCGGCCAGCTGCATGAGCGCTGCACCGAGCTGCTGGCCAGTGCCAGAATGGATGAACTCATCAGGGAGCTGGCGACCCGCTATGAAGACCGGATCCTGATTTTTGATTCGCCGCCAATTCTGGTCACTACGGAATCGGTTACTCTGGCCTCGCACATGGGGCAGATCGTTTTCGTTGTGCAAGCCGGGCGGACCAAGCGCGAGTCGCTGCAGAATGCCTTGGAACTGATCGGCGACCGTCCGCAGCTCGGCCTGGTGCTCAACCGCACGACAGCACGACTCGGCAACACAGAGTTCGGCTCCTACTATGGTTCCTACTATTACGGCTACGGCCAAGGCGCCGCTCAGCCGGAAGCTCAAGGCCAGGCAGAGGCCCAAGAGGCACAGAAGGGGGCTTGACGCCCTCTGGCCGGCGGAGTTTCAGGCAGCCGGCTCCGCATGGCTGTGCTGTAAGATGGGTAACTCCGAATTCGGAGGTCGCCAGCGCTAAGCGCGTAGGCGGTACCAGGCGATCCCCAGCCATTCGTGGATCGCGTAGTAGGTCGCGAGCAGCGCCTTTGCAGAGGGGATGAAGTCCTGCAGAAACACCTCCGATCGTGACACGAACCGCGTTGGCGCAGGGACAACTTCGATTCCCGTCTGCTCGAAGGCAATGATTGCGCGCGGCATGTGCCAGGCGTGTGTCACCAGGTATACTTTGTCAATCCCCTCGTCGCGGAGCTTGGCGGCCGAGAGGACGGCGTTGGTCGCGGTATTGTCGGAACGGTCCTCGACCCATCTGACCGGCACGCCGAAGTCGCGCTGCAGGGTGCGCTGCATGACCTCGGCGACTGTGCGGGCGCCCGGCATACCTACCGGCCCGCCGCTCACCATCACCGGTTTGCCGGTGGCTCTCGCCAGGTAGGCTGCGTATGCGGTCCGCTGCAAGGTCAATGAATCCGCGGCATCGACACCGAACTCCGAGGCTCCCGGTTCCCAATACTCCGGCGCGCTGAAGTAGACGCCGGCACCAAGCACAAGGATGGCGCCAACCTCTGGGTCAGGGTTCTGCAGGTCCACTGGCGCGAATCTTTGCAAAGGCGCCATGAGCTCACCTGCCAGGAAAGGTGTCGTGGCGAGGTAGACGACCAGCAGCAGAATTGACAGCAATACCCGCCCCAGCCTTGGCCAGCGCTTCTTCAACAGGGCAGCGACAATGAAGAGGACGAAGAAAGAGGTCGGCGGCAGCACCAGGATCTTGACGATCGTATAGAGCAACGCTTGTCGTCTCCCAGAGCGGATCGTGAACAGAGGGAATCACGAAGCGGTTCAAGCTGACCAGGTGATCCCGATCAAAATCGAATTGTTAGAGCAGATTCCCAGGGTCGATGGATCGCCCATGCGATTCCATTCGACCCTGATCTGCTCCAGGCTGCCGACGTTCCTCTATGCAACCCCCGTTAGAGGCTCCAATAGTTGATCGAAGGCGGCAGGTTGCGGGGATCGAGCGCAGATTTGACGTCCACCAGCACGCCTCCTTCCGCCAGTCGTTCCCATGGGGCGGGGCTCATCTCTTCCATGATGGCGCGGTGCGGCACGCAGAGGATCAACGCGTTGAGATCAGTCATCGCCCCGGCGGAGACCAGCTTGATCCCAAACTCCTCTTCGGCTTCTTCCGGGTCGACCAAAGGATCGTAAACCATTGCCTCGATGCCATATTCGCGCAGCTCACCGACGATATCGGGAACCCGGCTGTTGCGCAGGTCGCGCACGTTCTCCTTGAAGGCCAGGCCGAGGATGCCGACCTTTACCGATCCGGTGAGGCGGCCGCCCTGGCCCAGCATCTTGACCACCCGCCCTGCAACGAAGGCCCCCATGCCATCGTTGATGCGCCGGCCGGAGAGGATCACTTCGGGATTGTAGCCGACCTCTTCGGCCTTGGCGGTCAGGTAGTAGGGGTCGACGCCGATACAGTGTCCGCCGACCAAGCCCGGCGAGAAGGGCAGGAAGTTCCATTTCGTTCCGGCTGCGGCCAGCACGTCTCGTGTCGGAATGGACATGCGTTCGAAGATGATTGCCAGCTCGTTCATCAGGGCGATGTTGAGGTCACGCTGCGTGTTCTCGATGACCTTCGCGGCTTCTGCAACTTTGATCGAGGAAGCTCGGTGAACGCCGGCGCTGGTTACCGCTCCATAGATCTTCGCCACCCGATCCAATGACTCGGCGTCCTGGGCCGAGACCACTTTCACGATCCGCTCCAACACATGTTCCCTGTCGCCCGGATTGATGCGCTCGGGCGAGTACGCCAGCTTGAAATCCGTCCCCACCGCGAGGCCGGAGACTTCGCTCAGCAACGGACCACAGACGTCTTCGGTCACGCCAGGATAGACGGTAGATTCCAGAGCGACGATGGCGCCCCGCTCGAGATAGCCGGCGACCGTCCTGCACGCACTCCTGACCGCTCCGAGATCCGGACGGCGGTTCTTGTCCACTGGCGTCGGAACGGTGACGGCAAAGAAAGTGCGATTGCGCAGACACTCCGGATCCGCTGAGATCTTCAAACCGCAGGACTTCAGGACCTCCGACTCCACCTCGCCCGTCCAATCCTCGCCTTGCAACAGGCTGGCGACGCGCTTCTGGTTGACGTCGAAGCCAACCACGTCCTCGAACTTATTGGCCAGGGCGACGGCAAGGGGCAGACCGACGTACCCCAAACCTATTACTGCGATTCTCTCGCTACTGCTCATACTTGCGTCTCCAGAGGACACTCGAAGGGGTGGATTGCCTGCCCAAGCGGTCGCCGCTAGGTTCCGGTCGCTCGCTGGCTGTTGCGGCCGTCTGCGGCTTTGAGGTGCACATTGCTGAGGAAGGACTCAAACATGAGCAGGGCCCAGATCGCCGCGCTGTGGTCGCTGACGCCGCTGGAGTGCTCATCCAGCAGTCGCTCGATGAAGCCCATGTCGAAGAGGTCGACCTGCTCCAGAATGCCTTTCAGGAGTCGTCGCCGGACAACTTCGCGCAGCGGGCCGCGGAACCAGTTGGCCAGCGGAATGCAGAATCCCATCTTATCGCGGTAGAGGATCTCCCGCGGGAGGCGCTCCTCCATTGACTTCTTCAGCAGGTACTTGCCTTCGCGCCCCCTGAGCCGGAAGTCGGGAGGCAGAGTCGCCGCCCATTCCAGAAGCTGGTGGTCGAGCAAGGGCACCCGCACCTCGAGGGACGTCGCCATGCTTGCACGGTCGACCTTGGTCAGAATGTCGCCCGGCAGGTAGGTCTTCATATCGGCGTACTGGACACGGTCCAGGTGATGTTCGACCGGCGCGTCCTTCATCGTCTCTTCCAGAACGTTGCGGGCATGATAGCCCTGCAGTTCCCGACGCATGCGCGAGGAATAGAGGCGAAGGCGAAGGCGGTCATTGAGGATGGAGACGCTGTGGAAATAGCCCTCGACGCTATCGCGCGCCAGCGCCTGCAAGGTCGACTTGGCGCGCAGCGGCCGCGGCGCCCAATCCAGCTTCGGATAGACCTTGCCAAGCAGCGAGAACACGGGCTGGCGCAGTGGGCCGGGCAGAGCGCCGCGCACCATTTCCTCGTAGTGGTGCCAGCGGTAGCGTCGATAGCCGGCGAAGGCTTCGTCGCCGCCGTCGCCGGAGAGGGCGACCGTCACGTTCTCGCGGGCGAGGCGGCAGACCTCGTAGGTCGGCATCGCGGAGCTGTCGGCAAACGGCTCGTCGTAGAACGTCGACATCTCCTCGATCAGCTCGAAGGAGTCGGCTGCCACCTGTCTGTTGCGGTGTTGGGTGTTCAAGTGCTTGGCGACCGATGTGGCATAGGTGGCTTCGTCGAACTCCGGCAGATCGAAGCCGATCGAGCAGGTGTTCACTGGAGACGTGGAATGCTCCGCCATCATGCTTACGACGCTGCTGGAATCGACGCCGCCGGAAAGGAAGGCGCCGAGCGGGACGTCGGCCACGAGGCGGATCTTTACCGCTTCGCTCATCCGCTCGCGAAGCTCGACGCAGGCATCGGCCTCCTTCAAGCGCCGGTTCGCCTGGAAGCTGATCTCCCAATATCGCTGTGGCTTGGGCTGCGGCGTACCCCGCCGCCACGCCAAGGTATGGGCCGGCGGCAGCTTGCGAATGCTGCGGTAGATGGTTTTCGGATCGGGGACGTAGCCGAAAGCAAAATAATCCTCGATCCCCTGGATGTCGAAATCTCGCTCGAGATCCGGATCGCACAGCAGCGCTTTCATCTCCGAGCCGAAAATCAGCCGCCCGTCCGCAAGGACCGAGTAGTAAAGGGGTTTGATCCCCAGGCGATCGCGGGCGAGGAAAAGCGTCTCCGTGTTGCTGTCCCAGAGCGCAAAGGCGAACATGCCGCGGAAGCGCTTGACGCAGTCCTCGCCCCACTCTTCCCAGGCGTGGACAATGACCTCGGTATCGCAGACGCTGTGGAACTGGTGGCCGCAGTCGCGGAGTTCCTGCGCCAGCTCCTTGAAATTGTAAATCTCGCCATTGTAGACGACGGCGACGCTGCCATCCTCATTGAACATCGGCTGGTGACCGCCAGCCAGATCGATGATGGACAACCTGCGGTGGCCCAGCCCGATGCCCTCGGCGATATGATAACCATGCCCGTCCGGGCCGCGATGCTCGAGGCTGTCGGTCATCGTCGTGAGGAGGGGCTGCGCGATCGGCCGTCGGCCTCTGCTGTCGAAAATTCCTACCAGTCCACACATTGCTCGAAAGGTCCGATCAAACGATTCCCGCCCGGGGTCACGGCGCGGGAGATCTTCCAGTTGGTTCTGACGACGCAGCCAGCGCGGCCGCTTTGGAGCCTGTTATCGGTCTTCCGACCCGGTCCCCGGCTCCCCTGCCGCGCCCGCCGCATCCTCCGACACTTTGAGGCCGACCGCAACGACTGCTGCGCTTGCCTTCGCCACGGCTCCACGCGTCCTTAACCATGAGAGACTGCGGACTGGATGCCACTAGGCCAGCTCCCGGGCAACGATCGGACCAAGCCTATTGGCCACAGCAAGCGGCAGCCGCTTCCAGGTCGCGACCATCAGCGCGTATTTCGGGTTCAGCGGGTTGATCTCCGGGACCTTGTCGAGGCGTAGCAGGCGGTGCTCGTAGTGAAGCGGTTCCGGCTCGAACCCCCAGTGCTTCTTGAAGGCGAATGAGCCGGTGCCGACCTTGCTGCGGCCAAAGTCGAAGATGCGCAGGCCGCGGTCGCAGGCCCGGCGCATGACCTCCCAGTACATGAAGTCGTTCGCCGCATAGGCGCGCGCAGCTGCGCCGCCGCCGCCGTAGTAGGGCAGTACCTCGTCGCGAAAGAAGAATGACAGGACGCCGGCCAGCGGCTCTCCGTCCTTGACGATGGTGATGACTTCACTGGCGTCGCGGAAGATGGTTCTCAGGCATTCGAAGTAGCGCCGGCTGACTACCGGCGTGCCAAGATTGCGCAGGCTTTCCGCGTAGAGCGGATAAAGTCGGCGCACGTCTGGGTCGACCTGCCCCTCCAGACCCTCCTTGATCCCCTTGCGCACCATCGCGCGCTGCTTGCGGGGAATTGCCAGCATCGCCTTCTCCGGATCGGCGTCGATTGCTTTGCGGAAGGTGACGTAGGTTTCCCGATTGCAGGGCCAGTCCCCGTGCAGCGGTTTGCGCAGACGGTATTCGATGCGATCGACACGAAGCTCGTGCGCCAGGTTGACGGCTGCCTCGTCCAAGGCGTCGAGCGCGGCCGGGGTCGCTGCGAGGGGCCCACCGTAGACACAAAATCCATTGGAAATCAGGCTATTGCCGAAGATGCGGCCGCGCACATGAGTCAGCGGCAGCACCCCGACGACCTCGCCGGCCTGGCGCGCAATCAGGTAATGACAGCGATGGCCAAAGCTCTCCTCGATGACGGCCTTCCAGCCGGAGAGGTGGAAAAAAGTCGCATCCGGCCGGCCCTCGACGAAGCGGTCCCAAGCCGGGTCGGCGCCATCTAGGAGGCAATCGACTTGCAGGCTGTCGGCTGTGTCTCGAGGCATTCTTCACCGAGATGATTGGATAGGAACACACGGTCCATTCGGTCCCAACGGAAGTCCCTCAGGACGGCGCGCAACCGGCGCTCCATGCTGCCCAGGTTGACGTAGTGCCGAAACCGCGAACGGAAGGAGACACCATCGAAGCGCGGCTGGTCGGGGTCGATCTCCCAGGGATGGAAGTAGAAGATCGCCGGGCGCTTGTCCTTCTCGCCGAGACGACGCAGGGCCCAGCGCGAGATGCCATAGGGCAGCAAGCGGAAGTAGCCGCCGCCGCCGCTCGGCAGGTTCCGATTGAAGAGGTTCAGCGTCGAGATAGGCACTTCTATCAGATTGTGCCTCTCACTCGGTCGATAGGTGAAGCGGGACGCATCGGGCATGCCGTAGTGGTCGTGCTTGATCGGATAGACGCTGGAGCTGTAGTCGTAGCCCTCCTCGGCCAGGATATCGAAAGCCCAGAGCGATCTTTCATCGATCGAGAAGCTCGCGGCCCGGTACCCCTTGACCCGCTGGCCACCCAGGTCTTCGAGGATCGTTTTCGTCCTGCGGATGTCCTGGCGAAAGGCTTCCGGCTTCTGGCTGTGGACCTTGACGTGCTCATAGCCGTGGCTGGCGAGTTCGTGTCCACCGTCGACGATCTGTCGGACGACCCCTGGATAACGCTCGGCAATCCAACCGAGAGTGAAGAAGGTGGCGCAGACGCCGCTGTCCGCGAAGATGCCGAGGATGCGGTCGACATTGCGCTCGACACGGCAGGGGTAGCTCTCCCAGTCCTCCCGCTTGACCCGGTCGGCAAAGGCCGCGACCTGGAAGTAATCTTCCACATCGACGGTCATCGCTCCGGTAATTTCAGGGATGTCGTAGCTGCTCATCTTCCTTGTTTCCTGCCGTCTCAACGCATCGATGGCGCATCGCGCTTCGGGTCATCCTTGCCATCCGCTGCCGGGATCGCATCCACCGGATGCAGGTCCCTAGCTTTCCTTTTCGTGCGGGGAGCGGAAGTCGACCACACGATCGGGCGCCGGGGAAGCCTGACGCCGGCGCTGATCCTCGTCATCGTCTTCCGGTATCGTCACCTCGACCTCCGGCGGCGGCCCATCGTCAAGTGAAAGTCCGCTGGCATCGAGCCTCATGTCGTCGATAACCAGTTCGACATCCTCTCGCGCGATTGCATGATTCTCTTCGACGAAGGCATGCCAGAGCAGGCGGTCGCAAAGATTGTTGATGAGGCGCGGCACGCCGCGCGCTTCCCGATGAATGAGCTGGAAGCAATCCTCGGCAATCTTCGGGTCGTTGTCCCAGCCTGCTGTCTGCAGCCGGTACAGAATGTATTCGCGGGTCTCTGATTCGTTGAGAGGTGTCAGGTGATGAATGGCGACAATGCGCTGGCGCAACTGTTCCAGGCCCTGGTCGGCCAGTTTCCGACGGAACTCCGGCTGTCCGATCAGGAAGACCTGCAGTAGCGGGCGACCCTTGTGATAGACATTCGAAAGCATACGGAGCTCTTCCAGTGCCGAAATCGGCAGACCCTGCGCCTCGTCCACGATGAGGATGGCGCGGATGTTCCTGCGATGGACGTCCAGCAGGAATGCCTCCAAGTTGCGGAACACCGTTGCCTTGTCGGCATTCTCCTGGCGCAACCCGAAGGCCGAGGCGACCATCCGCAGGAAATTGTCCGCATCGAATTGCGTATTGGCAATGGTCGCCGTGACGGCGTTGTTCTTCGGCAGGTTGCTCAGGAAGTAGTCGATGAACACGGTCTTGCCGGCGCCGATCTCGCCGGTGATGACGACGAACCCTTCGCCCTTGCTCAGCCCGAAGCTGAGGTATGACAGCGCCCTGCGCTGGGACTGGCTTCGGTAGTAGAACCGAAGGTCCGGCGTCAGATTGAAGGGATATTCCCTGAGATTGAAGAAGTCGGTGTACTTCATAGGATGCCTTGGTCGCCGATTGCGGGGCAGTTCTCGACAGCTGCGCACATTATCATCGCAACACCTGCGCCTTCCTGGGTCCGGTAATCTACACGCTGGGTGCCCGGTTGGCGATCCCTTCCTGGTTAACTATCTCAAATCGCAAAGAAAAGCTCGCTCTCGAGGTCTCCCAACCAGATTTAGTTGAGGTGGTCGGGTGCCTTGGCATGCCTAGTACCACTCTTGGCCCGCGGCGTTAACCTTAATAGCTGCTCGATATGAGCCTGAAGCTGCTGGCGATCGGTACCCCCCTTAGGCTCGCGTGGCCGGTAGAAGCTCTTGCGCAGGAGGTGCGGCAGCAGCAGGTAAAGCGGCATGCGCAGGTAGTGGGCGCGTACGTAGAGGAGCCAGCGGGCCGTGCCCGTCAGGGCGTCGTCGCAGCTGTCATGGTCGGGTAGCAGGGCCCGGAGGAGGAGCGCGTCGAAGACTGCCCGCTTGGCCGCCGACGGCTGCCAGCCTGTTGCCGCCTGACGGATCGAGTCCGGCAACGCCATATCCAGCAGGCTGTCCAGGTACCTCAGTGTCAGGGAGAGCGGCCCGGTCAGGCCAAGAACCTCGGCCCGCTCGGCCAGTTTGTCCCAGAACCCCGGTTGCGCGCCGAAATGCCGCAGCAGGTCCGACAGGTCGAGCAGATCTCTCAGTCCGCGATCGAATTCCCCTTCGTTGAACAGGTGGACCGCCGAGTGCAGCACCATATCGGTCGGGGCCAGGACGCGCAGCTGCCCGTCTTGACCGAGCGGCAGGCTCTCGGCCGCCAGGGTGGCAGCTTCCACGGGAGCGCGGGCGGTCAGGGGCACGATGGTGTGATGCACGTCCAACACGGTGTTGCGCTTGAAATGCCTCAGCGGCGGAATCTGGTGCGTCCACAGCCGATAGTAGCGCTGATCGTAGTCGTCCTTGACCTCCGGTCCCCAATCCGCCTCGGCAAGGATCTGCTCCACCTCGCCGATCCGCTCTCGCGGCACCATGAAATCAATGTCGCTGAACAGGCGACCGCGGGCCGGCGGCAAGTCGGCCATCACGTAAGCAGCACCCTTCAACAGCGTGATGGGAACCTGGCTTTCCGCCAGCACCCGGCAGACGCAGGTAACCTCCCAGCGAACATCCCGCATATGCTTGTGCGCCAGGGTCCGTGCCGATTCCAGGTGGCGCCGAGGGCGCTCCGGCACCTGATCCAGGACGCCCAGCTCATCCAGTTGGAAACACAGGCGTGCGAGGATTCCTGCCCGCATCGCCTGGCGAACGACAAGATCCCATTGGTCCAGAGTGAGTGCGGCAAGCGCCTCCGGATGGCCGGCCAGACGTGGCAGGATCCGGCGGCGCGCGTCATCTTCGCCCTGGCTGCTCATGCCGGCACCCCTTCGGCCTGCAAGGGGGCTGCCTCCAAGCTCTCGAAGACGGCAAGCGCCTCCGAAAGCTTGCTGTAGGTGAAGCTGTAGCAAGCGCAGGTATCGACCAGGCGAGACAGGGTTTCGAAGCCCTGCTTCCCGTGGACGCTGTAGTTGAAGGCGTTTTGGCCCAGTTCGATCAGCGTGTCGGCTTTGGAATGTGAAACCAGAGACGTTGCCGCTCCGGCCTTGAAAGTAGGGAAGATCACCCAGGCCGGCTGCGCGGTCTCGGAGACCCGCTCCAAGCTTTGCCGGGGCGCTTTCAGCAGGGCGACGGTGCCCTTGGCCGTATCCTCGCACCGCGGGCCGAGGGTGGCGTGGGGCACCAGTTCGGCGATGAGGTCGATGGACTGGTTCTTCAGGCTGATCGGCCGGGCCAGCGGTGTCAGCTGGCCGTCATGCGTCGAGAGCAGGGCCAACTCGTCGGACAGCAGGCGCCAGCCGTTGTTGACGAGGTAGGCGGTAAGGGTGCTTTTGCCCGACCCTGGGGCTCCCGGCAGGATCGCTGCGAAGCCGTTCCTTTCCACGGTCGCGGCGTGGACGATAAGAAACTGGTGGGCATGAAACCCGATGCACCAGTTGAGGCCCCATTCCAGCATCGGCAGCGCCTGGGTCAGCGGCAGGGGCTTGAAGGGGAGCAGGCCGTCGAACTCGAAATGCACCTGGGGACTGATCCAGCGACGCAGGTTGCGGGGGCGGTTCAAGGCGATGTGAAAGTCGGCGTAAGGCTCGTGTGGCGACACCCGATTGTCCGCATAGAGGAGGCCGATGCCGTCGAGGACGGCGGGTACAGCGGTGCGAATATGGCTGAGGAAGGGGCCGGTATGGAGGAAAATGCCAGGGCCCTGCAGCCGGCGGGCCTGCTCCTCCTTCGACCAAGTGGAGAGCTTCACCAGATGCTCCGCAGTACGGACCTGGCGGGCGATGCCGGCGGAGGCGGAACCGGCACCTCAGCAGCGGCGGCGCCGCTTGGCGCCGAGCCGCCTTGGGAGTCTGCGTTAGGGACGAAATTCACGCCGCCATGCCCTGACGATTTCAAGAGTCGCTGGGACATGATCTTCCGTCGGCGATACTCATGCAAGCGACGCCGACTGCCGGATCTCCCAGTCCCTTGGGGCGCCCTGCGGCGGCTCGGGGGAGAAGGGGCGGCCGGCGGCAGTGTTCCAAGCGGCCAGCCGGATCAGCGTTCCGCGGTCTGTGGCTCAGGAGCCTCAGTCCGTACCATCAGGCCGCTGTCCTCAAAGCGTTCGAGTGCAATTTCCGCCAGGCGCTGGAGGCGGAGATCGATGTCGAGATCGAGGGTCTTGGAGAGGTGTTGGACGAGTTCGTCCTGGCTCGCGGCGCTCTGCTGCAGGCGACTGAAGATCTCAGACATGATGACGTCGAGCTTCAAGGTGTCGCCGGACAGGTCGTCGTATACGACCGCCTCACCATCCCACATTCGCCACGCGCCGACATGTGGCGTGTTCACATGCCAGAGGCTCCGCTTGCTCCTGGAAGAGGGATGAACTGCCGGCTTCAAGCGACGCTCCCACGAGTCCGGAAAGAACCGCAGCGGCTAGCCGCGTTCGTTCATTGCCTCGAGGAGATCCTTCAAGCCAAAGGGATCGACATGAATCATGCTTGCAACCAAGTCAACGACTTCCTGTGGAGACAGGCCGAAGGTGCTCTTCCCGAACTCATAGGCATTGCAGTAGGCGGCAGCGCAATGCGCCAGTATGGGAGCTGGCCCGCCGGAGCCGCTCGGCGAGTCGGCGAGCCAGAGCGCCTGCATCATCGTCGTCGTATGATCTTGCGTGAACCCCGACCCGAAGACGTCGCTAAATGCTGTCCCAAAGGGCGGCGAATCGAGATTGGGGTAGCGCTTCAGCCAATCCAGATATTGTTCGACTGTCTGGATCTGTTCCTTATTCTTCCAGCGATCCTTCTTGAGCTTCGTGAGGTAATCCTCGAGCTCCTTCTTCTTGGGCACGGAATAGTCGTCGCAGGTGCCCCACTTGTTCTTGTCAATCGGATTGCACGGGCCGACGACGAAATATTTGCTGCACTTGTCAGCGTGGGTCTTCCAGTAGCCCGGCGTCTTTCCCCGGCAGCCTTCTGGTTCGGCGTTGTTGGAGAGGTTACCGGACAGCATGCTCGACGGGCCGCAGTTCTTCCCCCCGCCCCAGTAGCCGCCGCCAACGGCCGAAGCCGGACGTGAAGACAGGGTAAGAATCAGCGGCGCACTGGCCAGGCCGCCGGCCAGGACGCGACGCCGCGCTTCTCGTCGAGCGCGGACTTCCGGCGACTCTTGATCCATCGGCTGAGAAGCCTTCCCGGCACCGACGTTCAGGTCACTTTTGTCAATCTCCGAGCGGTTTTTGTCCGCCATGCCAGCAATCCTGCTTCAATGCCCTGACATTCCTGTCGAGCTAGATCGGGGGCCAGCCCGAACGATCCGAGGGTCGAGTAGCGTACAATGACACAAAAACCCTATGGGATTCGATGGGTGATTGGCCTTCTACCACCATCGCCCCTCACGCCAAACGCTCATTATAACCCAAAACCGGAGCCGCGACGCCTCCTTCTTCCAGCATGCGCCAACGCCTCCCTTATCAACAAACTTGTATATGCAGGATTTGTACCAATACAATAAGCCACTGAAACAACGCAATCCTCTCACCCACGCCAAGGTCGAAATACTGCAATCTGTAAAGAAATTTTACATCTGGGCTGCCTTGCTGTTCTCGACGCTGCCGGCCATCGAACTTTCGACCTGGGCTATCTTTCGACCTGGGCTCACGTGCGTCGTTTTTCTGAACGTTGCCGAAAGGCTGCGGCTCAGCAGGCGTCAATTGGCAGGTATCGGCCAAGCGTATAGAATTGCCGGGCATTCGTAGTCGTGGGTCCTCCTCTTGGGTACGGGGACAGAGCGGAATGGACTCGCCTTTGAGTTGTGGAAATTTCTTCGACGCCATCGGCCGTGGGGGCGGTTCGCCAGTCAGACTGACGGCGGACCACCCGCCCTTGCTCCTGGTGATTGTGGACACCGAGGAGGAGTTCGACTGGAGTCAGCCCCACGCTCGGGAGAACACCAGCGTCGGCGCGATCTCGGCGCAGGAGCGGGCTCAGGAGATCTTCGCCCGCCACGGCATCGTACCGACCTATGTGATCGACTACCCCGTTGCAGCGACGCCAGCCGCCGTGGCGACGCTCAAGCCATTCGCCGACCGTGGGGAGTGCCGGATAGGCGCGCATCTGCACCCTTGGGTCAACCCACCCCATCGGGAGGCGGTCAACGCTCACAACTCCTACCCTGGCAACCTGCCACCGGATCTTGAACGCGAGAAATTGGAGGCTCTGACCGCGGCGATTGCGGAGGGGTTCGGAGCAAGCCCGGTGGTCTACAAAGCCGGGCGCTATGGTGTCGGTCCGGCCACCGCGCGGACTCTTGAAGAACTTGGCTACCTGATCGATGTCAGTGTCGTGCCGTTCACCAGCTTTGCCGATGACGGCGGGCCGGATTTCGCGCAGGCCGGATTTTATCCATCGTGGTTCGGCGCCGGGAACAATCTGCTAGAGATTCCCCTGTCATGCGGCTTCCACGGGGCCTTGCGGGGGCTGGGTCCTTCGCTCTTCCCCTGGGTCAGCGGTACCGCTGGAATGCGTTTGCGTTTGCCGGGCATCCTTGCCCGTTCCGGCCTGCTGGAGCGCATTCGACTGACCCCGGAGGGGGTCGATCTGGCGGCGAATATCCGTCTTGCCCGCAGTCTTCATGAACAGGGCAGCCGAATCTTTTCATTCACCTATCACTCGCCTTCCCTGGTGCCCGGCATGACGCCTTATGTCACGTCCGACCACGAACTTTCGCAGTTTCTCGACACCATGGACCGCTTCTTCACGTTCTTCCGGGAAGATTTAGGGGGACGCCCTTCGGAGCCGCTGGAGGTCTATCGCCTCCTTGGCCGCCAGACCGCCCCAGCGGGAGAAGGCGAGAGGCTGAGCACGGCAGGCGAGTGAGGGGTGTTGGTAGGCGGGGGAGGGAATCGAACCTTCCGGCCTCTCCTACGTAAAAGGAGCACTCTACCTCTGAGCTACCCGCCTATTCGGACTCCGGGCATTGTTGAGGATAGCGCGCCGCCTTGCAATGCTGTCTTCGATGTTCCTCCGGAGCCCCATCGGTGGCTCGGCGCCGCCGGCCGGTCGTTATCTCCAGCAGCCTATGCGCACCATGAAGGGTCGAGCATCCTCCAGGACGCGCGCATTCGACTGAGGGGGCCGTCGCTGTGCCTCCAAATGGCTGATGCCGTGCTCCTCGAGGAATCGCAGGAGCACATCGCCAGGCAGGACCAGGCCGATCTCGCGCACGACGTCGCCTGTGACATTGTAAACACTGACAGAATCAATCTTGGCCACGACCACGCCGATGACGTCGCCGCCACCGTCCAGGAGAGGACCGCCGCTGTTGCCCCTGCGCACATCCCCTCTCACGACGATGGCGGGACCGTACGCCGTACGGCTTTCCCGGTGCAGGATCTCGACGGCGGTCACGATCGGCTCGATCGTCGCCATGCCGAGTTCGGGATAGCCCACGATGAAGGCCGGCCCAATGACGGCGGGACCTTTGTTTGGAACGAGTGGGGCCACTCCGGGAGCAACCATATCTGTACGCAGGAGGGCGAGGTCGGCCTGCTCATTGAGAACGACAGCCTCGGCGATCTTCGTTTCCCCGAAGGTTGGCGTCACCGACACAGTGGCACAGCCGTCGACGACGTGGCGGCTGGTGATGACACTGCCGTCCCTGGCAACGAAGAAGCCCGAGCCGAGGGACGCCAGGTGCCGATCCGGATCATTGGCATCGTTGGATCTGGAAAGGACTTTTTGAATGTAGTCACGCCGCTGCTGGCGGATCGCCGCGGCCTCTTCGTCGGTGACGATTCTGCCTTTGCAGTGACTCGCCAGCGTTTCATGGACCGTTCCCAGGCCGTCTTCTGAACAATTGACCGCATCACCGCCGGTCTGGGCCAGGCTTGCCAAGCCCATCATGCCGAGCAGCAGGACGGCGAGGAAGGCCGCTGCGGGAAACGTCACGGCTTTCGCATTCATTTCCACTCCTCCCGTCTTCTGGGACTTTCAACAGGTATCTTGGCCGAACCTTGGAGGCGAAGGGGTAATCGGGAAGCTTATCAGGTTCGCCGGGCGGCGCGAAGGGCTGCCGCAGTCGGCACGGACAGCGATCTACCCTGACGCTCGGGGCTGTTTCCTGCTGGAGAGGGTTGGGATAGATTTAATTGATCGGATATTCTAAGGTGCTGCAAGGTATTGCGTGCCATCTTGCAGCCAGAGCCTCATGTCAGTTCCTCAGCGGGGAGGGTGGCATCGGGCCCGGCAGTGGACCGGCTGGTCATTTGGGGTAGGTACCGCTTGGGGGGAGTGTTGTCGGGATCCGCTCGTCCGATGGGGTTTGACCGCAGGCGCCGGTTTTGCCGTGCACTGCGAAGTCGCCCCTGGTTCAGTGTTTTGCTGGCCGGATGGCTGGTCGCCGTGGTGCTGGGCTCTGCTTCAGCTGCGACCGACCCGGGTCCGCCGACCTACCTCATAGGTCCGGGTGACGTACTGGAAATTACGGTTTGGCGACAAGCTGAGCTCACCGCCACCGTGGTCGTGCGTCCGGATGGCCGGATCTCGATGCCTCTTGTCGAGGATCTCCTGGCCGCCGGCAAGACGCCGATGGATCTGGCAGATGAGGTCGAGTCGAGGCTGTTGGAGTACCTGCAGGACCCCATGGTCACCGTGGCCGTGGTTGCGGGCCTCGGGGACATTGGCCAGCAAATCCGGGTAGTCGGCGAAGCCGCCGAACCCCGGACTCTAGCCTACAGGAGCGGCATAACGCTGCTGGATGCCGTCATCGCGGCCGGCGGCCTCTCGCGGCAGGCCGATGGCAACGGTACGGTTATCGTCCGTTCCACCGAAGGAAGCTATCAAAGGATCCCGGTGCGCCTTGCCGACCTGATTCGGGACGGGGATTCCAGTGCCAATGTTCCGCTGATGCCTGGCGACGTCATCGTCATTCCCGAGGGCTTCATGCAAGGCGAGTGGCGTGTGACCTACAGCGCCGTTGCCAGCGAAACCTTCAGTGACAACATCGACCAGGATCCCGATGGCGACCGAGAGCCGGGGCTGATAACGCGGGCAGGCCCAAGGATCTCCATTGCGGGAGAGTCGGCCCGCGTGACCGCGGCCTTCAACGGCGATCTTTCCGGCGTCCATCAGATCGGCGGGAACGACGAGGGCTTTTCGGTCGACCCGCGCATCGTTGGCACCTCGACGACGGAAGTGTCGCCTGACCTTCTGTTCTTCGACTTCCGAGCATCTATAAGCCGGCAACTCTTGGATTCCCGTCAGTCGACCTCAGCTTCGGGAGCCAGCACCTCGAACCGCGACTTTGTGGCGACGATGACCGCCAGCCCCTATCTGGTTCACAGACTCGGCGATTTTGCGGACGTGGAGTGGCGCTATAGCTTCAGCCCCGTTCTGGTCGACTCCGGAAGCCGTTCCGATGTTTACAGCCACGATGGCCTGCTGGCCGTCCGCAGTGGGCCGGATTTCTCCTTCTTTGGGTGGACCTGGACCAACAGCGTCGGCGAGGAGGTCCGCAGTGATGACGGTGACATCGCCACGGCCAGCACAGAGCTCGGGCTGAGCTATCAGCTTTGGCGGGGTTTCACTCTCCTTGGAGGATTCGGCTACGAATATCGGGACGGCGACGAGGACAGTAGTGACAACTTCGATGGTATCACCTGGCGCGGCGGTTTCGCTTGGATGCCAAATCCCGATCTGAGCCTTCAGGCCAGCTATGGCCATCGGGATAATGATGAGAGCCTGGATGCTTCCTTGAACTATCAGATCGGCCCGAAGACCAGGCTGCGTGCCAGCTACTCGGAAGCGCTGGAGAGTTCGCAGCAACGCGCCATTTCCAACTTGGGCCGATTGATTGTTGACCCGGATACCGGCGAGATCATTGATCCCGATACGGGTGAACCCTTCGACGGCGACGACCCTTTTACTTTTGAGGATGAAACGACTCGCACGAGCACTCTGCGGATTGGTGCCGACCATAGAAGTGGCAGCAATACCTTCCGTCTTTCCGGCCTCGTGGGCACAAGTGAAGGGGGTACCGAAGGCGATGAGGAGTTCTACGAGGCAAGGGCAACCTGGGCTCGAAGGCTGAGTTCCGAACTTAGTTTCACGAGTGCTATCGCCTACGAGCACAGCGATTTCCAGGAAGACAACCGTACCGACGACACCTACAGCCTGAACCTGGGCCTAGCGTACCGACTTTCATCCGATGCCCAAGCGTTCATGTCGTACAGTTTTCAGTCGCAGGATTCGACCGACGATAACCAGACGTTCTTCGAGAACGCCGTCACGCTCGGCATATCCGTCTCCTTCTGACACTTGCAAGGCGCCGGCCTCTTGCATTCCCACACCGGCACAATCTTGCGGGCTGATTGCCGGCTCCGGCGTGAGCCGGTCGACTGCTTCCTGTTGTATGTAAATAGCTATGTTGTTTCGCCGGGCCGCTCTTGGCGTGAAGGTAACGTCAGGCCTTCATCGGCTACCCGACAAGAGGAGGGTGCAATCCCTGCCAGAGTGCAGGAGAACTTAACACTATATATGTGTATGTTTTTCTATCGTATTCGTAAACAATGTTAGTTAATTTGATTACTCTCAATTGAAGTTACCATTTTTTTAGCATAACTTTGCCCCTGCGCTCGGCGTTCGTGCCCCTGCGTTCGGGAGAGACACAATGCGGCTTACGGCGGATCAGGAACTTCGAAGGGACCTTCTCTATTTCTCCCTCGGCAAGCAGCCCGATCTCGGGGCTGCGATCGAAATGGCGTCCCGGATGGAGCGCTTTGTGCTCGAGGGGCGCCAGGGGCGCGACGGCAGGAACGAGGCAGACGATCTGCCGGCTGCCATGGCTCCGGTGCGCGTCGATGCCGCGGGATCGGAAGCTGAGTTGCGGGAGGCCGTGGAGGTCGAGCCCGCTGTGGCCGGGCCCTCCCCAAAGCAACAGGCAGCTCAAGAAATCCCCAGCCAAGCCGCGTTGGCAGACGATCGAACCTGTGTCCCGGCGATCAAACGTCGCTGGAGCGAAGCCGATGACGAGTGGCTAAAGCGAACTTGGCACTCTGCCTCATCATTGGATGAAATCGCAGGGCAGTTGGGCAGGACGACAGCCAGCCTCTACAGCCGCGCACGTGCTTTAGGCCTGTCAAAACGAGCCAACAAGGCGCATCAGCGTTCGAATTCGACGGCGGCACCGTCTGAGCCGCAGGTTCAGACGGCCGGCACTTCCGTCGACGCTCCACGAGCAAGGCAAGAACAAGCCGATACCTTGTTGCGCGACCTCAGTCCGGCCCTTTCATACGCAGGACGGAATGAGGTCAAATCTGGGGAACCGCGTGTTCCGCGAGCCGCAAATGCGGAACCATACAAAGCCCACCGGACGATCGAAGGTAACGCCTCTTCCGAGTATTCCCGCCGCGCCTCTATCACTTCGGCAATCGGCAGGCACGCGGATATGGGCGTCGACACAATCGTGCAGTTTCTTCGCAGCCGGGACTACTCGGTTGTCCGTGTGGCGGATGGACGTTTCAGCCTGGACGGTCGCCGGATTCTGAACGTGGACGAGTTGCGCGCGAAAGCGAACCAGGTGCGCAAGACCTTAGGGCAATCTTCGTCGGCATTTCAGCCGGCCGAGCCGACGGGTTAGTCGGGTGTGGTGAATCCAGGTCGAGGGGACGCTCTTTGCGTACTCGGCAGTATCGAGTCAAAGGGAGCGTGAGCCGATGTGCGGCATCGTAGGATTCATCGGTTCGCGTCCGGCTGTGCCGGTCCTCATGGAAGGCCTGCGGCGTCTCGAATATCGAGGCTATGACTCCGCTGGCGTAGCAACCCTGACCAATGGCTCGATCGGCCGGCGGAGGGCTGCCGGCAAGGTTGCCTGCCTGCAGCAACTCCTGGACAGGGAACCCTTGGAAGGGACCGTCGGTATCGGGCACACCCGCTGGGCGACCCATGGAGCGCCCTGCGAAAAGAATGCCCATCCCCATGCCAACGACCGTGTCGCCCTGGTGCACAACGGTATCGTCGAGAATCACCAGGCGCTTCGGGCCGAACTCGAAGCGAAAGGGCACGTCTTTACCTCGCAGACCGACAGCGAAGTCATCGCCCATTTGGTTTCCGACCTGCTGAGCCTGCAACTGGCGCCGCAGGCCGCCGTGGGGGCTGCCCTCAAGCGGCTGGAGGGAATATTCGCGATTGCGATCATCTTCTCAGGTCGTCACGACCTGATGATCGGAGCGCGGCGCGGGTCTCCCCTGGCGCTTGGGATTGGCGATGGCGAGATGTACCTGGGATCCGATGCGCTGGCGCTGGCGCATCTGACGGATCGCATCATCTACCTTGAAGAAGGCGACCGAGTGGAGGTCACCGCCGAGGGCTGCAGCATTCACGATATCAACGATCAGATCGTCGAACGGAAGGAGCAGCAGACGGCGCTTTCCGGCGCCCTCATCGGCAAGGGCGACCATCGCCACTTCATGCAAAAGGAGATCTTCGAGCAGCCGACCGCCATCAGTGAGACGCTCGCCTCGCTCGTCAACCTTTCCACCCGCAGGGTTGAGTTGCCCGCCCTACCGGTAGACCTGGCGAGAGTCAGTCGATTCACCTGCTGTGCCTGCGGGACCGCTTTCCTTGCGACGGCGGTGGCGAAATACTGGTTCGAGCAACTGGCGCGACAGCCGGTCGAAATCGACATTGCCTCTGAGTTCCGTTATCGCGAGGCGCCGATGCCGGACGGCGGCGTCGGCCTCTTCGTTTCCCAGTCTGGAGAGACGATCGATACGCTCTCGGCACTGCGCTATGCCAGGGCGCAAGGGCAGCCGATCATGTCGATTGTGAACGTGCCGGAAAGCGCGATTGCGCGGGAATCGGACTGCGTCTTGCCGACCAGGGCCGGTCCGGAGATCGGCGTTGCCTCGACCAAGGCGTTCACGACCCAGCTGACCGTTCTGGCGTGCCTGGTCTTGGCGACCGCCGAAGCCAAGGGCGTCTTGTCGCCCGAGCGCCTTGACGCATTGTCGCAGGCATTGATCGAATTGCCGAAGTTCGTCGACGAGGCCTTGTCGATCGACGGTGCGGCGCGCAAGGTTGCGGCGTCCTTGGTCGGCGCCAGCGACGTGCTCTATCTTGCGCGCGGGTCGATGTTCCCGATTGCCATGGAGGGCGCGCTGAAGCTGAAGGAACTCACCTACATTCATGCAGAGGGCTATGCGGCCGGCGAGATGAAGCATGGTCCGATTGCGCTGATCGACGAACATATGCCGGTGATCGTCTGTGCACCGACAGGACCACTCTTCGAAAAAACTGCGGCTAACGTTCAGGAGGTACAGGCGCGGGGCGGTCGGGTTATCCTGCTGTCGGATCGCACAGGCATCGAGCGGATCGGTCAGGATGCGGAAGCCTGCATCGAGTTGCCGCAAGTCGATCCTTTCATCGCACCTATGGTCTACAGCATCCCCATACAACTGCTCGCCTATCACACAGCGGTGTTGAAGGGGACCGACGTGGATCAGCCGCGCAATCTCGCCAAGTCGGTGACGGTGGAATGACGAGACAGGTCGGGAGGCTGGGGGTCAGTTGGACTTTTCATCGCGGTAGCCCGCCATGACCCATTCGATCATCGGCACCAGGACTAACGGCAAGAGAATGGCGGCAACCAGAATGGCCGCCATGATGCCCCACCAAATCGGATTGTACGGTGTTCCGTAGAACACCAAAAATGCAGCCATCAAAGTAGCGCAGGAAACGCCGGACGAGCCGCAGAGTAAGATGCTCAGGCGGACTCGCCCCTTGCTTGCCTTGGTCATCGTGCATTCCCTTCGTCGGATATCCCGCTACGGCTGCCTGGCCCTCAAAGACAGGGCTTCTTGAAGCGGACCAATGCTACAGGGACGTCTTGTTTGGCGATATCCCCATTGTACGGCAAGCCTTCGCCTTCCATACGCGGTAAGCGAATTTCGGGGATGCTTGATCGGATTGGTCCGCCTTGCGCCGAGTTTGACCGCTCGGCGAAGTCAGGCCGTTAGCTTGCGGTTTCTCCGGGTTTGAGGGTGAAGGTTTTTTC
>CAYYIV010000004.1:0-219481 GCA_964472095.1 uncultured Pelagibius sp.
ATGTCGGCGGCACCGGCGCCTCGCCGCAGACCTCCATCAAGTTCGCCGGCGTGCCGTGGGAGATGGGCCTCTCGGAGGTGCATCAGGTGCTGACCCTGAATCGTCTGCGCCACAACATCACCCTGCGCACCGACGGTGGCATCAAGACCGGCCGCGATGTGGTGATCGCCGCCATCCTCGGTGCCGAGGAGTTCGGCGTCGGCACCGCCTCGCTGGTCGCTATGGGCTGCATCATGGTGCGCCAGTGCCACTCCAACACCTGCCCGGTCGGTGTCTGCGTGCAGGACGAGGCGCTGCGCCAGAAGTTCACCGGCACGCCGGAGAAAGTGGTCAACCTCTTCAGCTTCATCGCCGAGGAAGTGCGCGAGATCCTGGCCCGCCTGGGTGCGCGCAGCCTCAACGAGATCATCGGCCGCACCGACCTCCTGAAGCAGGTCAGCCGCGGCGCCGAGCACCTCGACGACCTCGACCTCAACCCGCTGCTGGTGCAGGCCGAGACCGGCGATCTGCCGAGCTACTGCACGCTGCTGGGACGCAACGAGGTGCCGGAGACCCTGGACGCCCAGATCATCGCCGACGCCAAGCCGTTGTTCGAGGATGGCGAGAAGATGCAGCTGCAATACTCGATCCGCAACACGCACCGCGCGATCGGCACCAAGCTGTCATCAATGATCACCCGCCGCTTCGGCATGAAGGGTCTGAACCCCGGCCATATGACGGTGCGGTTGCGCGGTTCGGCCGGGCAGTCGCTCGGTGCTTTCGCGGTGCAGGGCCTGAAGCTGGAAGTCTTCGGCGACGCCAACGACTACGTCGGCAAGGGACTTTCCGGCGGCACGATCGTGGTGCGCCCGCTGACCTCCAGCCCGCTGGCCAGCAACGAAAACACCATCATCGGCAACACGGTGCTCTACGGCGCCACCGCCGGTAAGCTCTTCGCCGCCGGTCAGGCGGGCGAGCGCTTCTGTGTGCGCAACTCGGAGGCCGTGGCGGTGGTCGAAGGCTGCGGCTCCAACGGCTGCGAATACATGACCGGCGGCACCGTCGTCATTCTCGGCCCGGTCGGCCCGAACTTCGCGGCCGGCATGTCCGGCGGCATGGCCTTCATCTACGACGTTGGCAACGTGCTGCCGGAGCGCATCAATCCCGACAGCGTAATTCACCAGCGCATCGAGACCGAATACTGGGAGGCCCAGGCGCGCGAGCTGATCGCCGAGCACTGGCGCGAGACCCAGTCGGGCTTCGCCCAGCAGATCCTGATCGACTGGGAGCATGAGAAGCTGCGCTTCTGGCAGGTCGTGCCACGCGAGATGCTGCTGCGCCTCGCGCATCCGGTGACTCGTGAGGCGGAGGAAGCCGCGCGAGCCTGAGGCTCGGGCGGATCAGGGGGCCGGGCAGACGGCTCGCAACTGACGCTACCCAGGCGCGGGCGGGATGCTTATAGTCCGCGGCCATGCGCCAGCTCTACCACATCGCTATCGATCCCGGCTGCCGCGCCATCCGGGTCATCTTGGCGGAAAAGGAACTCGACTGCGAACTGCGCACCGAAAAGGTGTGGGAGCGGCGCGAGGTCTTTCTGCGCCTCAATCCGGCCGGCCAGGTGCCGGTCTTCGTTGACGAGGACGGCACCTCGATTCCCGGCACCGGGGTGATCGCCGAGTACCTGGAGGAGCGCTATCCCGAGCCCACGATGATCGGCAGCAACCCGGCCGATCGCGCCGAAGTGCGCCGCCTCGCCAGCTGGTTCGGCGAGAAGTTCCATCGCGAAGTCACCGCGAACCTGGTCGACGAGAAGATCATGAAGCGCTTCCTGAAGCTCGGCACGCCGAACTCCGGGGCGATCCGCGCCGGCCTCGCCAACGTCCACTACCACCTGGAATACATCGCCTGGCTCTGTGACCGCCGGCGCTGGCTGGCCGGCGATGCCTTCTCGCGCGCTGACATCGTGGCGGCGGCGGAACTCTCCGCGGTCGACTACCTGGGCGACGTACCCTGGCAGACGCACGGCGGCGCCAAGGACTGGTACGCCCGCGTCAAGTCGCGACCGAGCTTCCGCGCCATCCTGGCCGACCACATCTCCGGCGTGCAACCGCCCAAGCACTACGCCGATCTGGATTTCTAACACCCTGCGAGCCCCCGCTTTCTCAAGGCGCCAACACCCTCTTACTCCACCTTTACGTCGAGTTTGGCGAGATTTGCCTGCGCGGCTTCGGCCGCCGGGGTGCCGGGGGCGAGGCGCGTCACCCGCAGCCAGTCGTCGCGCGCGCCGGCGTCGTTGCCGTCAAGACGCCGCAGGTTGCCGCGCTCCAGCAGGCCTTCGGGATTGCCCGGATCCAGCATCAGCGCCGCTTCGACGTCGGCCAGGGCCGCGTCGCGATTGTCGAGAAAGCGTTGGGCACTCGCGCGCAGGACCAGGATGTCGGCGCGATTGGGCGCGTGGGAGAGGGCGCGGTCGAGGTCGGCCACGGCTGCTGCGTAGTTGCCGACACCGGCGGCGGTCATGGCGCGGTCCACCAGCAGCTCGATGTCGTTGGGCTGGCGCGCCAGCGCCGCGGTCTGCACCGCGTAGGCACGGTCGATGTTGCCTGCGGCGAGCCAGGCCTGCGCCGCCTGGATGAGCAGGGGGATCTGCAGGAAGGCGTAGTTCGCCTCCAGGCTCCCGGCCAGGGTCTCAAGCTCCTGCCCGGCGGCTTCGTGGTGGCCAAGCCGCATCAGCGCCACGGCGGCGCAGTGGCGCGCAGGATCGCTGCCACCGAGATCGGCCCAGGTCTCGGCCGCCTCCAGCGCTTCGTCGGGCGCCCTCTCGGCGAGATCCATGCAGGCCTGGTACTGGGCCGCCTGCTCGATGTCGTCGGCCTGTGCTCCGCCGCCCTCCGGCCAGGCCGCAAGCCCCGTCGCCAGCAGCGCCGCCGCCATGCGCAGCCTGGGTTTTGCGGTGAGTCTCATTGCAGGTCTGGCCCTCGCCCTCTGTGCCGCCTTATGGTGCGGGCGGCGCCGATCGCCGCCGCGAATCTATAGAAGAGATGCCGGGAGGTTGAAACCGCCATGTCACCCCGTCCGTCGCTCCCCTCCCCCGGGCGCCTGTTCTGCTTCGGCCTCGGCTTCAGCGCGCTGGCACTGGCACGGCGCCTCGCCGCGGCCGGCTGGGCCATCGCCGGCACCACGCGCCAGGCGGCGAAGGCGGCGGCCCTGGGCGCCGAGGGGATCGAAGCCTTCGTCTTCGACCGCGACTACCCGCTGGATAGGGCCGCCCTGGCCGGGACCACCCACCTGCTGGTCAGCATTGCCCCCGACGAGCTGGGCGACCCGGTGCTCGATTGCCACGCTGGGGACATCGCCGCCCTGCCCGGTCTCGCCTGGATCGGCTACCTCTCGACCACCGGGGTCTACGGCGACTGGCAGGGCGCCGAGGTCGACGAGACTTCGGAACTGCGCGGCGCCAAGGGGCGCAACCGTCGCCGCATCGAGGCTGAGGCCGCCTGGCTGGCGCTGCCGGCCGAGGGCGGCCTGCCGGTGCAGGTGTTCCGCCTCGCCGGCATCTACGGCCCTGGGCGCAGCGCCCTCGACACGGTGCGCAGCGGGCGTGCCAGACGCATCGACAAGCCCGATCACCTGTTCAGCCGCATCCATGTGGCGGACATCGCCACGACGCTGGAGGCCTCCATCGCCGGGCCCAACCCGGGGCGCGTCTACAACGTCTGCGACGACGAACCGGCGGCGGCCGCCGAGGTGACCGCCTACGCCTGCCGACTGCTGGGCGTCGACCCGCCGCCGCTCATCCCGCTGGAGCAGGCCGAAATGTCGCCAATGGCGCTCAGCTTCTGGGAAGACAACCGCCTGGTCGCCAACCGCCGCCTGCACGAAGAGCTCGGCGTCAGCCTCGCCTATCCAGATTACCGGACCGGCCTCGCGGCCATCCTGGCGGCAGAGCGGGCCTAGGAGTACTCCGCCCGCGCGATCGCATACCTCCTTTTATCGACCCTGAAAGCAGGGATTGCGGCCCTAGGATGCCGGTCATCGAAAACCCCACCACGGCCGCTGCAGGACGCTCAAATCCGGTCGGAAGGATTTGGACGATGGCTCTGCTCGATGCGTTTCTGGCCTGCGCCTTGACCCTCGCCGCCCTGGCGACGGTGGTCTCCATCCTGCTGGAAATCGTCACGCGAGTGGCCGGTCTCAAGGCGCGGCGACAGGTCGAGTTTTTCAGCCTCTTCTTCGACGAGGTCGTGCGCAAACAACTGCCGGCGGGGGCCTCGGGCTGGGAAGTGGTCAAGGCCGTGCTCGAAAGTCGCCTTTCGAACAAGAAGATGGCGGAGAACAGGGAAGCACAGCACTACTTCGGGACGGCGGCCGGGGCGATCTACGGCGATGTATCTTTGGAACATGTCTTACGCCGTTTCCTGGAAACCAGGGCGGCAGCTTCGCTGCTTGCCGAAAGCGAGGAGATGCTGAAGACCAGGCTGGGGCACATCGCCAGAAAGTACGAAGAATATTGCTCCGCGCTTGGTGCCGACTTCAAACGCAATGCCCTTAGAAGATCGGTCTGGATCGGCATCGTCTTGGCATTTGCAATGAATGCCGACGGCGTGCGCCTGCTCGCGACCTACCTGCAGGATCCGGATCTCCGCGGGCGGGTCATCGAGAAGCTGGAGAGTCCGCCCGAGCTACCAGTGGTGGATGGCGCACAGACCGTGGCCGACGAAACCATTCAGGCGGTCCAGGCCGCCCAAAGGCAACTTGCTTTGCTCGACGACCTGGCGCTGCCGATGGGTGCCGGCTACTTCCCCTATTGTCATGTCTCTTGGCTGCGCAGCGAGGTTGACCATTCAGCCGATCCGCTTTGCGAGGCAACGGACAAGATTCCGCCAGGTGCCTGGGTGCTATGGTTCCTCAAAGTCTTGGTCACCGGGATTCTCATCGGGCTGGGTGCGCCATTCTGGTATGACGTGGCACGGCGGCTGGCGGCGGTCCGTTCCGCATTCCAGGGGAAAGGGGCAGCTGAAGAAGCCCACCGCGGCGCTGATGCCGCGGGTAGCCCCAATGCGCGGGAGATGCTCGTTGCGACCATCGTCGCCGATGTCAAGGCTGCGGCAAGAGCTGGCCTTTGATGGCGCAGCTCAGGAAGGGGCAGTCGCTGTGAGCGCCTCGATGGTGCGTTCGAGGCGCTCGAGATCTTGCGGCTCGGAAAGGCGGTGTCCGGCACCCTTCACCAGGGTGACCTCGACGTCGGCGCTTTGCAGTGCCTCGGCGAGGCGCAGGCTGGTCTGCCAGGGCACGTCGGGATCGGCCATGCCGTGGATCAGCCGCACCGGGCAGGTCAGCGGGATCGGCTTGGCCAGCAGCAGGTGCCGGCGTCCTTCCTCGATGAGCCGGTGGGTAATGCGGTACGGCGTCTCGCTGTATGCCGAGGGGTTGTCGATGGCGCCGTCGCGCTCCAGCATCGCGCGCTGGGCCGCCGTGGCGCGTGCCCAGATGAGGTCCTCGGTGAAGTCCGGTGCGGCGGCGATGCCGACGAGGCCCACCACGCGCTGTGGCCGGGCGAGGGCCGCCAGCAGCATGATCCAGCCGCCCATGGAGGAGCCGACCAGGATCTGTGGGCCCTCGGTCAAGGCGTCCAGCACCGCCACGGCGTCGTCGACCCAGGCGCCGATGGTGCCGTCCTCGAAGCGGCCGGACGAGGCGCCGTGGCCGCGGTAGTCGAAGCGCAGGAAGGCGCAGCCGGTTATCCTGGCGTAGGCCTCGAGCGCCTGCGCCTTGCCGCCCGACATGTCCGACATAAAGCCACCCAGGAAGATCAACCCGGGCGGCTCGGCCACAGCCTCGGTACTGGCTTTTCCCGCCTTCGTCTTGTAATAGGCGAGGATGGTGCCGTCTTCGCGCGATAAACTTTGCGGCGGCGGGTCGACCGGAAAGTCGGAATGCGGCATGCTAGCTCTCGGTAAACGGTTTTGGTGGCAACGGCCTTCCGCGCAGGACGTGCTCCTGGGGCGGAAAAAGCGATGAGCATGAGCGTTCCAGACGTTAACATCGGCGTGACCCAGGTCCAACGGGCTGCTTCCAGCAGCGGCCCGGTGGTGCTGCAGGTTGTGCCCAGCCTGGTGACCGGCGGGGCCGAGCGCGGCACCATCGAGATTGCCGCCGCCATCGTGGCCGACGGCGGGACGGCCATCGTCGCCTCCGAGGGCGGGCCGATGGAGAACGATCTGCGACGTGCAGGAGCTTTACACCTGAAGCTGCCGGCTGCCTCCAAGAACCCAATCGTGATGTACCGCAACATCGCGCGCCTTGAGCAGATCATCACGGCCTACAACGTCGACATTGTGCACGTGCGCTCGCGCGCCCCGGCGTGGTCGGCGAAGATCGCCTGCCAGCATACGGGACGGCACTTCATCACCACCTTCCATGCGCCTTATAATTTCTCCAACGCCCTGAAGAAGCGATACAATCAGGTGATGGCCGAGGGCGAGCGGGTGATTGCCATCTCGGAGTTCATCGCCCAGCACGTGCGCCAGCATTACAATGTCGACCGCGGCCGCCTGCGCGTCATCCGCCGCGGCATCGACACCTTGCGCTTCGACCCCGACCGCGTCTCCGCCGAGCGCATGATCCAGCTCTCGACGCGCTGGCGCCTGCCCGACGGCGTGCCGCTCATCCTGATGCCCGGGCGGCTGACCCGCTGGAAGGGCCAGACGGTTCTGCTGGAGGCCTTGAGCCAGCTCAGCGACATCGACTACCGTTGTGTGATGGTGGGCTCGGACCAGGGGCGCACGGCCTATCGGCGCGAGCTCGAGACACTGATCGCCCGCTATGGCCTCGGCGCCCGCGCCTCCATCATGGACGAATGCAGCGACATGCCGGCGGCCTATATGCTGTCCGATGTGGTGGTTTCCCCCTCGACCGACCCGGAGGGCTTCGGCCGCATCGTCGGCGAGGCCCAGGCGATGGGCCGGCCGGTGGTGGCCAGCGACCACGGCGGCGCGCGCGAGCAGATCATCGCCGAGCTCACCGGCTTCCTGTTCCCCTCCGGCGACGCCGCGGCGCTCGCCGCCGGTCTGCGCAAGGCACTCTCCTTGGCGCCGGATGTGCGCGCCCGCCTGCACGACGAGGCCATCGCCCGGGTCCGCAGCGAATTCTCCAAGGACCTCATGTGCGCCCACACCTTGGGGATCTACCGCGAGGTGCTGCGCGCCGGCGCCCGCTCCCAGGCCAAGCGAACTTGACCTCGCCCGGGGCCGGCGGCGCCGGCCCGGCTCCTTGACAGGTCTTGTAATCCTTCTAAAGTTCCCGCCGCTTTCAAACAGGACCCGGATTTCCGGGATTTATCATGGCAGTTACGACAGAAAGTAAGCTCTCGATCACGCTCCCCGACGGCAGTATCCGCGCCTTCGAGGGGCCGATCACCGGTAGCGAGATCGCGGCCTCGATCGGGCCGGGCCTCGCCAAGGCTGCATTAGCCATCAAGGTCGACGGCAAGCTGCGAGACCTCGCGCGGCCGATCGAGCGCGACGCGGCGGTGGAGATCGTCACCGCCGGCCATGAGGACAGCCTGGAGCTGCTGCGCCACGACTGCGCCCACGTGCTGGCCGAGGCCGTGCAGGAGCTCTATCCCGGCACCCAGGTGACCTTCGGCCCCGCCATCGAGAACGGCTTTTACTACGACTTCGCCCGTTCCGAGCCCTTCACGCCCGACGACCTCGCGGTCATCGAGAAGCGCATGCACGAGATTGTCGACCGCGACGAGACCATCACGCGCGAGGTCTGGGCACGCGACGCGGCGATCCGCCACTTCGCTGACCTCGGCGAGAAGTACAAGGCCGAACACATCGAGACGCTGCCGGCCGACGAGGAAATCTCGATCTACCGTCAGGGCGGCTGGCTCGACCTCTGCATCGGCCCGCACCTGCCCTCGACGGGCAAGCTCGGCCATGCCTTCAAGCTGACCAAGATCTCCGGCGCCTACTGGCGCGGCGACGCGCGCAATGCGCAGCTGCAGCGCATCTACGGCACCTGCTGGGAGAACGAGAAGCAGATGAAGGCCTACCTCACCATGCTTGAGGAGGCGGAGAAGCGCGATCACCGCCGCCTCGGGCGCGAGATGGACCTCTTCCATCTGCAGGAGGAGGCGGCCGGCTCGGTGTTCTGGCACCCCAAGGGCTGGACGCTGTACCGCACGGTGGAGCGCTACATGCGCCGCCGCCTGGAGGCCGCCGGCTACGTCGAGGTGAAGACGCCGCAACTCATCGACCGCTCGCTGTGGGAGGCTTCCGGCCACTGGGAGAAGTTCCATGAGCACATGTTCATCGCCGAGTCCGAGGAGCGTTCGCTGGCGGTCAAGCCGATGAACTGCCCGGGCCACGTGCAGATTTTCAAGCAGGGCATCACCAGCTACCGTGATCTGCCGCTGCGCATGGCCGAGTTCGGCGCCTGCCATCGCAACGAGCCCTCAGGCGCACTGCACGGCATGATGCGGGTGCGCGCCTTCACCCAGGACGATGCCCACATCTTTTGCACGCCGGACCAGATCAACGCCGAGACGGTGATCTTCTGCGACCTGCTGCGCTCGGTCTACCGCGACTTCGGCTTCGACGAACTGGTGGTGAAGTTCTCCGACCGCCCGGCGCTGCGCGCTGGCGATGACGCCACCTGGGACAAGGCCGAGGGCGCCCTGAAGAGCGCGGTCGAGGAGGCCGGACTCGACTATACGCTGAACCCCGGCGAGGGCGCTTTCTACGGGCCGAAGCTGGAGTTCGTGCTGCGCGACGCCATCGGCCGCGACTGGCAATGCGGCACCTTCCAGGTCGATTTCGTGCTGCCGGAGCGTCTCGGCGCCAGCTACGTCGGCGAGGACGGCGAGAAGCACCGCCCGGTCATGCTGCACCGGGCGATCCTTGGCTCCTTCGAGCGCTTCCTGGCCATCCTCATCGAACAGTATGCTGGCCGCTTCCCGCTCTGGTTGGCGCCGGTGCAGGTGGTGGTGGCCTCGATCACCTCAGATGCCAACGACTACGGCGAAGAGGTTGCCGGCGCCTTGCGGGCCGCCGGGCTGCGGGTTGCGACGGACCTGCGCAACGAAAAAATCAACTACAAGGTGCGCGAACATTCGCTCGCCAAGGTTCCTGCGATCGCTGTGGTCGGTCGCCGCGAGGCCGAAGAGGGCAAGGTCGCCCTGCGCCGCCTCGGCAGCCAGGCGCAAGAGGTCCTTGCGCTCGCCGAGGCAGTGGCTAGGATCAAGGCTGAGGCAGCGGGCCCGGGCGCAGTGGTGCCGCGGGAGGCATAGCCTTAGGCAAAGGGCCCCAGCCGGAGAACTGGCCTCGGGCAGAGAGAAGCGGGGCAGGACAGGAAGTCCGGCCCCAAGTTTTGAGGGGAGGTCCGGCCGCAGGCGGTGGGATCGGAAAAAGACCCGAACAGGAAAGTCACCTGAAAGGGGAACCCTGCAACAGGAACGAGGAGCTAAGCGATAGCACGTCCACCTTTTGATAGCGCGCCGTCCCGCGATGGGCCGCGTGTCAACGATATGATCACCTCGCCCCAGGTTCGCCTGGTCGACGAGAACGGAGAGCAGGTCGGCGTCGTACCGACGGCCGATGCTCTGCGCCGGGCCGAGAGTGCCGGACTAGACCTGATGGAGGTTTCGCCCAACGCCGACCCGCCCGTCTGCAAGATCCTCGACTACGGCCGTTTCCGCTACGAGGCCCAGAAGAAGAAGAACGAGGCCCGCAAAAAGCAGAAGGTCATCGAGGTCAAGGAAATCAAGATGCGGCCGAACATCGACACCCACGACTACGAGGTGAAGATGCGCTCGATCCACCGCTTCATCGAAGATGGCGACAAGGTCAAGGTGACCATGCGCTTCCGCGGCCGCGAGATGGTCCATCAAGACCTCGGCAAGCAGGTACTCGACCGCGTCCGCGACGAAATGGAAGCCGTCGCCAAGGTCGAGCAGTTCCCCAAGCTCGAAGGGCGCCAGATGACCATGGTCATGGCACCCCGATAGGGGTGCCGCGGGGTCATGGCACCCCGGTAGGGGTGCCGAGGGGCCATGCCACCCCGCTGAAGAGAACCCGGGCCGCCTGCCGAAGCGGGCGGCCTTTCTGGTCCATCCGGATTGACCGGGCCGCGGCGCCGCCCCCGGCGCGTCACGCGCCAAAACCACCGTCGATGGTGTGCTGGGCACCGGTGATGTAGCCGGCTTCCGGGCCTGCCAGATAGGCGACCAGGCCGGCGATCTCCTCTGGCCGGCCGTGCCGCTTGATCGCCAAGACGGAGTGCATGGTCTCCTTCATGGGACCGTCGGCCGGGTTCATGTCGGTGTCGACCGGGCCGGGCTGCACGTTGTTCACCGTGATGCCGCGCGGGCCGAGGTCGCGGGCGAGGCCGCGTACCAGCCCCTGGACAGCCGACTTGCTGAGCGCATAGGCGGCGAGGCCGGGGAAGGGCATGCGGTCGCCGTTCACCGAGCCGATAACGATGATGCGGCCGCCGTCGGGCATCTTGCGGGCCGCCTCCACGGCGGCGTGGTAGGGGCTCCGCACGTTCACGTCGATCAGGCGGTCGATCTCGGCGGGATCCAGTTCCAGCGGATCGCCGACCACCGCAACGCCGGCATTCACCACCAGGATATCCAGCGGTCCCTGCCCTGCGATCACCTTGGCCACCGCCTCGCGGTCGGCGCTGTCCGCCTGGACGGCCGTGGCCTTGGTCTTGGCGGCCAGCGCCGCCGCGGCATCCTTCGAGCCTGCGTAGGTGAAGGCCGCCTCGGCGCCCTCGGCCACCAGCCGCTCGACCACCGCCGCGCCGATGCCGCGGCTGCCGCCCAGGACCAGCGCCTTCTTTCCCTTCAACGTAGCCATGAATTTTCTCCTTGATGAATTGTATAGTGGCTACTACATATGTTGGAGTGGGAGGGTCGCAAGTGAAAAATATAGCGCTCGCTAAAAAAAACTTGCCAGGCCGCGGCCGGCCACGTGGTTTCGATGCAGAAGCGGCTGTGAGAACCGCCTTGGAGCTGTTCCATGCCCGCGGCTACGACGCCGTCGGCGTGGCCGAGCTGGGCGAGGCGATCGGCGTGAAGGCGCCCAGCCTCTACGCCGCCTTCGGCAGTAAGAAGGGGCTCTTCGAGCGGGCGCTGGCGCTCTACGTGGAAAGCGAGGGCAGCTTCATCAAGTCGACCCTGGCCGAGGAAGGCAGCGTCGCCGAGGTGATCGGCCGGCTGCTCACCCGCGCGGCGGAGATCTACGGTGCGCCGGGCGCCCTGCCCGGCTGCCTGGTGCTCGATAGCACCCGCAACTGCAGCGACCTGGAGGTCCGCCAACTCACCGACGGCCTGCGCGCCGAGGGGCGCGAGCGGCTGCGCCGCCACATCGCGCGGGAGTTCCCCGAGGCGGCCGATGTCCTGGCGGACTACGTCACGGTTGCTCTGGCCGGCCTCTCAGCCTCGGCGCGCGACGGCATGGATCCGGCCGCCCTGCGCCGCTCGGCGCAGATCGCCGCCGACGGCTTCGCCGCCCAGTTGGGCGGAAAGGGCTAACGCGGCCTGGCGCCGCGCCGGGTGCGGGACAGGGCGCCGCCCATGCCCAAGGTGCCGAGGGCAATCAGCAGCAGCCCGGCGCCCTGCAGCGGGCTCAGGCGATGGCCGTAGACTATGTAGTCGACCAGCAGCGCCGCGGCGGGATAGGCAAAGAGCAGGACGGCGATCATGGCGCCGTGCAGGCGCGGCAGCGCGCTGTAAAGCAGTACGTAGACCAGGCCGGTGTGGATGGCGCCTAGGCCGATGAGCCAGGGTGCCTGGCCCGCTGACGGCAGCTCCTCGCCGATGGCCAGCAGCACCGGTGCAAGCAGCACGGCGCCGGTAGCGCAGTGAACCAGGGCGACGAACTGTGGTTTGAGGCCGATGCCGATGGCGCGGGTGGCAAAGAGGGTCGCTGTGTAGAACAGGCTGCCGGCGATCGCGAGGCCGGCGCCTGCGAGCAACCGGGCCTCGGACCCACTGAAGAGAAGCTTGCGCGCATCAAGGGCCAGCAGGAAGCCGAGGAAGGCCAGCAGCAACCAGCCGACCTGCAGCGCCGACACGCGCTCGCGGGCAACGGCGATGCTGGCCAACAGCACCCAGAAGGGCTGCACGTGATAGGCGATGGTGGCGAAGCCGATGGTGGTCATCTGGATGGCTTCGAAGAAGAGTATCCAGTTGACCGCCATGCAGACGCCACCGGCAACCGCCAGCGCCAACGTCCGGCGGGTCCAGAGGACGCTGCGGAACTGGCCTGCCAGCGCGCAGAACAGCGCCAGGAAGGCGGCGCCGATGAGGCAGCGCCAGAATACCCCCGCCTCGGCCGAGACACCGGACTCCAGGACGAAGACGCCAAGCGTACCGAGCAGGCTCTGCGCGGCGACGAAACGGGCGACGGCACCGCCGTCGGCAGTGGCAGGCGAGGAACTCACGATGAGCCTTTCCCGGAACATTCGTCTGCTTCTCGATAATCGCTTGCGAAGAATCTGAGAAACGAATAGTTCTCAAGTTATCATTCGATTTTCGAAAGTTAATCGTTGCGCCCGCTGCTGGACCTCGAGCACCTCGCCACCTTCGTCGCCATCGTCGAGAGCGGCAGCCTGGCCCGCGCGTCCGGGCGGGTCGGGCGCAGCCAGTCCGCCATCAGCATGCAGCTGAAGAAGCTGGAGGACCGGGTCGGGCTCAAGCTGCTGGTGCGCGATGCCCATGGCGTCACCCTGACGGAGGCGGGCGGCATTCTGTTGCAGCACGCCCGGCGCTTTCGCAATCTGAACGAGGAGGCCTGGACGGCGCTGCGCGAGCCGGCCCTGGAGGGCCGTGTCCGCCTCGGCATGCCGGATGACTATGCGGTGCAGTTGTTGCCGCCGGTGCTCGGCTCTTTCGCCGCCAAGCATCCACGGGTGGCGGTGGAACTGGCTTGCGAGCAGAGCGACAGCCTGATGGAGGGCCTCGGGTCCGGGCGCATCGACGTCGCTGTCTTCACCCGCAGTGCAACCCGTCCGGGCCATCTGCTGCGGCGTGAGCCGCTGGTCTGGGTCGGGCCACCGCTGGTGCGGGCGGAGGCGCTCGACCCGCTGCCCCTGGCGCTCTACCAGCCGGGCTCGCTGGATCGGGAACTGGTGCTGCAGGCGCTGGAGATGCGGTCGCAGCGCTATCGCATCGCCTACTCCAGCCCCAGTATCGCCGGCCTGCTGGCTGCACTGCGGGCGGGGCTCGCCGTCGCCGCCATGACGCGCTGCTCGGTGCCGCAGGACCTGCGCCTGCTGACCGAGAGCGACCGGCTGCCGCCTCTGCCGCCGCTCGAGGTGGCGATTGCCACGGGCGCGCGGCAGGACGGCGGCATCGTCCGACGCCTGCGCGAGGAGATCATCCTCGCCCTCAGTGATCCCCTGCTCGGCCCCGCTACCCCCGCGGCGGCCCCTTAGAGGCTCGGCGCTCATGCCGTTTTCGGCAGTTTTCCGGGGCATTCCCAGGGCCTTCTCGGCCCGGTGGCCCGGCTTGCATTCCCCCGACGAGGCGGCTATAACCCCGCGTTCCTGATTGAGCGGTCCGGCTAAAAGGGCATGCCCAGCCGCTCCTACTGTCTCGTTTCGTTCGGAAAGGATGCAAAATGCCCAAACTGAAGAACAAGTCCGGGGCCAAGAAGCGTTTCCGCCTCTCCGGCTCCGGTAAAGTCATCATGAGCCAGGCGGGCAAGCGCCATGGCATGCGCAAGCGCCCCCAGAAGATGATCCGCGGCGCCCGCGGCACCTCCATCATGTGTGAAGCCGACGCCAAGATCGTGCGCCGCAACTTCCTGATCTACGCGAAGTAAGGGGGCACCGACATGGCAAGAACCAAGCGCGGCGTCACCACCCACGCGCGTCACCAGAAGATCCTGAAGCGCGCCAAGGGCTACCGCGGCCGTGGCAAGAACGTCTTCACCGTGGCCATCGAGCGGGTCGAGAAGGGCCTGCAGTACGCCTATCGCGACCGCCGCGTCAAGAAGCGCAATTTCCGCTCCCTGTGGATCCAGCGCATCAATGCCGGCGCCCGCGAACATGGCCTGACCTACTCCCAGTTTATGAACGGCATCAAGCGGGCTGGTATCGAGCTCGACCGCAAGGTGCTGTCCGACCTGGCGGTGCGCGAGCCCGATGCCTTCAAGTCCCTGGTGGAGCAGGCCAAGGCCGCCCAGGCCTGAGCTTCCCGGCAAAGTCCAGAGACCGCTCCCGTCGCCTGAGGCGCGCTTTCTCTTCGAGGGCGCGCCTGACGGGAGGGCAGAGGTAGGCATCTAGGCTATGGAGAACCTCGAGGAACTGCAGAACAGCCTGCTGGATCGAGTGGCCGCGGCCGGCGATCTGGAGGCCTTGGAGAGCCTGCGGGTGCAGGCGCTCGGCAAGAAGGGCGAGGTCACGCAGCGGCTGAAGAGCCTGGCCAGCCTGTCGCCGGACGCGCGCCGGGAAGCCGGCCAGAGCCTCAACCGGGTGAAGGAAGCGGTCACCGAGGCGCTCGAGGCGCGGCGTGCCGACCTCGAGGAAAGCGCCCTGGAGGCGCGACTGGCGCGCGAGGCGGTCGACGTCACCCTGCCGGTGCGCCCGGCGGAGATCGGCCGCATCCACCCCATCAGCCAGACCTTCGAGGAACTGGTGGCGATCTTCGGCGAGATGGGGTTCTCGGTTGCCGAGGGCCCGCACATCGAGGACGACTACTACAACTTCACCGCCCTCAACATCCATGAGGCGCACCCGGCGCGCCAGGAGATGGATACCTTCTACATGCGCCCGGCCGCCGACGGCAGCCGCAAGGTGTTGCGTACCCATACTTCGCCGGTGCAGATCCGCCACATGCTGTCGGAAAAGCCGCCGATCCGCATCATCGTGCCGGGCCGCACCTTCCGCGCCGATCACGACGCCACCCACTCGCCGATGTTCCATCAGGTCGAGGGGCTGGTGATCGACAAGAAGAGCCACATGGGCCACCTGAAGGGGACGCTGACGGCCTTCTGCCGCGCCTTCTTCGGCGTCGACGACCTGCCGCTGCGCTTCCGGCCCAGCTATTTCCCCTTCACCGAGCCCAGCGCCGAGGTCGATATCGGCTGCAGCCGCGAGGGCGGCGAGCTGAAGATCGGCCCCGGCAAGGACTGGCTGGAGATCCTCGGCAGCGGCATGGTCCACCCCAAGGTGCTGGTCAACTGCGGCATCGATCCCGACGAGTACCAGGGCTTCGCCTTCGGCATGGGGATCGAGCGCATCGCCATGCTGAAGTACGGCTTTCCGGACCTGCGCATCTTCTACGAGACGGACCTGCGCTGGATGAAGCACTACGGCTTCGTGCCGCTGGAGATCCCCTCCATGATCAGGGGGATGTAGCGGCATGAAGTTCACCCTGAACTGGTTGAAGGATCACCTCGACACCACGGCCTCGCTGAAGGAAATCACCGACAAGCTGTCGATGATCGGCCTTGAGGTCGAAGGCGTCGAAGACCGTGCCGCGACGCTGAGGCCCTTTACCGTCGCCTACGTGAAGGAGGCGCGGCAGCATCCCAACGCCGACCGCCTGCGTATCTGCATCGTCGATACCGGCAAGGGCGAGGTGCAGGTGGTCTGCGGTGCGCCCAATGCGCGTACCGGCATGAAGGGCGTCTTCGCTCCGGTCGGCAGCTACATCCCCGGCAGCGACCTGACCCTGAAGGCCGGCAAGATCCGCGGCGAGGAGTCCAACGGCATGCTGGTCTCCGAGCGCGAGCTCGGCCTGTCTGACGAGCACGAGGGCATCATCGACCTGCCCGAAGACGCGCCGCTCGGCGCCGCCTTCGCCGAGGTCGCCGGTCTCACCGACCCGGTCATCGAGATCGCCATCACGCCGAATCGCGGCGACTGCCTGGGCGTGCGTGGCGTGGCGCGCGACCTTGCCGCCGCCGGCCTCGGCAGTCTGAAGCCGCTCGAGGCCGATCCGGTGAGAGGCAGCTTCGAGAGTCCGATCAAGTGGCGCCGCGCCCTGCCAGCCGACCGCCAGGAGGCCTGCCCCTACGTGGCCGGGCGCTACTTCCGCGGTGTCAAGAACGGCCCCAGTCCCAAGTGGCTGCAGGACCGCCTGCGCGCCATCGGCCTGCGTCCCATCTCGGCGTTGGTCGACGTCACCAACTACGTGACCTTCGATCTCGGCCGGCCGCTGCACGTCTTCGACGCCGACAAGGTGAAGGGCGACGTGGTCATGCGCTTCGCAGAGCCGGGCGCCGAGATCCTCGCCCTCGACGGAGACACCTATAGGCTCGATGGCGAGATGGTCGCGATCCACGACGACAACGGCCCGGAAGGTATCGGCGGGGTCATGGGCGGCGCGCACTCCGGCTGCAGCGAGGACACCACCAACGTCTTCTTGGAAGTCGCGCTCTTCGATCCGGTGATGGTGGCCCGCACGGGGCGCACCCTCGGCATCCTCTCCGACGCACGCTATCGCTTCGAGCGCGGCCTCGATCCGCAGTCGGCGGTCTGGGGCGTGGAGGTCGCCACGCGTCTGATCCTCGAGCTCTGCGGCGGCGCGGCCAGCGAGGCGGTGAGCGCGGGCGAATTGCCGCCGGAAACCCGCAAGGTGACCCTGCGCCCGGCGCGCGTCGCCGAGCTCGGCGGCATGACCGTCGCGCCTGCCCGCCAGGTCGAGATCCTCGAACGCCTCGGCTGCGCTGTGGCGGCGGCCGGCGACGTCCTCACCGTGACGCCGCCGAGCTGGCGCCCAGACATCGAGAGCGAGGCCTGCTTGGTCGAGGAGGTTATGCGCATTCACGGCTACGACGACATCACCGAGGTCGCATTGCCGCGCGACAGCTACCTGCCGCGCGCTGTGTTGACGCCGGCGCAGCGCCGCGTCTCGGCGGCGCGCACGGTGCTGGCTTGGCGCGGCCTCTACGAGGGAGTGACCTTCTCCTTCGTGTCGCGCCGCCAAGCCGAGCTCTTCGGTGGTGGCGTCGAGGCGTTGACCCTGGCCAATCCGATTTCCGCCGACCTCGATGTTATGCGCCCGACGCCGCTGGCCAACCTCGCCGCCGCCGCGGTACGCAATGCCGACCGCGGCTTTGGCGACCTTGCCCTCTTCGAGGTCGGCCCGCTCTACAGCGATGACACGCCGGAAGGCCAGGCCACCGTGGCGGCCGGCCTGCGCCGCGGCGAGCGGCAGCCGCGCCACTGGGCCGTCGGTGCCCGTCCGGTCGATGCCTTCGACGCCAAGGGCGATGCCGAGGCCGTGCTGGTCGCCTGCGAGGCGCCGGTGGAGAACCTGCAGGTCACCCGCGACGCGCCGGCCTGGTACCACCCTGGCCGCTCCGGCGTGCTGCGCCTCGGCCCCAAGGTGCTGGCGCAGTTCGGCGAGCTGCACCCGCGAACGCTGCGGGCGCTCGATCTCAAGGCCCCGGCGGTCGCCTTCGAAGTCTTCCTCGACGTCGTTCCGCTCCCGCGCGCCGGCCGCCAGAAGCGCAGCCTGCTGGAGCTGTCGCCCTTCCAGCCGATATCGCGCGACTTCGCCTTCCTGGTGGATGAGGATGTGCCGGCGGAGAAGGTGATCCGTGCGGCCCGCGGTGCCGACAAGGCGCTGATCACCGAGGTCGCGCTGTTCGACGTCTATCAGGGCAAGGGCGTGGCGCCGGGCAAGAAGTCGCTGGCCATTGCCGTCACCCTGCAGCCGCGCACGGCGACGCTGACCGATCAGGAGATCGAAGCGGTGGCGGCCAAGGTGGTCGCCCAGGTGAGCGCTGCCACGGGGGGCAGCCTGCGCGGCTGAGCCGCGGTCAGGTCAGGCTCAGTTTCAGGAGTATTCCTGTCTCGCGGTGGTGGCGTAGCGGGCCCAAAGCTCATCGGCCTTGCGCGCCCTTTCCACCAGTTCCTTCGCCAGCTTGATATTGCCGGCGGCCTCGGCACGCGCGGCGAGCGCCCAGGTCATCGCCGCGTACTCGCGCGCTTCGGCTTCGCTAATTCTCCGATCCATCTCTGTAAAATCCCTGCCCAAATGGGAATTGGCGACTGGATCGAGCCTCCGACAGCCATGGTTAACGAAGCGTTAAATTCCACAAAATATGTGATATTCCTGCACTGGAGGTTGCTGGGATACAACAGGGAGCAGTGGTGTCGGCCTGCGGCAGGCAAAGAAATAGGCCCGATCCCAAAAGGACCGAGCCCTAAAATCCCGTGGCTGCCGCGTCAGCTTTGACTCTTGCCGGTGAGTCTCTTGCCGTTGCCTCTTGGCCGTCTGGAGCTTGCGGCTGTCAGGTGCTGTACCACTGCATGCAGATGCGCGGTGCCTGGTGGACCTTGTTGCTGGCCTTGGTCTGCCCGATGGTCTTGTTGATGAAGGCTTCCAGCTCGCGGATGTGATGCTCCGGCACACCGGCGCGGATCAGCGTGCTGCGCGATTGGCGCGCGTTCTTGTCGTAGGCCGCGAAGTCGCCGTTGCCGAGCGCTTCGTACGCTTTCACCATGCAATAGTTCTGTTGGTACCAGCGCGCCTCGTTGCGCGCAGCTGTGGCAGGGGAGGTGGTTGCCGCGAAGACAGCGCCGGCGATCGCCGCGCAGGCTGCCAAGCGAAGTCCGCCACCCACGGACATGAAGATTCTTCCCATAAAACCTCTCCGCATCGTTTCGCCCTCAGTATCCTGAGGCCGCCAATTCTTCACTCGCGGCGTTTAGATTCTGTGAAGAATCCGGACAATGCTCCCCAAATCCGGAGTAGATTAACAAAAAACTTCGATCACTCAAAGCTGAAGAAATCGAGGCCTTCCGGAGCGTGGCGTGAGGATGCGGGTGGTGGCGCTGGGGGGCGGTTGCCAGTGCAGTTCAATGCCGCGCTCTGCGAGGAAATTCTCGGCCGCGTGGCGCGCCTCTGCGTGGGTGCGCGCGGTGCCCTGGCCGAATCGCACGCCGTCCTGTTCGTAGCTCACCGTCCAGCGGAACAACTGCTCCCCCCGCTGGTGGGTGAAGCCCGAGGTTTCCCGCCAGGGTTCGATCAAGATATTGTGGCTCTTCACCGGTTACCTCCCATAGCCTTAGAATCCGAGGGCTATCACAGCGCTTCTCGCGGGGCCTGTGACGACTTCGGGACAATTCCGCGAGGGATGGGCGGATTCCCCGGCCGCCGCTGCCCGTTCGGGAGCGTTGCTTAGCCGGGCGGCGCACCCTATCTTCCTGCGCGCACCGGCCGCGCTTGCGCGGCGCGGCCGCAGAGGTTTTCCCCGATGCAGTTTGCAAGCCAGCATGACCGACCTTTCCCACATCCGTAACTTCGCGATCATCGCCCACATCGACCACGGCAAGTCGACGCTGGCCGACCGCCTGATCCAGATCTGCGGCGGCCTCAGCGCGCGCGAGATGAAGGAACAGGTCCTCGATTCGATGGACCTGGAGCGTGAGCGCGGCATCACCATCAAAGCCCAGACCGTGCGACTCAACTACACCGCCGCCAATGGCGAACTCTACGAGTTGAACCTGATCGACACGCCCGGCCACGTCGACTTCTCCTACGAGGTCAGCCGCTCGCTGGCGGCCTGCGAGGGCTCGCTGCTTCTGGTCGACGCCAGCCAGGGCGTCGAGGCACAGACCCTCGCCAACGTCTACCTGGCCATCGACAACAACCACGAAATCATTCCAGTCCTCAACAAGGTCGACCTGCCGGCGGCCGAGCCGGAGCGGGTGAAGGAGCAGATCGAGGAAGTCATCGGCATTGACGCCAGCGAGGCGCTGGCGATCTCCGCCAAGACCGGCCTCGGCGTGGCCGAAGTGCTGGAGGCGCTGGTGAAGCGCCTGCCGGCGCCTAAAGGCGACGCTGCGGCACCCCTGAAAGCTATGCTGGTGGACAGCTGGTACGATAGCTACCTGGGGGTTATCGCCCTGGTGCGGGTGATCGACGGCAGACTCATCCCGGGCATGAAGATCCGCATGATGGGTACCGGCGCCACGCACTTCGTGGACAAGGTCGGCGCCTTCACGCCCAAGATGGTGAACCTGCCCGAGCTCGGCCCCGGCGAACTCGGCTTCATCAATGCCTCGATCAAGTCGGTCGCCGATTGCAAAGTCGGCGACACCATCACCGACGAGCGGCGTCCGGCCGCGGTGCCGCTGCCCGGCTTCAAGCCCAGCGTGCCGGTGGTGTTCTGCGGCCTCTTCCCGGTCGACGCGGCCGACTACGAGGACCTGCGCGATTCCCTGTCCAAGCTGGCGTTGAACGACTCCTCTTTCCTTTACGAACCGGAGAGCAGCGCCGCCCTCGGCTTCGGCTTCCGTTGCGGCTTTCTCGGCCTCTTGCATCTGGAAATCGTGCAGGAGCGGCTGGAGCGTGAGTTCGACCTCGACCTCGTCACCACGGCGCCTTCGGTCGTCTACAAGATTCACATGACCAACGGGAAGAAGCTCGAGCTACACAATCCGGCCGACATGCCCGACGTTGTGAAGATCGACCATATTGAGGAGCCCTGGATCCGGGCCACCATCCTGGTGCCCGACGAATACCTCGGGCCGATCCTCAAGCTCTGCGAGGAGCGCCGCGGCGAGCAGATCGACCTCACCTATGCCGGCGCGCGCGCCATGCTGATCTACCGCCTCCCGCTCAACGAGGTGGTCTTCGACTTCTACGACCGCTTGAAGTCGGTGTCGCGCGGCTATGCCAGCTTCGACTATCAGATCGAGGAATATCGCGAGAGCGACCTGGTGAAGGTCTCTATCCTGGTCAACCAGGAGCCGGTCGACTCTCTGGCCATCATCGTACACCGCGGGCAGTCGGAGGCGCGCGGACGTCTGCTCTGCGAGCGCCTGAAGGATCTGATCCCGCGCCAGCTGTTCAAGATCGCCATCCAGGCGGCGATCGGCGGCAAGGTGATCGCCCGCGAAACCATCTCGGCCCTGCGCAAGGATGTTACCGCCAAATGCTACGGCGGCGACGTCAGCCGGAAGAGAAAACTGCTGGAAAAGCAGAAAGCCGGCAAGAAGCGCATGCGCCAGATCGGCAACGTGGAGATCCCGCAGTCGGCCTTCCTGGCCGCCCTCAAGATGAGCGATAGCTAGGCGCCAGCCGCGTCGCTAGCGCCGAGTGGTGAACTTGCGCGGCGAGCGGGTGCCACCCCAGCGCCGGAACAGCAACGCCAGGACCAGGCCGGGCACCGCAAAGACAGCCGCCGCCGGCCACAGCAGCAGCGGCGCGACGATGTTGTCCCAGAGGCCTACGGAGAGGTTGCGCTCGATGCCGGCCTGCAGAGTGTTGAGGGTGGCACTGCCGAGCGCATGATCGACCTCGAACCAGCGCTGGCCGAGCACGGCAAAGCCCCAGGTGCCGGTGTTCAGCGACGACACCGCGTCCCAGCCCAGCAGCACCAGGGCGCAAAATAGCAGAACCCAGCCGAGGATGCGGCCAACGATCATCAAGCCCCCCAATCGCCGATGTTCCACTCCGCCGCTTCGACCCGCCGCCTCCAGTCGCAGATCCAGCGGCTTCCGCGGAAGCCTCGAAAGGCGCGATAGTAGCAGCCGCGGGGCGCATCGGCCAATCTCCGGGCGAGCACCGTGCCACTCACAAGGCCTCAAGGCCCGGCCGACGGTCCCCGGTACGGGGCCGAAGGCGTTGCATCGCCGCGCGGCCTCGGTTAATTTCCGGCCGCTGGCGCACCGGCCTCCCATCTTCCGGAGGTCCCTGGCGCTCGGGGTTCATCTTTGCGAAACCCGGCTTCGTTAATAACAGGACGTCAGCGTGAGGAGAGGTGGCCGAGTGGCTTAAGGCGCACGCCTGGAACGCGTGTGGGCGGGAAACCGCCTCGTGGGTTCGAATCCCACCCTCTCCGCCACATCAAGAGACCCCCGGCATTGCCGGGGGTCTCTTGATGTGGGGAAGCGGGATTGGTGAACGGCCCCAGGTAGGTGCCAGCGACGCCGAGTGTCGCGAGGCGCCTGCCAGGGCGGCGGTCAGCAGACCGCCGCCAAACCCACCCTCTCCGTCGTCGATACCGCCGCCGCTCCCCGCGGCTCGGCAGCTGTCTCACCCCTCCACCGCGAATTCCACGCCGACGGGCTTCCTGTCGGCGCCGTTGATCGGGATGATGTCCTGCGGGCAGGCGGACATGGCGACGATGCAGTCCATTTCGGCGCGCAGCAGCACGTGGTCGCCGGCCTGAGAGACGGGCGGCTTCCAGTCGATGCCCCAGCTGTCGTCGACGGGGATGTTCATCCACAGGTTCAGCGGCTGCGGCACTTCGGCCACCGTCAGGCCGATCGCCATCATCGCCATGCGCAGGTTGTCGGAGCAGTTGTCGTGGTAGTCCTCGACGCCGAGGGTGAGGTAGCGGAAGAGGTCACAGGCGGCGATCAGCGTGTCGTGCACGCCGGGCGAGGAATCCTGGAGCAGGGTCAGGATCGGACGGCGGCGGTTGGTCACCAGCGGGTCGCCCGGCCGTGGCAGCACCCGGTCGATCCAGGCGCGGGCATGTGGCCAGGAGAGGTATTCCGCGCGGTTGGCGGCGCTGAAGGCCCAGGTGTCGCAGACCTGGGTGCCATGGGTGTTCACGACGCGGATCTTCTGGCCCCTGGCAACGCGTACCGCACGGCCCTGACGCGCCGGCACCTCGTAGCGCTGGCCGAGCCGCGGCCTGCCGTCGGCGGAGATCGCCGACGTCAGGCTGGCGTTGGTTCCACAGGGCGTCGCGTTGTCGCCGGGATTGTCGTAAACGGATGCGTTGTCCATGGAGGCTCCCTCGGTTGGCTGCAAGTGCTGCCGGCCATTGTAGCGGCTTTGCCGAGGGCGTCGGCCTTTGTTGCACCGCAAGGTATCGATTTGGCATATGCCGGCGCACTTTTGCGCCGCCATCATACCACCAATTGTTGAGGTTCCGGCCTGCCGCGAGGCGCGACAGGTACTAGTCTTTCGTCCATGTTCGAGCTGAAGCAGGGTGACAAGGGCGACGAGGTCGCGCGGCTCCAGGCGATGCTGTGCCTGGCAGGCTTCGATGCGAAGCCGATCGACGGCGACTTCGGCGCCGGCACCGCGACCTCCGTGCGCGCCTGCCAGACGGCCAGCGGGCTGGCCCCGACCGGCGTTGCCGACGCCCAGGTCCAGGCGGCGGTGGGCATGGACGGCCCGGATCCCGTCCGGCCCCTCCACCCTGTCATTGCCGCGATCACCGCAGAGACGGTGGTGGCGATGTTCCCGGCGGCAACGCCGCGCCGCAACATCGAACGGTACCTCCCGGTGGTGCTGCAGGCCCTGGCGGCAGCCGGGCTCGACGATCGCGAGATGGTGCTGATGGCGCTCGCCAGTATCCGCGCCGAAAGCGAAGGCTTCGAGCCGATCGACGAAGGAGTCTCCAGGTTCAACACTGATGCGGGATCGGCGCCCTTCAGCCGCTACGAGCCCGACAGCGACGTCGGACGGGCGCTGGGCAACCGTCAGCCCGGCGACGGCGCCCGCTACAAGGGGCGCGGCTTCATCCAGCTGACCGGCCGGGCGAACTATCGCACCTACGGCGATGCGATTGCGCTCGGCCGCCGCCTGGAGGAAGAGCCGGAGCTGGCGAACGACCCAGAGGTGGCGGCCCGCCTGCTCGCGGCCTTCCTGAAGGCCAAGGCGGCGCGGGTCAAATATGCGATCCTCGGCAGGGACCTGAAGACGGCGCGCCGCCTGGTGAACGGCGGCAGCCACGGCCTCGGCCAGTTCGAGGAGACCTTCCAAGAGGGTGAAAGAATTCTGAGCGCCTAGATCATGAGGAGGCAGCGATGGCAACACGTCGCTTCGTCGTTTGCTTCGACGGGACCTGGAACACACCGGACAAGGGCGACCACGCGACCAACGTCGTGAAGTTGGTGCGTGCGGTCCGCAGCCGCGACAGCGACGGAACCTCGCAGGTGGTGTTCTACGACAAAGGCGTCGGCAGCGCCGGCGGCAGCGACACCGTCATCGGCGGCGGCTTCGGCCGCGGCCTGACTGCAAACGTCATCGACGGTTACCGCTTCCTCGCCAACAACTACGCAGCGGGCGACGAGATCTACATCTTCGGCTTCTCGCGCGGCGCCTACACGGCTCGCAGCCTTGCCGGCTTGATCGGCCTCGTCGGCCTGCTCATGCCTGTCCATCTCGGCAGTGGGCTGGACGCCGTGATGGGCCTCTATCGCCTGCATGACGTGTCGCGCGAAGAAAAGCTCGCTCGGGTCGCCAAGCTGGATCTGGGTCCGCGCCATGTCGCCCGCATCCGCTGCATCGGGGTATGGGATACCGTCGGCGCCCTGGGCATTCCGGGCGACCTCGGGCGCACCTTCCTCGGCGGCAAGTACTACTTCCACGACGTCGAACTCGGGCATTGCGTCGACATCGCCCTGCACGCGGTGGCCGTCGACGAGAAGCGCAGCGCCTTCTCCCCGACCCTCTGGGTCAGCGATGACGGTCGACCGGCCGGCGCGGAGCAGAAGGTCGAGCAGGTCTGGTTCGCCGGGGCGCATTCCAATGTGGGCGGCTCCTATCCGGACTGCACCCTCTCCAACGTCACCTTCGACTGGATGGTGAAGCGGGTCACGGCGCTGACCGGCCTTGCCATTGAGGGCCTGCCGCAAGACGCGGTCCGACCGCAGTCTGCCGCAGGCAGGAGCATCGACAGCCGGACCCTGCTGTACAAGGACGCCGTCGCCTTTCCCTATCAGCGCGTCATCAATGGCTGCATCCCGGCGGGCAAGGGATTCGGCGAGTGGTTCCGCCGGCGCTTTCCCAGCTACGACCGGCGGAACATTCCCCCCGACGGCCTGCAGACTGTGAACGAGGCGCTGCACGTCTCGCTGCTCGACCGCTGGAAACTCCCGAGCGTGTTGCACGACTGCCGCAACGCGGGGGACTGCACGGAGACACTCTACCGCCCGGTCAACCTGGCCGCCGTCATAGCGGCGCACCACGCCGGGCGGACCACGCCGGTCGTCGGCTGGGACGGCGAGGTAATGGCGCCCGCCGCCGTCGCCGCCGCCGGCGTCTGGCCCGTTCCCGAGGCACCGGCCGGCCAGCGCGGAATCGGAAAGCCCGCTTTTGCGCGATCCTTTCTGCCGGGAGGGTGAAAATTCCGGCCGCCCTGCCCGCTTGCCCGGGCCGACCGGGCGTCATAGCGTTCTCCTGCCGCAACTACCCCAGTGGTAACCAACGAAGTCGGATGTGATCCATGACCCTGCGCAACGGCCGCGAATTCCTGGCGATTCCCGGCCCCACCAACGTGCCGGACGCGGTGCTGAACGCCATGCACCGTCCGGCCGTCGAGATCTATACCGGCCCCCTGGTGGAGACCACCAGGAGCTGCCTCGAGGACCTGAAGCGCCTCTTCGGCACGGGGAAGGGCCGCAGCTACATCTACGCTGCCAACGGCCACGGCGCCTGGGAGGCAGCGCTGACCAATGTCCTCTCGCGCGGCGACAAGGTGCTGGTGCTCGGCAGCGGACGCTTCCCCGTCCTCTGGGGCGAGATGGCGGCCTTCGTCGGCATCGAGGTCGAGGAGCTCCACTTCGGCTTCCGCCACGCCGTCGATCCGGCTGCCGTCGAGACGCGCCTGAAGGCGGACCGTGCCGGTACGATCAAGGCGGTTCTCATGGTGCAGGTCGACACCGCCTCCAGCGTGGTGAACGACGTGGCAGCGGTCGGGCGCGCCATCGCGGCGGCCGGCCACGGCGCCCTCCTCATGGTCGATGCCATTGCCTCGCTGGCCACCATGCCCTTCGAGATGGACGACTGGGGCATCGACGTCGCCGTCACCGGCTCCCAGAAGGGCCTGATGACGCCCCCCGGGCTCGGCTTCGTGGCGGCCGGTCCGCGCGCTCTGCAGGCGCACCGGAGCGCCGGCCTGCGCACCGCCTATTGGGACTGGACCAAGCGTGAAGGGCCGCTGCACTACGAGAAATACTGCGGCACGCCGCCCGAGCACCTGCTGTTCGGCCTGCGCCAGGCCATTGATATGCTCTTCGAGGAAGGCCTTCCGGCGGTCTTCGAGCGTCACCGCCTGCTGGCCGAGGCGACGCGACGCGCCGTCGCGGTCTGGGCCGAAGGCGGTGCGCTGGCGTTCAATGTGGCCGAGCCGGCCGCCCGCGCCAACTCGGTAACCACCGTGCGGGCGGAGGGCTTCGATCCGCAGGCGCTGCGTGACTACTGCAACAATACCTGCGGGGTGATGTTGGGTGAGGGCATCGGCGAGCTCTCCGGCAAGGCGATCCGCATCGCCCACATGGGCCATCTGAACGCGCCGATGATGCTCGGCACCCTGGGGGTGATAGAGATGGCCCTCGGCGCCCTCGGGGTCGCCCACGGCAAGGGCGGCGTACAGGCCGCCGTCGACTTCCTCGCCTCGGCCGTGCCGGCGCCGGCGATCGCGCCTGGCATCGACGCCCGGTTGCGCGACGCCATGGGGGCTTAGCTTTCTCTCAGTTGGCGCGGCGGCTACCAGCTGCCGCCGCCGCCCCCGCCGCCGCCACCCCCCGACGACCCGCCGCCGGATGATCCCCTGGAGCTGCTGCTCGGGCGCGTCGCGGCGCTGGAGAGCGTGCGGCTGAGGCCACCGGTGAGGCCTTTGGTCATCCCGCGCAGGTCGGAGATGCCGGAGCGGGAGCTGTACCAGCGCCGGCTGCGCTCCTCCGCCGCCTGACGGCTGGCGGCGCTGGCGCTGGCCGTGAAGCGGGCCGTCCATTGGTCCTCGACGCCGAGCGCCATGGCATAGGGCAGGTGGTGCTCGAACAGCTCGACGGTCATCTCGGGTTCCGCCGTCAGCATATTGAGGCGGTCGCGCTCGGCGACCGAAAGGTAGAGGCGGTAGCCTTCGATCTGGTCCAGCATCTCGCGGCCGAGGCGGGTTGGCGCCTTCAGCAGCTGGAAGAACACCGCGACGACGAAGACCAGCGCGACCATCAGCGTCAGCATGGCGAGGCCGAAGAAGTCGAACGCCAGGTAGGCCACGCCGAGCGGCGGCAGGGCGAAGAGGCCGGCGAAGAAGGTGACGAGGATGGTGCCGACGGGCTGCCGGGCGCGGCCCCGCAGCAGGGCGCGCCACTCCGGCAGCGTGGCCCGCCCGATGAGGATGACGGGGATCGAAAAGGCTCCGCCGAACAGCGTGCCGAAGGCAACGAAGGCAAGCATCTCCGAACTGCCGCCCTGTAACAGGCAGGCGGCCACGAGGGTGCCCAGCGCCAGCAGCGCGCCGAGCAGCCAGAAGCCGCTGTTGTGGCGGAAGTACGCGTCGCTGTACTCGCGCTGCAGCACGGCGTAGAGCGCGCCGACGGCACTGCCGATTTCGCTGCTGTAACTGGGCTTCAGCACCACCTCGCTGCTGCGGCTGGTGGGAAACAGCGACTGCATCACCGTCGCTTCGCCGGGCGGCAGCTTCTCGAAACGCCGGCGCGAGGCCGCTTTGACTGGCGCCTTGGCCAGGGTGTAACGCTTGCCGTCTTCCGCGATGGTCACGCGGCCCTTGATGGCGAGGCTGGTGAGCGCGACGGCGAAGGCGAGCGAGCGCCCCAGGCCGCTGCCGCGGGCCGCCGCCCAAACATAGCCGGTAGCCGCCGGGGAGAGCCTGTCCGGCGCTTCGAAGAGCGGGATGATGATGCCGGCTTCCGGGTCGCGCCCAACCTTCGCCCATTGCCGCAGGAAGTAGCTCAGCACCAGGACGAAGCCGGCGAGGCCGGCCAGCAGGCCGAGGTTGTCTCCCAGCGCATGGCGCAGGCGCGCCTCGGCGTCGGGTTCGGCGACGAAGCCTTTGGGGAAGGAGACGGCAACGGTCAGGCCCTCTCCTGGCACCAGCGCCCGGGTGGCGGCGAAGGTGACGGAGCCGTCCGGGTTGACGTTGCGCCGGTAGTCGCCGCCGGCATCGCCCTCGTAGCCGGTGTAGGCGGCCCACGTCAGCGACTCCGCGCGGGCCGGCAGGCGGACGGTGGCCTCAGCATGGTCGATCGGGTGGGTCCAGTCGTTGCCGGTGACGTTCCAGTAGAGTTCGTCCGCGTCGGCATGGAAGAGCAGCTGCCGGGTGCTGCGGTAGACGATGCGGTAGTGGTGGATCCCCCGGCGCAGATAGACGTCGGCCGAACCGATGCGCACGCGCGTCCCGAAGGGAGTGCTCTCCAGGGCGTAGGGTTCGGCCTTGCCATCGCGGGTCACCGCAAGCACCTCGAAGCCGACCCGCTGGGTGAGGCCCCAGAGGTCGCGGTAGGTGGTCGGGAAGTCGCGGTATATGCCGCGCTTGACGCTCTGCGGCGTAACCTCGAAATCGATCTCTTCGCTCACCAGCAGGGCGCCGTCGGCCTCGATGACGATGTCGGCGGCAAAGCGCGGGATGCGGTCCGGATCCTCCTGGGCGGCGGCGGTAAAGGCCGTCGCGACGCAGAGCAGGGCGGCCAGCAGCAGGCCGGCAAGACGTTCGGTCATGGCGGATCGCCTCAAGCGGTCTCGCCGAAGCGCACCGCCGGCAGCTCGCGGTCGGCGGCCTTGTCGATCTCGAAGTAATCAGCCTTGGCGAAGCCGAAGCGACTGGCGATCAAGTTGCTGGGGAAGGATTCGATGAGGGTGTTCAGCAGCCGCACCGCGCCGTTGTAGTAGCGTCGCGCCATCTGAATGTGGTTCTCGATGGCGCTGAGTTCCTCCTGCAGGGCGAGGTAGTTTTCGCTGGCCTTGAGGTCGGGATAGTTCTCGGCCACAGCGAGCAGGCGCCCCAGCGCCGATGACAGGCGCTCCTCGGCGGCGGCGCGCTGGCCGGCGGGCGCCCCTGAGGCGGCCAGGGCCTGCCGGCGCATCTCGGTCAGACTCTCCAGGGTGCTGCGTTCGTGGCTGGTATAGGCCTTCACCGTCTCCACCAAGTTGGGGATCAGGTCGGCGCGGCGCTTAAGCTGCACGTCGATGCCGCTCCAGCCCTCCTCGGTCTGCTGCTTGCGTGCGACCAGGCGGTTGTAGATCAGGACCGCCCAGACCAGCAGCAGGACGACAAGCGCGGCCAGCGCGCCGATGAAACCACCCAAGGACATGTCTGCTCACCCCGGAAAGGACCCCTCGCCGGCCACGCACCGGCGTTGCGACAGTATAGTCGCTTTACCGCGTTACAGGGTTCAAGGGAATCAGCCAGCCCCGACGTCAGTGTGAGGCGGCGCGCGGCCGCCCGGCCTGCTCGGCAAAGAGGGCGAGGCCGGAGGTCAGCAGGCAGTAGACGGCGCAGCCGAGCGCGATCGATTCCATCGTGAGGCCGTGGTCGATGAGGACACCCATAAAGGCCGGTGCCAGGCCGGTCGAGAATACCATGGCCGAGGTCGCGAAGGCGCGGATAGCGCCCAAGTGGGTGACACCATAGAGCTCCGCCCAGAGCGCACCGAGAAGGACCGCGCTGCTGCCGGTGGTGACCCCCAGCAGTCCCATGAAGAGAGTGGCCACGACCGGGTGGTTGCTGGATGCGAGGATGACGCAGGCGAGCGCCAGCGGCAGCAGGATGACCGGCACCAGCCGCCGCGCCGCGAAACGGTCGACCAGCACGCCGGCCAGCAGAAGGGTCACCAGGGATGAGGCGGCGAAGACGGCGAAGGAGCCGGCCATGAGGCTGAGCGGCCAACCCTTAGTCGCAGCCAGGTGGACCTGGTGAAAGATGATCCCGGTGCCGATGAAGGGGCAGGCCAGCAGCGCCGGCAGGCGCAGCCAGAGGCCGGGATCGCGCAGCGCCGCGCCGAGCGCGCGGTCGCTGCCGGGGCCGCGGGTCTGGCGTTCCTGCCGGTAAGCCTCGTCGCGCGCGCGCTGGCCCTTGAGCAGCAGGAAGACCAGTGGGGTCAGGGCGAAGAGGATCAGCCCGGTGCCGCTCCACACCTGTCGCCAGTCGGCCAGCACCAGGGCGGCGACGGCGACCGCGGGCAGCGTCGCCTCGCCGAGGGTGTGGCCGAGCGTCGCGACGCTGACGGCGCGCCCGCGCTGGGCCTCGAAATAGCGCCCCATGGCGACCACGGCGCTGTGGCTGGCGAGGCCCTGGCCGAAGAGACGCAAGCCGAAGAGGGCGCCAACCAGTGCGACGGCATTCCACACCGTGCCCATCAGCAGGCAGGTGGCGCCCAGCAGTGTGAGCACCGCGGCGGCGAAGGCCGGCAGGGGCAGCCGGTCGATGAGGCGGCCGGCCCAGAGCAGGACCGCTGCAGAGGTCAGCGTGCCGATCGAATAGAGGCTGCCGAAATCGCCGTCGCTGAGGGAGAAGGCGGCGCGGATCTCGCCGGAGAATAGCGAGATGAAGAAGGTCTGCCCGACGCTGGAGCAGAAGGTCATCAGTAAGCCGAAGCCGAGCAGGCGGCCGTGAGCGCGCAGGAAGGAAAGCGGGAGCATGGGCCCCTTCTAAGGCCAAAGACCCTGGCGGAGAAGTGTCGAGCGGAGGACCCTGGGCCACGCTCTCGTCATATCCCCGGGCCGTATCCCCGGCCGGGACATGGCCCTATAGTGGGCCGGTGCGGCGCGGGTTGGCCTGCGGCGCGGGCGGTCTAGTTTGATCCCTTGCAGGTGCTTTCCCATTCCAATCGAGAAATCCAGGGGGCCGTGACGATGCGACAGCGATTCAATGACTTCCTTGCCGCTGCCCTCAGCCTCCTGGCGCTCGCCTGGCTCGCTGGCGCTGCGTCGGCGCAAAGCCAGACACCGAGCCAGAACCGCAGCGGCGAGCCGGTCGATCTCGAACTGGTGCTGCTGGCCGATTCCACCGGTTCCATCGACGATCTTGAAATCTTCTTTCAGCGTCGCGGCTATGCCGACGCCCTCACCGATCCGGACATCCTCTCGGCCATCTCTCTCGGCCACGACGGCCGCATCGCCGTCACCTACGTGGAGTGGGGCGACCAGCACTCGCAGGATGTGGTGGTGCCCTGGACTATCATCGACGGGCCAGAGGCGGCGGCCGGCTTCGGCGAGGCGCTGATGGCCGCGCCGCGCAAGGCCTTCGGGCGCAACGCTATCGGCTCGGCCATCACCTTCGCCCACCTGCTGATCGAGAGCAACGCCATCAACGGTTTCCGCCGAGTCATCGACCTCTCCGGCGATTCCGCCAACAGCTGGAACGGCGTGCCGCTGGAAGTGGCGCGTCAGGCCGCCCTTGACGCCGACATTGTCATCAACGGCCTCGCTATCCTCTGCCGCGACTGCAGCGGCCGTCCTGTCTACTACGACCTCGAGGAGGCCTACCGCCGCGACATCATCGGCGGCCCCGCCGCTTTCGTGGTCACTGCCGACGACATGACGAGCTTCGCCACCGCGGTACGCAAGAAGCTGCTGCTGGAGATCGCCGCGGTGCCCGACGAAGCTACCTTCCATCAGCGCCTCGCCTCGGCACCGGGCACAGGCGCGCCCGAGCGCGCCATCGATTAGCCGCCGGGTGACGCGGCGCGGACGTGGCTTGCAAAGGGGGGTGCAGGCCCGCGGCCGGGGCGCTAGCATGCCGCGCTGCGGCAGCAGGCAGATTCGGGAGCCAGGCATCGGGTGAATCCATGAACGACAACAGTCTCTTCTCCCTCGCCGGCAAGGTCGCTCTGGTGACCGGCGGCAACGGCGGCATCGGGCTCGGCATTGCCCGCGGGCTGGCCAGCGCCGGGGCCGACATCGCCGTGGTCGGCCGCAAGGCGGAGAAGCTGGCCGCCGCGGTGGAGCAACTGGAGGGCCTCGGCGTGCGCGCCGCCGGGCTGCCCTGCGACGTCGCCGACGAGGCCGCAGTGGCCGGGCTGCCGGGCCAGGTTGCCGACCGCCTCGGGCGTCTCGACATTCTGGTGAACAACGCCGGGATCAACATCCGCAAGCGCCCGGAGGACCTGGCGGCGGCGGAGTGGCATCAGGTGATGGACGCCAATCTGACCGCGGCCTTCCTCTGCGCCAAGGCCTGCTATCCGTTGATGCAGCGCAGCGGCCGCGGAAAGATCATCAACAACGGCTCCATGCTGTCGATCTTCGGAGCACCCTGGAGCCCCGCCTACGCCGCCAGCAAGGGTGGCGTGGTGCAGCTCACCAAGTCGCTGGCGACCGCCTGGGCGGCCGACAACATCCAGGTGAACTGCATCCTGCCCGGCTGGATCGACACCGAGCTGACCCAGCATGCCCGCGAGCAGATCGGCGAGCTGCACGACAATGTCCTGAAGCGCACGCCCGCCGGCCGCTGGGGCCGCCCCGACGACTTCGCCGGCGTCGCCGTCTTCCTCGCCTCCGCCGCTTCCGACTTCATCACCGGCACGGCGCTGCCGGTCGACGGTGGCTATTCGATCGCCATTTGAGAGATTGTCCGACGTGAACGATTCCCTTCCGAGCGACTTCATTGCCGGCCTGCCGAAGGCCGAGCTGCACCTGCACATCGAAGGCTCGCTGGAGCCGGAGATGATGTTCGCCCTCGCCCAACGCAACGGCGTCGTGCTGCCCTATGTCGACGTGGAGGCGATCCGCGCCGCCTACCGCTTCGCCCGGCTGCAGGACTTCCTCGACCTCTACTACCAGGGCATGAGCGTACTGCTGACCGAAGCGGATTTCTACGACCTGACGCTCGCCTACCTGCGCCGCGTCGCGCAGGACAATGTCAGGCACACGGAGATCTTCTTCGATCCGCAGGGCCACACTGAACGCGGCGTCGCCTTCGAGACGGTGCTGAACGGCATCTCCCGCGCACTGGCGGAGGGCGAGCGCGAGCTCGGCATCACCTCCCGCCTCATCCTCTGCTTCCTGCGCCACCTCTCCGCCGAGGACGCCATGGCGACCTTGGAACGGGCCCTGCCCTACCGCGACCGCATCGTCGCCGTTGGCCTCGACTCCTCGGAGCAGGGCCATCCGCCGGCGAAGTTCAAGGCGGTCTTCGACCGGGCGCGCGAGGCGGGATTGCTGACCGTCGCCCACGCCGGCGAGGAGGGGCCGCCGGCATACGTCTGGTCGGCGCTGGACGACCTCAAGGTCTCGCGCATCGACCACGGCGTGCGCGCACTGGAGGACCCGGAGCTCATGGAGGAACTGGCGCGCCGGAAGATGCCGCTCACCGTCTGCCCGCTCTCCAACCTCAGGCTCTGCGTCGTCAACGACATGACGGCGCACCCGCTGAAGATGATGATCGACCGCGGCCTCGTGGTAACGGTGAACTCCGACGATCCCGCCTACTTCGGCGGCTACATGAACGACAACTACTACGCCGTGCGCCAGGCCCTGGCCCTCAGCGACGAGGAGCTGGCGATGATTGCTCGCAACTCCTTCGGCGCCTCCTTCCTCGACGAGGCGACCAAGGCCAAATACATTGCCGAAGTGGATGCTTACGTGGCGTCGGCAGGCTGGAGCGTTGCGCCATGAAGACCATCGTGCGGAACCCGACGGCGGGGATCTATCCGGCCACCAGCGACTACGTTCATGCACTGGAGGTGCGCGGCGCCGAGCGCCTGCTTTTCGTCGCCGGCACCATGGGCCTGGATGCCGAGGGCAACCCCGGCAGGACACTCGAGGAACAACTCGACCTGATCTGGTCGAACATCCGTGCCATTCTCGCCAGCGCCGGGATGACAGTCGACCACATCGTCCGCCTGACCAGCTACCTGCGGGACCCGGCCTACGCCGAAGCCAACGCCGCCGCGCGCATCGCTGCCCTCAGCGGCCGGGCCATCCCGACCACGGCCATCGTCGTGCAAACCTTGGTCAGCGACTGGCTGGTCGAGATCGAGGTCATCGCTGCGGCGTGATCACTGCCCTTCCCACCCCGTGACAACTGAAACGTTGACCCGTCGTTCTGCGAAGACAATAACGCGGTCCGCGTCGCCGCGCTTCTGGATTGAGCGTTCCTGATGCCGCGCTGCGCTTCCGGGCCGCGGGAAGGACATTCATAAAGATCGCCATCAGGCACGCGGCGCCCGAGGACTGGGTGGCCGTCACCGAGCTCGCCGACGACTGGCTGCAGCTCATCGCCTGGACCACCAACGGCCACACGCTCAGGCTCTACGAAGGCTTCGGTTTCGAGCTGGAGGGCGTCATGCCGGACTTCGCCTTCTACAAGGGCCGCTACATCGATGGCCAGATGATGAGCCGCCTGAAGCGCCGCCTCGCCAACCACGGCTAGATCCGTGTGGGAGCCGGTCCGGCCGAAGATTGTGCTGATTTAAGGCCGCAGTTCGGGGACGAGGCTCTGCAGCGGCCACTGCAGAGCGACGGCGGTGCCCTCGCCGGGAGTACTGTTCACGGACAAGGTGCCGCCCAGCAGTTCGACCAGCCTCGTACAGATGTAGAAGCCGAGTCCGGTTCCCCGTTCGCCGCGCAGCGCCGTGGCACTGCCGTCGGCGAGGAAAGGTTCGCCGATCTTGGCGATCAGCTCCGCCGACATGCCGACGCCGTTGTCTGTAACCGAAAACTCCAGGCGCTTGCCATCCAGCAGGCGCCATTGCAGGTCGATGGAGCCGCCGTTGTGCGTGTGCTTGCAGGCGTTCGAGACGAGATTGTTCATGATCTGAATCAGCGCGCGCCGGTCGGTCACGATTGTCGGCATGCCTTCGGGCGGGGCCGTGACCCTGATCCGCAGATCCTTGTACAGAGAAATCGGGGTGAAGGTCGCCAGCACTTCGTCCGTCAGCTCGATCGGATCGAAGCTTTCAGGCTTCAAGCTGTACTTGCCGCTGTCGAGCTTCGCGGTATCCAGGATGTCGTTCACGATGGACAGCAGCAGGTGGCCGCTTTTGTGGATGTTCTCCAGATATCCCCGGTAAGTCCCATTTTCGAGAGGACCACTGACTTCGCCGAGAATCATTTCCGAGAAACCGAGGATCGCATTGAGCGGTGTCCTCAGGTCGTGGCTGATGTTGGCAAGGAACTCGGATTTGCTCCGCGCCGCGGCTTCAGCCTGCTCCATGGCCTGGCGGAAAACCTCTTCGTTACGCTTGATCTCCGTGATGTCGACCTGGACGCTGACGAACCCGCCGCCGCTCATCCGCCGATCGGTGGTCTTCAGCCAGCGGCCGTCTTTGAGCTGGACGATGAAGGATCCTTCCAGCTTGTGCCGGTATTCGGCCTTGCGCTGCAAATAGGCGTCGCCGCCGCCGTACTCGTCGCCGACGATAACGTGGCCTCGGGCGATGTCGACCCGTCCCAGCTCGGCGAAATGAACGCCCGGTCGCGCTTCCTCTTCACTGTAGCCGTAGAGTTCTCTGAAATTGCGGTTGCAGGTGACAAGCCGCCCGTCTGCGTCGTAGATCACGATCGCTTCTGAGGCGGCCTCCAGCGCTTCGCCGAAAATCGCGCCGTCGCGGGCCGCATCGAGTTGTCGGCGCAAAGCATGGCATTCGGCACGCAGGTCTTCCAACCTGCGGTCGTTGGCTTCGTTGCAGCCCGTCCGACGTTTGTCGACGTTGGCCTGAACCGTCGCGCCAGCAATCCCATGCGAAGTGGAACCCACCATGCGTCGAGCTGCTATCCTCCCGTTTCCATCGACGGCCGGTTGCCGTCAATCTTTGGCAAATGCCACACACAGTAGATGCAGCCAAGCGGTGAAGGAATGATTAAGCCGATCTTCTCCGGCTGACGTCCGAAAACGCCGTCGGGCTCGCCGCCGAGGGCGTCACACCGCTCAAAGGCAGGCTACAAGGAAAATCAGCCGGAGACCGCCCGGCGCCGCTCCGGAGGAAGGGAGGAACGACATCACGCGGCTGCGGCCGAAGGTCGCCGGCGCTCCCGGGGATCATGAGGGGTTCGAAGGGTTCGGGAGGACCGGCAGCGATGACTGATCGGGTTCCGACTACTCCGCGGGGCTGCCGGAAACCGCGACACCGGGCCGCTTTCCCGAAGCCACGCAGGCAGTATTCTCTTAGGAGACCGTCGCCACCTGCAGTTTGCCTTTGACGCCATGCTTTTCAATCAGCGCGGCGACCAATCCACTCTCCTTGGCTTCGACGATGAACTGCTCAACAAAGGCTTTAAGGGCGACGTTCTGCGGCTTCGTACCGACGGCCTGGCGCACCGAGGTATAGCGCCCGCCGATGACGCGCGACCCGGGCAGGCTTTCGCTGCTTTCCTTCAACGCCGGGGCCAGGCCCGCCAGCGCATCCAGCTTCTCCGTCACGAAGAGATCGAAGGCGCCGGCAAGGCCCTTTGCACGATGCAGCTCTGCATGCTGCAAGCTACGGGTCAGGTGGAGGTCGTAGGCAGCGCGGTCCGACACCGCGATCCGCACGCCCGGCCGGTCGATCTCTCCTATCGACCCAAAGGGCGAGCCGGCAGGTACGAGGTATGTCGCCTCGATCTCGACATAGGCCTCGCAGAAGGCGATGGTCTCGGCCCGTTTCGGATCCTCCGCGATCAACCCGATGTCCCATTCATCTCGGTCCACGGCGTCGGCGAGTTCGCCTGGCGTCGCAAAGGTCACGTAGGAAACGGCAACGCCGAGGCGTTCGGCGATCGCCGCTGCCATGTCCGGCGCGACGCCTTTCGGGCTGCCGTCGGGGCGGGTGCCTGTCACCAGAAGAATGTTTCCGAGATTGATACCGACGCGCAGCGTGCCGGGCAGGGTGAGTTCAGATAGGGCGGCATGAGTCATGATAGGTCGCTTCATTCAGCGTGAAGGGACAGGCGGCCGGAGACGATGCGCGCTCCGCGGGAGGATTTCAATGCCGCGGGCGAAGGCTCCTCCCAGCATTGCACGATGGTATTAAACAGGGTGCTCCAAGCTGACTGTTCGCACGATTCGCTTGACAGGACTCAATTGATCTGTCCGATAGGCCTATCGTACCACTAGCTTTGATCCTCAGCAGACAGAAGGAACCCTTTTCGATGGCCAAGAAGCCCTCAACGAAATCCACAGCAAGCAAATCCAAAGCGACCAAGAAGTCGGCGCCCGGCAACAAGGCCACGCCTGACGGCATGAACGACCGTCAGCACCTGATCGACCTCATTCAATCCGGCACTGGCTGCACGGCGGCTGCCGCCCGCGCGACGATGACCGGACTTCTCGGCACCATCACGGCATCGCTGAAGAAGAACCAGAGGGTTCAGTTGGCAGGCTTCGGCACCTTTGTCGTTGCAAAGCGCGCCGCCCGCAAGGGTGTGAATCCGCGGACCGGAGAAGCCATCAAGATCAAGGCGTCCAAGTCGGTGCGCTTCAAGGCAGGCCGAACCCTGAAGGATTCGGTTTGATTGACTGCCGTTCCGCGAAGGAACGTTGAAACGATTTCGGGCAGCAGGACGAGAGACAGGAGCCCGGGGCCGCATCCCGGCCCCTCTTGATGCAGCCCCGACCAGGCAGGGCGCTTCGCCGCGCCGCCCCTCCGCTACCCTCTCCTCCCGCAGGCGGAAGGAGAGGGTGATGGGGTAGCACAGTCGGCCCCGGCAGATCACGCCGCGGCGGCTTCCAGGGTCACGGTGTAAAGTTCGCGGTTTTCCAGATCCTTGAGCGTCACCGTCATGGCGGCGGTCTCGCCATCGATGCGCACTTGGCCGAAGAACTGCAGACCCTCGCTCGGCGCCAGGTTGGCCCTGCCGGCGGGGTCCTTGGAATACATCACCTGCGGGCCGAAGGTATTGTCCATCCCGCCGGGGCCGAAGGAGCCCGCGTGCACCGGGCCGGAGACGAACTCCCAGAAGGGGTTGAAGTCCTGGAACTGCGCCCTGTTGGGGTCGTAGTAGTGGGCCGCGGTGTAGTGCACGTCGGCGGTCAGGAAGACGATCTGCTTGATATCGCCGTGTTTCACGAAGCTCAGCAGGTCGGCGATGTCGTGCTCTCGGCCACGTACCGGGCCGTCGCCATTGGCGCCGTTCTCGAAGGCGGCGCGGCCGTCCACTTTGTCGGTCACCAGGATGCCGATCGGCATGTCGCTGGCGATCACCTTCCAGGTTGCCTCGGAGGCCATCAGCTCCCGCTTCAGCCAACGCAGCTGCGGCGCACCGAGGAAGTCGCTCTCCGGGCCACGCTGGGCCTGGTCGTTGGCGCTGTTGGGGCCGCGATAGCTGCGCAGGTCGATGAAGAAGATATCGAGCAGCGGGCCGTAGGAGATCTTGCGGTAGATGCGCTCGACATCGCCGCTTTGCGGGCGCAGCGGCATGTAGTCGTGGAAGGCGCGGAGCGCGCGGCTGGCCAGCAGAGAGGCGCTCTTCACCTTGTAGCGGTCGTCGGAGATGAGCATCTCGCCGGGATACCAGTTGTTGGTCACCTCGTGGTCGTCCCACTGGGACAGCATCGGCACCTCGGCGTTGAAGCGCTGCACGTTCTCATCCATCAGGTTGTATTTGTAGTTGCCGCGGAACTCGGCCAGCGTCTCGGCGACTTTAGATTTTTCTTCGATGGTCACGTTCTTCCACAGGCTGCCGTCGGGCAGGGTGACCTCCGCCTGGATCGGGCCGTCAGCGTAGACGGTGTCGCCGGAGTGGATGAAGAAGTCCGGCCGATTTTCGCGCATGGTCTCGTAGCAGCGCATGCCGCCCCAATCGAGATTGATGCCCCAGCCCTGGCCGGCGGTGTCGCCGCTCCACACGAAGTTGATATCGCGCTTGTCGGCGGGGCCGGTGCGGAAGCGCCCTACGGCCGGAGCACTCAGCAGGTTCACCTCGGCGAGGTCTTGCCACTGCAGGCGGTAGAAGATGTCTTGGCCGGCGGGCAGGCCGGTCAGGTCCATCTTGGCAGTGAAGTCGCTGGCCTCGATGGCGACCGGGCCGCTCAGCCGGCGGGCGTTCCTGAAGGAGTCGCTGGTCGCCACTTCGACCAGCAGCCGCGCCGGGCGGTCGGCCCGTGCCCAGATCATGCCGCTGTTGGTGGTGACGTCGCCGCTCTGGACGCCGTGGGTGAACACCGGGCGATTCGACTGGGCGATGGCGGGAGCGAAGCCGAGCAGACCGGCTCCGGCGAAGCCAGCGCCGAGGCCGGCACCGCCGTGCAGCAAGCTTCGGCGCGACAGCGGCCGGGAAAGGCGAAAGGCGGGGCGGGTGGGAGGCTGCTGCGACATGATCTTCTCCTTCATCGAGAGTGCAGATGGCTGTCCGGACCCTGCCGGCGAGATGGGCAGGGCTTTCAGCTTTTGCAGCCGGCGGCCCCGACTCCTCCGCACCGGTTTGCGCTGCAGGGGCCAGGCGCTGTCGATAGCCCCGCCGTGTTGCCCGGCGATGTCGCCGACGCTGCACTTCCGTGACGTTTGCCGCGTCGCCGGAGAACCAGGACAAGCCCTTAAGAAAGGTTAATCTTCAACGTCCCTTAACCGTTATCTGCTGGAATCAAGCTGTGCCACCATGCCTCTTGGGGAGTTAGCCGGCCTTTGCCGACGAAAGCTGAGTTGGCTGCGGAGCTCGCGCGGCTCCAGCGGCGGGTCGAGGAGGTCGAGCGGCTTGAGGCCGAACGGGCCCAGGCCGAGACCGCCTTGCGAGAGAGCGAGGCGCGCTTGCGCGACTTTGCGGCCGCGGCCTCCGACTGGTTCTGGGAGATGGACGCCGAACTGCGTTTCTCCTACATGTCGGAACGCCTGCGCGACGTCACCGGCGTCAATCCGCGCGCGACCATCGGCAAGTCGCGCCAGGATCTCGGCGCCGGCGACACCGACGCCGACAAGTGGGAGGCCCACCTGGCCGACCTTCAGGCGCACCGGCCGTTCCGCGATTTTCGTTACATCTACATCGCCGCCAATGGCGATCGCCAGTACTGGTCGATCAGCGGCGTGCCGCTGTTCGACGAATTCGGCGGCTTCCTCGGCTACCGCGGCACCGGGCGGAATCTGACAGACGAGTACCGCGCCCGTCGCATGGCCTTCGAGGCGCAGGATCTGCTGCTGCAGGCCATCGAGCACTTTTCCTCCGCCGTCGCCCTGTTCGACAGCGAGGATCGTCTGCTGCTGTTTAACGACAGCTACGTTGATATCTTCGGTCCCGGCGCCGACTCCATCGGTCCGGGCATGAGCTTCGAGGACCTGGTAAACCTGCAGGTGAAGCACGGCCTGATTCCTGCCGCCTTCGGGCGTGAGGAGGGTTGGATCGCCGAGCGCATGGCGCGTCATCACAACCCCATCGAGGAGTTCGAGACCGAGCGCGCCGACGGCAAGTGGATCCGTGTCCGCGAGGAGCGCACGGCCAATGGCGGCATGTTCCTCACCGTCACGGACGTCACCGAGACCAAGACCATCGAGCGGGCCGAGCGCGAGATCCGCGAGCGCCTGCGCGCGGTCATCGACCACCTGCCCGCCGGTCTGGTGCTGAAGGACGAGGACGGCCGCTACCTGCTGGCCAATCAGCAGTTCATGGAACTTTACGGCCTGCAGGACTGCGACGTCATCGGTCGCACCGCCTACGATCACTTCCCGCAGGTGCAGGCCGAGACGATTGCCGCACAGGACCATACCGTGCTGCGTACCGGCATCCCGATGGAAGCGGAGATGGAGGTTACCCGCATGGACGGTGAGAAGGTGTTCTGCATGATCACCCGCTTCCCGGTGCTCGATTCCGTCGGGCATGCCATCGGTATCGGCGGCATCCACATGAACATCAGCGAGATCAAGGAGAAGGAGCGGCAGCTGCGCATCGCCCGCGACGACGCAGAGCGCGCCAACCATGCCAAGTCGGCCTTTCTCGCCAACATGAGCCACGAGCTGCGCACGCCGCTGAACGCCATTATCGGCTTCTCGGAGATCATGGAGCAGGGCCTCTTCGGGCCGCTCGGCAATCCGCAGTACAGAGGCTATGCCGAAGACATCCGCCGCAGCGCGAGCCACCTGCTGTCGATCATCAGCGATATCCTGGACCTTTCGAAGATCGAGGCAGGCCGCATGGAGCTGCACGAGGAAATGATCGACCTCGCCTACGTCGTCAACTCTTGCCTCACCATCGTCAAGGAATCGGCCGCCAATGCCGGCCTCGCGCTGCGCACCCTGCTGCCGGAGGGCCTGCCGCCGCTCTATGCCGACAAGCGCTCGGTGCGCCAGATCCTGCTCAACCTGCTGTCCAATTCGATCAAGTTCACGCCCAGCGGCGGCAGCGTGACCGTCAAGGCGAAGCTCGAGCCTTCGGGCGGCCTCGTCCTGATCGTTCGCGACACCGGCATCGGCATGACAGCCGACGGCATTGAGATCGTGCTGCAGCCCTTCGGCCAGATCGAGAGCGCCCACACCCGTACCCGCAACGGCACCGGTCTCGGCTTGCCGATCTCAAAGTCGCTGGCCGAGATACACGGCGGCTCGATGACCGTCGAGAGCGAGGTGGGCAAAGGCACGTCGATCACGGTGCGCTTCCCCGCCGCGCGGGTTGGGAGCGCCGCCCTCTTCGCCGCCGCCGGCGGGCGCCGCTCGGCCTGAGATCTTCCGCCAGCCTGCTAGAGCGGCCAGACCAGCAGGATCGTCGGCACCGACACAGCGATCACCAACACCTCCATCGGCAGTCCCATGCGCCAGTAGTCGCCGAAGCGAAAGCCGCCCGGCCCCAGGATGAGTGCGTTGTTCTGGTGCCCGATCGGCGTCAGGAAGGCGCAGGAGGCGCCGATCGCCGTGGCCATCAGGAAGGGGTCGGGGCTGACCTCCAGTCGCTCGGCGACCGTGGCGGCGATCGGCGCCATCACCACCGCGGTGGCGGCGTTGTTGAGGATGTCCGACAGCGTCATGGTCACCGTCATGACGATCACCAGCACCGCGGCCGCCGGCAGGCCGACTGTAAGGTCGACCAGGTTGCCAGCGATCAGGGTGGTGGCGCCGGTGCTCTGCAGCGCGCCGCCGACCGGGATCAACGAGCCGAGCAGGACGATCACCGACCAGTCAATGCCGTCATAGAGTTCACGCACGTTCATCAGGTCGGCGGCTACCAGCAGCACGATGGCCATGCCGAAAGCGATGTGAACCGGAACCAGGCCGAAGCTGGCCGCGGCGATTGCAGCCGCGAAGATGGCGATCACGGCGGGCCCCTTGCCGCGTTTGCCGAAGTGCATCTCGCGCTCGGCCAGCGGCAGGCAGCCGAGGGTCGGCACCAGGTCAGCCAGCTGGTCGGCCTCGCCGTGCAGCAGCAGCACGTCGCCGGGGCTGATGCGGAAGGATCGCAGGCGGCCGCGATACCGCTGGCCCTGGCGCGACACGCCGAGCAGGGTGATGCCGCGCAGGGCGAAGAGCCGCAGCGAGCCGACCAGGCGGCCGTCGAGGCGCGAGCCCGGCACAACCACGACCTCCATCAGTGTGGCATCGTCGGACATCTTGCGCGGGTCGATACCGGAGGCTTCGCCGCCAATTTCCAGCTTCAGCGTGCTGACGAACTTGTCGATCTCCTCTGGTGCGGCTTCGATCTTCAGGATGTCGCCGGCGCGCAGCTCCTTGCGGGTGGATGGCGGATAGGTGCGGTCGCTGCGGATCTGGTCCATGATCACGACATCGACGTCCTTCACCAGTTCGTCGATCTCACGCAGCGTCTTGCCGATATGCGGGTTCTCCGCCGGCACCGTGACCTCGGTCACGTAGTTCTCGATGTCGAAGAGCTCGCCCTTGGTGCGCGCGCTGGCGCGCTGCGGCACCAGGCGCCAGCCGAGCAGCGCGACAAAGGCGACGCCGGCGACGGCGACCGCCAGGCCGACCGGTGCAAAGTCGAACATGCCGAAGTCTCTGCCGGAGAGCTGTCCGCGGTAGCTGGCGATGATGATGTTGGGTGGCGTGCCGATCAGGGTGATCAGGCCGCCCAGCATGGTCGCGTAGGACAGCGGCATCAGCAGTAGGCTCGGTGAGCGAGCCGCCTTGCGTGCCGACTGGATCGCCATCGGCATGAGGATGCCCAGGGCGCCGACATTGTTCATGACCGCCGACATTGCCGCGCCGACGGCGGCGAGCGCCCCGACGTGGGTGGTGGTGCGCCCGGTCGCCGGGCGCACCAGCTGGGTCAGGCGATCGATAGCGCCGGTGCCGGCGAGGGCGCGGCTTAGGACCAGCACGGCGGCGACGGTGATGGTGGCCGGATGGCCGAAACCGTCGAAGGCTTCGCCCGGCTCTACCAGTCCCGCGGCCACGGCCGTCATCAGGCAGGCAAAGGCCACCACGTCGTAGCGCCAGCGACCCCACACCAGCAGGGCGAAGAGCGCCAGCAGGATGGCGAAGATGATGGCCTGGTCGACGGTCACGGTGCTGTGGCGTTTCCCTTACGGTTTGCTGTCGGATGGGGCGCCGGGGCGCGATTGTGGCATTGCCGCAGCACTGCCGCAAAAGGTTAAGATGCTTTGGGGATTCTACGCAAGCAAGCCAGGGCCAGGCGGGCCGACTCGGTACAGTAACGATCTGTCACAACGCCGTGAGAAGGCTTTAGTTGCATCAGCGACCGCTTATCTGGACTTTATCACCACGGCCCAGGGGCAGCGTGCTGCTGCGGCTTTGGGCGCGTCGAAGGGGACGGGGGCGATGAAGCGTGACATGGCGAACACCATAGAGACCGACCTCTGCGTCATCGGCGGTGGCTCCGGCGGGCTGTCGGTGGCGGCCGGCGCCGCCCAGATGGGTGCGCGGGTGGTGCTCGTCGAAAAGGGCAAGATGGGCGGCGACTGCCTGAACTATGGCTGCGTACCGTCGAAGGCGCTGATCGCCGCGGCTGCGGCCGCCGACGGTGTGCGCCACGCCGGGAAGTTCGGCGTCAATGGGCATGAACCGGCAGTTGACTTCGCGGCGCTTCGCGAGCACCTGCGCGGGGTGATCGCCGCCATTGCGCCGCATGATTCGGTAGCGCGTTTCGAAGGCCTCGGCGTCACGGTGATCCAGGCTGCCGCGCAGTTCACCGGGCCGCGCGAAATCCTTGCCGGCGAGATCCGGGTGAAGGCCAGGCGTTTCGTCGTCGCCACCGGTTCCTCGCCCGCGCGGCCGCCGATCCCCGGCCTTGAGAAGGTACCCTACCTGACCAACGAGACGGTTTTCGAACTGGCCGAACGGCCGGCGCATCTCATCGTCATCGGCGGCGGACCGATCGGTGCGGAGCTGGCGCAGGCCCAGCGCCGCCTCGGCGTCCGGGTTTCGTTGTTGGAAATGTTCAAGCTGCTTGGCAAGGACGATCCCGAGATAGCGGCCTTCGCCCGCCGCCAACTGATCGCGGACGGCGTCGAAATCCACGAGGGCATCGCCATCAAGCAGGTTGCGACGGACGGCAATGCCATCGCGGTCACCATCGAAGAGAACGGCGCCACCACGACGCTCAGCGGTTCCCACCTGCTGGTTGCCGCCGGCCGCAAGGCCAACGTGGAGGGCCTCAAGCTGGAGGCCGCTGGCGTCGCCTACTCGCCGAAGGGCATTGCGGTGGACGCCCGCCTGCGTTCCAGCAACAAGCGCATCTTCGCGGTGGGCGACGTCGCCATGGTGGAGTCCTTGGGCGGCTACCAGTTCACGCATCTCGCCGGCTATCATGCCGGCATCGTCATCCGCAACGCCCTCTTCAGGCTGCCGGCCAAGGTGAACTACGCGGCGCTGCCCTGGGTCACCTTCACCGACCCGGAGATCGCGCATGTCGGGCTGACCGAGGCGGAGGCGCGCGACAAGCACGGCGACAGCGTGAAGGTGCTGACCTGGTCCTTCGCCGACAACGACCGCGCCCAGGCCGAGCGGGCGACCGAGGGGCTCGTCAAGGTGGTGGTCGGCGCGCGCGGGCGCATCCTCGGCGCCTCAATCGCCGGGCGGAATGCCGGCGATCTGCTGCATCCTTGGGTGCTGGCCCTCGGACAGGGTCTGAAGATCGCAGCCATGGCCAATATGATCGCACCCTACCCCACCCTCGGCGAGGTCAATAAGCGGGTGGCCGGCAGCTATTACACCCCGGCCCTCTTCGGCGAGCGCACCAAGAAGATCGTGCGCTTCCTGCAGTGGCTCGGCTGAGGCAGCAGAGGGAGTCCGCCGCGATGACCGATCAGCCCCACAGCGTCGCTTCGCGCCGCGTCGGCCGCCGCTCCTGGACCCGCCGCCTGCTGCCCGTCGCCGTTCTGCTCGCGGCGCTTGCTGCCGCCTTCGCCGTCGGCCTGCAGGACTACCTGAGCATTGAGGCCTTGCGCCAGCACCGCAGCCTGCTGAACGCCTTCGTCGCCGACCACGCGCTGGCAGCCGCGCTGGTCTTCATGGCGGCCTACGCCCTCTCGACGTCGCTGTCGCTGCCCGGCGGCTTGGTGTTGACCGTCGCCGGCGGCTTCCTCTTCGGCGTGGTCCTCGGCACGCTCTACGTGGTGGTCGCTGCTACCCTGGGTGCCACAGCGATCTTCCTGATCGCCCGCAGCGCGCTCGGCGACCTTTTCCGGGCCAAGGCGGGCCCCTTCGTGCAGCGCATGGAGGCGGGCTTTCGCGAGAATGCCTTCAGCTACATGCTGGTGCTGCGGCTGATCCCGCTGTTTCCCTTCTTCGTGGTGAACCTGGTGCCGGCCTTCCTCGGCGTGCCACTCAGGACCTACGTGGTCGGCACCTTCATCGGCATCATCCCCGGCACCCTGGTCTTCATCCTCGCCGGTGCCGGGCTCGGTTCGGTGTTCGATCACGGCGGCGCCTTCGCTTTGGAAAGCGTGCTGACGCCTGAAATCGTAGCCGGTCTCGTCGGCCTCTCGCTGCTCTCCCTGCTGCCTGTGGTCTACAAGCGCGTGAAGGCGCGCAAACCCGCCCCCTGATGTATCTGGCCGGCGCCCGGGGCTTGTCTCCAGCTCCGCACCGGATCTGGCCCTCTATGATCTCGGCTTGAGGCTTGTTATACCTGGGAGACCGAAGGGTCGGCGCCTGCCTGGGCTGACCTCGGTCGAGCGGAGAAGCGCCATGCCGTCATCGAGAGTCCCGATCGCAGGCCAGCGTAGCCGGCGGTACCGGCTGTTCTCGGCTTTCCTCCTGCTGCCGCTGCTGGCGTTCGGCGCCGCTGCGGTGCTGGCCCAGGACATCCGCTTCTTTCGCATCGGCACCGGCTCCACCGCCGGCACCTACTTTCCGATCGGCGGCATCATCGCCAGCGCCGTCTCCAGCCCGCCGGGCAGCCGCGACTGCGTCGGCGGCGGCAGCTGCGGCGTCACCGGCCTGGTCGCGGTGGCACAGTCGACCCGCGGCTCGGTGGACAACGTGCGGCAGATCGAGGAAGGCCTCATGGAGTCCGGGTTCAGCCAGTCAGACGTCGCCTACTGGGCCTACCGCGGGGAGGAGCTCTTCCTCACCGGCGGGCCACTGGGGTCCCTGCGCGCCATCGCCAACCTCTATCCGGAGACCATCCACCTGGTGGCGCGCTCCGACGCCGGCATCGAGACCGTGGCCGACATCAAGGGCAAGAGGATCTCCGTCGACCGGCCCGGATCGGGCACCCGGGTCGATGCCCAACTGGTGCTGAAGGCCTTCGGCATCGAGGAGAAGGACTTTGAGATCTTCTCCCTCGGCTCCGGCGCGGCGGCCGATGCCCTGCGCGAGGGCGAGATTGACGGCTTCTTCTTCGTCGCCGGAACACCGGCGACGGCCGTGTTGGAACTGGCCGAGGCAGCACTGATCGACCTGGTGCCGATCGTCGGACCGGAGGTCGACAAGCTGCTCGAGGATCTGCCCTTCTTCACCCGCCAATCCCTGCCGGTGAGCACCTATCCCGGCATTCCGGCCATCGACACCCTCTCGGTCGGCGCCCAGTGGGTGGTCTCCGCTGCGGTGTCGGAGGAGACGGTCTATGCCATCACCCGGGCGCTGTGGCACCCGACCACGCGCCAGCTGCTCGACGGAGGCCATCCCAAGGGCAGCCAGATCGTCATCGAGCAGGCGCTCGACGGGCTCGGCATACCGCTGCATCCGGGCGCCGAGCGCTACTACCGCGAAGTCGGCCTGCTGCAGTAGCGGGGCCGGCGCTTCGTTCAGTCGAAGGCGATGACCTCGGTTTCCTCGGCGGCGGCAGCGGCCCAGTTCCGCATCGCCGGCCAGGCGACAACAGCGGCGCAGTAGGCCTCGGCCGCGGCGTCGAGCTTCACGTCATAGGTGCGAAAGCGCGTGACCACGGGTGCGTAAAAGGCATCGGCGATGGAGGCGCGGCCGAAGAGGAAGTCCCCATCTCTGCCGAAGCGCTGGCGGCAGTCGCGCCAGATCTGCTGGATGCGGTCGATGTCGGCCTGCACTTCGGGGGAAACCGGATGGTCCGGGTAATGCTTGCTGAGGTCCATCGGCAGAGCGCCGCGCAGTGCGGTGAAGCCCGAATGCATTTCCGCCGTGACGCAGCGCGCCAGGCGGCGTGCTGCCGGATCAGCCGGCCAGAGGCACTTGCCGGGGAAGCTCTCGGCCAGGAATTCGGCAATAGCGAGGCTGTCCCATAAGGTTTCCCCGTCTACGACGAGCGTCGGCACCTTGCCAGCGGGGCTGTATTTCAGGATCTCGGCGCGGGTGCCGGGCCTGCGCAGGGGGATCACCACCTCCTCGCAGGCGAGATCGGCCAAGCGGACAACCAGCCAACCGCGCAGCGACCAGGACGAGTAGGTCTTGTTGCCGAGAATGAGCTTGTAGTCGGCCATGGAAAGTCCGTCCCTGGTTGCACACTCAATGCCCGCCCACGTTCTGCGGGTCGACAGCGCGGCGATTTAGCGCAAATATGCGGCGCCGCGCAAGCCCGCGACGACTCGCGCTATCCTCCTGCAAGGACACCAGCTTCGGAGCCTCCCTTGGCCAGCACCGCCTTTCTTGTTGCCGACGATCCCAAGGCCATCCCGATCACCGCGCTGGCGCGCGAAGCCTATGACAACTGGCTGAAGGCCCAGCCCGCGACCCGCCGCAACTGGGTCGTGGCGAGCGGATTCCGGGCCCAGCCCGGCGCCTCCTGCCTGCTACCGGGCGACGGCGGCGGGTTGGAAGAGGTGCTGCTGTTGATCGACCCCGGCGACCCGATCTGGTCCTTCGCCGGACTGCCGACGGCCCTGCCGCCCGGCGTCTACCGGCTCGACCAGGGGCTGCGGCCCGGGACCGCCTCGCGCGCGGCGCTGGGCTGGTGCCTCGGCAGCTACGCCTTCACCCGCTATAAGGCGTCCACCCGCGAACCTGCGCGGCTGGTCTGGCCGAAAGCCGCGGACGAGGGCCTGGTTGTCCACACCGCCGAGGCCATTGCCCTGGTCCGCGACCTGATTAACACGCCGGCCAACGACATGGGCCCGGCGCAGCTCGCCGAGGCCGCCCGTGTCCTGGCCAAGCGGCATCGCGCCAAGTGCACGGTGATCGTCGGCGATACCCTCCTGAAGCGGAACTATCCGGCCATTCATGCGGTTGGCCGCGCCAGCAGCGAAGAGCCGCGCCTCATCGATCTGCGCTGGGGCAGCCGTGGGCCTAAGGTGACCTTGGTGGGCAAGGGTGTCTGCTTCGATTCCGGCGGCCTCGACCTGAAATCCGCCGCCGGCATGAAGCTGATGAAGAAGGATATGGGCGGGGCCGCTCACGTGCTTGGCCTCGCCTCGCTCATCATGGCGGAAAAGCTGCCGCTGCAGCTGCGCGTGCTGATCCCGGCGGTGGAGAACGCGGTTGCCGGCAACGCCTTCCGGCCGCTCGACGTGCTGCAGACCCGCAAGGGTCTGACGGTGGAGGTCGGCAACACCGACGCCGAAGGGCGCCTGGTGCTCTGCGACGCCTTGACCGAGGCCGACAGTGAGCAGCCTGACCTGCTGATCGACTTCGCCACCCTGACCGGTGCGGCGCGCGTTGCCCTTGGGCCGGAACTGCCGGCGCTGTTCTGCAACGACGACAAGCTGGCCGCCGCCATCCTGCGCCAGGGTTCGGCGGAGGGCGATCCGGTGTGGCGCCTGCCGCTGCACAAGCCCTACCGCCAGGGGCTGGACAGCAAGGTGGCCGATCTCAACAACATCTCGGGCAGCCCCTATGCCGGGGCCATCGTCGCGGCGCTGTTCCTGGAGAACTTCGTCAGTCCCGCTACCCGCTGGGCCCACTTCGACGTCATGGCCTGGAATGTGGCACCGCGGCCGGGCCGCCCGGAAGGTGGCGAGGCAATGGGCCTTCGCGCGGTCTATGCTGCCATCGTCGAGCTGACCCGGCGCGGGCCGGCGAAGAAGGCCTGAGCAGCGGCTTTTATCACAGGCCGTCGCGGCCGGCGGGCTTGTGCCGCGGGCGTGGCTTCGGCAGACTTCGTTTCGCTTCTGAAATGAGAGTTACCCGCCGTCATGGCCTCCCCGCCGACCTCGCCTCCGCCATCCGGTTCGCCGCCCGGCAGCCCGGCGCTGCGGTCGGCGCAGGCGCTGTCACTCTGGCACCGCGTGCTGGTGGTCGGCCTCAACCGCTCGCTGCCGGATCTCACCACGCGGCAGTTCGCGCTCTTCCTGGAGGTCTACCTGGCGCCGCCACCGCACACCGTGCGCGGCCTCGCCAAGACGCTCAACATGTCGAAGCCGGCGGTGACCCGCGCCGTCGACCGCCTCGAGAAGCTGGAGTTCGTGCGCCGCAGGACCGACGAGCAGGACAAGCGCTCGGTACTGGTGCAGCGCAGTGTGAAGGGCTCGGTCTTCCTGCGCGAATTTGCCGACATGGCGGCCGAGGCGGCGCGCAACCTGACCTGACAGGATCCGGCAATCGGTCCGTTTCGCACAGAAACCCAGGCTGCCGTCACTCCCCTTCGCCGTTGCCCGTGCGCCGCCTGCGGGCAAGTCCTGCGGCCACTGCCTTCATACCGGGGTAGAGCGACCAGAGACCGAAAACGACTGCCAGGGCAAGGATGGTCCCGCTGATCGGGCGGGTGAAGAAAACTGTCCAGTCCTGCTTGAAGTTGGCCAGCGTGGTCATGAAGTAGCGCTCGGCCAGTGGTCCCAGGATGACGCCCAGTACCAAGGGCGCCGAGGGGAACCCGGTGCGCTTCATCACCCAGCCGATGACGCCGAAGATCAGGCAGACATAGACGTCAAAGATGTTGTTGCGCACGCCATAGGCCCCGAGCACGCTCAGCACGACGATGAAGGCGGCGAGCACGGCGGGAGGCGTGCGCATGAGGGTCGAAAAGAACTGCGCCACTCCAATGCCTGCGGCGATCATCAGCAGGTTCGCGATGATCATCGCAGCGAAGATCGTATAGACCATCGATGGATCGGACAGGAAGAGCAACGGGCCGGGATTGACCCCGTGCAGCATCATGGCTGCAAGCATGATGGCGGTGGCGGCGCTGCCCGGGATGCCGAGCGTCAGGAGCGGCACCATGGCGGATCCGGTGGTCGCGTTCTTGGCCGCCTCCGGGGCGGCGAGCCCCTGATCGACACCGGTGCCGAACTCGGCGCCGCGCCGCGAGGCCTGCTTCTCGACACCGTAGGCGATGACTGCGCCCGGTGTCGCGCCGGCGCCGGGGATCACTCCGAGCATACAGCCGATCCCCGTGCCGCGCGCGATTGCGCCCTTGAGGCGCCAGAGGTCGCGCGGCCCGATCGGCAATCCTTTCGAGCCGGTTTTCCTGGGCCGCAGGTCGCGGTTGGTGGCGAGCAAGTCGATCACCTCGCCGATGGCGAAGAGGCCGATCATCACGACGACGAAGTCGATGCCGCTCTGCATGGCGGGAACCCCGAAACTGAAGCGCGCGATGCCATAGAGTGGATCGACCCCGACCGTCCCCACGGTGATGCCGACCAGCATAGAGAGCAGGCTGATCACCGGCCGGTCCTTGGCGATCGCGATCACACTGACCAGGCCGAGGACGGTGGCGGCGAAGAACTCCGGCTGCGAGAAGCGGAGCGCAAAGGTCGCAAAGGGGGCGGCGGCGAAGGCCAGCAGCAGGGCGCTGCAAAGGCCACCCGTCGCCGAGGCTGTGATGGCGATGCTAAGCGCCCGGCGCACCTGGCCCTTCTGGGTCATCGGATAGCCGTCCCAGCAGGCCGGCAGCGACGCCGGTGTGCCGGGCACGTTGATCATGATTGCCGAGATCGACCCGCCGAAGACGCCGCCGACGTAGATCCCACCGAGAAACAGCATCGCATGGGTGGGAGACATGACATAGGTGAAGGGCAGCGACATCGCCATGGCGTTGACGAACGAGATGCCCGGCAGTGCTCCGGCGACGACCCCGACCAGCAGGCCGGTCACGATGGTCAGAAAGGCACCGAGGGCAAAGGCGCTCTGAAAGCCCATCCCGAGAAGTTCGAAGGTATCCACGGTGTTTCCTCAGGGATTGCTCAACCAGGGTTTGCGCTAGTAGATGCCGAGCATCTGCAGAACCGCGATGCTGATGCGGTCGAAGATCCCCTGGCCGCGGCTGAGCGGCATCAGTGCCAGCCCCATGAAGACCCAAAGCAGCACGCCCGTGCCGACGAGCGACAACGGGACGACCGCGACAGGGTTGCGCACGCCGCCGAGCACGCACCAGAGAGCGATGAAAGTGGCGGTGGTGATCGGAAAGCCGATCACCGGCAGCAGCCAACCATAGGCCAGGATCATCACGAGCCCGGTCACCGCCTTGGCGTAGGAGTAGACCTCGCCGGGTGCCGCGGCCACGGGCGCTGCGCGGGCGCGGCGCCGGGCCAGGAATTCCTGCACGAGCCAGATCGCGGCGCAGACGGCGACCAGGGCGAGCATCACCTGCGGCCAGGCGGCCGGGCCGAGGCCCGGCCCGCGGAACGGTCGCGTGGTGTTCAGCATGAAAGCCGGCAGAACGAGCGCGGCCACGAGAAAGCTCGCGGGCGCGATCAAGTGGAGCGCCAGTGCCGCCCAGCCCTGCCGGCCGCTCTTGTCCGGCAGGGCGTCAGGCAGGACCTCGGCTTCGCGCTCGCCTCCGACGGAGCGGTTCACGACTACTGTACCGTCAGTTCCCCAGCCGTTCTGCGATCAGGTCACGGAAGCTGGTGATCGTCGTCTGCGCCGCCTCTCCAGTCATCGGCTGGATGCAGGTATAGGTCTGCTGGCAGAACGCCTTCCAGTCGTCGCTCGCGGTGGCGGTCAGGATCGCCCCCTCGAGCCGCGCGACGATCTCGTCTGGCGTGGCAGCAGGCACTGCGATGGTCCGGAAGTTGTCGAGATCGGCAATGTCGATGCCGAGTTCGGCCGAAGTCGGCACGTCGGGGAACTCCGTGTGCCTCTCCCGCGAGAAGACGACGAGCGGCTTGAGCTGGCCGGACTTGAGGAACTGCGCGACATCGCCGGGCTCCTCGTAGATCACGTCAGTATGTCCGCCGATCGGCGATGCATAGCGCTCGGCCGGGGCTTCGAAAGGCACGTTCACCATCTCGATGCCGCCTTCGGCGAGCAGCTGCAGCGTCACGTCGTCCTGCGTGCCATAGCCCGAGGTGGCGACGGTCAAGTCACCGGGATTTTGGCGTGCATGCTCGAAGAGCGCCTCGATCGTCTGATGCGGACTGTTCGCCGAGACGAAGAGGAAGGAGGGCGAACTCTGCACCACGGCGACGACGCGGAAGTCCTCGGGCGCGTTGTCGCCGATGTTCGAAGCCCAGGAGGCGACTGTCAGCGAAATCAGGGTGCCGATGGTGTAGCCGTCCGGCTCGCTGGTCTTCAGCCGCGTCAGGCCGGCATTGCCCGAGGAGCCGGCGACGTTCGAAACCGGAACCGAGACTCCGAGCTGAGGTTCGAGCAGCCGCGCCATCTGGCGGCCCATGAGATCGGCGCCGCCGCCAGGGCCGAAGGTCACGATCACTTCGATCGGGCGGCTGGGATAGTCAGCCTGGGCCAGTGCCGGGCTGTACAGAAACGGGGCGGCGGTTACGGCCGCCGCCATCAGAAGTGCCGCTGTTTTCACTAAGGGCGCCATTTTATCCTCCCATGGCTGCAGTGGGCTTTCCGCCCTTGTCTACCGCTTCCAATTTGGCCACCAACCTGCCAATATTAAAAAACGGGACCAGTCATCTTGATTTTAATCAGATCACAAACCGATCTTCTTGGCAATGACCCTATCCCCGAATCCCCGCACAGGCTGCGGGGTCACGTCATCGAGGGCATTCCCCGAACGCCCCTTTCGCCGGAAGACAAGATCGGCGGCCGATTGCGGTGCCTTCTGGGCCCACGTCAGCAGCTGGGCTCGCCTTCGGCTCCCGCCTGGTTTTAAGCGGTGGGCGCCACAGCATCGCCGTTCGCAAAAGGAACCGTATCGTGCCGAAAGCCACATCCGCCATCGAAAAATCGCTCGCTATCCTTGAACGGATCGCGGCGGAACGCCGGGCGGTGTCCCTCACCTTCCTCGCCGAAGCCACAGGAATGCCCAAGCAGACCGCCCACCGCGTGCTGCAGCAACTGGAGGACGCCGGGACAGTTCAGCGAAGCATCCGGCGAGACAGCTTCGTCCTTGGCCATCGGATGCACCGCCTCGCCCTCGCCACGCTCGAGGCGGTGGCCGCGACACTGCCGATCCGGGCCGAATTGGAGCGCCTTGCCGGTGAGGTGGGCGAAAGCGCCAACCTCGGCATTCTCAACGGCTATTCGGTGCGCTACCTGGAGCGGGTCGAGTACGCCTGGCGGCTGCGCTTCACCATCAACCCGAACGACGAACTTCCCGCCCACGCCGTGGCGATCGGCAAGCTGCTGCTCGCCTACCAGCCGCCGCGGCTCAGGCAGGAACTGCTTCGCAAGGGCAGGTTCGAGCGCTTCACCGACTGGACAGTGACCGACCCTGCCGCGCTGGAGCGGGAGTTCGAGCGCATCGTCGCTGACGGCTATTCCCTGAACAACCAGGAATACCACGTCGGCCTGCTCGGCGCGGCAGTGCCGGTGCGCAGCAGGGCCGGCGAGATTGTCGCCGGGCTGGCCATTCAAGGGGTGATGCCCCGGACGTCGCTGCAGAGTCTGGTGTCGCAGCTGCCGCGCATGCACGAGGCCGCCGGTCGCATCGCGGAACTCCTCGAGGAGCCGACAGCGGCCGGCGCGGCGGGGGACGACGGGCCCCCGTTGGCACGCTGATGGCCGCCGTCCCTTGGCCCGCGGTTGACAGCGATCGCCATATTTTATAAAAAGGAGACACATAGTCCCGTTTTTTTGTTTGCGTACGGGCGAATCCCAATCAGCACTATCAGCGAGAGCGAAGCATGGCGGCAGTGGTCGAGCACGGGGCGACGCAGCAGACAGCCGAAGGGATCGTCGCGGACATCCTCGGGCGCGCCCGCGCAGCGCTTGCGGCTTACGAGAACCGCGATCAGGACCGTGTGGACGAGGCCGTGACGGCGCTCGCCTGGTCGATCTATAAACCGGAAAACGCCAAGGCGCTGGCCGAACTGGCAGTGCGCGACACCGGCCTCGGCACCGTCGAGTCGAAAATCATCAAGAACACGCGCAAGACCTTCGGCACCTTGCGCGACCTGCTGAGGGTCAGGACCGTCGGCGTGATCGAGGAGGATCCCGCCCGCGGGCTGGTGAAATACGGCAAGCCGGTCGGGGTGGTGGTCGCCGTCTGCCCCTCGACCAATCCCGCGGCCACCCCGGTGAACAAGGCCATGATGGCATTGAAGGGCGGCAACGCCGTGGTGATTGCGCCCTCGCCCGCCGGCTACGAAACGACCGCGACGACCGTCGGGCTGATGCGGGCGGAATTGAAGAAGGCCGGCTTCCCGGAAGATCTGGTGCAGATCTTGCCGGCACCCGTCGCTAAGGAGACGACCCAGGCGTTGATGGCAGGCGCCGATCTTGCGGTGGTGACCGGTTCGCAGGACAACGTGCGCCGCGCCATGGCGTCGGGCACGGTGGCCATCGGGGTCGGCGCCGGCAACGTGCCGGTGATCGTCGATTCCTCGGCCGATCTCGATGACGCCGCGCAGAAGATCACCGCTTCGAAGATCTTCGACAACGCGACCTCCTGCTCCTCGGAGAACGCGGTCGTCCTGCTCGACGACATCTACGAGCCGATGATGGCCGCGCTGGCCCGCCACGGCGGACACCGCGCAAGCGCCGAGGAGAAGGCGAAAGTCCTCGCCGGACTCTGGGTCGGCGGCAAGTTGAACCGCGAGGTGATCGCACGCGACATGGCGGTGCTGGCGGAGAAGCTCGGACTGTCGGCGGCGGCCAGGGCGGCAAGCTTCATCCTGGTCGAGGACGACCGGCCGGGCCGCGACCGGCCGCTCTCCGACGAGAAGCTGTCGCTGGTGCTCACGGTCTACCGGGCGCGCGACTTCGATCAGGCGTGCGCACTCGTCCGCGGCATCCTGGCGGTGAAAGGCAAGGGCCACTCCTGCGGCATCCACACCACCGACATGGCGCATGCCCGTGCGCTGGCCGCGGAAACAGACGTGGTCCGCGTGCTGGTAAACCAGGCGCATACCTTCGGTAACGGCGGCGCCTTCAACAACGCCATGCCCTTCACCCTGTCGATGGGCGGCGGCACCTGGGCCAAGAACTCGATCTCGGAGAACCTCAACTGGCGCCACTTCATCAACATCACCCATCTCGTCACCACCATCCCGGAGGACAAGCCGAGCGAGGAGGAGCTCTTCGGCGGCTATTGGGTGAAGTACGGCAAGTGAGAGCGGTGCGATGAACTTCGAGGAACATGCAGCCAAGCCGCTGCTGGCCGCAGCGGGAGTCTCGGTGCCACCGGCACGCCTAGCATGCAGTCCCGGGGAAGCGGAGGCCGCGGCACGGGAGATCGGGCCCTGCGTGGTCAAGGCACAGGCGCCGACCGGCAAGCGCGGCAAGGCGGGCGGCATCAGGCTCGCCGCCGATGCGGCCGAGGCGCGGGCCCATGCCGACGCCATCCTCGGCATGGAGATCGGCGGCCATCGTGTGGAGAAGGTGCTGATCGAGGCGCAGGTGGCGATTGCGCGCGAGCTTTACGCGGCGATCCTCAATGATCCGGCTTCGAAAGGGCCATTGCTGCTGTTTTCGACGCTCGGCGGCATGGACGTAGAAGAAGCGGCCGATCAGGACCCCACTGCCATGCGGCGGCAGCCGATTGCCATCGCCGAAGGCCTGAAGCAAGAGGATGCCGAGGCGGTCGCCGCTGCAGTCAGCCCAGAGGCTGCGGGCGCCGTCGCGAAGGCGCTGATGGCGCTCTACAAGGCCTATCGCGACCTCGACGCCGAACTCGTGGAGATCAATCCGCTAGCGGTCACCGAGGACGGCCGCGTCGTTGCCCTCGACTGCAAGCTGGTCGTCGACGATGCCGCGGGGCCGCGCCGGCCGGGGTTGCTCGAGAAGGGCACGCCCGACCAGCTGACCGAGCTTGAGGCGCGGGCGCAGGCGGCGGGGCTGAAGTACATCGAACTCGGCGGCGCGGTGGGCATCCTGGCCAACGGTGCCGGGCTCACCATGACCACCATGGATGCCGTTTCGCATCTGGGCGGCGAGCCGGCGAACTTCCTCGAAATCGGCGGCGAAGCCTACACCAAGGCGCAGACTGCCTTGGAGATCCTGCTCGCCAACCCCAACATCCGCTCACTGGTGGTGAATTTCTGCGGCGCCTTCGCGCGTACCGATGTGATGGCGGAGGGGGTGGTGCAGGCCTGGAAGATGCTCAACCCGTCGATCCCCGTGTTCTTCACGATCCATGGCACCGGTGAGGACGAGGCGGTGGCGCTGGTCCGCCGGGAGCTGGGCTTCGAGCCCTATGAGCGGATGGACGACGCTGTGGCGGCAGCGGTCGAGGCGGCGAGGAACGCGGCATGATCGTGAAACGCTCGCATCGGGTGCTGGTCCAGGGCATCACCGGCAAGCAGGGCACCTTCTGGACCGAGGCGATGCAGGCCTACGGCACCACCGTCGTCGGCGGCGTGAATCCGACCAAGGCCGGGACCCACCATCTCGGCGTGCCGGTCTTCGCCAGCGCGCGGGCGGCGGCGGAGGCTGCGCCCTTCGACGTCTCCGTGATGTTCATCCCGCCGATGGCGGCAAAGGCGGCAGCGATCGACGCTTGCGAGGCCGGTGCGAAGATGGTCGTCTGCCTGACGGAGCACGTTCCGGCGCATGACGTGATGGAGATGCACGCCGCCGCGCGGGCGCACGGCACCCGCATCGTCGGGCCGAACACCGCCGGGCTGGTGACCCCGGGCGAAGCCTTCGTCGGCATCATGCCGGCTTTCAACCGGCGGGTCTTCCAGCCCGGGCGCATCGGCGTGATCTCGCGCTCTGGCAGCCTCGGGACGCTGGTCTCGCTGATCTTCACGCAGGCCGGTGAGGGTCAGTCGGTCTTCTACGGCGTCGGCGGCGACCCGATGATCGGCACTACGACCCGGGACGCACTAGAGATACTCGATGCGGACGAGCGTACCGATGCGGTGGTGATCTGTGGCGAGATCGGCGGCTCGGCTGAGGAGGAAGCGGCGGACTACGCCCGCGGCATGCAGAAACCGGTCGCCGCCTTCATTGCCGGGCGCGCTTCGCCGCCGGGCAAGAAGATGGGCCATGCCGGAGCGATCGTCTCGGGCAGCGGTGGCGACTACACCGCAAAGCGGCAGGCGCTGGAGGCGGCGGGGGTGTCCGTCGCCGATCTGCCCAGCCAGCTTCCGGAACTGATCCTGCCACGCCTCGCGCAGTCCGGAAGGTGCCGCGCCGGCAGCTGAAGGCTGCCGCCGCGACATGCTTCAGTAGCCGCGCTTCAGGTCGACCACGTGCTGCAGGGCCTCGCCGGCCTCGAGGCGCTGGATGTTGGCGACCACCGCCCGCACGGCGCTCTGCGGCACCGTCATGCTGGCGATGTGCGGCGTGATGAAGATCCGCGGATGCTCCCAGAAGGGATGCTCCTCGGGAAGCGGTTCCTGGCGGAAGACGTCCAGGGTGGCGCCGCTGATCTGTCCGCTCTCAAGGGCTTCCAGCAGATCTTCCTCGACCAACTGGCCGCCGCGACCGACATTGATGACCGCTGCACCAGCCGGCAGCTTGGCAAAAGTTTGCCGATTCAGCAGGCCTTCGGTCTCCGCCGTCAGCGGCAACAGGCAGACCAGGATGTCGGTGCCCGCCAGGAACTCGTCGAGACCGCCCGAGCCGTGGAAGCAGGTGACGCCGGTGATCGACTTGGGGCTGCGGCTCCAGCCGGCCAGCTTGAAGCCGAAGGGCTTCAGGGTCTCCAGGGCGTCGCGCCCCAGCACGCCGAGGCCGAGCATGCCGACCTGGCGCGCCTCGGCAGGCAGTTGCGGGATCTCCTCCCAGATCTTCTCCCGGCGCTGGGCGGCGTAGTCCAGCATGAAGCGGTGATGGCTCAACACCGCCAGGGTCACGTATTCCGACATGCCGGCGGTGAGGCCCGGCTCGACCATGCGCACCACGGGAATGCCTTCCGGCAGGTCCGGATCGCTTGCCAGGTGGTCGATGCCGGCCCCGACCGAGAAGATCGCCTTCAGGTTCGGATAGCGCTTCAGCTCGCCTTTGGGCGGCTGCCACACCAGGGCATAGGCGATGGCGGCGGGATCTCCCTTGTAAGGCCAGTTGACCGTCTTCAGTTCCGGATAGTTGGCGGCGAGGGCTTCCGCCCAGGCGTTGCCCCTGTCGATATCGGTCTTGATGAGAAGTGCCACAGGATTCCAGTCGCAGTACCTAGGGGTGAGTTCAGATAGAGACGGCGCCCTCAACGGCTTCGAGATCGAAGGCTGCCTTCATCAGTGCCTTGGTGTATTCGGCCTCCGGCGCGTCGAAAATGCGCCCGGCGCTACCCTGCTCCACCACCTTGCCGTCGCGCATGACGATCACATCGTCGGCCAAGGCGCGAACCACTTTCAGGTCGTGGCTGATGAAAAGGTAGGCGAGTCGGTGGCGCTGCTGCAACTCGCGCAGCAGGTCGACGATCTGGGCCTGCACCGACATGTCGAGGGCGGAGGTCGGCTCGTCGAGTACCACGAAGCGCGGCTTGAGCACCATGGCCCGGGCGATGGCGATGCGCTGGCGTTGGCCGCCGGAGAACTCGTGCGGATAGCGGTGGCGGCTCTCCGGGTCGAGGCCGACTTCCTCGAGCGCGGCGACGATCATTGCCTCGCGCTCCGCCTCGTTGCCGCCGAGTTTGTGGATCTTTAGGCCTTCGGCGACGATCTGGCCGATGGAAAGGCGCGGGCTGAGCGAGCCGTAGGGGTCCTGGAAGACGATCTGCATGGAGCGGCGCAGCGGGCGCAGGTCCCGGTAGCCGAGACCCTGGATGGTCTTGCCGTCGAAACGGATGGCGCCTTCGGAAGAGAGCAGGCGCAACAGCGCCAGGCCGAGGGTAGTCTTGCCGGAGCCGCTCTCTCCCACCACGCCGACGGTATGGCCCTCGCGTACCGTGACGGAGATGCCGTCGACGGCGCGCACGTGGTCGACGGTGCGCTTCAGGATACCCTTCTTGATCGGGAAGTAGACCTTGACGTCGTCGCCCTGCATGACGACGGGCGCATCGACAACTCCGCCGATCGGCCGGCCCTTGGGCTCGGCCGCCAGCAAGCGCCGGGTATAGGGGTGCTGCGGATGCTTGAAGATCTGTTCCTCGTCGCCCTGCTCGACGATCTCGCCCTGGGTCATGACGCAGACCTTGTCGGCCATCTTGCGCACGATGCCGAGGTCGTGGGTGATGATCAGCATAGCCATGCCGAGCTTTTGCTGCAGCTCCTTCAGCAGCTTCAGGATCTGCGCCTGAATGGTGACATCGAGCGCGGTGGTGGGCTCGTCGGCGATCAGCAGATCCGGCTCGTTTGCCAGGGCCATGGCGATCATCACGCGCTGGCGCTGGCCGCCGGAGAGCTCGTGCGGAAAGGCGGAAAGCCGCTTCACCGCATCGGGGATACCGACCAGCTTCAGCAGTTCCAGGGTACGCTGGCGCGCCTGGTCCTTGTTCATGCCCTTGTGCAGGAACAGCGTCTCGTTGATCTGCTTCTCCACCGAGTGCAGCGGGTTCAGCGATGTCATCGGCTCCTGGAAGATCATCGAGATCTGGTCGCCGCGCACCTCGCGCAGGGTCTTGTCGTCGGCGCCGATCAACTCCCGGCCCTTGAAGACGATGGAGCTGCTTTCGGGATGCCGGGCCAGCGGATAGGGCAGCAGCTGCAGGACGGAGAGCGCGGTCACCGACTTGCCCGAGCCGCTCTCGCCGACCAGCGCCACGGTCTCGCCCCTGGCGATGTCGAAGCTGACATTCTTCACCGCGTCGACCGGGTTGCCGGGCATCTGGAAGCGCACCCCCAGGTTACGGACCTGCAGCAGCGGTTCCATCAGTCGTCTCCCCCGCTGGCGGCGGCGGCCGGCTTCGGTGTTGCGTCGGCGACATCGCTTTCCGCCGGAACCGGCCCGGTGAACAGCTTGCGCGGGTCGAAGGCATCACGCACCGCCTCGCCGATGAAGACCAGCAGGCTCAGCATGACGGCGATGGAGAAGAAGCCGGTAAGCCCGAGCCAGGGCGCGGCCAGATTCTCCTTGCCCTGCTTCAGCAGTTCCCCCAGCGAGGCGGAGCCGGCGGGCAGGCCAAAGCCGAGAAAGTCGAGAGAGGTCAGCGCGGTAACCGCACCGGCCAAGATGAAAGGCAGGAAGGTGATGGTGGCCACCATGGCGTTGGGAAGGACATGTCGGAACATCAGCACCGGATCGCTGGCGCCCAGGGCCCTGGCTGCCCTGACGTAGTCGAAATTGCGCGCCCGCAGGAACTCGGCCCGCACCACACCGACGAAGCCCATCCAGGAAAATAGCAGCATGATACCGAGCAGCCACCAGAAGTTCGGCACCACCACACTGGCCAGGATGATCAGCAGGTAGAGTGTCGGCAGGCCGGACCAGATTTCCATGAAGCGCTGGAACAGTAGGTCGGTCCAGCCGCCGAAGTAGCCTTGGATGGCGCCCGCGGTCACGCCGATGACGGCGGAGAAGGCCGCCAGCACTAGTCCGAACACGACGGAGATGCGAAAGCCGTAGATCAATCGTGCGACCACGTCCCGCGCGCCGTCGTCGGTGCCCAGCCAGTGTTCGCTGCTGGGGGGCGAGGGCGCCGGCTCCGGCAGATCCCAGGAAACGGTCTGGTGGTTGTAGCGGATAATCGGCCAGAGCATCCAGCCTTTCTCGTTGATCAGCGCCTGAACAACCGGGTCCCGATATTCCGCGACGGTCTCGAAGGGGCCGCCGAAAAGGGTTTCGGGATAGTCCTTCACCACCGGGGTATAGAGACTTCCGTCGAAGTAGACCAGGAACGGGCGGTCGTTGGCGACAACCTCGGCCAGCAGGCTGATGCCGAACAGCGCAAGGAAGATCCACAGCGACCAGTAGCCGCGGCGGTTGGCGCGGAAGTTGTACAGCCGGCGGCGGTTCAGCGGGCTGATCTTCATGCCGGGGTACCGCGCCGGCGGCTTGCCTCTGCCATGCTCAGACCTCCCGGCTTTCGAAGTCGATGCGCGGATCGACGATGGTGTACATCAGATCGCCGACGATGTTCATCAGCAGGCCGAGCAGCGAGAAGAAGAACAGCGTTCCGAACATCACCGGGTAGTCGCGGTTGAGCGCCGCCTCGAAACCCAGCAGGCCGAGGCCGTCGAGGGAGAAGATTACCTCGATCAGCAGCGAGCTGCCGAAGAGGATGGAGATGAAGGCGCTGGGAAAACCGGCGATGACGATCAGCATGGCATTGCGAAACACATGGCCGTAGAGCACGCGCCCTTCGCTGAGGCCCTTGGCCCGTGCGGTGATGACGTACTGCTGTCCGAGCTGATCGAGGAAGGAGTTCTTGGTCAGCATGGTCAGCGTGGCAAAGCCGCCGACCACCATGGCGGCGATGGGCAGAGTCAGATGCCAGAAATAATCCACGACCTGCTCATACCAAGGCCATTCGGAGGCGTCGGTCGAAGTCAGACCGCGCAGCGGGAACCAGTCAAGATAAGTGCCGCTGGCGAAAATGATGATCAGCAGCACCGCGAAGAGGAAAGACGGGATGGCATAGCCGACGATGATGGCGCCGCTGGTCGCAATGTCGAAACGGGAGCCGTCGCGCGTCGCTTTGGCGATGCCGAGGGGAATGCAGACCAGGTAGGTGATCAGCGTCGTCCACAGCCCGATGGAAATGGAAACGGGCATCTTCTCGATCACTAGGTCGACCACATCGCGGCCGCGGAAAAAGCTCTTCCCGAAATCGAAGACGATGTAGTTTTTCATCATCAGGAAGAAGCGTTCGTGCGCCGGCCTGTCGAGGCCGAACTGGCGCTCCAGCTCGGCGATGAATTCGGGGGTGAGGCCCTGGGCGCCGCGATAGGCGCCGGTGCTGCTGGTCTCCGAGGCGACCGAAGAGGATTGTCCGCCACCGCCGGCCACATCGCCGCTCTGCGAGGTAACGCGGCTGGTGGCGCCGACACCCTGTCCGGTGATTTCGGCGATCACCTGTTCCACCGGCCCGCCGGGCAACACCTGAACCACGGCGAAGTTGATCACCATGATCCCGAAGAGAGTCGGGATGATCAGCAGCAGGCGTCGGGCGATGTAGGCCAGCATGGGTCAGCTTCCCTCGTCGGATGAGCTTGCCGCCCGGCGTCGGGCGCCCAGGGTGGCAGCTTTTTCCGCGTCGATCCACCAGCGTAAGGGGTCAGGACCGTTCAGTGGGATGCGCCCCGGCCGGCCGAACTTATCCCAGTAGAGAATGCGGTCGAAAGGTGCGATGAGCTGCGGGATGACGTAATGGCCCCAGAGCAGCACTCGGTCGAGGGCGCGGGTACGCTGGATCAGGCTTTCGCGGTCGGGGGCCGAGATCACCAGTTCGATCAGTTCGTCGACCACCGGATCCTTGATGCCGGCGATGTTGCGGCTGGAGGATTGATCGGCCGCGGCGCTGCCCCACTGGTCGCGCTGTTCGTTTCCCGGTGACAGAGCCTGGCCGTTGTTGAAGATCATCATGTCGAAATCGCGGGCACGAAAGCGATTGATGTACTGCGAGGTATCCACCAGCCGCGGCCGCACTTCGATGCCGAGGCGCCGCAGATTGAAGAAGAACGGCAGCAGCACGCGTTCCTGGGCCTGGTCGACATAGAGAAATTCGAAGCTGAAGCGTTCGCCAGTTTCGGCGTTCACCAGCTTCATGTCACGCACCACCCAACCCGCCTGCGCGAGTATATCGAAAGCCTTCAGGAGATTGGCGCGCGGCCAGCCGGTGCCGTCGGTGGTCGGTGGCTGGTAGGGCGTGGTGAAGGCCTCCTCGGGAACGCGGCCGCGATAGCGCTCCAGGATCTCCAATTCCTCGCCCTGCGGCAGCCCCGTGGCGGCCAGCTCCGTCGGGGCCCAATAGCTCGCCGGCTGTTCGTACTGGCCGTAGTACACGGTCTTGTTGGTCCACTGAAAATCAAAGGCATAGGCCAGTGCCTGGCGGACCTTGCGATCCTGGAACTGCGGGCGGCGCGTGTTCATGTAGAAGGCCTGCATGCCGCCGGAACTCTTGTTCAGGATCCGCTGCTTTTGCAGCACGCCGGCCTCGACGGCGGGGATGTTGTACTGCGTCGCCCACTCCTTGGCGGAGTTTTCCGAGAAGTAATCGATCTGCCCGGCCTTCAGCGCCTGGCGCACGATGGTGCGATCAAGAAAATACTCGTAGCGGATGGTGTCGTAGTTGTCGGTGCCGACGCGTAGCGGGACGTCTTTGCCCCAATAGTCTTCAACTCTTTCGATCTCGACGAAACGCCCCGGCTCGAAGGACTTCACGCGGTAGGGGCCGCTGCCCAGGGGTGGCTCCAGGGTCGGCGTCGTGAAGTCGCGGCCTTCCCAATAGTGTTTCGGGAACACCGGAAGCTGACCCATGATCAGCGGCAACTCGCGGTTCTCGCCGGGTTGAAAGCTGAACTTCACGCTCAACGCGTCCAGTTTCTCGGCGCCGATAACGCTCTGATAGTAGAAGCGATAGACCGGAGCGCCCTGTGTGGTCAGCGTCTCGAAGGAGAAGATGACGTCGTCGGCGGTGACCGGCTCGCCGTCGTGCCAGCGTGCCTTCGGGTTCACGTGAAAGATTATCCAGGAGCGGTCCTCCGGCCATTCGATGCTCTCGGCCAGCAGGCCGTACATGGTGAAGGCTTCGTCGTCGCCGTTCACCATCAGGGTCTCGGTGGCAATGCTGGCACCCGCGGCGGCAGTACCCTTGGCGTTGTAGGGATTGAAGGTATCGAAGGTCCGGTCGGCGGACAGCTTCAAGGTGCCGCCCTTGGGGGCGTTGGGGTTCACGTAGTCGAAATGTACGAAACCGGGCCCGTACTTCGGTTCGCCGTGCATGGCGATGGCGTGGGCCTTGTGGATCTCTTGGTCTTGGGCGGCGACAGGCGGGGTGGCGGCGGACAGGCAAAGCGCCGCGGTGACGGCGAAGGTGGCAACGATTCGGCGCAAAGGCTGCATCTTACCCAAAGACCAGAACCCTGTTCGTGATGGGACCCGATGGCTTGTTCCAGACGGAATCTGGGCCCGAATCCTCATTCATCCAGCCCCCTCTCCTGAATGTTATGGCCAATCAGGCGGCTTGCAGCAAGGAAATCGCTAGATCGTGACAGCGCGGATCGCCGGCGCAAATCACCCGGCCGTCGCTGCCGAGGCCCGGCGGGCGGCCCTGCCAGTCGGTCATCACGCCGCCGGCACCGGCGATGATCGGCGCGTGGGCCAGGTAGTCATAGGGCGCCAGGTCGGCCTCTACCACGATGTCGGCGAAGCCGCTGGCGAGCAGCCCGTAGTTGAAGCAGTCGCCGCCGTAGAGCGTCAGCTTGGCGCCGCCGCGCAGGCGTTGGAAGGCCGGTCCGTCGGCGCCCTTGAACATTTCCGGCGCGGTGGAGAGCAGCGTGGCCGCTGCGAGCTCCGCGCAGGGGCGCACCCGCGCGGTGCGGGTGCCGGCTTTGTCGGCGAAGGTCGTGGCGTGGCCGGCGGCGCCGGTCCAGCGCTCCTCCAGGATCGGCATGTCGATGACGCCGAGGATGGGACGGCCGCCCTGCAGCAGGGCGACGAGGCTGCCGAACAGGGGGTTGCCGGTGATGAAGCGCTTGGTGCCGTCGATGGGATCGAGCACCCAGACGAACTCCGCCTCGGGGTTCTCGATGCCGAATTCCTCGCCGTGGATGCCGTGGTCGGGATGGGCGGCGGCGATGAGCCGGCGCATCGCCGTCTCGGCCTCGCGGTCGGCCCGGGTGACCGGGCTCTCGTCGGCCTTGTCCTCGACGGCGAGACCCTGGCGAAAGTGGCGCCGGGCCACGTCGCGCGCTGCCGTCGCCACCTCTCCCGCCAGCGCCAAGAAGGCATGCGGGCAGCGCGCGGCGGCGTCGCTCACGTCGGTCGGGGCGCGCTACGGAGGCGGCGGCTTACTCGGGCAGCGCCGCCGGGCTGCCGCTCAGGGTGCGCAGGTAGGCCACCACGTTTGCAATGTCCTGTGCCTTGGAGAAGCCGCGGAACGACATCTTGGTGCCCGGCGCGAAGTTCCTCGGGCTGTGCAGGAAAGCGTTCAGGTTCTCGTAGGTCCAGGTCTCACCCGCGTGCCCGCTCAGGCCCGAGGAGTAGGAAAAGCCCGCGTCGTTCGCGATAGCCTGCTGAACCACGTCGTAGAGATTGGGGCCGACCTTGTTGGCGCCGCCCTCGTCGAAGGTATGACAGGCGGCGCACTGACGTGCGGCCAGCGTCTCGCCGGCCGCCGCGTCTGCCTCGGCCAGCAGCGGGGCGATCGGCTCGAGAACCACTTCCTCGGCAGCGGCGTCGCTGGCACCGGTGCTTTCAGTGGCTGCGATTACGTAGGAATTCTCTTCCAGTACCACGCGCGGGTGGTAGAGCAGCTCGGCCACGAAGCCGGAGAGCATGGCGACAACGCCGGCGGTGAGGACGGCGGCGGCGATCTTGTTAGATTCCAACGACGAAGCCATTGATAAGCCCTTGCTTCCCTTCTGATCCGCGCGGGACAATAGCCGCGCAAGGCTGCGCATTCAATAGTCCGTCAGGCGCCGGCAGGCAAGGCCCGGATATGCGGCAAAGCCGCCCGGGACGGGTGATTTCCGCCGCTGGACCTTGCAGGCGGCTTGTTTTCCACCGGCCACTCCCTAATCTGCGGCGATCGGGCGCATGACCCGGCCGAATCGCAGTGGTTGCCGGTCGGCGGAACGGCCCATTGAAGCCAAAACCCTCTCTGACCCCCGGAACCATGAACACTGTCGTGCCTGCCCCTGCAAATCCCATCGTGATGATCCCGGCACGCCTCGCCTCGACCCGGCTGCCTGACAAGCCGCTGGCCGATATCCATGGGGCGCCGATGATCGTCCATGTCTGGCGCCGGGCGGTGGAGGCGGAAGTCGGGCCGGTGGTGGTAGCCTGTGCTGAAGAAGCCATTGCCGCCGCGGTGACCGCCGCCGGCGGCCGGGCGGTGTTGACCGATCCGGCCCATGCCAGCGGCTCCGACCGCATCTTCGAGGCACTGATGGCGGTCGACCCGGAGCGCCGCCACGATGCGGTGGTGAACCTGCAGGGCGACCTGCCGACCCTGGAGCCGGCCCTGGTCCGCGCGGTGCTGCAACCGCTCGCCGAGGGCCCTGCCGACATCGCCACGCTGGCGGTGGAGATCCGCGAGCCGGAGGAGCGCCGCAATCCCAACGTGGTGAAGGCGGCCGTCAGCTTTCCGGCGGGCAGCGGGATTGCCCGGGCGCTCTATTTCAGCCGCTGTCCGGTGCCTTGGGACCCCTGGGACACCGGCGGCCAGGGGCAGGCCCAGCCGCTCTACCATCACATCGGCATCTACGCCTACCGTCGCCAGGCGCTGGAACGCTTCGTCGCGCTGCCGCCCTCGCCGCTGGAACAGCGCGAGCGGCTGGAGCAGCTGCGCGCGCTGGAAGCGGGGATGCGCATCGACGTGGCCCGCGTTGACACCCTCCCCCTGGGTGTCGATACTCCCGCCGACCTTGAGCGGGCACGGGCCCTGCTGGCGCCCGCCTGAGGCCGTTTTCCTGCTCCCGGCCGCGCCGGGGAAGCGGCTGGGCCTCTGGTCCGGCCGCCGGCGCTCCGGGCGGCGGATCTTCGACAGAGAAGGCTTGCAAAGATATGTCTGAGGCCCCCAAGACGGCGCCGGAGCCGATGGCGTCTGAGAACGTCATCGCCTTCCAGGGCGTCCCCGGCGCCTATTCCGACATGGCCTGCCGGGCGGCGCGTCCGCAGATGACCACCCTGCCCTGCACCTCCTTTGAGGACACCTTCGCCGCCGTGCGCGATGGCCGCGCCCGCTTTGCCATGATTCCGATCGAGAACTCCAGCGCCGGGCGGGTGGCCGACATCCACCATCTGCTGCCGGAGTCCGGACTGCACATCATCGGCGAGCACTTCCAGAAGGTGGAGCACCAGCTGCTGGCGCCGCAGGGCACGACGCGCGACCGGATCAAGACGGTGCACAGCCATGTCCAGGCGCTCTCCCAGTGCCGCCACTACACGCGGCGCGAGGGCCTGCTGCCGGTGACCCATGCCGATACCGCCGGCGCCGCCAAGGAGGTCGCCGAACTGGACGATCCGACACGCGCGGCCATCGCCTCCGCCCTGGCGGGGGAGATCTACGGCCTGCAGGTGCTCGACGCCAATGTGCAGGACATCCCGCACAACACCACACGCTTCATCGTCATGGCGGAGGAGCCGATCGATCCTCCGATCGACGAGGGCCCGGTGATCACCACCTTCGTGTTCCGCGTGCGCTCGGTGCCGGCGGCGCTCTACAAGGCGCTGGGCGGCTTCGCCACCAACGGGGTGAACATCACCAAGCTGGAAAGCTACATCATCGACGGCAGCTTCACGGTGGCGCAGTTCTACGCGGACATCGAGGGCCATCCGGAGAACCGCATGGTGCGCCTGGCGCTGGAGGAGCTCAGCTTCTTCTCCCGCGAGGTGAAGATCCTCGGCGTCTACCCCGCCAATCCCTTCCGCGGCACGGTGAACGGCGACTGATCGCCGTTCCTACTCTTGTGCCAGCCAGTCCTCGATGAGGCGGCGGGCGATGGAATCGCGGCGCGGCAGCTTGAAGGTCTCGTTCTCAGGCGAGTTCAGCAACTCGGCGCGGCTGTACCACTGCGCGCTTTCCAGCTCGTCCGGGCCGAGGTCCAGCGGTCCGTGATCGGCGCGGACGTGGAATCCCAGCATGATCGAGGAGGGAAACGGCCAGGGCTGCGAGGAGTGATACCGCACGTCCTCGACGGAGAGCTTCAGGCCGACCTCCTCCCAGATCTCGCGGGCGACGGCTTCCTCCAGGCTCTCGCCGGGCTCGACGAAGCCGGCCAGGGTGGAGTGCATGCCGGGCGGCCACAGCGGCTGGCGGCCAAGCAGGCAGCGGTCGCCGCCGTCGTGCACCAGCATGATGACGGCCGGGTCGGTGCGCGGGAAGTGCACGGCGCTGCAGGCGGCATTGCCGCAGCGGCGCTGATGGCCGCCCTTTTCGCTGACGGTTGCCGTGCCGCAGACCCCGCAGAAGCCGTGGCGCGCATGCCAGTGGGCAAGGCCGCGCGCATAGGCCAGGAGGGCGCCATCCTCGCGGCGCATGATCGGGCCGACGGCACGCAGATCCTGGAAGCTGCCGCGCCCGGCGGTCAGCGGCCCGATCTGCGGCTCCTCCAGGTGCGAGAAGTCGATGGCGAGGTACGCGACCTCTTCGCGGAGGCCGAGGAAGATCGTCTCGCCGGCCAGCTCCAGCAGGCCGTCCAGCTCGATCCGCCGCAGGACCACCGCCTCGGCCTCGGCGGCGATCAGGTGCTGGCTGCGCCACAGCGGAATCACACAGCTACGCGGGTCCTGCAGCACCGCGGCCAGACGCTCGGCGTCGCCGCGCAGGCGGTCGGCGCGGTCGAGCGGCACCCCAGCATAGAAATTGGGCTTCGGCATGCGGGCAAAGGTGGCATGCGGCCCCGGCGGCTGGCAATCGCTGCTTTGCATCCTTATCGCCCCGCCGCCGCGTAGTTGTCTCCAGGGACCCGATGGATCAAGGTTTGAACGGCGAAAGGGAGCACGGAATGCATCGACGGCAGGCCCTGAGACTATTGGGCGTCGGCGCCGCCGGCCTGGGGGCGGGGCTGGGTTTGGGCCCTGGCACAGCGCTCGCGCAGGCCTGCGATCTCTTCCCGCGCCGTGCCGGCTGGCGATTCCTGGTGCTTCGGCACGGCAACGTGATCGGCGAACACGTCTTCCGCTTCTCGCGTCGCGACGGGGATTTCGTGGTCGAGGTCGCCATCGACATCGCCGTCGACCTGCTGGGCATCACCCTGTTCCGCTTCACCCACCGCTCAGAGGAGATCTGGCGCAAGGGATGGCTGCACGCGCTGGTCTCGGCCACCGACGACGACGGCACGCTCTGGCGCCTGCAGTCGGAGCGCCGCGACGGCGCCTTGCGCGGCACGGTGAACGACGTCGCCTTCGACGTCTCCGGCTTCGTCGTGCCGGCCAGCCTGTGGCACCGCGATACCACGAAATCACAGGCGCTGTTCGACACCATCGACGGCCGGGTCAAGGTGATTGACAGCGAGGCGCTGGGCGAGGAGACGGTGAGCGTGGCCGGCGCCAAGGCTGAGGCGCGGCATTTCCGCCTCACCGGCCAGCTCCAGCGCGACATCTGGTACGACGCCGGCTGCGGCATCGCCAAGGTGACCTTTGCGGCCCGCGACGGCTCCCTGATCACCCTCGAACGCCAGTAGGGCAGCGGGAGCGCCGGATTCCGGCGGGTCTGCGAGAATCGCCACGAAACGAGGGGAAATCTCCCGGGTCGGCACCGGCCAGGGGCTTGCTCCGGCGGGTCCGATGCCCGATATTGTCAGGCGGGAGGTTGGCGGCGGACGGATCACTCGCCAACCCGGTCAGGTCCGGAAGGAAGCAGCCGTAACGAGATTCCGGTCCGGGTCGCTGTTCCAATCTCCCACCCTATAATTCACCGCGTGAGGTCCCGGCCCCACCTCCATTTACAGGGGCCGCGGCGAGCGCGCCTCCCGCTCCCCGGATTGCCTGCATGAGCGACGCCACCAGCGAGAGAGAACCCGACAGCCTCTACCGCGTACTGGCGCGCAAGTACCGCCCTTCGACCTTCGCGGACCTGGTCGGCCAGGAAGCCCTGGTGCGCACCCTCACCAACGCCATCGATACCGGCCGCCTGGCGCATGCCTTCATCCTCACCGGCGTACGCGGTGTCGGCAAGACCACCACGGCGCGTATCATTGCCCGTGCACTGAACTGCGTCGGGCCGGACGGTCAGGGCGGGCCGACGCCGTCGCCCTGCGGCCGCTGTGCGCAGTGCACAGCCATCGCCCAGGACCGCCATGTCGACGTCATCGAGATGGACGCGGCCAGCCGCACCGGCGTCGCCGACATCCGCGAGCTCATCGAGGGCGTGCGCTACCGCCCGGTGCAGGCGCGCAACAAGATCTACATCATCGACGAGGTCCATATGCTCTCCAACAGCGCCTTCAACGCGCTGTTGAAGACCCTGGAGGAGCCGCCGGAGCACGTGGTCTTCATCTTTGCGACGACCGAGATTCGCAAGGTGCCGGTGACCGTGTTGTCGCGCTGCCAGCGCTTCGACCTGCGCCGCCTCACCACCGAGGACCTGCAGGGCCTATTCGGGCGCATCGTCGAACAAGAGGGCGTCACCGTGGCGCCGGAGGCGCTGGCGATGATCGCGCGGGCGGCCGACGGCTCGGCGCGCGACGGCCTCTCGCTGCTCGACCAGGCCATCGCGCTCGGCGGCGGCACCACGGTCGCGGCGGCGCAGGTTCAGTCCATGCTCGGCGTCGCCGACCGGGCGCGGATCTTTGACCTCTTCGAGGCGGTGGTGGCCGGCAAGGTGCCGGCGAGCCTCGATATCGTCGCCGACCTCTACGCAGCCGGCGCCGATCCCGCCGTGATCATGCAGGACCTGCTGGAACTGGCGCATTTCCTCACACGTGCGAAGCTGGTGCCGCCGACCCTGGACGCGCCCGGCTTGCCAGAGACCGAGCGCCTGCGCGGCCGCGCGCTGTCGCAACAGTTGAGTCTCGCCGCCCTTGCGCGCCTCTGGCAGATGCTGCTGAAGGGCCTTGGCGAAGTGCAGTCCGCGCCGGTGCCGCTGCAGGCCGCCGAGATGGCGCTGATCCGCCTCGCCTATGTGAGCGACCTGCCAACGCCGGGCGAGCTGGTCGAGCGTCTGGGCGGCGCGGCGGGCGGTTCCCAGGTGCCGTCGGGCAGTTCCCAAGAGCGGCCGGGGGCGGGGCGCACCTCGGCGCCGCCTGCGGGCGGCAACGGCGGCGCGCCGGTGGAGGCCCGCGCGACGGCCTACGAGCATTCGGCACCGGGCGGCGCGCCGGGGGGCGAGGGCGGTCCGCGCGCGGCGCTGGCCCGTTCAGCGCCGCTGCCGGCGCCGCTGGAAGAGGCGATGCCGCAGCCCGGGCGGATCGAGGCCCCGGAATGCTTTGCCCAGGCCGTGGTGCTGGTGCGCGAAGCGGGCGAGGGCATCCTCGCCAACCACCTGATGGACGACGTCCACCTCGTGCGCTTCGAGCCCGGGCGCATCGAGCTGCGCGTCACCGAGACAGCGCCGGCCAACCTGGCCAGCCGTTTCGGGGCGGTGCTGGAGAAGGCCTGCGGCGGGCGCTGGGTGATCACCATCTCGCAACAGCCGGGCGAGACCACCTTGCGGGCGCGGTTGAAGGCGGATGAGGCCGCCAAGCGCGCGGCGGTCATGCAGCACCCCCTGGTGCAGGCGATCATCGAGACTTTCCCGGAAGCCAAGCTGGTGGCGCGCCGCGACGGCGGGCGCAACGATGCCGATGCGGCCGGCGTTCCCCCTCAGCAAGACGCAGACGAAGGAGTCGACGAGCGATGAAGAACCTGGGCCAGATGATGAAGCAGGCGCAGGCGATGCAGGCCAAGATGGCTGAGATGCAGGAGAAGCTGGGCCAGCTCGAGGTCACCGGGCAGTCCGGGGCGGGCATGGTCAAGGCGACCCTCAACGGCAAGTCGGAGCTGCGGCGCCTGAAGATCGATCCTGCGTTGATCGACCCGGGCGAAGTGGAGGTCATGGAAGATCTCATCGTCGCCGCGGTGAACGACGCCAAGGCCAAGGTCGAGGCGGCCGTCGCCGAGGAGATGAAGCAGGTGACCGGCGGCCTCGACCTGCCGCCCGGCTTCAAGCTGCCGTTCTGATCCGCAGCGCTTCCGACAGATTTCCATGATCACCGGCGACCTCGAACGCCTGATCCAGCTTCTCGCCCGCCTGCCCGGCCTCGGGCCGCGCTCGGCGCGCCGTGCCGTGCTGCACCTGATGAAAAAGCGCGAGACGCTGATGCTGCCGCTGGCTGAGGCCATGGCGCGGGCCGCCGAGTCGGTGACCCACTGCAGCGACTGCGGCAACCTGGACACCCGCGATCCTTGCGGTATCTGCCGGGATCCGGCGCGCGACCCCAAGCTGCTCTGCGTGGTGGAGGATGTCGCCGACCTCTGGGCGCTCGAGCGCAGCGGCGCCTTCAAGGGTCGCTACCACGTGCTTGGAGGCACCCTCTCGGCGATCGACGGCCGCGGCCCGGAGCAGCTGAACCTTGGTGGTCTGGTGGCGCGCGCCACCACGGCGGCGGGCGGCAGCGTCGAGGAGGTCATCCTGGCGCTCTCGGCTACCGTCGACGGGCAGACTACAGCGCACTACATTTCCGAGCGTCTGGCCGGCAGCGGCGTCAAGGTTTCGCGCCTCGCCCACGGCGTGCCGGTCGGTGGCGAGCTCGACTACCTCGACGACGGCACCCTGACGGCGGCCCTCAAGGCGCGCCGCCCCGCCTGAAGCGTCGAAGCGACAAAGTCTTGCCCCAATCGTCGCGCAGGCTGCCGCCTGGACTCAAGTGTACCCTCGCCGCCCTCCAGCTTTAGGAACTCCGGCACATGATCGCTTCCCCCCGCCTGCAATCCGCCGCCTTCGTGCTTTCGCTGCTGACCTCCGCCGCACTGCTGCCGCTCGCTGCCTCTGCCCAGGAATTGTCGCTGACGGCGGAAAACCGCCGCACCCTGACCCTCACGGTATACAATCAGAACCTCGGGCTGGTCAGCGAGACGCGCCGTGTCGAGCTGCCGGCCGGCGAGACGCTCATCGCCATCGAGGACGTCAGCGGCCAGCTGCAGCCGGAGACGGTGCTGCTGCGCGCGCCGGGCCTGCGCATCATCGAGCAGAGCCTGGCGGCCGACCTGCTGACGCCGGGGCGCCTGCTGGAGGCCTCCCTCGGCCAGACGATCCAGATCATCCGCAGCCACCCGGAAACCGGCGAGGACAGAGTCGAGGAAGCCCGCGTGCTGTCGCTGGCCGGCGGGCTGGTGGTGCAGATCGGCAACCGCATCGAGATCGACCCGCCGGGCCGCATCGCCTTTACCGGCATGCCGGCGGGCCTGCGCAGCGAGCCGGCGCTGCTGGCCCGGGTGTTTCCGGGCCAGGCCGGCCCCAACGACCTGCGCATCGACTACCTGACGGGCGGCCTGTCCTGGCGCGCCGATTACGTGGCGCGCCTGAACCGCACCTCGGAGTATCTCGACCTCCAGGCCCTGGTGACGCTCACCAACACCACCGACAGCGACTTCGAGGGCGCTGCCCTCAGGCTGGTGGCCGGCGAGGTGAACCAAGGGCCGCGGATGCTCAAGGGGCAGCAGCAGTTCATGCGGGGTGAAGCCTCCATGGCGATGGCGCCGGCCGCCGACATGTCCGAGGCCGTGGCCGCCGCCGACCGCTACATCTACAGCCTGGGGCGGCCGGTCACCCTGAGGCGCGGCGAGACCAAGCAGATTCCGCTGATGAGCGCGCAGAACGTGCGGATCGTGCGCGAGTACCGCCTGGAAGGGCTGGTCAGCGCCTATCCGGGACAGGAGGAGATCGGCCCGGTGAATGCCGCCCTCATCCTGGAGCTGGCGAACGACGCCGACCTCGGCCTCGGGGCGCCGCTGCCGGCCGGCACCGTGCGGGTCTATGGCCCTGCGGACGGCGACGATGGTGCGGCCCTCTTCCTCGGCGCCGACTCCATCGCCCATACGCCGGAGGGCGAGAAGGCCCGCATCACCCTCGGGGCCGCCTTTGATGTGACGGCGCGCGCCGAGCGGACGGTCTACGAGCGGCTCAGTGACCGCAGCTACGAAACCGGCCAGCAGATCACCGTGAAGAACGCCAAGGTTGAGGCCGTCGAGGTGGTGGTCGCCGGCGACATGCCGCCGGGCTGGACCCTGCGCGAAGAGAGTGCGCCGCATGAGCGGGACAGCGCCAATCGGATCTTCTGGCGCCTCAGCGTACCGGCCGGCGGCGAGACCGTGCTGACCTACCGCGTTCGGGTATCGAATTGAGATTTATTAATCTATAATTAGTTAACTATCAATGCCGAGACGATGCCAATGCAAGGGTTTTGGCATCTTCTGGAAGTTAACTTAATTTAGATTAATTTACTTTGCGGGATCACTGCCAAAGCTGTTGCGCCGAGCCTTGAATCGAAGGTCCAGCGGCCGCCGCGTCCTCCGGACGCCCTTAATGTGTGGTCGGGGTACCGAGCTGCGGGGACGGCGGGGCGACTTGCTCGGCCTCACGCTCGGCCTCTTCCAGCTCCAGCTCGCCGATCTTCTCGCCGCGGCTGAGGATCTTGCTGGAGGAGGTGCGGATCTGCTCGATGTCGCGACGCGCCTGGTCGAAGTGGCTCTCCAGGTTCACCACCCGCTTGTCGAGGCGCAGCACGTCTTCCATCATCTTGCCGACCTCGGACTGAATGATGCTTGCCTGCTCGCGCATGCGCACGTCCTTGAGAACCGCGCGCACAGTATTGAGGGTCGCCATCAGGGTGGTCGGTGAGACGATCCACACCCGCGCCTTGTAGGACTCCTCGACGACGCCGCGGCAGTTGGCGTGCAGCTCGGCATATACTGCTTCGCTGGGCAGGAACATCAGCGCCGATTCCGCCGTTTCGCCGGGGATGATGTAGCGGTCCGCGATGTCCTGCACGTGGCGCCGCACGTCGACCATGAAGGCACGCCGCGCCAGGGTGACCTGTGCCTCGTCGCTGCCGGCATTGCGCAGCGCCTCGTAGCTTTCCAGCGGGAACTTGGAATCGATGGCGATGGCCCCCGGCGGGTTCGGCAGCTGCAGCAGGCAGTCGGCGCGCCGCCCGTTGCCGAGGGTCGCCTGAAAGGCGTAGGCCGAGGGCGGGAGGGCCGCCTCCACCAGGTCGCGCAGCTGGATCTCGCCGAAGGCGCCGCGCGCCTGCTTGTTTGCCAGAATATCCTGCAGACCGACCACCTGGGTCGACAGCTCGGTGAGGTTCTGCTGCGCCTTATCGATGACGGCCAGGCGCTCGCGCAGGTCGGCCAGCGCCGTCTGGTGCTTGGTGGTGGAATCGGTCAGGCGGTCGCCCACCAGCTTCGAAAAGCCCTGCAGTCGGTCGTCCACCGCCTTGATGACGACCCGCTCCTGGGCCTGCAGCCGTTCCACGATGGTGCTCTGCACGGCGTTCTGGCTCTCGGCCATCTGGGCCAGCCGCCCGCCGAGCATGGCAAAGGCCTGGTTGTCCTCCGCTGCCGGGGCCCGGCGGAGGACAAGGCCCACCAGCGCGCCGACAACGAGGGCGGCGACGACGGCGGCAACGACGATCAGCAGGTCCATGGGCCCGACTCCGAGGAGGAACATAACACGAATCCGAGGGTATCATGGTTGCCCGCCGGCCAGCCAGCGCCCCGGCTGGCCGCCGCCGTGATTCTCTTGACCCCGAGGCTTTCTGGCCATACCTAACTAGGCCGTCGGAGCAGTCGGCCGCGCCCGCCGCCGGACCGCCCCCCAATGGCTTGTGACTCACTTCAGGTAGGGCCATGGCTCTCTTACCGATCATCACCGCTCCCGATCCGCGCCTGAAGAAGGTCTGCGCGCCGGTCGAGGCCGTCGACGACGAGATCCGACAGCTGATGGGCGACATGCTGGAGACTATGTATGCGGCACCCGGCATCGGCCTCGCCGCGCCTCAGGTCGGCGTGCTGAAGCGGGTCATCGTGGTCGACATCTCCGGCGACGACGAGCGCGACGCGCCGCTTTGCATGGCGAATCCCGAACTGGTCGAGGTTTCCGACGAAGACGCCTCCTACGAGGAAGGCTGCCTTTCGCTGCCGGAGCACTACGGCGAGGTGGCGCGCCCGGCGAAGATCCGCGTGCGCTTCCTCGACCGCGAGAACGAGATTCGCGAGATGGACGCCGAGGGCCTGCTGGCCACCTGCATCCAGCACGAGATGGACCACCTCGACGGCATCCTCTTCGTCGATCACATGACGGCGCTGAAGCGCAACATGATCCTGCGCAAGCTGCTGAAGGCGAAGAAGTCCAACACGCCCCTGGCCAGCTACGCGACGGTCTGAGGCCGCGCCGGTGCCTACCCCGGCCGGGAAATCTCTGCGTGTCGCCTTCATGGGCACGCCCGACTTCGCGGTGCCGACCCTGACCGCACTCGCCGCCGCCGGCCACACCATCGCCGCCGTCTACGCCCAACCGCCCCGCCCGGCCGGCCGCGGCCAGAAGCCCCGGCCGTCGCCTGTGCAGGTTTTCGCCGAAAAGCAGGGCTGGCCGGTGCTGACGCCGAAAACCCTCAAGTCAGCGGACGCCCAGGCCGATTTCGCGTCGCTCGACCTCGACGTCGCCGTGGTGGTGGCCTACGGCCTCCTCCTGCCGCAGGCGATCCTCGATGCGCCTCGCCTCGGTTGCGTGAACGTCCATGCCTCGCTGCTGCCGCGCTGGCGCGGCGCAGCGCCGATCCAGCGCGCCATTCTCGCCGGCGACCGCGAGAGCGGCATCACCATCATGCAGATGGAGGCCGGACTCGACACCGGCCCGATGCTGCTGCAGCGGGCGGTACCGATTGCTGCTGAGACGACTGCGCAGGATCTGCACGACCGCCTGGCCGACCTCGGCGCCGAGATGATCAACGAGGCCCTTGAAGGGCTCGCCGGCCACTGCCTGCAGCCGGTCCCGCAGCCGGCCGAGGGCGTTACCTATGCCGCCAAGCTGGAGAAGTCGGAGGGCCGCCTCGATTGGCGCGAGAGTGCGGCAGTGCTGGACCGACGGGTGCGCGCCTTCACGCCCTGGCCGGGCGCCTACTTCGAGGTCGAGGGAGAGAGGACCCGCGAGCGCCTCAAGGTGCTGGCGGCCGAGCCGCGGCCGGAAAGCGGGGCGCCCGGCACCGTGCTTGACGGCAAGGCGACGGTGGCCTGCGGCGCGGGTGCGCTGCGGCTTCTGAAGGTACAGCGGGCGGGAAAGGCGCCGATGGCGATCGAGGCCTTTCTGCGCGGCTTTGCGCTGCCGCCGGGTACTGTCCTGCCATGACCCGCTACAAGATCGTGGTGGAATACGACGGCGGCGGCTTCGTCGGCTGGCAGCGCCAAGCCAACGGCCCCTCGGTGCAGGCGGCGCTCGAAGAGGCTGTCCGGCATTTCTGCGGCAAGTCCGTGCTGGTCGAAGGCGCCGGGCGTACCGATGCCGGGGTGCATGCTCTCGGTCAGGTGGCGCACTTCGATCTGGCGAAGGGCGCTACGGCGGACACTGTGATGGCGGCGGTGAACTTCCACCTCAAGCCGGCGCCGGTGGCGGTGCTCTCGGCCGAAATCGTCGCCGACGACTTCCACGCGCGCTTCTCCGCCGACAGGCGCGCCTACCTCTACCGCATCGTGAACCGGCGCGCACCGCTGGCCTTGGAGCGCGGACGCGCCTGGTTCGTGCCGCAGCCGCTCGATGCCGCGGCGATGCACGCGGCCGCTCAGGTGCTGATCGGGCACCACGACTTCACTTCTTTCCGTGCCAGCGAGTGCCAAGCGAAGTCGCCGGTCAAGACACTCGATGTGCTGGCCGTCGTCCGCAGCGGCGCGGCGATCGAGGTCCGCGCCGAGGCGCGTTCCTTCCTGCATCACCAGGTGCGCAATTTCGTCGGCTCGCTGAAGCTGGTTGGCGAGGGCCGCTGGAGCGTGGCGGACCTGCGCGCGGTACTGCAGGCACGCGACCGCGCCGCCGCCGGGCCGACGGCGCCGGCCGCCGGGCTCTATCTCACCGAGGTCGGCTATCCCAGGGGTTGAAATATCAGGCTGAGGGCGATGTTGCTGATCAGCACGCCGATGACGAGATCCAAGACCACGAAGCCAACGGCGGCGAGCGGGCTGATGTTGAGGCAGTGACGGGCGATAAACCACAAGTAGATGAGCAGATAGGCAAAGACGACGGGCCCGAGCAGCACGGCCAGTGCCTCCGGGACGATACCGCTCGCTTTGAGCACCGTGACCACCAGCTGCAGGTGCATCGCGATGACGCCGCTCCAGTTGTTGGCCGACAGGAATCGGAAGAAGGCGCGGTCACGGTCGATGACCTGGCAGACGCGATGGATGATAACGGGCGAGACCACCCACAGCAGGCAGTAGTAGAGCGCGAAGACCAGCACCAGGGCGACACCGCCCGCCTCGGTCTTCACCTCGGCGCTGGAGAAGGCCAGCAGCTGGGTGATGATGAAGGCGGGCGCCACCAGCGCGGCGGCGAAGAAGGAGCGCAGCGCCGCCTGCGGCGACTCGTCGAAGTATTGCTTGCCGCCGGCGTCGAAGCGCGCCAGCTGCCAGGCGCCGAAGACGCGGTAGGCGATTTCCTGGGCGCTGGGGATCATCGCGCGAAGTAGCGTTGCAGCACGGCGCGGTAGATCGCGGTGAGCCGTGCCAGATCGTCGAGCGGGACGTGCTCGTCCACCTTGTGAGCGGTGGCGTTCAGCAGGCCGAACTCGACGACGCCGCAGTGGTCTTTGATGAAGCGCGCGTCAGAGGTACCGCCGGTGGTGCCGAGCGCCGGCGCGCTGCCGACAACCGAGGCGACAGCGTCGGAAATCAGTCCGCTCCAGGGCCCCGGCGGGCAGAGGAAGGACTCGCCGGAGACGCGGATGGCGAGCTCATAGCGGGCGCCCCGGCCGGTGTCGAGGGCGCCGTCGAGACGCTTGCGCAGCCAGGCCTCGACGGTGGCGCTGGTGTGGATGTCGTTGAAGCGCACGTTGAAGAGCACCGTCGCCTTCGCCGGAATCACGTTGGTCGTGGGGTTGCCGACGTCGACCGAGGTGAGTTGCAGGCTCGACGGTGGAAAATGCGCATTGCCGGTGTCGAGCGGTTCGCTGACCACCGCATTCAGCATGCGCGCCAGGTGGTGCAGCGGGTTGTCGGCGAGCTGCGGATAGGCGGTGTGGCCCTGGGTGCCGTAGACTGTGAGGCGGGCATTCAAGCTGCCGCGGCGGCCGATCTTCACCATGTCGCCGAGGCGGGCGTCGCTGGTCGGCTCGCCGACCAGGCAGCAGTCGACGGTCTCACCGCGCTGCCGCAGCCAGCGCAGCACCTTGCGGGTGCCGTTGACCGCGTCGCCCTCCTCGTCCCCGGTGATCAGCAGCGAGATCGAGCCTTTCGGTTGCCCGGCGGCGAGAAAGTCGCTGAGGGCGGCGACGAAGGCGGCGATGGCACCCTTCATGTCGACCGCGCCGCGGCCGTAGAGCAGGCCGTCGCGCACTTCCCCGCCGAAGGGGTCGACGCTCCAGTCGGCGGCATCGCCGACCGGCACTACGTCGGTGTGCCCGGCATAGCAGAGATTGGGACCCGCCTCGCCGAGGCGGGCGTAGAGATTATCAACCTCGGGGCTGTCTTCCTCGGCGAAGGGCAGGCGGTGGCAGGTGAAGCCGAGATCGCTCAAGACCGATTGCAGCAGATCGAGCGCTCCGCCCTCCTGGGGCGTCACGCTGGGGCATCGGATCAGCGCTTGTGCCAGTTCCAGCGTATCGAGCCTTGCCGCTGCCATCTGCAGGTCCGCCTCAGGTCCGCAGCAGATCGTTGATCGAGGTCTTGGAGCGGGTGCGCTCGTCGACGCGTTTGATGATGACGGCGCAGTAGAGGCTTGGCCCCGGGCTGCCGTCGGGAAGCGGTTTGCCGGGCAGGCCGCCCGGCACCACCACCGAATAGGCCGGGACGCGGCCCATGTGGACTTCGCCGGTTTCGCGGTCGACGATCTTGGTGGAGGCGCCGATGAAGACGCCCATGGAGAGCACCGAGCCCTCCTCGACCACGACGCCTTCGACCACTTCGGAGCGGGCGCCGATGAAACAGTTGTCCTCGATGATCACCGGGCCGGCCTGCAGCGGCTCCAGCACGCCGCCGATACCGGCGCCGCCGGAGAGGTGCACGTTCTTGCCGATCTGCGCGCAGGAGCCGACGGTGGCCCAGGTGTCCACCATGGTGCCGCTGTCGACGCGGGCGCCGAGGTTCACGAATGACGGCATCAGGATGACGCCCGGAGCGATGTAGGCGGAATGGCGCACGATGCAATTGGGCACGGCGCGAAAGCCGGCCTCGCGGAAGCGGTTCTCGCCCCAGCCCTCGAACTTCGAGGGGACCTTGTCCCACCAGTGGGTGTTCTCGCCCGGCCCGCCGGCAATCGGCGCCATGTCGTTGAGGCGAAAGGACAGCAGCACCGCCTTCTTCAGCCACTGGTTGACCTGCCAGCCGTCTTTGCCCTTCTCGGCCACGCGGTAAGTGCCGGCGTCGAGGCCCGCCAGCGCGGCGGTGACCGCGTCGCGGACTTCGCCCGTCGTGAGGATGACGATGCTGTCGCGGGCTTCCCAGGCATCTTCGACGATGCCCCTTAGTTGGTCTGTCTGCATGGGATCCTGTGAGGCTGGTTCAGGCGTCGGTGTGGAGCCTCCCGGGTGTACCAGGGGCGCGCAGCGGAAGATGCGGGAGGGTGGTCTCTCTGTCAATGACGCCCTGGCGCCGTGTGGGGCTGGTTTTTCGGCCTTGCAAGCGCGGTTTCCAAGGGTTGCCAGAGTTAATTAGGAGTTAAGCCGCGGGAACAGGAATCTACCGCCGCCTGGGCGTGGGAGCCGGCGTTGCGAAGCCTGCAAGGCCGCCAGAATATCATCGTCACTTAAGCGCATCTTAACGGCGAAAGGCGCAGATTCTCGGTCTTCAGCGGAGCAGTCGCGTGTGAACGAAGAGGGTTCTCCATGGTACGGTCGCCGGCGGTGAGCGGCCCCCCAAACAGAGGCGAACTGGCGGATAGCTATCGGCAAATTGCCGACGAGGCTGCGCCCGGCGGACTGTTGTCCTCCGGCGGCGCCTTTACGCAGTTTCCGGGTGCTGTGCTGTTGGCGGGCCATAACGGCATCGTGCTGAATGCCAACGAGCTCGCCGAGCCCATCGGCCAGGTGCTGCAGTCCGGCCAGCACGAGGAACTGGGCGCTGCCGTGCGGGCCGCTCTCGCCGGCATTACTGCGCAGATCAATCCGCTGGTGGTCAAGGTCGCCGAAGCCGGTGTCGTGGTGGAGCGCGCCTTCGACGTGGTCGTGCTGCCCTGGGCCGGCGGCACCGTCGCCCTGCTGCTCGGCCGAGACGTCACCCTGGAGCGCAGCCTGCGCGCTGCCCTGGTGGAATCGCGCCAGCGCTATAAGGATCTGGTCGAGATCTCCAACGACTTCGCGTGGGAAACCGACGCCGAGGGGTGTTTCGTCTTCGTCTCACCACGCGGCGCGCTCGGCTATCCGGCCAGCGAATTGGTCGGCCGTGCCGCCCGCGAACTGCTGCTCGCCCATGCGCCAGGGAGCGCGGGTGGCGAGTCCTCCCCCTTCACTGCCAGGACCGTGGTCGAGGAAGCCGAGCTCTGGGTGCGCAGCGCCGAGGGCGAGCAACTCTGCCTGCTGTCGACGGCCCTGCCGCTGACCTCCGACGCTGGCGTCTGGATCGGCGCGCGTGGGGTCTGCCGCGACATCACCAGCCTGCGCTGCAACGAAGCCGACCTCGCAGAGGCGCGCAACCGCGAACGCCTGTTCTCCTACATCGTCAATATGGTGCGCCGTGAACTCGAACCCGCGCGCATGCTGGACGCCACTGCCGAGGCGCTGATGCCGGCGCTGGCGCTGACCGGTCTGTCCATTCATGCCCTGGTGGACGGTGCTCTCGGCGCGGCGCTGGCACAGTCCGGCAAGCCGGCGCACAACGACCTGTTGGTTGCACTCGCAAAGCAGCTCAGCGACGACCGTCCTGTGGTGGGACTGCAGGATGACGCCGGCGACCTGCTGGTCCGCGCGACACGCTTTCGCGACAAGCCCAATGGCCTGCTCTGCGCCTGGCGCACCATCGGCAATCCGCGCTGGACTGCCGAGGACCGCAGCCTGCTTGACAACATCGCCGGCCAGGTCGGACTCGCGATCGAGCAGCTCGACCGCCAGACCGAGATGACCGTGCTCTCCATGACGGACCCGCTGACCGGACTGCACAACAGGCGCGGCTTCCTCGACAGCCTCGAGCGTTGCGTCGCCGGGGATGCGGCGAAGGGCAAGGGCGCCCTGTTCTACATCGACCTCGACAACTTCAAGCAGGTCAACGACACCCATGGCCACCAGACAGGCGATGAGGCACTGCTCGACGTCGTCGCCCTGCTGAAGGAGCAGATCCGCGGCGGCGATCTCGCCGCGCGTCTCGGCGGCGACGAATTTGCGCTGTTCCTCTGCAATATCGACCGCGCCGCGGCGGAGCGCAAAGGTGAGCTGATGCTGAAGGCTGCCGAACGGCTGCGCGGCTACTCCGGCGACGCGGCCCACCCGCTCGGCCTCTCACTCGGCGTGGCACTCTACGACCCGCGCACCGGCGAGAGCCTCGATTCCTTGCTCCGCCGTGCCGACGAGGCGATGTATGGTGCCAAGAGGGCCGGCAAGCACAGCCTGAACCTGGCCGCCGACTTCGACCGCAGGGGAGGCAGGGACTGATGGTGCTCGGAATCGGCCGTCGCAAGCTGCCGGAAAGCCTCTCCTACGAGGAGAGCCGTGAGATCGCGCAGAACGGCTCGGACACCAGCCGCGCTGCCCTCGCCACGCGCGGCGACCTGCGCCCTGAGGTGCTCTACTTCCTGGCCGAGGACCCCTCTACCGAGGTGCGCCGGCGCATCGCCGCCAACGCACAGACGCCGAGCCAGGCCGACCTCATCCTGGCCCGCGACGCCGACGAGGCGGTGCGCGCAGAGCTGGCCTCCAAGGTTGCCAAGCTGACCGCCCAGGAGAGCCCCGGTGCACAGGAAAAGGCGCAGCGCTTCGTCGAGGAAACCCTGGAACTGCTTGCCCGCGACCAGGCAACGCGGGTGCGCCAGATTCTCGCCGAGACCCTGAAGTCCCTGACCGGCGCGCCCCCGCAGGTGATCCAGCGGCTGTCGCGCGATGCGGAGGACGTGGTCGCCTGCCCGGTGCTCGAGTTCTCGCCGCTGCTGAGCGATGAGGATCTGCTGGAGATCATCGCTTCATCCGGCATCTCCAGCCGGCTCTGCGCGATCTCCCGCCGCCGCAATCTGGGGGAAACGATTTCCGATGCCATTGTGCAGCGCGACGACCGTCGGGCGGTCAGCGAATTGCTGACCAACAAATCGGCGCAGATTCGCGAGGAGACCCTGGACAGCCTGATCGCGGCCTCGGTGACAGAAACCGCTTGGCAGGAGCCCCTGGTGCAGCGGCCGGTGCTGCCGGCCGGGGCAGTGAAGAAGCTCGCTGGTTTCGTCGCCGAATCCCTGCTGCGAAAGCTGCAGAGCCGCCGAGATCTCGACAAGCAGACCGCCGAGGCGGTGGCCGAGGAGGTGCGCAAGCGCATCGAAGAAGATAGCGCCGACGCCCCTGTTCCGGCCAAGCCGACTGCACCGGCCGCCAATCCGGCCGAGGAAGTGGCTCGGCTGAAGAAGGCGCGCCGGCTGAACAGCGAGGCGGTCGGCGACGCCGTGCTCGCCGGCCAGCGCGACTTCGTGCGCCACGCTCTGGCGGAGATGGCCGGCGTCAGCGTGAACTATGTCGACCGCGTGCTGCAGGGCCACTCGGCCAAAGGCATCACCGCGCTCGCCTGGAAGGCCGGCTGCTCCATGCGCGTGGCGCTGCAGCTGCAGACCAGCATGGGCGGCATCCCGCCCAACAAAGCGCTGAACGCGCGCGACGGCAGCGATTTTCCGCTGTCGCCCGAAGAGATGGAATGGCAGCTCGAATTCTTCGCCAGTCTTGGTCAGTAGCCGCCGGGCGGCTCGGCCGGCTCAGCGCAGCACCAGGGTGCCTATACCACCGCCTGTGAAGATCTCCAGCAGCATAGAGTGGGGCACGCGGCCGTCCAGGATGACCGCCGCCTCGACGCCTTCGCTCACCGCCTTCACGCAGGTCTCCAGCTTCGGAATCATGCCGCCGGAGATGGTGCCGTCGGCGCGCAGCCGCTCGATGTCGGCGATGCTGAGTTCCTGCAGCAACTCGCCGGACTTGTCGAGTACGCCGATGACGTCGGTCAGCATTAGCAGGCGCGCGGCGCCGGCCGCCGCCGCGATGGCGCCGGCCACGGTGTCGGCATTGATATTGTAAGTCTCGCCGTTCGGGCCGATGCCGATCGGCGCGATCACAGGAATGATGTCGGAGTGCTGCAGCGAGGTGAGGATCTTCGGATCGATCGCCGTCGGCTCGCCGACGAAGCCGAGGTCGAGCACTTTCTCGATATTGGAGTCCGGATCGCGCGTGGTGCGGGTCAGCTTCTGCGCCTGGATCAGGTTGCCGTCCTTGCCGGAGAGGCCGACGGCGCGGCCGCCGGCGGCGTTGATGGCGCTTACGATGGACTTGTTGATGGTGCCGGAGAGTACCATCTCGACCACCTCCACGGTGGCGGCATCGGTGATGCGCAGGCCGTCAACGAATTCGCTCTTCACCTGCAGGCGCTCCAGCATGCGGCCGATCTGCGGACCGCCGCCGTGCACCACAATGGGGTTGATGCCGACCTGCTTCAAGAGCGCGATGTCGCTGGCGAAGAGCGCCGCCAGCTCGGCATCCACCATGGCATGCCCGCCGTACTTGATGACGAAGGTCTTGCCGGTGTAGCGCCGCATGAAGGGCAGCGCCTCGGTGATGGTGCGGGCCGTGCGCAGCCAATGTTTGGTGTCGCTGATGTTCTTCTGCGTCATCGCCGAAATTCCCACTTCACACGAAGGTCCCAGGTTGCGCACACTCTAGATCGGATCGCGGTCAGACGGAACCACTGGGTGGTTCCGTCTGACCGCGTGAATCCGATCTCATTCAAACGGGTAGAGCAGATTCACACGGTCGATGGATCGCCGAAGGCGATTCCATGCCACCGTGATCTGCTCTAGTCTCCGTGCACCGGCTCGGCCAGTGCCGCCAGGGCGGCGCGCAGTTCGGCGATGCCGGCGCCGTTCTCCGAGGATGTCACCATGCAGGTCGGATGCGCGGCGGGATGCCTGGCGACGGCGGCCTCGGTCTCCTCGACCAGGCGCTGTAGCGGCCCCGGCTTCATCTTGTCGGCCTTGGTCAGCACGATCTGGTAGGAAACGGCCGCAGTGTCCAACGTCTTCATGACCTCCTGGTCGCTCGCCTTCAGGCCGTGGCGGGCGTCGACCAGCAGGCAAACCCGGCGCAGCTGTGGGCGGCCCTTCAGGTAGCCGCGGGTCAGCTCGTTCCAGCGCGCGATGTCGGTCTTGGGCGCGCGGGCATAGCCATAGCCCGGCAGGTCGACCAGGATGAGGCGGCCGCCGAGGCTGAAGAAGTTAAGCAGCCGCGTGCGTCCCGGGGTATTGGAGGTGCGCGCCAGGGTCTTGCGGCCGGTCAGCGCGTTCAAGAGGCTCGACTTGCCGACATTGGAGCGCCCGGCGAAAGCGACCTCGCTGCCGCCGAGCGGCGGCAGGTCGTTCTCGTCGGCTGCCGAGACCAGGAAGTCGCAGGCACCGGCGAAGAGAAGCCGCCCTGCTTCCAGGGCAGCTTCTAGGGCGGCTTCTCTTTCCTCGCTTGCTGGGCTGTCGCTCATGCGCCGCGGGCCGTCAAGTGGACGGCTTCGCCGTGCCGCCGCCGAGCGGTACGCCCTGGCGCTTCATGATGAAGGCCTGCTGGGCCATGGAAAGCACGTTGTTCCAGGTCCAGTAAATCACCAGGCCGGCCGGGAAGGTGGCCAGCAGGAAGGTGAAGATAACCGGCATCATGAGAAAGACCTTGGCCTGCACCGGATCGGGCGGCTGCGGGTTCAGCTTCTGCTGCAGGAACATGGAGATGCCCATCAGCAGCGGCCAGATGCCGATGTTCAGGATGTTGAGCAGCCCGAGATCGGGGGAGTCCCAGGGGAACAGGCCGAAGCCGTTGAGGATGGAGGTCGGGTCAGGCGCCGAGAGGTCCCTGATCCAGCCGTAGAAGGGTGCATGGCGCATCTCGATGGTGACGAACATCACCTTGTAGAGCGCGAAGAACACTGGGATCTGGATCAGGATTGGCAGGCAGCCGGAGAGCGGGTTGGCCCCCTCCTTCTTGTACAGCCCCATCATTTCCTGGTTGAGGCGCTGCTTGTCTTCGCCGTAGCGCTCGCGCAGCTCCAGCATCTTGGGCTGCAGTTTGCGCATCTTGGCCATCGATTTGTAGGACTTGTTGGCAAGCGGGAAGAACACCAACTTGATCACCACGGTCAGCGCCAGGATGGCGAGGCCGAAGTTGCCGAGCTGCTCGTTCAGCCAGTGCAGGGCCAGGAAGATCGGCTTGGTAAGGAAGTAGAACCAGCCGAAATCGACCGCGAGGTCGAAGTTGGCTATGCCGTAGGTCTCTTCATAGCGCTGCAGCGTCGGCACCACCTTGGCGCCGGCGAAGAGGCGGCTGGTGGTCTCGATGCTGGCGCCCGGCGCCACCGTGGCGGCGGCGTAGAGGAAATCCGACTGATAGTGGTCGCGCCCGCCCGGCTGGTTGTAGACGAAGCGGGCCTTCACCTCGGCGTCCTGGCTCGGTACCAGGGCGGCGAGCCAGTATTTGTCGGTGATGCCGAGCCAGCCGCCGGTGGTCGTTTTGTTGATGACTACCTCCTGGCCCTGGTAGTTGTCGCTCAGGTCGCCGTCATAGTCGTACTCTTCCAGGGTGCCGTTGAAGACGCCGAGCGGGCCTTCGTGCAGAATGTAGAAGTCGAGGATCTTTGGCGTGCCGGTGCGCGAAACGAGGCCGAAGGGCGCGACATCGGCGGAATCCGTACCGTCGTTGACGACGCGCTGTGTGATCGTGAAGAGATAGTCGTTGTCGACCGCGATCGTCTGCTCGAAGGTCAGGCCCTCGCCGTTGTCCCAACTGAGGGTGACCGGCGATCTCTGGGTCAGCGGGCCACCCTCAGCCGTCCACAGGGTATCGGGCGTCGGCAGCGTGACGGCGCTGCCCGGCTTCGCCGCCCAGCCGAAGCGGGAGTAGTAGGGGTTCGCCGAACCCTCCGGCGACAGCAGGGTGACCGGCGAGCTCTGAGGATCGATGGTCTCTTTGTACTGTTTGAGGATCAGGTCGTCGATGCGCGCGCCGCGCAGGGCGATGGAGCCAGACAGGCGCTCGGTATCGATGGCGATGCGCGGGCTGACACCGATAACCTCGTCGCGCGAGGGAGCGATCGGCACGCCGACGGCGCCTGGCTCCCCGGAAAGGCTCGGGACGCTGCCGCCGGGGGCCGGCGTGCCTTCGGTCGTGGTCTCGGCGGTCTGCGGCGGCGGCGGCGCCGGCGGAAAAATGAACTGGAAGCCGATCAGGATGGCCAGCGACAGGACGATCGCGAGGAGAAGGTTGCGCTGTTCCATAAGACGAGACGGGCTCCAGGGTGGGCCTCAGCGGCCCGATAGGTGATCCAGATGGTGACAGTCCGGGCCGAGGCCAAGGCTTGCGGAGGTGCCGCTGCGGGGATTTGCCGCAAGGGACCGGTCAGGGACAGGGTCGTAACCGAGGCCGCCCCAGGGATGGCAGCGGGCGAGGCGTTTCAGCGCCAGCCAGCTGCCGGCGAGCGGGCCGTGGCGGGTCACCGCCTGGCGGGCATAGTCGGAACAGGTCGGGAAATAGCGGCAGCTTGGCGGGAACATCGGCGAAATCAGCAGCTGATAGGCACGAATCAGGACCAGTAGGACAAAGCCGACGGCCTTCATTGCCTTGCCTCCTTCGCGCTGCAGCGCTTGTCGGCTCCGTCGAGCCTGCGAATGGCCTGCTCCAGGTCCGCCCGCAGGGCATCGAAGGGCCGCGTCAGGGTGGCGACCCGGCCGATCACCACGTAGTCGGTGCCGGCCCGGCCGAGTTGCGGAAAGATCTCCGCTGCCGCCGCACGCAGGCGCCGCTTCGCGCGGTTGCGCTCAACGGCATTGCCGACCTTGCGGGTCACGGTAAAACCGACCCGCACCTCTGGTTCCTCCACCGGCGCTGCGCGTGCGACAAGCGCCGCGCGGTCTTCACCGTGCGGGCGCCTGGCTGCTTGCAGGACGAGGCCGGGCATGACCCATTTGCGCTTGGCCGCCGCGACCTTGAGGAACTGAGGCCGTGTCTTGAGCCGCCCGACGGTCGGCATCATGACACTTAGGCGGAAAGGCGCTTGCGGCCCTTGGCGCGCCGACGGGCAAGAACGCGACGCCCGCCAACGGTTCCCTTACGTGCGCGGAACCCGTGGCGGCGCTTGCGAACCAGCACACTGGGCTGATAAGTGCGCTTCACGGCAAAACTCCAATATCAGGCTGATTCTCGAATTGACGGGGCTGTATAAGGGCGGGCCGGGGCTCTGTCAACGACCGCCAGGGCTCCCGGCCGCGGAATCTCCACCTCGGCTCACACCTTGGTGACTGGCGGTCCCGCCGGGCAAGCGCTAAAACCGCTGCCTCGCCCGGATTTCTGCGGTTTCCCACCGTGCCGGCAGGGCCCGCCGCCAGGTGCCGTCGGGGCAGGCGGTTAACCCGACGTTAACCACGATTCAGCAAGGGGGCACCATGTCCGAGCCGAAGCGAGAGCCCGCCGGGGGCCGGGGCGTTCTCAAGCGGCTGCTGCCGGCGGCCGTGCTGCTGGCCGGGTTGGGCACCTTTCTGGCGCTGGGCGGGCACCGCTATCTTGCCTTCGACACCCTGGAGGCACACCGCGAGACCCTGCTCGCGCTGGTCGAGGCGCAGGGTGCCGTGGCGGTGCTCGGCTTCATCCTGCTCTACGCGGTGATGGTAGCCCTTTCCATTCCGGGGGCGCTGGTCATGACGGTGAGCGCCGGCTTTCTCTTCGGCACGCTGCTCGGTGCAGCCTGCTCCGTGATCGGGGCGACCCTCGGTGCTGTGGCGGTGTTCCTCGCCGCGCGCACAGCCATCGGCGACCTGCTGCGCCAGCGTGCCGGGCCTGCCCTGCGCCGCATGCGCGACGGCTTCCAGGAAGATGCCCTCAGCTACCTCCTGGTGCTGCGCCTCATCCCGCTGTTTCCCTTCTGGCTGGTCAACCTGGTGCCGGCCTTCCTCGGCGTCTCGCTGAAGAACTTCGTCGCCGGCACGCTGCTCGGCATCATTCCCGGCTCGCTGGTCTATGCCTCCGTCGGCAACGGCCTCGGCGCGATCTTCGAGGCGGGCGAGACCGACAGCATCAAGGACGCCATCCTGGAGCCGGAAGTGCTGCTGCCGCTCGCCGGCCTCATTGTTCTCTCGCTGCTGCCGGTGTTGTACAAGAAGGTGCTCCACAAGAACGTGAAGGGCCGCAACGACGGTGGAACCGATGCCTCGTGAAGCGGCTGGTGGCGGGGTGGGTGCTTGCGCTCACCGATCTTTCACAGGAAGTTGAAGCCAATCGCAGGAGCGTGATTCGTGCTCGACCGGTGCCCTGCGCATTCTGGGCGCCTCGGCGGTCGCCCACCCGGAAGAGCGACGACCGGCGAGGCGAGAGCATCCCATTTTCGGGGCTCCGACATAGCAAAGACTATTGGAGGCAAGTGACATGTTGAAGAAGACCCTGGCCGCCCTGAGCGTCGCGACGGTTTCCGCTGCTGCCATGGCGCTGCCGCTGGCGGCGACCCATGCCGCAGATACGCCGGTGCAGATCGCGGCCTGCAATCCCTGCAGCCCCTGCGCGGCGGCCGTCAAGAAGCCCTGCAGCCCCTGCGCCGCGGCGAACCCCTGTTCGGCTGCCAACCCCTGCGCCGCTGCGAACCCTTGCGCCGCGGCGAACCCCTGCGCGGCGGCGAACCCCTGCGCCGCAGTCAATCCCTGCGCCGCCAAGGCCAACTAAGGCTGCGAGCGTCGAGTCGTTCGAGGAGCGCCTGCCGGCAAATGGCCGTGCCCCCCACCCAGGTGCGGCAGGCGCTCTCTTTCCCTGGCCCGTTTTACCGGCCGCGATTCCTGCCGGCGGCCTGACGAGGCGAATTCCCGCGCGGGCCGCCCGCGTGGTATAAGCCATGGTTATGTTGGGCCACAGATCGCCGGGCAACATCCTCCGTTTGCCCCCTCTCACCAAGAGCCTCTCGGCCAAGCTGCTGCTTTTGACGATCGCCTTCGTCATGCTGGCCGAGGTGCTGATCTATGCGCCTTCCATCGGGCGCATGCGCGTGGTCTATCTGCAGGAACGTCTGGCCGCCGCCCACCTTTCGATCCTGGCGCTCGAGGCAACACCGGACAACATGGTCAGCAAGGAGATGGAGGCCGAGCTGCTGCAGCACGTCGGTGCCTACATGGTCGCGCTGTCCAAGCCGGGTGCCGGCAAGCTTATGCTGATGGTGGCGACGCCGGAGCAGATCGACGCCACCTACGACTTGCGTGAGGCCAGCTTCTTCGGCCTGATCCACGATGCCGTGATGACTCTGCTGGCTCGCGACAACCGGCTGCTGCGGATCATCGGCCCTTCGCCGAAGGATCCGGAAATCCTGGTCGAGGTGGTGATGGATGAGGCGCCACTGCGCAGCGAGATGTTCGATTACTCCTGGCGCATCCTCAACCTGTCGCTGGGCATCTCCATCTTCACTGCGGCATTGGTGTATCTCAGCCTGCACCTGCTGATGGTACGGCCGATGCGTCGCATCACTGCAAGCATGGCTGCCTTCCGCGCCAATCCTGAAGTGGTCGCCGAAGCGCTGCCGCCGTCGGAGCGCAGCGACGAGATTGGTATCGCCCAGCGTGAACTGGTAACCATGCAGCAGGGCCTGCGCGCGGCGCTTTTGCAGAAGACGCGCCTCGCCGCCCTCGGCACCGCGGTCACCAAGGTGAACCATGACCTGCGTAATATCCTCGCGACCGCCAGCCTGATTTCCGACCGCCTCGGCAAGAGCGGCGATCCGGCCGTGCGCTCCATGGCGCCCGCCCTGGTCGGCGCGATCGACCGCGCGTTGCATCTCTGCGCACAGACTCTGCAGTTCGCCCGCGAAGGGCCGGTGCAGCTCGACCTGCAGCGCTTCGACCTGCGCGACCTGCTGACCGAGGTGCGCGAGGCAGTGGCGGAGGTGGGCGCCGGGCGCGCCGGCTGGACCAACGACGTCGACCGCGGCTTTAAGGTCGAGGCCGACCGCGAACAGCTCTACCGTGTGTTCTTCAATCTCGCCCGGAACGCGCTGGAGGCCGGAGCAGGCGAGTTGCGCCTGGCGGCCCGACCGGTGCGCGACTTCCTGGTGATCGACGTAGAGGATAACGGCCCCGGCATGCCCGACGAAGCCCGGCAGAACATCTTCAAACCCTTCGCCGGCTCGGCGCGTGTGGGCGGTACCGGCCTCGGCCTGTCGATCGCCCACGACATCATGCGCGCCCACGGCGGCGACATACGGTTGGAGCGCTCCGGCCCCGATGGCACCCTGTTCCGCCTCGTGCTGCCGCTGCATCAGGCGCAGACACAGCCCACCGCCAAGGCGAGTTAACTCTCAGTCCAGCGCCAGGAACTGGGCCTTGAGGTAAGCGCTTTCCGGCAGTGCGGGGTGCACCGGATGGTCCGCTGCAGCGCCGGAGGTGCGCAGGATGCGGCCCTCGCGGCCGGCATCCTGCAGCCCGCGCCACACCTGGCCGGCGAAGCTGTCGAGATCGGCATGATGCGAGCAGGAGGCCGCCAGCAGGAACCCACCCTCAGCCACCAGGGGCGCCGCCAAGCGCACCATCTTGCGATAACCCTTGAGGCCCTGCGCCAGGTCCTTCCTTGACTTCACGAAGGCCGGCGGGTCGACGATGACCAGGCCGTAGCGCTCGCCCGCCTCGCCCAGGCGCTCCAGCTCCTGGAACACCTCTGCCTTCACGAAGCGGCAGCGCCCGGCGACACCGTTGGCCTCGGCGGCCTGGGCGGCGAGGTCGAGCGCACCTTGCGACCGGTCGATGGCGGTCACCTCGTCGGCTCCGGCAAGCGCCGCCTGCACGGTGAAGCCGCCGGCGAAGGCGTAGCAGTCGAGCACCCGCGCTTCCTTCGCGAGCCGGGAGGCCCAGGCGCGGTTGTCACGCTGATCGTAGAACCAGCCGGTCTTCTGGCCGCCTTCCAGGTCGGCGAAGAAGCGCGCGCCGTTCTCCTCCAGCGCCACCGGCCCTTCGAGGCGGCCCTGAACCACCGTGACGCTCTCTTCGAGCAGTTCCAGCTTGCGCACCGCACTGTCGTTGCGCAGGACTATGGTCTGCGGTGCGATCACGGCGTTGAGGGCATCGATCAGCTGCGGCGTCAGGACTTCCATGCCCGCGGTGTTGACCTGCAGAGTCAGCGCGTCGCCGAAGCGATCGATGATGATGCCGGGCAGGCCGTCGGCCTCGGCGTGGACCAGACGGTAGTAGGGCACGCCGATCAGTTGCGTGCGAATCTCCAGCGCACGCTTCAGCCGCGCGGCGAGGAAGGCAGTATCAATGGCGACCGATTCGTCGCGGGTCAGCACCCGCGCGGCGATCAGCGGATGGCGGTTGAAGAAGGCCGTCGCCTGGTAGCGGCCATGGATATCGCAGAGGCGCACCAAGCCGCCGGGCGGCACCTCCTTGGCGATGGCGTCCATCTCCACCTCGTTGGAGTAGACCCAGGGATGGCCGCGGCCGAGCCGCTTCTGGCCATGCGGCTTCAGGGTGACGGTCGGCAGATCGACGAAAGCGTCGCGGGAGGCTTGCTTCATTGCCGCGCAGTCTAGTCGGACATCGCGCGACTGCAAGTCTCCGCGGTTTGCCCGCAGACTACTCACCGAGCGCCACGCCCTCGCGGCGCGGGTCGGCGCCGCCTTCGAGCCCGCGTTCCGTCCGGCGGATGCCGTGCAGGCCACTGGTCATCTCCATCACGTTGACCTCGTGACCGAGCGCCGCCAGAGTGGCCTCGGCGCTTTCGACGGCAGTGCCGGCTTCCAGGTCGGTGGCGCCGTTGCGGTTCACGAAGTTCGGCAGGGCGACGGCCGCCTGCATCGAGAGGTTCCAGTCGAGCGCCGCGATGATGGCCTTGGCGGTGTAGCCGATGATGCGGCTGCCGCCGGGCGAGCCGATGGCCATCACGAAGCGGCCCTCGCGATCCAGCACCAGGGTCGGCGACATGGAGCTGCGCGGTCGTTTGCCTGCCTCGACGCGGTTGGCGACCGGCCGGCCGTCGACGCTGGGCAGAAAGGAGAAGTCGGTGAGTTCGTTGTTCAGCATGAAGCCGCGCGCCATGAGGCGAGCGCCGAAGGCGCTCTCGATGGAGGCGGTCATGGAAACTGCGTTGCCGTCGCGGTCGACCACCGAGAGGTGGGAGGTCGAGGGTGGGTTCGGCTGCGGCGGGCTCAGGGCCTGACCGCTCTGCAGGCCGGGGTGCGCTTCTCCCATGCTGGCCGCCGGGTCGATCAGAGCCGCCCTTGCGGCGAGATAGTCCGGGTCAAGCAGGGTCTCGACCGGCACCACCACGAAGTCGCTGTCGGCGAGGAAACGATTGCGGTCGGCGAAGGCGAGGCGGCTGGCTTCGGCAACCAGGTGAATCGCTTGCGCCGAGGCCGGCGGCAGCGCGCCGAGATCGAAGGGCTCCAGCAGCTTCAGGATCTGCAGCACAGCCACGCCGCCGGAGGTTGGCGGGGGCATGCCGCAAACGATCCACTGGCGGTAGGGCAGGCAGAGGGCGTCGCGACGCTTGGCCTCGTAGTTCCGCAGGTCGCCAGTGCTGAGGTGTCCCGGATTGTCGGTAGCGCCACGCACCGCAGCGACAATGTCAACGGCGATGGGGCCTCTGTAGAAGGCGTCGGCGCCGCCCATGGAGACCGCGCGCAGGGTGTCGGCATAGGCTTGGTTCTGCAGCAGGGTGCCGACCGGCCAGGGATTGCCGGCAGCATCATGGAAGTAGGCGGCGGTTGACGGATAGCGCTTCAGGTAGGCGTCGCCGGCGATCAGCGCATGGAGTCGCGGCGACACGGCGAAGCCGTCTTCGGCGAGGCGGATCGCCGGCTGGAACAGTGCCGCCCATGGCAGGCGGCCGTGGTCGCGATGGGCCAGTTCCAGCATGCGCAGCAGGCCGGGCGTGCCGACCGAGCGACCGCCGACCACGGCGTCCCAGAAGGGCATCGGCCGGCCGTCGGCCAGCAGGAAGAGAGTTTCGGGAGCACTGCCGGGTGCGGCTTCCCGCCCGTCGTAGGCCGCCACGTCGCGGCTCTCGGCCTCGTAATGCAGCAGGAAAGCGCCGCCGCCGAGCCCGGAGGACTGCGGCTCCACCAGGCCCAGCACCAGGGCGCCGGCGATGGCCGCGTCGACGGCCGAGCCGCCCTGGCGCAGCATCGCCATGCCGGCCTCGGCCGCCAGCGGATTGGCGGCGGCCACCATCTGGCGCGGCGGCGCGGCGGCGGTCTCTGCGGTGGGGGTCGCGGCACAGGCGCCGAGCAGTCCGGCGAGCAGCGCGGCGACGGCGAGTTTGATTGGATTTGCCATGGACTGTTTGCCTCCGGTTGGTGTCGCGACGGCACCATCATCGACAGCGGACGGGGTCCTGGCCAGGGGCCGTTTTGCGTAACAGGCGGGGCTTTCAGGTCATTATCGGGATCAGCTTACACATATGCAGGCCTTCGACGCGATGACCGCGCTCGTAGAGCACCGAGCACAGCCAGCCGTCGTCGCCTGATTGGCCCGAGGCGGCGACGTTGGTGTGGACCGCCGTGCATCCGTGGCGGCGGGCGATCTTTTCCAGGCCAATTTCCAGAGAGCGGGCGACATTGGCCTGGTCGACGATGTCGAGCGCGCAAAATGGATCGGCGAAGAGGACCGGTCCGTGGATCAGGTCGTCGGACAACCGGAAGGCGGCGATGCCGACGATGCAGCCCTGCTCGTTCGCCACAATTAGGATTCCGGTCTCGGATTCGGCGCCGGAGGCGGTCCGCTGCAGCGCAAAGCGCCGCCAGCCCTCAAGCTCCGCGGCTGGCCAGGCAGTCCGGATCAGCGGGAAGGCCTGGTCCACCTCCTTCGGCGCCAGCAGTCTCACGTTGAGTTTACGCACCAAATGAGTCACCTTGGGGCGCTGGGTGCAGCGCAAAAGTTGTATTTCTGACTGACAGCAGAGTGGCGTGGCGGAGCGGGCGCTGTCCTTGATCCACGTCAAGACTATCAGGGAGGTCGCTTCAGCCCGATGTCGCGGGTGTCAGGGGCCTTGGGAATGAAGCGGACTCTCGGAGTTCTGAAAGCATGGCGGTGTTCGATTACGAGCAGGTGAGCAAGCTGTCCCCGGCAGTGGCGCGCGACCGCCGTGAGCCATCGCCTTGCTCCGCCTGTTCCGTGCGCGGCATGACGATCTGCGCGCCGCTCGAAGCTCAGGAACTGACGCAGATTTCGGCGATCATGACCTCCGTCGAGCTGGAGGCCGGCTCGCCGCTGTTCGACGAGGGCGAGGAGGCCAGCAATGTCTTCAACGTCACCTCCGGCACAATCAAGGTCTACAAGCTGTTGCCCGACGGCCGCCGCCAAGTCACCGGCTTCCTCTTTCCAGGCGACTTCCTCGGCCTCGCCAACCAGGAAACCTATGCCTTCAGCGCCGAGGCGGTGACGCCCAGCATGGTGTGCCGCTTTCCGCGCCACAAGCTGGAGGCCCTGATGCAGCGCCTGCCGAAGATCGAGCAGCGCCTCCTCAGCATCGCCAGCAACGAGCTGGTGGCGGCGCAGGAGCAGATGCTTCTGCTCGGCCGCAAGACCGCGCGGGAGAAGATCGCCTCCTTCCTGCTCATGCTGTCGAAGCGCGCCCGCCAGCGCGGCCAGGCGGGGGATCCCGTGACGGTGCCGATGAGCCGCACCGACATCGGCGACTACCTTGGCCTGACCACGGAAACGGTGAGCCGCACCTTCACCCAGCTGAAGCAGGACAGCACCATCCAACTGCTGCCCAATCACCAGGTGAAGCTGGCCCGACTTGACGCCCTGGAGGAGATCGCCGGCGGCTTCTGAGCCGTGCCTTCAGGGATCCACCGTCAGGGACGCGGCGTCTGGATGATCGGCGGCACCGATTGCAGTGCCGTATCCCAGGGAAACAGGATCCAGGTGTCCTGGCTCACTTCCGTAACGAAGCTGTCGACCAGCGGGCGGCCCGCCGGCTTGGCATAGACCGTGGCAAAATGCGCCTTGGGCATCAGCTCGCGCACCTTGCGGGCGGTCTTGCCGGTATCCACCAGGTCGTCGATCAGGAGCCAGCCTTCGCTGTCGTGCTCGACCGGCTTCAGCACCTCCATCTCGCCCTGGGTGTGGTCGTCGCGGTAGCTCACGATACAGATGGTGTCGATCAGGCGGACGTCGAGCTCGCGCGCGATCACCGCCGCCGGCACCAGACCGCCGCGGGTGATTGCGGCAATGCCTTTGAAGGGCCCCAGGGCCACCAGCCGCCAGGCCAGGGCGCGGGAGTCGCGATGCAACTGGTCCCAGGAGACCGGGAAGGTTTTCTGTTCGACGGTAAGCATGGCGGCCGCTGGTTTCCCTCGCTGTCCTTGCCGGGTCGGGGCCCGGCGATTCGAAACGGGGCGATTAAAGCGGAACTCGCCGCCGAGGTCTAAGAGGTTTTAGTGCCGGGCGTCCTCAAGCAAGCCTGACTCGTCGCTGCGGCTGGTGGCGATCCAGGGCGAAAGGGCCGCCCTACCAGTCCCTGGAAAGCAATCAGGCCGGCTCCCTTCCGGGGGCCGGCCTGAAGCCTGCGGGTATCGAAAACGATCCTAGCGGACGTAGATGTGAACCTCGTTGACCTGGGCCTGCGGGCTGGCGGTTGCCGAGAGGGTCATGCGGTCGGCCGGCATTCCCATGTTGGTCAGGGTGCGCAGAACGTTCTCCGCATTGCGGCGCGAGCGGTTGGTGTCGAGCGCCACGCGGGCAGAGTCGCCCCCGGCCGGGGCCACCGCGACGATGTCAAAGGCGGCGTTGGGGCGGCGCTCGAGTGCGGCGCCCACCACCGTGAACAGCGCCTGCTCGTACTGCACGTTCTCGCGGTCGAAGCGGATCACCGCCAGGGGCTGGCGCTGCCCGACGGCGCTGGCGGCACCGCCGGCCGGGGCCGGAGCGGGCACGCCATAGGCGCGGTTCGCCAGGCTGCCGCCAATGTACTCGCCGTTGTCGATGGCGACCTGCATGGCGGTCAGGTTGAGACGTTCGTTGGCAAAGTAGTTCTGGGTGCGGGCAATGTCGTCAGTCAACTCGTTCAGCAGGCGGTCGATCACCACCACGGTCTTGTTGACCTCGTCCTCCAGGACGGCGAGATGGCGGTGATCTTCGTCCACGGCGCCGCGCAGCTCGAAGGTGGTGCTGGTCGACTCAAGCAGGAAGGCCGATAGCGACGCAGTGCCGGAGACCTGGCTGGCCAGGGTGTTCAGCGCGGCGATGCTGGCGCCGACTTGCTGCAGCTCGGACTGGGCCTGGTTCCACTGGGCGACCAGCTCTGGGTTGCCGGGGGTGGTGCCGACCTGCAGCCGGGCATTCATCGCCGCCTTCAGGGAGTGGTAGTTGCCGGCAAACTGGCGGGCCGAGATGCGCAGGCTCTGCAACTGGTTGTTCTCGTCCGAGAGCTGCTGTTGCAGCCGCAGCAGGTCGCTGCGCAGGGATTCGACCTTCTGTCCCACCACGGTGCCGGTCGGCTGCATATTGCTGACCTGGGGTGGTTCGAAGACCGTGGTGCCCAGGATCTGCGGCGCGGAGGGGTCCGCAGCGGCGGTGCCTCCCGGGGCAGGCGTGGCGACAGCGGTACGGGTGGCCGCGGAAGTCTCGGCCTGCGGCGCCGGCGGGCTGCTGGTCGTCGGCGCTTGGTCATCCTGCGGCGCAGTGCACGCCGCCGCGAACAAAAGCGCGCCGATCACGACAGCGGTTCGGCGGATAGGCAACAAGTGTCTGCTCGACATAGAGATTTCCGTACAGATTTCCGAGACGGCTTAACCTGATAAGCTCTCACAGATTAACCATGTAAGTCTTTACAGAGTCTTGCTGTCCCGCCCCCCCTCGAACGATTGCTGGATAGTAGAGGATGGATTCTGGGCGGACAAGAACGTTTTCCCCCGCTTTCTGGACGTTCGAAAGGCCGGATTCCGGCGGGATTCCCGCCGTTTTTCAGGTTTCGAGAAGCCCTTGCATGGTGCCGGGCCTTCGAGTAATGTCCGGCCTCTTCGCGGCGGCGCCCCGTCGTCGCGATGCCACTACACGCTTTGATGTGCGCCCGTAGCTCAACTGGATAGAGCATCTGACTACGGATCAGAAGGTTAGGAGTTCGAATCTTCTCGGGCGCACCATAACTTACTGATAAACAAAGATAAAATTTGTCAGGAAAGTTTTCACTTTCCACTTTTTCCGAACCACTTTCCACTTTTTCCGGATTCGTTCCGGATCCAGGTTCGAGGTCCGTTCCGAAAGCGGGAGCGGGTCTTCCGCCGACTGCCTCAACTTGGGGACCACGGACGGAGGCCATGGCGCGGGCGTCTGGTGGTGCGCGGAGGCTTCGCCGACGGCCGGCCGAACGTTGCAACTCGGCAACCGCTTCAGGACTTCAAGCTCATAACCTGAAGGTCGCAGGTTCAAATCCTGCCCCCGCTGCCCGCTCCCCACTCCCCGTCGCCCGCGGCGGATCGCAGCCTGGAGCAACGTCTCAGCCCACCCAGAAGCAGCCTTGGTTTGCGGGATATTGCCGAGGCTCTTGGCCTTCACATCAAGGTTCCTGATCGTGTTGCTTTCATCCTAAAGGCCGGCGCCTTTAATCTGCCAAGCTGACCAGATCAGAGTTATTGAAACTCGAAGATTCGACGTGGCGGGCCAGCGCATTTGTCATCTCGGCCCGTGGGAGATCCGCTTGCCTAGGCGCGGCGTCGGTGCAGTCCTCCGGGATCGTTCTCGGCCGTGTGGCCCAACCTTGCGGAAAGGTCCTGCGCGGCGTGCCGCAAGCTGGCCAGATAGTGCGCGTGATTCTTGATTCCGTCTTCCTTGGGCGCAACGAGGCAAAGCGTGGCGACGCATTCCCGGCCGGCCTGGTAGACCGGCACGGCAAAGCAGTGGGTGAAGGTTTCCACCGCGCTGTTGAAGCTGAAGTAGCCGACCCGCGCCGCCTCGCGAACCTGCGCCAGGAACAGCGACGGTTCGAGCCTCGTGCCGTCCGGCAAGGCGAAATCCTCATTCGGAATGAAGTCGAGAATTTCCGCGTCGCTCATATGCGAGACCAGGAGCCGGCCCGACGCCGTCCAGGGAACCGGGACCGGCTCGCCGACATTGGAGGAGATGCGGAACGGCCGGATACCCTCCTTCATCAGGGCGACGGTGTACTTATTGCCTTCCAGCATGCACAGCTGGGCGGTCTCCCGGGTTTCTTCGGAGAGATGCAACAGCAAGGCATCCGCCTCCCGCATCAGGTCGAACTGCTCGGCATAGGCCGTGCCCAGGAAGTAAAGCCGGCGCCCCAGAAACACCCGCCCATCGTCGTCGTGATACTCCAGGATCCCGTGACGTAGCAGAAGGTTGACGAGCTCGTAGACCGACGAACGCGGCGCGCCGATCTTGGCGGCGATCTCGTTGGGGCGCATCGGCGCGCGTTCCAGGCGCAGGAAGTCGAGCAGCTCGAATGCCCGGTCAAGACCTCGGGATCTGCGGTTGGTGGATTCGTCAGCCATGCCGGACTCTCGATATCTTTCTCTCGGGTGCCGGCATCAACCGACACCGCAGCAGACAGTTTTACTTGCGCTTGTAGGCCACGCAATCAACTTCGACCTTGCAGTCGACCATCATGCGCGACTGCACGCAAGCGCGGGCCGGCGGATTCTTGCTGAAATACTCCGCGTAGATGCCGTTGAAGGTCCAGAAGTCGCGCGGGTCGTCGAGCCAGGCACCGACGCGCACCACGTCTTCGACGCCGTAGCCCGCCTCGTGAAGGATGGCGATCAGGTTTTCGATCGCCCTGCGGGTCTCGGCGATGATCCCGCCAGAAACGATTTCGCCGTTCTCCATGGCGACCTGGCCGGACACGTAGAGCCAGCCGTCCGCCTCCACCGCGCGCGCGAAAGGAAGGGCCTGCTTGCCTGCGCCTTGTTCACCGGTGCCATAGCGTTTCAATGTCACGATCCTGTCTCCGTTACCTAGTTTGCCTGTTGGAAAGTCGAGGTCTTCAGGAACTCCGCCAGCCGGTCCGTCTTCGGGCTGACGAACATCTCACGCGGATTGCCCGCCTCGCCGATGCGGCCCTGGTTCATGAAGATGACGCGGCTCGAGACTTCGAAAGCGAAGCGCATCTCGTGGGTGACGATCAGCATCGACATGCCGTCCCTGGCGAGATCCTTGATGACCTGAAGAACCTCGTTGACCAGTTCGGGGTCGAGGGCGGAGGTGACCTCGTCGAAGAGCATAAGCTTCGGGTTCATGGCGATGGCGCGGGCGATGGCGACGCGCTGCTGCTGCCCGCCGGAGAGCTGGCCCGGATAGCGGTCCTTGCGGGAGAGCAGGCCGACCCGCTCGAGCCACTGTTCGGCGACGGCACGGGCCTCGTCCTTGGCCATCTTCTTCACCTTGATGAGGCCGAGGGTAACGTTGCCCATTGCCGTCATGTGCGGGAAGAGGTTGAACTGCTGGAAGGCCATGCCGGTCAGGGCCCGCTGGCGGGCGATCTCCGCCTCCTTCTTGCGCTTGCGCACGCCGCCGACCACCTGGTAGCCGATTTCCTGGCCGTCGATGCGGATGCTGCCGCCCTGGAACTCCTCCAGCATGTTGATACAGCGCAGCATGGTGGTCTTGCCCGATCCGCTGGAGCCGATGACGCAGATCACGTCACCTTTCGCCATGTCGCAGTCGACGCCCTTGAGCACCTCGGTCTCGCCGTAGCGTTTGTGCAGGTCGCGAATTTCCAGCAGGTTGGTCATCTCATCGGGCTCTCAGCCGGGCACGGTGGTCTTGCGGTCGACATATTTCCCGAAGCGCTCGATGCCGTAGTTGACGGCAAAATAGAGCACCCCGGCGAAGAAGTAGAAGGGCAGGCTCATGAAGGTCCGGGAGATGACCTCCTGGGTGGCGAGCAACAGTTCCCCGACGCCGATGATCGACAGCAGGGTCGAGGCCTTCACCATTTCGGCAGCCGTGTTCACCCAGGTCGGCAGGATCTGGCGGATCGCCTGCGGGACCAGCACATAGGTGAAGGTCTGCGGAAATGTCAGGCCGATCGCCTTGGCGGCCTCGGACTGGCCCGCCGGGATGGCCTGCAGCGCGCCGCGCACGATCTCGCCCACGTGGGAGCTGCAGAAGACGGAGAGTGCCAGTACCCCGGCCTGGAAAGCATTCAGCTGCAACCCGATGGTGCTGAGCACATAGAAGCTGGCCAGCACGAGCACGAGCACCGGGGTGCCGCGGACGAAGTCCGTATAGCCGCGCACGGCCCACCGCAGGGGGCGCGGGCCGTAGGTCAGCGCCAGGCCGACGAGTACGCCGAGCGCCGAGCCGGCGACGATGGCCAGCGAGGAAATCGCCACGGTGAGGCCGACCCCTTTCAAGAGGGGGATGCGGGCGATCCATAGCTGATCGAGAAAGGCGAGAGGATCCATGGGCTTCAGCGCGACACGGCCAGGCGCCGCTCGACCTGCCGCAGGGCCGCGGCGAGCAGCGAGCAGGTGGCGACGTAGAGGCAGCTGACGACGATCCAGGTTTCGATCACCCGGAAGGTCTCGACGTTGATCTTGCGGGCCTCGAAGGTCAGCTCCGGCACGGCGATGGCGGCGGCCAGCGAGGTGTCCTTGAACAGCGAAATGAAGGTGCTTGAAAGCGACGGCAGGACGTTGCGCAGCATGATCGGGACGATGATCGATGTGCGGATCTGCATCTCGCTCAGGCCGATGGCGAGGCCCGCCTCGCGCATGCCGGGCGGGACGGAGATGAGGCCGGCGCGGAAGACCTCGGCCAGGTAGGCCCCGGAGTAGATGGCCAGCGTGAACACGAAGGACTCGATCTTGCCGAGGCGGAAGCCCAGCTGCGGCAGGGCGAAGTAGGTGAAGAGGATGAGCACGAGGATCGGCGTGTTGCGGATCGCCGTCACGTAGATGGAGGCCGGACCGCGCAGCCACAGCAGCTTGGCACGCAGGGCAAAGGCGACGACGAGGCCGATCGCGCAGCCGATGAAGATGGCGCCGATGGCCAGCATCAGGCTGAGGCCGAGGCCCGCCAGGAGCTGGTCGAAGCTGCGCCAGACCGCCGAAAAGTTGAGACTGTAACCCATGCCGCGCGTTCACACTGGTACCTGGAGGGGAGCGGCCGCGGAGAAGACCCAGGCCGCTCCCCAGGTTCGACTACTTATACTCTACGGGGAAGCCGATCTGCGGCGGCGCCAGCTCGACGCCGAACCAGGTCTTGAACGAGTCGGCGTAGAAGCCGAATTCCACCCCGGTCATGGCTTCATGCAGGGCAGTGTTGACGAAGTTCAACCAGTCCTGGTCGCCGCGCGCGACGGCGCAGGAGTAGCTCTGCGGGTTCCAGCCGTATCCGGCGTCCTTGTAGCGGCCCGCATTCTGCGTCATGAACCAGGCAATCGACGACTGGTCGGTCGCCGCGGCGTCAGCCCGGCCAGATTCGAGGGCCTGGTAGATCAGGTCCACCGACTCGTACTGATCGACCGTGGCCTGCGGCAGGGCCGCGTGCACCATGTCTTCGGCATAGACGTTCTGCAGCACCGAGACGGTGACGGAGGAGCCGGCCGCCTTCAGCGCCGCATGGTCGGCGTAAGCGCTGTCGAGCTTCATCATCAGGCCGACACCCTCGCGGTAGTAGGGGACGGTGAAGGCAACCTGCTGGGCACGCTCACCGGTCACGGCCATGAACTGGCAGGTCACATCCACCTTGCCGGTAGTGATGTTCGGAATGCGCGCGTCGGAAGATTGGATCACATACTCGATCTTATCCGGGTCGCCGAACAGCGCCTTGGCGATGACGCGGCCCATGTCGACGTCGAAGCCCTGCAGCTTGTCCTCGGCGCTCTTGAAGTGCCACGGGGCGTTGGTGCTTCCGGTCCCGAGGACGAGGTGGCCGCGGGCAAGCACCTCGTCGAGCTTGCTGGCCCCGTCCGCGGCCTGCGCCGACACGACAAAAAACAATGACACGGCGGCCGTGAGCGCCGCGATTTTGAACCTGTTGGTCATAACGAAATCCCCCTGCTCTTGTTGACTGTCTACTATATCGGACATTCGTCCTGAATAGCGGATTGACTGAATTTCGATCAGCGCGCATATCTTGTCAAGGGCAGGGATTCGAAATGCGCTGACACCCCTTTCCCTCGACGCCAAGGATTGCAGGATGAAACTCTCAGACATCTCGACGCCCGCCGTGCTCGTGGACCTGGACGTGGCCCGGCGGAACGTCGAAAGCTTCCAGGCCTATGTGACCAGCCACGGTCTGAATGGCCGCCCGCACATCAAGACGCACAAGCTGCCGCGCCTGGCCGAGCTGCAGCTCGACGCCGGAGCGGTCGGCATCACCTGCCAGAAGGTGTCGGAAGCCGAAACCATGGTGGCCGGCAGCGACAGGATCCGCGACGTGCTGATCACCTACAACATCCTGGGATCGGAGAAGCTGGCGCGCCTCAAGGGCCTGGCGGAGAGGATCGACCTCGGCGTGGTGGCCGACAACGCCGTCACCGTCGACGGTCTCTCCGGGGCTTTCGCGGCGGCAGCAAAGCCGCTGAGGGTTCTCGTCGAATGCAACACCGGCGCCAACCGCTGCGGCGTCGCAACGCCGGCGGCGGCGCTCGAGCTCGCGCAGCGGATCGACCGCGCGGCGGGTCTCGTTTTCGGCGGGCTGATGACCTATCCGCCGGTCGGCGCCGCTGTGCGCGTACAGGCCTTCATGACAGAAGCCGAGGCCTTGATCGAAGCGGAAAGCCTGGAGGTCGCCACCATCTCGTCAGGCGGCACGCCGGACATGTGGAAGGCGCACGAGGCGCCGGTGGTCACCGAGTACCGCGCCGGCACCTACATCTACAACGACCGCTCCCTGGTCGCCCGCGGTGTCTGCAGCTGGAGCGACTGCGCGCTCGCGGTCCATGCGACGGTCGTCTCCGTCCCCGCCGAAAACCGGGCCATCATCGATGCGGGCAGCAAGATCCTGACCTCCGACCTGCTGGGCTTGAGCGGCTATGGCCACGTCATCGGCCGCGACGACGTTTCCGTCGACCAGCTCTCCGAGGAGCACGGCCGCGTCGTGTCGCAGGGAGCGATCGGCCTCAAGGTCGGCGACAGGGTGGCGATCGTGCCGAACCACGCCTGCGTGGTCTCCAACATGGTCGACGCCGTCTACGTCAGGTCTGGTGACGACGCCTACGAGGCCTGGCCGGTCGAGGCCCGGGGCAAGATCAACTGAAACCACCTCAGTCGCCGATCGGCTGCGGGCCCGTGCGGCCGTGCACCACGGCCAGGGAGGCGCGAATGCGCCGCAGCTTTTCAAGGGCAATGTCGGAGTTTTTCCGGGCCACCGCAGCGGCCAGGACATCGACGATCACGAGGTAGACGAGACGCGACGCCGTCGGCTTGTAGATATCCGGATCCTCGGGGATTTTCAGCGTCAGGGCGATGTCCGAAGCCTCGGCGAGCGCGCTGCCGGGGCGGGTCAAGCAGATTGCCGTCGCCCCGTACTGGCGGGCGATCCTGGCACTCTCCACCAGTTCCTTCAGGTCGCCGCTGGAGGAGATGCAGAACAGCACGTCTCCCTGCGACAGCGTGGCCGCCTGCATGCGCAGCTGGTAGCTGTCGTGCACGGCGACGGCGGGAATGCCCAGCCGGAAGAACCGGTTGGCGGCATCGAAGGCGACCGTGGCCGAGCCGCCGCCGACGCCGCAGAAGATGATCCGCCGGGCCCCGGCGACCGCATCGGTCGTCAAGGCCAGGGTGGCGTCATCCAGCTGTGCCCGTGCAACATTGGCCGTGGTGTAGAAGACACTGAGGATCTGATCGATGCCCCGGCTGTCGCCTTGCGGTTCCCTGTTGATGGCATCGAGATACTGCAGGCTGACGGCTACGTTCTGCGCCAGGCGAAGCTTGAAGTCCCGAAAGCCGGCGCAGCCGAGCGTGCGGCAGAAGCGGATGACCGTCGGCTCGCTGACCTCGCAGATCCCGGCAATCTCCGAAACGGTCAGTTGCGTGGCCGCTTCGAGATTCTCGAGGACATACGAAGCTACCCGCTGCTCCCGCGCGTTGAACTTCCCGTCGAGCTCGCGCAGGCGCGATATCAGGTCAAATGCCATCAGCTTGGACATGCCGTTTCCTCTCAGCGCCGCCGCAGCGCGGACGGCTTCCTCTCCCGCATCGTCCCCTTCCTCATAGCAGCGGACACAAGGCCAGCCAAACCGCAGGCGGAGTGGGAGCCGGGCCCGGCCCCTCGCCCTGCCGGCGCCGCCCCGGTGGATACGTCCGCATCGTTATGTAAGTTTACTACATATCTTACCGAAAACGAGCCATAACATCGAAAATCCTACTAGACAAACGCGAGTTGATACGAAAATATGTAGTTTAACTACAAATTAGGAAGAAGCCGAAAACAGGGGGATCAGGGTGGGTGCTATTGCCGCACGGCTCAGCGATCTGTTGAATGCGCTGGTCGAACGCCTGGTCGCGGTCATCATGCTGGCGCTGGTGGTCGACGTGTGGATCGGAGTCGCCGACCGCTACCTGCTTCATATTCAGCTGCCCTGGCCCGAGGTTCTGGCCAGATACCTGATGATCTGGGCGGTGCTGCTGGCGATTTCCTGTGGCATAGCCCGTCGCGAGCATATCGGCCTCTCCCTGCTGCTCGACCGCCTGCCGGCCGGGCTGCGCCGGTTTTTCCTGATGGCCATGGACGTCGCCGCCCTGGCCCTCTTCGCCTACGTCTTCTGGTTCGGCATCGGTTTCGCGCTGGAAGGGGCCAAGCGCCAGGCGCTGATCTTCGGCCTGTCGCTGGCACCGGCCTATGCAGCCATTCCGGCCTCGGCAGGTCTTGCGGTCCTTCAGCTGTTCCTGGTGCTGTGCCGTGATCTCGGCGGACAGAAGCTGATCGGCCAGGCGGAGGAAGCCGTCTGATGCTGGTCTTTCTGCTGCTCGCCGCCCTGATCCTGCTCGGCATGCCGATCGGCTTCGCGCTCGGTGCCGCGGGGGTCGCCGGCCTCTTCGATATGGGCGGCGGACGCTTCCTGCCCGTCGGCCCGAGCAAGATCTTCAATGGGCTCGACATCTTCCCCTTCCTGGCAATGCCGTTCTTCATTCTCGCCGGCGAGATCATGAACCACATCGGCATCACCCTGCGGCTGGTCAACCTGGCCAATGTCCTGGTCGGCCGCTTCCGCGGTGGTCTCGCCCACACCAATATGCTTGCCTCGGTGTTCTTTGCCGGCCTGACCGGCGCGGCGACGGCCGATGCGGCGGCCTTTGGCAAGACGCTGGTCCCGTCCATGGTGAGCCAGGGATACCGGCGCGACTATGCCTGCGCCGTCACCGCGGCCGGCTCCATCATCGGGCCGACGATCCCGCCTTCCGGCCTGATGGTGGTCTACGGATCGCTGATGGGCGTGTCCATCGGCGGCCTCTTCGCGGCGGGCATCCTTCCCGGCCTGCTGATCTGCCTCATCTGCATGGGGGTGATCGCCCTCGGCGCCAAGCGCAACAATCTCCCGCTCGCCGCCGAAGGGGCCGGAGCCGGCGAGATTTGGAAAACCTTCAAGTCGTCGTTCCTGGCCCTGATGATGCCCTTCATCATCCTGGGCGGCATCCTCGGTGGCGTGGTCACCCCGACCGAGGCGGCATCCATCGCCGTCGGCTACGCACTCTTTCTCGGCGTCTTCGTCTACCGCTCGCTGACCTTCGCCGACTTCTTCGCCATGCTGGTGCGCACCGCCCGCACCACCGGCGTCATTTTCGTCATCATCGCCTTTGCCGCGCTTCTCGGCTGGTGGCTGAGCTTCAACCGGGTGCCGCAGGAAATCGCCGACACCGTCGTCTCGCTGGCGCAGAACCGCTGGATGATCCTGCTGATGATCATCGCCGTGCTGCTTGTCATCGGCATGATCATGGACATCACCGCGATCCTGATCATCCTCGCCCCGGTTCTGGTGCCGCTCACCGAGCAGATCGGCATGCAGCCGATACACGCCGGCATCATCTTCGTCCTCGCGCTCAATATCTCGCTGATGACCCCGCCGGTCGGTGCCTGCCTCTTCGTGCTCTCGTCGGTCACCGGGGAAAAGCTGGAACGCATCGCTGCCAAGCTCTGGCCGTTCCTGTTGGCCGAGATCCTGGTTCTTTTCGTCTTCGCATTCTGGGAGTCCCTGGCACTTGCCGTGCCCAGGGCTCTCGGATTTATCCAGTAAGGGGCTAACCCGCAACCAAGCAGAACAGAGAGGAACAGACGTTGAAGAAGCAATCCCTGACCGCAGCGGCGGCAGCCGCAGTGCTGGTACTCGCCGCGTCATCCGCCTCGGCCGACACGAAGATCCTGAAGTTCGGCCACGACAACAAGGTCGATCCCTTCGAGAACCCGGCGCACGCCTGCACCGCCGTCTTCGCCAACATCGTCCAGGCGGACACGAACGGAGCGATCGAGGTGGAGGTCTATCCCTCCAATCAGCTCGGCACCGCCGCCGAGCACGTGCAGATGGTGCGCGACAACGTCATCCAGGCGACGCTGACCTCCACCGGTGCCATCGCCTCCTACTATCCGCGCATCGACGTCCTGAACCTGCCCTTCGCCTTCGACAACAACGCCGCCACCTATGACGTCTTCGACGGCCCCTTCGGCACGGCGCTGGCGCAGGACATTGAGGCGGAGCTGGGAGACGTCATAGTGCTCGGCTTTCCCGACACCGGCGGCTTCTTCGCGGTGACCAACTCCAAGCGCGAGATCGCCAAGGTCGAGGACTTCGCGGGTATCCGCGTGCGGACCATGACGCTGCCCTCGCACCAGAAGATCATGCAGTCGCTCGGTGCGGAAGCCTATCCACTGGCCTGGGGCGAGGTCTACTCGGGCCTGCAGACGGGCGTCATCGACGGCCAGATGAACCCCGTGCCGATCATCTCCTTCGCCAAGTTCTCCGAGGTGCAGAAGTACCTGACGCTGACCAACCACCTCTTCTCGCCCTACACCTTCATGATCTCGAAGAGCTTCTGGGACGATCTGACCGAGGCCGAGCAGGGCACCCTGCGCTACGCCGCACAGTCCTGCGTGGCGGCCAGCCGGGGCCTGTCCCGCATCATCGAAGCCTCCGACCGCGGCCTGGGCGGGCTGAAGGACAGCATGACGATCACCGCCTTGTCGGCGGCCGAGCGGGAGAAGATGAAAGCAGCCGCCCAGCCCGCCTTCGAAGGGCTGATCCAGGAAGGTGGCGATGCCAGGACGGCGGAGCTTCTCGGCCTCTTCAAGACCGAAGTGCAGAAGGCCAACAGCGCCTCCTACATCGAGTAACCCTGCCGCCGGCCGGAACCTCCCAGCCGGAGACTTGGACGCCCGCAAGGGCGTCCACTTTTTTCGCTTACATGAAAGACCTTCATAAGAAAGATCTGGCATGCGCGTTTTCTGCGCTTCGATCGCGACCGAGACCAACACCTTCGCGCCCCTGCGCACCGACTTCACCGAGTTTCAGCAGAGTTTCTATGCGCCGCCCGGCCGGCATCCGGAGACGCCGACCCTGTGCAGCGCGGTCTTTCCGGCCCTGCGCCGGCGCGCGCGGCGCGGCGAGATCGAGCTGATCGAGGGTACCGCGACCTGGGCGGAGCCGGGCGGCCTGGTGAACGCCTGGACCTGGGCGCGGCTGCGCGACGAGGTGCTGCAGCAGTTACGGGACGCTCTGCCGGTGGACGCCGTGGTCCTCGGCCTGCACGGCGCGATGGTGGCCGACGGCTGCGACGACTGCGAAGGCGAGCTGCTGGAGGCGGTGCGCGGGATCGCCGGACCCAAGGCGAAGATCGGCGCCTCCTTCGACCCGCACAGCCACCTCACCGCCAGGCGAGTCGCCAACCTCGACGTCCTGACGGCATTCAAGGAGTTCCCGCATACCGACTTCGTCGAGGCCGGCGAGGCCTGCGCCGCCCTGACGCTGCGCGCGGCGGCCGGCGAGATCAGTCCGGAGCTGTCGGTCTTCGACATCCGCATGATCGACGTCCTGCCGACGAACCTCGACCCCATGCGCGGCTTCATCGACCGCATCCGCGCGATGGAAGGCCGAGACGGCGTTCTCTCGATCTCGCTGATCCACGGCTTCATGGCCGCGGACATCGCCGATCTCGGCGCCAAGCTGGTGGTCGTCACGGACGGCAGGCGGACCGAGGGCGACGCGCTCGCCCGCGAACTCGGCATGGAGGTGTTCTCCTTTCGCGGCCGGGCCTGCCCGGCCTTTCTCACCCCGGAAGAGGCGCTGCGCCGGGCCGCCGAGATGGCGGAAGGCCCGGTGGTCATCGCTGATGTCTGGGACAACCCCGGCGGCGGCGTGCCCGGCGATTCGACGATCCTGACGCGCCTCGCCCTCGACCGGGGGCTCGAAGGCGTCGCGGTGGGGTCGATCTGGGATCCCATGGCCGTCAGGCTGTGCCATGCGGCCGGCAAGGGCGCGCGGCTGCCGCTGCGCTTCGGCGGCAAGACCTCGGCGGTCGCCGGCGATCCGATCGACGCCGAGGTCGAGATTCTCGAAACGGTGCGCGATGCCGTGCAGAGCTTCGGCGACAGCGTCGTGCCGCTGGGCGATGCCGCCGCCATCCGCATCGCGGGTGTCGACGTGGTGCTCAACTCCAACCGGGCGCAGGCCTTCTCGCCGGACCTCTTCTCCAATCTCGGGATCGACCCGCTGGCCAAGAAGATCCTGATCGTGAAGTCGACCAACCACTTTTTCGGCGCCTTCGCGCCGATCGCCGCCGCGGTGCTCTATGCCGCCGTAGAGGGCCCCTATCCGAGCAACCCGCGCACCAACGGCTACAGCAAGCTCACGCGGCCGATCTGGCCTCTCTGCACCAATCCCCACACCGAGTAGCGCCGGCGCGGCACTTTCGCGCCGCTGCTGCCTCCAGAGAGCCGGCCACCGCCGGCACTGCCGTGTGTAGTCGCACCAGCGCGCCGACATCTGGATCACCACGCCCGGCGCCATAGCGGACCATGTGATCGAGAACGACCCGGCGGTTTGAGCTGCATCGCAATTTAACTGTACACGATCAATAAAACCTACCTTTCAACAAGTACACGAACGATCTCAGTAAGAATAATTTTTGACCGCTAAGAAAGATTCGCGTCTAATTCTTTCCTCGACGGGATGAGGAGGAGCGGATGGTGGAACGTGTTGCGGTGATCGGGGCCGGCCCCTGCGGCCTGGCCGGCCTGCGGGCTTTTGCCGAGGCCAAGCGCCAGGGCGCGGCGATTCCCGAGGTCGTCTGCTTCGAGAAGCAGGCGGAGTGGGGCGGTCTGTGGAACTACTCGTGGCGAAGCGGCACCGACGCCAACGGCGAGCCGCTGCACAACTCCATGTACCGCTACCTCTGGTCCAACGGGCCGAAGGAATGCCTGGAGTTTGCCGACTATACTTTCGACGAGCACTTCGGCCAGGCGATCCCGTCCTTCCCACCGCGCGAAGTGCTGTTCGACTACATCAAGGGCCGCGCGGCCGGCAGCGGCGTGCGCGATTGGGTGCGCTTCGAGACCGCGGTGCGCTGGGTGGCTTTCGATGAAGCGAGCGGCAGCTTCGCGATCACCTCCGAGGATCTGAAGAGCGGCGCCACGACGACTGAACGCTTCGACCTCGTGGTGGTCGCCAACGGCCACTTCTCGGTGCCCAACATCCCCGACTTCGCCGGCATCGGCAGCTTCCCCGGGCGGATCATGCACGCCCACGACTTCCGCGACGCCCGCGAGTTTGCCGGCCGCGACATCGTCATCGTCGGCGGCAGCTACTCGGCCGAGGACATCGCCCTGCAGTCCTGGAAATACGGCGCCAAGTCGGTCACCATCAGTTACCGCAGCAAGCCCATGGGATTCGACTGGCCGGAGGGCGTGCGCGAGGTGCCGCTGATCACCCGCATCGAAGGCCCGGCCGTCCACTTCAAGGACGGCAGCCAGGTGAAGGCAGACGCCATCGTGCTCTGCACCGGCTACCGCCACAGCTTTCCCTTCCTCGCCCCGGAACTTGCGTTGCGCACCCACAACCGGCTCTATCCGCCGGGGCTCTACAAGGGCGTGGTCTGGGAGCAGAACCCCAAGCTGCTCTACCTCGGCATGCAGGACCAGTTCTACACCTTCTCCATGTTCGACCTGCAGGCCTGGTACGCCCGCGACGTCATTCTCGGGCGCGTCGCCCTGCCGCGCGCCGGGGAGATGGCGGCGGACAGCGCCGCCTGGGTGGCGCGCGAGGAGGCCCTGTCCGACCCTTTGCAGATGATCGACTTCCAGGCCGACTACATGCGCGACCTGCAGCCGCTGGTCGACTACCCCGGCTTCGACCTCGACCTCACCGTGGAGATGTTCAAGGCCTGGGAGCACGACAAGGAGCATTCCATCACCGGCTACCGCGACAAGTCCTTCACCTCGCCCTGCACCGGCACCGTGGCACCGCTGCACCACACGCCATGGGCCGAGGCGATGGACGACACCATGGCCTGCTTCATGGGGGCGCCGCCGCAGCGGGCGGCGGGGTGAATTTTTCCGGATGAGGAAAGGGGGCTGAGCCGATGGCGGGGACGGCGGCGCCGTTGATCGCGCCTTCACGCCGGGGTGGGGTGCTATTGCCGGGCCTGCCGCGCCTGCGCCTCGGCGTGGAGCGCTATGTCATTCCCGCCTGCGGCTCGGTCACCGTCGAACTGGCAGCCGGCGACAGCCTGACCCTGCTGGACCCGGAGGGCCTGCAGCCGGGAGAAGTGGTGGCATTCGACAAGGGCCGGTGCAGCGATGCGGGCCTGCTGGGCGCCAGGTCGGCGGGCAGGCCGCAGGGCCTCATGGCCCTGCTGGATCGTCCGGAGGCTTCGGCGGCGCGGCTGCGGAAATTCATCTCCCTGCAAGGCCTCGACCTTGCAAAGGCCGAGGCCATCCGCGTCTTCGGGCCGGACAGCCGCGCCGGGGCGACGGCCCGCTTCGTCGCCGCGCGCGATGTCACCGTCATCGCCGCCGCGCCTGGCGCCGACATGCGGCCCTTCGAGCAGGTGCCGCCCGGCAGCCTCGTCCTCTTCGTCGGGCGGGCCGTGCCCGAGAACCGGCAGCGGCGGACCGCGCCCGCGCCCCTAGCCGAGCCGCGCTACGACGAGACCATCCCGCCGGGCGAGGCGCGCACCTATGAGGTGAAGGCAGGGGAGTGGATCCAGATCCTCGACGTGCAGGGCAGGGAGTGCTCCGACTTCCAGGCCTTCTCGCTGCGCGCACTGGAGCGCGGCCTCTTGCGCGACATCGACCCGACCACCACGCGCAGCCTGAACGGCAGCCTCTATCCGATGCCGGGCCTCGCCGCGAAGTACTTCTCGGTCGACCACGAGCCGCTGGTGGAGGTGGTGCAGGACACCTGCGGACGGCACGACACCTTCGGGCTGGCCTGCACCGCGCGCTACTACGAGGACCAGGGCTATCCCGGGCACGTGAGCTGCTCGGAGAACCTGAACCTGGCGGCGGGGGCCTATGGCATCGCGCCGCGGGCCGGCTGGCCGGCCATCAACTTCTTCTTCAACACCCAGCTCGATGCAGCCCACCTGCTGGGCCAGGACGATCCCTGGTCGCGGCCCGGCGACTACGTGCTGCTGCGCGCGCTCACCGACCTGGTCTGCTTCTCCACCGCCTGTCCCTGCGACATCGATCCCTCCAACGCCTGGGACCCGACCGAGATCCAGCTGCGCCTCTACAAAGAGAACGAGTCCTTTTCCCGCGCCGTCGCCTGGCGCGCCACCCCCGATGCAGATCCCAAGATGACCGAGGAAACCGCGTTCCATTCCTGTTTCGCCCGCCACACCCGCGACTTCGCCGAGTACAAGGGCTACTGGCTGGCCGGCGAGATAACCGGGCGCGGCGCCGTCGAGGAGTACTGGGCCTGCCGCGAGAAGGCCGCGGTGATGGACCTCAGCCCCCTGCGCAAGTACGAGGTGCTGGGCCCCGATGCCGAGGCGCTGCTGCAGCTCTGCCTCACCCGCGACGTGAAACGCCTCTCGGCAGGCCAGCTGGTCTATACCGCGATGTGCTACGACCACGGCGGCATGATCGACGACGGCACGCTGCTGCGCCTCGGCGATACCAATTTCCGCTGGATCGGCGGCAGCGAAGTCTCCGGCCTCTGGCTGCGCGAGCAGGCGCAGGCGCGTGGGCTGGATGCCTGGGTACGCGCCGCCACCGATCAGCTGCACAACGTCGCGCTGCAAGGGCCCTTGAGCCGCGACATCCTGCGCGGCCTCGTCTGGACGCCGCCCGGCCGGCCGAGCCTGGACGAGCTCGGCTGGTTCCGCTTCACCGTCGGCCGCATCGGCGGTTTCGAGGGCATCCCGCTGGTGGTCAGCCGCAGCGGCTACACCGGCGAGCTGGGCTACGAGATCTTCTGCCACCCCAAGGACGCGACTGAAGTCTTCGATGCGCTCTGGCAGGCGGGGGAGCCGCTGGGCCTGGCGCCGCTCGGCATGAAGGCACTGGACATGCTGCGCATCGAGGCGGGCCTCGTCGCCGGCGAGGCCGAGTTTTGCGACCGCACCGACCCCTTCGAGGCCGGCATCGGCTTCACCGTGCCATTGAATACGAAGATCGACGATTTCATCGGCCGCGCCGCCCTGGAGCAGCGCGCGGCCCATCCGCAGCGCCGCCTCATGGGGCTGAAGATCGCGGGCGGCATCCTGCCGGCCGGCGGCGATCCGGTCTGCCGGGGCCGCGCCAGGGTGGGGGAGGTGACCTCGGCCACGCGCTCGCCGCAATTCGGGATCATTGCGCTTGCCCGCCTCGACGTCACCCAGGCCGCGCAGGGCAATCGCCTGGAGGTCGGGCAGCTCGACGGCCGGCAGAAGCGCCTGCCGGCCGAAGTGACGACGCTCCCCTTCTATGATCCGAAGAAAGAGCGCGTCCGCGCCTGAGGCGTGCCGCGGAACCAGTGTCCGCTGCCTGCACTCATCCTGAAACCCCTTCAGGATGACAGTCAGGAGCCCGCGCAATGACTTCTTACGACGTGGACTTCTCCGCGTCCGGATCCTCGACTTCCGGCGGAGCGTGCCGCTGCTGGGCAGCGCTCCTAGCCGAGCGGTATGGTGCTTTCCACTGCCCAGCGCAGGAGTACTTCCGTACCCTCCTCGAAGGGCGTAGTGCCGACATTCTGCGCAAAAACCTTCAGGGTATTGCCCTGCCAATCCAGCAGGTAGGAAATGCTGTTTCCGGCGAACACCCGCTTGGCGACGCGGGCTGACAGAGTGTTTTCGTCGATGGAAGCGATCGTTTCTGCAGGCAGCTGAATAACGATGCGTTCCGGGCGAACCGCGCAGGCAGCCTGGCCCCCGGTAGCCGGCACTGCGTGGCGGCAGCGCAGCCGCGTTCCCTCCGCAAGGCGCAATCCGCCGTCCTCCACGGTTCCTCGGAAAATGTTCGCATCGCCCAGGAAGGTGGCCGCAAATTCACTGGCCGGATTGTCGTAGATCTCGTCCGGCGGGCCCTCCTGCTCCAGACGCCCATCGCGCAGGATGCCGATGCGATCGCTCATGGTCAGCGCCTCCTCCTGGTCGTGGGTCACGAAGATCGTAGTGATCCCAATCTCGCGCTGGATCCGCTTGAGTTCGACCTGCATGCCGACGCGCAGGGACTTGTCGAGGGCACTGAGCGGCTCGTCCAGCAGCAGCACCCTCGGCCGCGTCACGATCGCCCTAGCGAGGGCTACCCGTTGGCGCTGGCCACCGGAAAGCTGGTGCGGACGGCGGGCATCAAGAGCGGAGAGCTGCACCAGGTCGAGTACCTCTTCCACACGGGTTCTGGTCTCGGGTCGGGGTACTCCGCGCACCGCAAGGCCGAAGGCGACATTGTCGAAAACACTCATGTTGGGGAAGAGGGCGTAATTCTGAAACACCATACCGATCCGCCGGTGTTGCACGGGAGTGCCAGCCATATCCTCGCCGCCGATCGAAATGGTGCCGCCACCGGGAAAGTCGAAGCCGGCAATCATGCGGAGGAGTGTCGTCTTGCCGCTACCCGAAGGGCCGAGCAGGCCATAGAATCCGCCGTCAGGAAACGCGATCGAAACGTTCTGGAGAGCTGGGTGCGATCCGTAGAAGCGGGAGACGTCCCGTACCGCGACTTCGGCCATCACTTCTCTCCCCCGAAACGGAAATAGCGGGCGGTGAGCAACATCACCGTCATCGACAGGACAATGATGATGGTCGAAACGGCGTTGATCTCTGGTGTAAAGCCCTTGCGGATCGCCGCGTAGATCTCAACCGGCAGGGTCGTCTGTCCAGGTGTCGCCAGAAAGTAGGAAACCACGAACTGGTCGAACGAGACCGCAAAGGCGAAGAGCGCACCGGCGATCACACCGGGCGCAATCCAGGGCAAGGTGACGCGTCGTGTGACCTGCCACTGACTGGCGCCCAGCGAGCGCGCGGCCTCTTCCAGCTCCGGGGCGAAGGTCTGAAGGCGCGCGGACACCACCACGATTACATAGGGCAAAGCCAGTGCCACGTGTCCAAGAAGGATCGCGTGCAGGCCTCGACCGATGCCGACGGCGAAGAAGAAGATCAGCATAGCGGTGCCGGTGATCAGCCAGGGAATGGCAATGGGCGGAAACAGCAGGGCCTGGAGCAACTTCTTCCCCCTGAACTGGTAGCGATATAGAGCCAGCGCGGCTGCCGTGCCGAGCAGGGTCGCAATGGTGGCGGTGATGAGAGCAACGTAGACGCTGTTCCAGGTCGCCGCGATGAGTTGACTGTTGCCCGCAAGCGCAGCATACCAGTCAGTCGACCAGTCGATCGGCAGCTGATAGAAGGGCGAGGCATTGAACGACATCAGCGCCATGATGAAGATCGGCAGATAGAGAAAGGCGAGGACCAGGCCAACGTAGAGGCGGCCAACTCCGCCGAGCAGGCGCGGCAGGACCATCAGGTCTGCCTCCGCAGGATTGGCGCCGACAGTGCCAACACCAGCAGCACCACCGCCAGCAGAATGAAGGAAAGCGCCGCGCCGAGGGGCCAGTTGAAGACGGCGACAAATTGGTCCTCAATTACTGTCCCGTAGAAGGTCCCGCTGCGCCCGCCGAGGATGCGTGGTTCCATGAATGAGCCGACGACGGGCACGAAGATGAGTACCGAGCCGGCAATCACTCCCGGCATGGCCAGCGGAATGATGAGGCGGCGCAATACCGTCAGTCTGGAAGCGCCCAACGAGCGCGCCGCCTCGATGAACGAATCATCGATGGCCTGCAAGGTCAGGTAGCAGGTCAGTACCATGTAAGGCAGATAGGAGTGCACCAGCCCGATAACGACGGCCGGATAGGAGTACATGAGATCGACGGAGACTTCGAAAGGCAATACCGCGTTCAGCGCGGTGTCCACCACTCCGCCGTCGCGAAGAAAGATCGCCCAGGAGAAGATGCGTACCAGTCCGTTGCTCCAGAACGGCAGGATCACCAGCAGGAAGATCGCCTCGCGGCTGCGTCCCTTGAGGACCTTCGCCAGCACGTAGGCGCAGGGAAAGCCGACAATGACGCAATACAACGTGACCTCAAGGCCGAGACGCAGAGAACGCAGCAACAAGCGGGCATAGAGGTCAGTCTCAAAGAATACAGAGTAGTTCCCGAGCGTCATCGTCCAGGACCTCTCCGCCAGCGGCAGGTCGGTCATGAAGCTGAAGAAGGCCATCGCCGAGAGCGGCAGGAATACGGCTAGCGTGAGCCAGAGATAGGCGGGCAACAAGAGGGGGAGTGCCGGGCGCAGTTGTCCGCGCGCACCCGGCGACCGGGCCAGAGCCATAGCGGCCGTTTCCCCTCGTGTTGTCACTTCCGCTAGTTGTTGCTGGCTTTCAGCTCCTGCCAGAGCTTGAGGTACCTCTCGCGATCTTCCTCGGAGACGGGCTTTTGGAACTGGATGCGGTTCGCCACCTGCGGGTCGCCGAGCACCGCGCGGTTGAAGGCCGACTCGTCCAGGCCCTCGACGGCTTTCAGGTTGGCAGATACCGGTGCGCCAACCTTCTGGTCCCACTCGACGTAGAACTCCGGCGAGATCATGAAGTCTATGAAGGCGTGTGCACCTTCGACGTTCTTCGCGCCTGCCGGAATTGAGAGGCCGTCAAGCCAGCCGATGGCGCCTTCCTCCGGGATGATGAAGGTGACCGGCAGGTTGAAGTTGGTCTTGGCGCGCGCGGCCGACCCGCTCCAGTAGGTGCCAACATCCAGCTGCCCGGCTGCGACCATCTGATTCCAGTCGTTCTCGGAACTCCAGAAGGCCCGGATCTGCGGCATCAGCGAGGCAAGCTTTTCGCGCACTGCATCGAGATCCTTGATCTCGTTGATGTCCTGCCCGGTGGCCAGGGCAGCGAACTGCACCGCCTCCAGGGCGTCGTCGCGCAGCACCACTTTACCCGCGTGTACCTTGTCCCACATGACCTCGACACTGCTCGGCGGCTTATCGAACGCCTTGTCGTTCACGGCGACCGAGGTCAGACCCCAGACCCAGGGTATGCCGTAGGCGGCACCGCCGGCATTCAGGAGTTCGGACTGCGCCATCTCCGGGGCAAGGCCGGCCGTATTGGAAATCTTGCCGAGGTCGATCGGTTGGATCAGGCCCTCCTCGATGGCTTGGCCCGTGAATGCGGCATTGATCATCACCACGTCATAGGTGCCGGGATTGGTCCGCAGCTTCGTCAGCATCTCCTGCTCGGAGTTGAAGTAGTCGTGGATGACTTTATGGCCTGTCTTCTCTTCGAAGGCCGCTGTGGCCCAAGGCTCGTCGGTGCCATAACCCTTCCAATTGAGGACATGGATGTCCGCGGCCTGGACGGCGCCGATCGTCATCACGCCGATGAGGGCGGCGGCGCCCAGAGTTTGACTTAATCTCACGTTACGCATTCCCTGTTCCTTTCTTGTCTTAGGCACTATTGATTCTAGAGTGTCGCGGCCTTGCCGGCGCTCCGCGCGCCGGGCTGGCGCTTTGCCAGGAAGGCTTCGATTTCCGCTCCGGATGGGGCATCTGATCCGCCGTGGCGGGTCACGGAGATCGCTGCCGCCGCGTTGGCGAGCATCGCTGCCTCCCGCGCTTTCCGGTGGCGCGCCATGGCGGCCACGAAGACACCCAGGTGCGTGTCTCCGGCACCGTTGGTATCGATGGCTTCCACCGCAAAAGCGGGTAGCAGCGCCTGCGGCTGGCCGCGCAGATGAAGGTAGGTGCCTGTCGCACCCGCTCGCAGGAGGATGCCCTCTGCTGCAGGACAGAGCCGGTCGAGCAGAAAGGCGGACTGGCGCTCCGGCAGGCTTTCGCCAGTCAAAGACTTGGCCTCGGCGAGATTGGCGCTCACCCAGGTCGTCCGGGCGAGTACCTCCTGCAAGATCCGTTGGGGAATGGACGCCGCCACGGGTGCGGGATCGAAGACTACTGGATATGCCGGCGACTGAGACGCCAGCCAGCGCGTCAAGGCGTCGCGGCTGCCGCCGTAGCTTAGGGTATAACCGGAGATCACGATCCAATCGCCGGCTTTGGGGTGTATTCCGGAGAGATCGGCGTCGCTCAGGCGGCCCTCTGCCCCGGGCCAGGAAACGAAGCTGCGCTCGCCCTCGCTGTCGATCATCACCACACAGTTCCCACTGTCGATGGCGGGGGACGGCGGCTGCAGGATCTCGATCCCGGCTCCTGCCAGCGCCAACCGGAGAAAGTCGCCGTCTGATCCGGTTCCATGCCCGCCACCATAGGCAACATCGAGACCGGAGCGCCGTGCCGCCGACATCTGGTTGAAGCCGCCGCCGGCGATCCGGGCGTGTGCTCCGGCGACCGCTTCGCCGCCGCGCGGCGGCAATGCAGAGATGCGGTAGACATAATCCACCACCGCGCCCCCCATATGCAGCATGCGGCCTGCAGTCATGATATCGCTCTCATGCGTTGCCTTTCATCGCCAGGCCGGCGGCAGGGGCGGCGCTGCCTGTAGATGCGCGGTCGAGGCGGCGGTCAACCAGGGCTGAGACAAGTTCTTTGACAGCGGCCAGATCGAGCCCTTTCAGGCCGGCCACCTTGTCGGGTGGCAGGCTGGAGAAGCCGCTGCAGGCACCCGCCATCCCGGCGGCAATCGCCCCGATGGTATCGGTGTCGCCACCCAGGTTCGCCCCAAGCACTGCCGCCTGCCAGGCATCGCCCTCGGCGATACCTAGAAGGCCGAATGCGGCCGGCACGGACTCTTGTGAGGCGACGCTGGTGCCGATGAGTTCGATGATCTGCCGCAGGGCGTCGCTGCGGTTCCGGTTTTCGACCAGTTCCACCGCCCAGGCGATGCGCGCCGCGATATCCGCACCGGCTACCCAATGACCACGGCGTCGCGCCCGTCTCGCTGCCTCCATGGCCAAGCCCGCCGCTTCGCGCCAGCTGCCGCCGGCAACGCCGCAACTGACAGCCGCCGCGACGGCCGCCGCCGCCGAAATGGCAACTGAGGTATTGTGGGTAGCCCGACAGGTCTGCTCCACTTTGTCGATCAGCGTCTCCAGCGGATCCGGCGCTACCAGGATTCCGACCGGAGCGATGCGCATGGCGGCGCCATTGGTGTCGCCGTAGCGGCCCGCCTCTGACGGCGAGGCGCCCCCGCGGATCGCATCGATTGCCCGTTTGGTCGAGGGGCCAAGGAGATCATAGCTACCTCGGTCTCGCACGTCGGCCTCCCAGCGCACCAGCGCCTCCACCCACCGCAGATCGTCGAAGGTAGCGCCGGACGAGAGCAAGGTTTCGGCCAGGAGCAACGTCTGTTCGGTGTCGTCGGTTATGGCTGCAGCAGGGAGCCCTCGCGAAACCGGGTGATCGTCCGCGGGGGAGACGAAGTCGGTGACTTTGCCGTAGGCCGTTGCGATCTCTTCGGGTGAGAGCGTCTGGGTCGGCATGCCCAGGGCATCGCCTAAAGCGCCACCCACCACGGCTCCAAGGGCTCGGTCGGCAATTTGGCGCGCTGTGGTCACCTGTCAGAACTCCAGATGCAGGGCGAAAAAGTCGGGATTCAGCAGGCTTACCACATGCTCGATGGGCTGATCGTTTGCCGCCCGCACCAGCCGCCGTGTTCGCAGGAAGGCGGCGCCTTCCTCGCAGCCGAGCAGTGCGGCATCCTCGGCGTTCAATCGATGAATCTCCGCCCACTCTTCGCCGTGGTCGGGAATCAGTCCGGCCGCGCGCATCGTTTCGTGCAGGGAGCCATCGCGCAATCCGCGCAGCGGAATATCCTCCAACTCCGCCAGCAAGGGCAGTCGGCTGCGTTCGATGGAAATAGCGCGGCCGCCGACAGCCAGACTGCGAATTCGGTCGATGGCGATGAAGGCTGTGCCGTCGATTTCCAGCAGCTCTGCTAGTTCCGGGTCGTCGACCACTTCGATGCGCAGGGTGCGCGTGTCCACGTCGGCGCCGGCTTCTGCCAATGCGCGCGACCAGCCGACCGCATCGTTGATGGTCTGGCCGTTGAAGGTGACGAAGGACCCAACGCCCATCCGGGTCATGATCAGACCCTTGCTCGACAGCTCCTCGAGTCCCTTACGAACGGTGGTGCGGCTCACCGAAAAGCGCCTGACCAGTGCCTGTTCGCTCTGCAGCCGTGCGCCGTAGGCGAGGCGGCCCGAGCGTATCTCCGCCTCGAGGGCGGACGCGATCCGCTCCGGCTTTGCCACTCCAACTGGCGAGTTTGTTGAAGCCAAACGCTTTCGTGTCACCGCCCAAACCTACTTATGATACTTGTCTATACCTGTCCATTCTTGTCCCGCTAGCACCACGCTGTCAAGCTGCGACATATCCGTGATGCAGCCTGTCTGACGTCAGCGCCCGTGGGACAGATTAAGGGGTTTTCGTAAGGGAGGATTTCTGGCCCATCGTAGTGACCGAAGGGAACCTGGAGGGGCGACGCCTCCGTCCGGATATTGTTCGAAGCTTCGTGGTTGATGGAGAGAAGTGAGTCGAACTTCTCCACCCTTTAGAGCAAATGCAACAAGTCCAGGGCAGCTTTCGGCCGTTCCCCAGGCAAGGGTGCTCAGGTAGCGTTCATTGGGGCATCGAGGGCTGCACGGGTAAACGACTCGATGTAATTGAGCAGCTCGTCGGAGGCTTGCTCGGCCTTGCCCTCGCCGATAGCCGCCGCCAAAGCCGCGTGCAAGTTGGCGCAAAGCGGCAGGTCCAGCACTTGCTTGTAGTGCACGTACCAGAAACGGCGTGACAGGCCGTGGGTGAGACTCATAGCACGCTGAGCGAACTCGTTGCGGTAGGCGCGTGAGTTGGGCATCTTCAAGAAGCCTTCACTGCGGCCCCGGACCACTAGGGGCTTGGGTGCGATAGTTGGGATTGGGTGACATCCGGAGCCTCTGTTGGCTCATCCTCGCGCCGACTACTGCGCGGCCCTTGACAGGTCGTGCGGCTACCTAACTTCGTCGAAATACGCCTTTATAGCTGCATCATGGCCGATGCTCTGGCGCACGAACCAGTCGACCAAGTCGGTGATGATCCGGTCTGCATCCGCGACCGTCTTCATGTCGGCAAACTGATTACATAGCATCGCGAGCTGCTTCAGGCGGGCCTGATGTTCGACGGCATGGGGGGCAAGATTGCATGGGCCGCGCAACCCCTGAAGGAGTGCTTCTTCGCGGCTGAAATGCTCTTCGGCAAGCTTTCGCAGAGCGTCAAAGGCCACCGTCGCCTCCTGGTTCCGCCCGCTCCGCAAAGACTCGGCGACCTCATTGATGAGGTTCACGAGGGCAAGATGATCCGAATCGAGGATCTCGACGCCGACGCGGAAGCGGTCGCTCCAGGGAAGTGTCGGGTAGAGGCCGACCGACTTTTTGTTCATGAAGTTCCTCGTCCATCGGCCCGGATCGTATAGCTCCTTCCCGGGAGAGTTGACACTGCCAGGGAGATCAAGCAGAGCGGTCGGGCCGCAGAGCGCTTCGATGGGCTCTTTGCCGAGATCGAGGGTTGACCCTCAGCGATGGTGAGATTCGGCATCTTGCGGCCGGTAAGACCACACGGTGTTCGCCGCTTCGGCTCCCAGAGGAGCCGGATTACCGGGAACCTCTGCGGGCGCGCCAAGCTCGCGCGAGCGATCTCTCCATCAGGAGCGCTCCTCGATCTCGCGGATCCGACGTCCCAAGATGCTGATTCGCTCGACGACCTTGCGCAGGGCCGATTGTGCCGCCTCCAGCAGATCCTCACGCTCTGCCCGCGCGATCAGATTCTCATAGACCTCGCTGGCGGTCTCCAGGGGCCGAAGGGCGGCATGCAGAAGAGAGGTAACATTGCGGGCGCCCTTCCCGGCAGGCGCCGGCGACGGTGCGGCGGAACCTCCGCCAGCCGCGGCCGGTGTGCTTTCGGCCTGCGCCATGGCCGCCAGCAGCGCCGCACTTTCCGCATCTGCGCACGTCGTGAGCAGGTTGGCAATCTCCCGATGGGTCTCGACGGTCTGGCGCTCGAGCCGCCGCTCGAGTTCGCGAAACTCGGCAAGCGATTCGACCCTCGCAGCGGCCGGAAGGTGCCGGCCATGGAATTCGCGATGATAGGCCATGCGTCGTCGCACGCGCAGTTCCGACGCGTGGGTCAGTTCGTCGAGCGCCAGACTCTCGGCGAGTTCCGCAACCTGCCGGTCGGTGGCTTGAGCCGCGACGTAGCTGTAGAATGCGAAGGCGCGCTCTTCATTGGTGACGGCGATGGCCAGGGCTCGGTAGGGCGTCAGAAGCGAAGAATGCTGAACCTCGTCCCAGGAGTCGCCGAGTTCCGGGGGCAGGCGCCAGATGAATTCCGGGGAGGGCGGCACTGCTTGCTGCAGGGACGCCGCCCGGCGCGCAACTGCATTCACATGGTGCTTTTCGATCTCCGCCATCTTGAGAAAGACGGCGGCGGTCTCGATCTCGCCGCGGCGCTCCATCATCTCCGCCAGCAGGTCATACCGTGCTACGGCTTCGACCTCGATGGCATTGGCCACGCCGAGAAGGTCTTCCAGGCTTTCAGCCGTGTCGTGCGGTGCCGCGTACAGGAGGTGCGGTCGGTCGGTCATGGCGCCCTTCGTTGCCTTTTGCTTTGAATGATTCCGGATCCGCGACTGATATTTTCATGATGGCGCAATCTACCATCGAAATGTTTGACGCAGATCAAACCAAACGTGAGTGTAATGGGATAATAGATCCCCGGACAATTTCAGAAGAAACCCTTGTGTTACCGAGAGTTGCCCAAGATCATTTGACAATCGCGATTCAATTTATTCTTGGATTGTCATTTATTGGATTGATCATTGTCAATTCAAGTATTGCTTTCGGTCAAACAAGCGCACGACTCGTCAGCATGCTGGGCAAGGTGACCGCCGGCGACGTGGTTCCCGGTGCGGAGCGCTTCGGTCTTCCCGCTGGCGACCCGCCGCTGGTTCCGGTGCTGCGCGGCGATGAGGTCCTTGGGCATGCCTTTCTGACGTCCGACTTCGTAGACACGGTCGGGTACTCCGGGAAGCCGATCGACGTCATCGCCGCGATCGATGAAGAGGGCACGATCCTGGGCGCCCGGCTGGCCGAGCATCACGAACCCATTGTCCTCATCGGCATTCCAGAATCGCGGGTCATCGACTTCATGTCGGCCTATATCGGCTACAACCCCATCAAGGCGGCGGCTGCGGGCCAGGCGGCACCCGATGTCGACATCGTCAGCGGTGCGACCGTCACGGTTCTTGTGATCGGCGACAGCTTGGTGCGATCGGCCGCGCGCGCGGCGCGCCGGCTGCAGTTGGCAGGCAGCGAAGCCATTCCTGCCGAAGCGGCCTGGAACCTGGACCCGGAGGCCGGAGAGATCACCGACTGGCAGACGCTGCTGGGCGAGGGGTCGGTGCGACGTCTCAGCCTTTCGGTCGGCGAGGTGAATGCGGCTTTCGAGCGCTCGGGAAATCCCAAGGCGGCTGCTCGCCCCGAACGCGGAGAGCCCGAGGACCCCTTCATCGATCTCTATGTGGCGCTAGTCACCCAGCCGGCGATCGGACGCAGCCTGCTGGGTGAAGTCGAGTATGCGAATCTGCAGAAGATGCTGGACGACGGCCAGCAGGCGGTCCTCGTTGCGGGCGAGGGGCGATACTCCTTCAAGGGCTCCGGCTATGTGCGCGGCGGCATCTTCGACCGTATCGAGTTGATCCAAGGCACGGAAACCGTGCGCTTCCGCGACAAGCTGCATCGCCGGATCGGCGGCATTGAAGCCGAGGGCGCTCCGAGCTTCCCTGAGATCGGCGTCTTCGTCGTTCCGGAGGATGTCGACTTCGATCCAGCCCAGCCGTGGCGGCTGCAGTTGCTGGTGCAGCGCGCGACAGGGGCCCTCGACAGGGCGTTCACCAGCTTCGAAGTCGGCTACCAGATCCCGCAGCGATACCGCCAGCGCGAAGCCGTGGCGGTGGCCGCGGTGGAGCCTGCCGGTGGCACGGCGGAAGCGGCCATCTCCGACGACCAGCCGCCGCTGTGGCAGCGCATCTGGAAGAGCAAGATGGCCTCCATTGGCGTGCTCGGCGTCATGCTCATGGTCCTCACCGTGCTGTTCTTCTTCCAGGACTGGTTCGTCAAGCGGCCCGTGCTGTTCGATCGCCTGCGTCTGGCCTATCTCGCGGTCACGCTCTTCTGGCTCGGCTGGGTGGCGCAGGCCCAGCTCTCCGTGGTCAATGTGCTGGCCTTCGCTGGCGCCGTCAGGACCGACTTCCAGTGGTCGTATTTCCTGGTCGACCCGTTGATCTTCATCCTATGGTTCTCGGTAGCCGCGGCGCTGCTGTTCTGGGGTCGCGGCCCCTTCTGTGGTTGGCTCTGCCCCTTCGGAGCGTTGCAGGAGCTGACCAACCGGCTCGCCAAGCTGGCGAAGGTGCCGCAGATCGTCGTGCCATGGTGGTTGCACGAGCGGCTCTGGCCGATCAAGTACATCATTTTCCTCGCGCTGTTCGGCGTATCGCTCGGCTCGCTCGCCTTTGCCGAGCAGCTGGCGGAAGTCGAGCCGTTCAAGACCGCGATCATCTTGCGCTTCATGCGCGAATGGTGGTTCGTGGCCTTTGCACTCGCACTGCTCGTAGCCGGCCTCTTCATCGAGCGTTTCTTCTGCCGCTATCTCTGCCCGCTCGGCGCAGCCCTGGCGATCCCGGGGCGCATGCGCATGTTCGACTGGCTGCGGCGCTATCGGGAATGCGGCAATCCTTGCATGCGTTGCCACAACGAATGCCCGGTGCAGGCGATCCACCCCGAGGGTCACATCAATCCCAATGAGTGCATATCCTGCATGCACTGCCAGGTGCTCTACCACCATGACCGAAAATGTCCCGTGATGATCCAGAAGCGCCTGAAGCGCGAGAAGCGCGCGGCCCTGGCGTCACCTGGGATGCGGCCGGGAAAACCCGGCGAAGCGGCACGTCCCGACGTTCCGCGATCCAAGGCGGGCACCGCCCCGGTGCCGACTCTGTGAGAAGGACAATGACGATGGTAAAGCGAAGGACTGACGCGAACGGCCTTTCCCGGCGCGACCTGATGGGTGGCACGGCCAAGGCGGCGACCCTCGCTGGCCTGGGCGGGCTGACCGGCGGATTTGCCGGCGGCGCGCTGCTGACGCCCAGTGTGGGCAATGCCCAGCAGGCGCATCGCGGCGAAGTCGCGCCGGGGCAGCTCGACGAGTACTACATCTTCTTCTCAAGCGGCCAGTGCGGCGAAATGAGGATCGTCGGCTGCCCCTCGATGCGCGAGCTCATGCGTGTGCCGGTGTTCAACCGCTGCAGCGCGACCGGCTGGGGCCACACCAACGAGAGCCTTAAGATCCTCACCGAGGGCCTGACGCCGGAGACCCGGGAGTTCCTGGCGAGCCGTGGCGGCACCTATCTGAACGGAGACCTGCACCACCCGCACATGTCGTTCACCGACGGTAGCTATGACGGCCGCTACGTCTTCATGAACGACAAGGCAAATTCGCGCGTCGCGCGGGTGCGCTGCGACGTGATGAAGTGCGACAAGATCATCGAGATCCCCAACATGCAGGCAGTGCACGGCCTGCGCGTGCAAAAGTTCCCGCGCACCGGCTATATCTTCGCCAACGGCGAGGACGAGGTGCCGCTTCCGAACGACGGCAAGATTCTCGACGATCCGGAACAGTACCACGCCATCTTCACTGCCATCGATGGCGATACCATGGAGATCGCCTGGCAGGTCATGGTCGACGGCAACCTCGACAACGTCGATGCCGACTACCAGGGCAAGTACTGCTTCTCGACCTGCTACAACTCCGAGGGTGGCGTAACCCTGGCGGAGATGACGGCGGCCGAGCAGGACTGGATCGTCATCTTCAACCTCGCGCGCATCGAGGAGGCGGTACGCACAGGCGACTTCACGGAGCGCAGCGGCGTTCCCGTCATTGACGGCCGCAAGGGTTCGCCCTACACGCGCTACGTGCCGATCCCCAACAGCCCGCACGGGATCAACACAGCGCCCGACGGCATCCACGTCGTGGCCAACGGCAAGCTGTCCCCGACAGTCTCCGTCTTTGACGTGCGTAGGCTCGATGACCTGTTCGACGACAAGATCGAGCCGCGCGGCATCATCGTGGCCGAGCCGGAGCTGGGTCTCGGACCGCTTCACACCGCCTTCGACGGCCGCGGCAATGCCTACACCACGCTGTTCATCGACAGTCAGATCTGCAAGTGGAACCTTGAGGACGCGATTCGCGCCTTCAATGGCGAGGACGTGGACCCGATCATCCAGAAGCTCGACGTCCACTATCAGCCCGGCCACAACCACTCCTCCATGGGCCAGACCAAGGAGGCCGACGGCCAGTGGCTGCTGTCGCTGAACAAGTTCTCCAAAGACCGTTTCCTGAACGTCGGCCCGCTGAAGCCGGAGAACGATCAACTGATCGACATCTCGGGCGACGAAATGCGTATCGTGCACGATGGCCCGAGCTTCGCGGAGCCGCACGACGCGACGATCATCCACCGCTCGAAGGTCAACCCGGTGCATGTGTGGGACCGCAACGACCCAATGTGGGAGGACGCGCGCCGTCAGGCGGAAGCCGACGGCGTGGATCTGGAGGACGCCGCCGACGTCATCCGCGACGGCAACAAGGTGCGCGTCTATATGTACTCTGCGGCGCCGGTGTTCAGCCTTGAGCAGTTTACGGTGAAGCAGGGCGACGAGGTGACGGTGTACGTCACCAACATCGACGACGTCGAGGATCTGACCCACGGCTTCACCTTGCTCAATCATGGCGTGGCGATGGAGGTGGGGCCGCAGGCGACGGCGTCGATTACCTTCACCGCCGACCGGCCGGGCGTGTACTGGTACTACTGCCAGTGGTTCTGCCACGCGCTGCACATGGAGATGAAGGGACGCATGATGGTCGAGCCGCGCGCGGTGTAGACCTCCGGGGCGTGGCCGGCCGGCAGTGATCCTGCCGGCCGGCGGCCCCGACAGGAAACAAGATAATGAAGTCGATCCTTCCGATCCTTCTGCTCTCCGCCGCTGCCGCGGCGCTGCCGGCCTCGGCGGCGGTGTACGAGATTGCGCCGGGGCAGCCGCTGCAGGCGGCGGTCGATGCGGCCGAGCCGGGCGGCGTGCTGCGCCTGCTGGCGGGGGAGCACGCTGGTCCAGTGACGCTCGACCGCCCGCTTTCCCTGGTCGGTGCGGTAGGAGCGGCGTTGGTCGGCCCCGGCAAGGGCAGCGTCATCTCGCTGACCGCGCCCGGCGTCCGGGTCGAGGGCCTGGAGATCCGCGGCTCGGGCACCGATCTGCCGGCGATGGATTCCGGCGTCTTCGCGGGCCGCAAGGCGCATAACGCGGTGATCCGCAACAATCGCCTGGAGGGCAACCTGTTCGGGGTCTACCTGCACGGCGCCGCCGGCTCGCTGGTCGAGGCCAACGTGATTGTTGGCCGCAATGACCTGCGCCTCTCGGAGGCCGGCAACGGCGTCTCAATCTGGAACGCGCCGGGCGCCCGGGTGATCGGCAACGACGTTCGCTTTGGGCGTGACGGTATCTTCGTCACCACCAGTCGCGATGTGCAATTCCAGGAAAACCGCTTCGCCGACCTGCGATTCGCGATCCACTACATGTACACCCATGACAGCCGCGTGATCGGCAACCGCTCGGAAGGCAACCACGTCGGCTGGGCCATCATGTTCTCCGACCGTCTGGAGATCCGCGACAACGTGAGCATCGGCGACCGCGACCACGGCCTCATGCTGAACGCCGCCAACGAGTCGACCGTCACCGGCAACGTCGTGCGCAACGGCGGCGAGAAGTGCGTCTTCATCTACAATGCCAACAAGAACGTCATCGAGGACAACCGCTTCGAGTCCTGTCCGATCGGGATCCACTTCACCGCCGGGTCGGAACGCAACCGCGTCACCGGCAACGCCTTCATCGGGAACCGAACGCAGGTGAAGTACGTCGGCACCCGCCACATGGAGTGGAGCGCCGACGGTCGCGGCAACTACTGGAGCGATCATCCCGCCTTCGACCTGGACGGCGACGGCATCGCCGACGCGGCCTATCGGCCTAACGACCTGATGGACGAGATCCTGTGGACCCTGCCGCAGGCCAAGGTGCTGCTGAACAGCCCGGCGGTCGATACCATCCGCTGGGCGCAGGCGCGCTTCCCTACGCTCTATCCCGGCGGCGTGGTGGACAGCGCGCCGCTGATGCAGCCCCCGGCGGAGGCACGGCCATGACCGCGATCGCGCGCCTCTCAGGAGTCACCAAGCGCTACGGCGCGCTGACCGCCGTCGCGGGCGTCACTCTCGACCTGCATCCGGGCGAGACCCTGGCGCTGGTCGGCCACAACGGCGCGGGCAAGACCACCCTGGTGAAATTGATCCTCGGTCTGGTCGCCCCAAGCGAGGGGGAGGTCCGGGTATTCGAGCGTGATCCCGCGACCGCCGGGGCGGCGGGGCTGCGCGAGATGCTCGGCTACCTGCCCGAGAACGTCGCCTTCCACGGCGCCATGACCGGGCGGGAGCTGCTGCGATTCTACGCGCGCCTAAAGCGGGCACCGCGCTCGGCGGTTGACGAGCTGCTGGCCCGTGTCGGCCTCGCCGAGGCGGCGGGGCGCCGCGTCGCCACCTACTCGAAGGGCATGCGCCAGCGGCTCGGGCTGGCGCAGGCGCTGATCGGCGAGCCGGAACTGCTGCTGCTTGACGAGCCGACCAGCGGCCTCGACCCGGCTTCGCGCGCCGACTTCTACCGCACGGTGGACGAGCTGCGCAGTGATGGCGCAACGGTACTTATCTCGACCCATGCGCTGGCCGAGATCGAGGCGCACGCCGACCGTATTGCGGTGATGCACGGTGGCAGCATGATCGCCCAGGGAACCGTCGACGACCTGCGCCACGCTGCGGCCCTGCCGGTGCGTCTGCGCTTCACCCTGCGCCCCTGCAGCACCGCCCGGCTGCTCGACCGCCTCGGCGCCGACATTCACGTGGTCGAGCGGGCCGAAAGCGTGCTCGAGGTGGCTTGCGCGCCCGAAACCAAAGTGGCCCTGCTGCGCCGCCTCGACGACCTTTGGCCGCTGATTGAGGATCTCACCCTCGAGGTTCCCGGCCTGCCGGCCGTCTACAGCCGCCTCGTCGAAGAGGAGAATGAGATATGAGAGCCGCCCTGGTGATCGCCGGCCAGGAGTTCCGCGTCGGCCTGCGCAATCGCTGGATCGTCGCCATGACGCTGCTGCTGGCCGCCCTGGCGCTCAGCCTCACGCTGCTCGGCAGCGTGCCGACCGGCACCGTGGGCGTCGATCCCCTGGCCGTTGTCGTGGTCAGCCTGTCGAGCCTCACAATCTTCCTGGTGCCGCTGATAGCCCTCATGCTGTCGTTTGATGCGGTGGTCGGCGAGGAGGAGCGCGGCACGCTCATGCTGCTGCTCGCCTATCCGGTGGCGCGCTGGGAGGTGGTGGTCGGCAAGTTTCTTGGCCACGCAGCGATCCTTGCCGTCGCGACGATTGCGGGCTACGGCTGCGCCGGCGCAGCGCTGCTGCTACGCGACGGTCTGGGGGGCGCCGGCGGAGCCGCGGCGGGCTGGCCCGCCTTCGGCGCCATGGTCGGCAGCTCGATCCTGCTCGGCGCCGCCTTCCTCGCGCTCGGCGGCCTTGCCAGTGTGTTGGTGCGTGAGCGGGCGACCGCGGCCGGCATCGCCGTCGCGGTGTGGCTGGTCTTCGTGCTGCTCTACGACACGGCACTGCTCGGTATTTTGGTGGCCGACCAGGGCCGTATCGTCGGCGCTGACCTGCTCGACGTCCTGCTGCTGCTGAACCCGACCGATGCCTACCGGCTGCTGAACCTTACCAGCAGCGAGTCCACGCGCGCCTACGCCGGCATGGCCGGGCCTGGCGAGTCGGGCCTCGCACCCGGGGTCCTGGTCGCCGCTCTGGTCGCCTGGGTCGCAGTGCCGCTGGCGGCGGCGACCGCCATCTTCTCCAGGAGGCAGCTATGATCCCCCGCTGGCATTCGCTCCTTGCCGCCGTGCTGCTGGGCCTTGCGGCCACTGCCTGCGACGGCGGCGACCAGGCGGCCGAGGCGCCGCCGCCCGCCGAGTACGGCGGCGAGGCCACTGGCTACTTCTGCGGCATGCTGCTCGCCGAGCACGGTGGGCCGAAGGGTCAGGTCCACCTGCAGAGCCGCGAAACTCCGCTGTGGTTCTCCTCGGTGCGCGACACCGTGGCCTTCACCCTGCTGGACGGCGAGCCGAAGGACGTGGCGGCGATTTATGTGAATGACATGGGCCGTGCGACGGACTGGCAGGCGCCGGAGCCGCATACCTGGGTCGCGCTCGCGGAAGCCTGGTTCGTGATCGAGAGCCGCCGCCTGGGCGGCATGGGGCTTCCCGAGGTGGTGCCGTTCGGCACCGCCGCTGTGGCCGATGCATTCGCGGCCGAGCATGGCGGCCGGGTGGTGCGGCTCGCCGACATCCCGGCCGACTATGTGCTCGGGATGCCGGACCTTCCGGCCGAGGGAGGCGACCCCCATGTCGGTCACTGAAGTCACGCGGCGGCGCTTCATCGCCATTTCCGCGGCTGCCACCGCGGCGGCGTACTGGCCGGGACGGGCGACCGCCGGAACCGGCCTGCTGGAGTGGCGTGGCGTGGCACTCGGCGCCCGGGCGGCGATCCGACTGGCACATCCCGATCCCGGTTCGGGCCGCGCATTGCTGCGACAATGCGTGGACGAGATCGAGCGGCTGGAGCGCATCTTCAGCCTCTATCGTCCGGACTCGGCGCTGTGCCGGCTCAACGGGGCCGGAACCCTCGATCTGCCGCCCTTCGAACTGGTCGAGCTTCTCTCCTATGCGGCGGACGTCAGCGCGGTGAGCCAAGGCACCTTCGACGTTACAGTCCAGCCGCTTTGGCAGCGCTATGCCGATCACTTCGGGAGGCCAGGAGCCGATCCCGCCGGACCGGCGTTGGCTGATGCGCTGGCGCTGGTGGACTGGCGTGCTGTCTCGATCGACGCGAACCGTATCGCGTTCGACCGACCCGGCATGGCGGTGACGCTGAACGGCATAGCTCAGGGATACATCACTGATCGGGTCGCGGACCTGCTGCGTCGGGCGGGCATGGACTCGGTGCTGATCGACCTCGGCGAGACCCGCGCGGTGGGAGCGCATCCGGACGGGCGCCCTTGGCGCATCGGCCTCGCGGATCCATCCGATCCGACCCGCGTCGCCCGGCGGCTCGACCTCGCCGAAGCGGCGATTGCGACCTCCGGGGGCTATGGCACGGCACTCGATGCGACGGGCAGGCATACCCATCTGATCGACCCGCGCAGCGGCCGCTCGGCGCCGGTGAGACAATCCGTATCGGTGGTCGCGCCACGGGCGACAGTAGCCGACGCAGCCTCCACGGCGCTCGCCCTGCTGCCGCCTGAAAGAGCCTGGGGGATTCTGACTCTGCTCGGAGCGAGCGCGGCGCATTTCCAGGGGCCCGAAGGATCACAGACGGTCTGGGCCTGAGAGGGGGCCAGGTGCGTTGTTCCACTTTTTCCCAGTCATTCTGCACCGGGCCGGTCGAGCGGCTCGCCGTTGATAGAGGGGGCACCCTACAGCCAGGCCCAGCAGATCGCGCCGGCCGCCAGCGGGGGGATCGTGGTCAGCGCCTGGTAGAGAAGCGAGGCGGCAACGGCCGCCTCCTGGGGTACCCCGAAGGGCACCATCCCTAACACGAAGGCGGCCTGCAGGGTCCCGATGAAACCCGGGCCCGTTGGCAGGGCGAGCCCGACGGCCGCCAGCACCAGAACCACGACTGCGATGGCGACCGAGGCGTCGACTTGCACCGCCTCGATGGTGAGGCAGAGCGCAGCGAGCATGATCCCCCAAGTCGCCAGGCTGGCCACTACGAGCTTGGCGAGCAGGGCGCCCTTTCGCAAGGCCGCCAGCCCGGTGATGGCATCGTGGGCCAGCGGCCGGAGCGACGCGGCGAGCCGAATAGGACAATAGGCAAGGATTTGGTCAATCACCGCGGCCGTGGCCTCGGGCCTGATCAGGGCCGCCACCAGCAGCAGGCCGATCAGTGACAGCAGGCAGGCAAGAGTCATCGCCACGTTCTCCGCCAATGGCGAAGGTGCCTCAATGGCCAAAAGCGCCCAGATCAGAAGCAGCAGCAAGGCAAAGAAGTCGAGCGCCTTCTCCAGCGCGATGCCGGAGAGGGCGGTCACCAGCCTGACCTCGTGGTGCTTGGACAGCAGATAGCCTCGGGCGACCTCGCCGGCCTGGAATGGCAGGAGGACATTGCCAGCATAGCCGATCAGGACGTAAGCAGTCAGACGCAGCGGTGCGACCTCGACCATCGGCTTCAGGAGATAGCGCCAGCGCAGTGCCTTGCCGACGAAGAACAGGCTGTAGGCGAGTAGAGCGCTTCCCGCGAAGAGATAGTCGATGTCGCTTTCCAGTATCTCAAAGACACCAGCCATGTCGGTGTTGGCGAAGATCTGCCACGCGGCAATGCCGCCAATGGCGAGGCCGCAGGCCACCCACCGGCAGCGGTTCATGGTCATCATCATGCCAGACACCAGGGCGCTGCGTATCGCATCACCTGGGCGCCGCCGTCAGCACGTAGGTCGCGCCGACGTCCGCGGCATCGTATACGCGCACGGCTTGTTCCCGCAGTTCGCCCAGGGCGGCGGATGCCGACTGGCCCCCGTTCCCGAACTGCACTGGCAGCTTGAAGAAGTCATCGAAAACGATCAGGCGTCCGCCCTGCCGCCAAGTCTCCTTAATCAGATTGCGCAGGAGGCGATTGTTGAAATCGCGCCCGCTGGTTAGCGTGAAGAGTCGGTTCATATCGCCGCGCAAGAGACTGTCTGCCACCGCAGGAGCCTCACGGGTGGCGATCAAGGCTACATTGGCTGACGACAGGTAGCGCAGCGATTCCACCAGTCCCGCGTTCTCCGTGACGACGACCAGGTCCCGCGGTCCGGCCTCGGCGATGATCCAGGCGCCTTTCACGCGGTCATATTCGTTCTCCGGATCGAACACCAGTGCCATGCCGCCGACCGCGTTGTGAAGAAACAGGGCGGCGGCGAAGGCTCCGACCAGATGTCCGCGGTTCGTGCGCAGACAGGGCTCGATTGCGCAGGCCGTCATGGCGAGAACCAGCGGTGGCAACAGCATGATCCAGGCCTCGACGCCCGCTGGGTTGAGGCGCCCGACAATGGCGCCATTGATCCCGACCCAGAGCAGGAGGGTGAGAAACTGGCGCTGGCGCAGGAGTCCCATCTGCAGCGGCCAGATCGCCACCAGGATCCGCAGCGATAGAACCGCCAGAAGCGGCAAGCTGAGCACTGGCAGATAGGCCAGGAGGCCTGCCCGCTTGGCGAGGAACACCTCTTCGGTGATGACATTGTTGGAGAAGGCCCGCTGGATCAGCCCGGCCACCGGGTCGAAAGCGAAGATCCAGTTCGCCGAGACGATGTCGTGACCCAGCGCGAAGGCCGCTCGAATCATCGAGACGACTACTGTCCGCAGCGAAAGCGACGGCACCATGAATTCTTCTGAGCGCTGCGAGAGAAAGCTGTTGAAGGCGGCGACGCCGAGGGGCTGGGGCCAGTAGGCCAGGAAGCCGATGACATAGCCAGCCAACACCACCCCAATGCCGACAGCAAGATAGCAGCCGAGAGGAACGATCCGACCGCGGTACAGCAGAAGCAGCGGGAAGGCAAAGAACAGAGGGATCACGCTGGGCTGATAGAAGAGGACGACTAGACCCGCCAGGCCGCCCCAGGCCGCTGCGGTCAGCATACGCGCTCTGCGGCGCACCTCGCCGCCATCACCTATGCCCGACGACAGGCCACGGAAGATCAGCAGGATGAGGAAGATGGCCGGCAAATAGACTTCTGCTTCCGCTGCATAGCGCCAGAAACCATAGCAGCTGCCGAGGACGGCTGCGGCGAGCAGGGCGCTTGGTATCGAGACCTTCAGATCGGCAACGGCGATGCGCACGACCAGCAGCAGCGAAGCGGCAGCGGCGAGCGCAGAGATGACGCGCATGAGGATGAGCGCGGAGACGTCCGGCTCCAGTGCGCTGGCGCCGAGGAAGAGCAGGCGCATGGCTATGTGATAGAGCATCAGCCGGGGATCAGACAGATGGTCCAGGGCAAAGTGCTCCGCGCGATAGGCGAAGGCATAGACGTCGTCGGTCTCGCTCAGGTTGCCGGCCGCCGTGGCGAGATAGAATCCGGTGAGCAGTACGAAGAGCAGGCTGGTGGCGCGCCAGTCGCCGGCGGCGAGCCCGCGGAGCCAGCTGGCGAGGCCGCGACCACCTTGTTCTGTTTCAGTTGAAGAGCTGTCGTTCATGCGCCGAGCACCGAGACGAGTGGAAGTGGCTGGCGGAGCGCTTGCAGTTCGTCGACGAAGGCACCGATTGGCCCGACGTGGAAGGCCTGGCCGTAGCTCTCCAGCAGCCCAGCCATGAAGGCGGTTTTGTCGGCGCCCTTTCGCTTCATGCCCGGCAGGTAGGTGAGTTCGGCGCAGTCGTCGCCGCCGAGGAAATCTGTGACGTGCAACAGGAACGACGGTGGCACGCCGCGGAGGCGACAGAGCCGCAGCGCCGTCCCAAAATAGCATTGCGCCAGGCTTGGCGAAAAGTCGCCGAGGTAGTTGAGGTAGGTGCCATGGAATGGCAGTCGCAGGAGCGGCAGGGTGGTGACCGGCACTTCGATCACCGCACCTTGGGCGAGGGACCAACAGTAGGGTTTCAGCGGCTGCCGGGCGTCTCTAAGGCTGCCGTAGAGGCTATCGGCAACGCACGCCTGGCTGCCGAGCCTCGACGCCTGTCGGCGATGGTAGAGTCGGGCCAGCAGACCTAGGCTGTTAGGGTAGCTCGACGCGTCATAGTCGTAGGCCAGATCCCTGAGGGCCTTGAGCAGCCGCGCGGAGAGACCGTAGGCCGGCCCCCGGAAGCCACGCGGGCGCTCCCCCGTCGCCTCTTCGATGACGCGATCGGCGCGGGCGATCTCCTCCCGGATGCGCGCGCGCGGCCAGCGGTGCAAGGCGGGATCGTGATCGTAGGAGTGGTTGGCGGCCTCGTGGCCCCGTCGAACGGCCTCGGCCAGCAGCGGCCGGTTCGCGGTCTGCTCGGCGTCCCGCCCGACGATGAAAAGCGTCAGCCGGAGATCCAGCCGGTCCAGGAGATCGAGGATCCGCGGCAGGGCCAACTCCAGGAACGACGGATAGTGCCGCCAGGCCTCGATACCGAAGCTGCGCTGGTAGCTCCAGAGGTTGTCGAGGTCGAGCGACAGGGTGGCCCAGGCGCGCGGCAGGGCTGATGGGTTGATGACCGTCATGGCGCCGGGGTTCGTGCAGGCGCCGCTTCGATGGCCATTAGGGAGGCGGCCGCTTGGTTGGCGAGGTTGACGGTCTCATCCACGCTCAGGGAGCCGTTGACGATCTGAGCTGAATTGACGATGTACAGGCCCGGTAGGGACGTCGCTATCGGTGGCAGGTTGTCGCTGTAGCCGAGTGTCGAGATGGCCAGAACATGGCGCGTCCGGGTGACCTTGAAGGCGGTGATGTTATCGCGCGAAAGACCCGGGAACATGCGCAGCAGGGCGGGCAGGAAAGCGGCCTCGATCTGCTGGTCCGTGGCGCCCAGCAAGGGGTCGTCCGGCGGCAGATACTTCGGCAGATAGACCAGGTGCTTGCCGCCGATCTGGGCGCGATCGATCAGGGACGACATCTCGATGACCGTGGTAAAGGGAATGGTCTCGTCTGTAATGTAGGTCAGGTAGGCGCCACCCAGCGGCCGATCGAGCAGCAGGGATGCGCAAACAATACCCTGGTAGGTGATGGCGTCGTGCTGCCGCCTCTCCACCCTGCTCAGGCCTTCGCAGACGCTGGTGGCGATCGGGCCGGCGCAAGTGTTGATCACGCGGTTAAAGCGCCGAGTGATTCCCCCAGCAGTCACATCCAAGCCATCTCCCGCGGCGGCCACTGCGGTCACCGGCATGCCAGCTTCCATCGTCACGCCGGCGGCACGAAGCCGCTCCGCCAGGGCCGCGAGAACACGGCGGTAGCCGTCCGGTACGTAGCCGAACATCTCAGTCTGAAGCCCGCCTTGCCGGGCGCCGTAGAAGCGCCGGATGACGGACCAGATGTAGGCAGCCGAAGCCTTGGTGTGGTTGCTTCCCAGCTTCGAACGTAGCAAGGGGCGCCAGAGGTTCTGGTAGGTCGTCCGCCCCGAGAGGCGTGTCAGCCAGACCTCGGCGCTCACTTTCTCCAAGCGCCGGCCATCCTCAATGCGCGAAGCGTAGAGGATCGTTGCTGCCAGCCTTGCCTTGTCGATAGGCCCGAGCACCGGCAGGCGCAGATAGTCGATGGCATTGTTCAGTGGGTGCATCGCACTGCCGGTGTAGAAGTTGGTCCGGGTGACGCCCCAGCGGATTTCGCTTTCGAGGCCGAGTTCCTGCAGCAGGCCGCGCAACCGGGCATCTGTCTGCATGATCACGTGATAGTAGCGGTCCCAGACCACCTCCCCGACCTGCCAGGCCGAAACCAGGCCACCCAGCGAAGGGGCAGCTTCCAGGACGGTCACCCGCTGTCCTGCCTGACTCAGTCGATGCGCCAGCGTGAGCCCAAGCATGCCGCCGCCGATGATCGCCCAGTGCGGCGGTGCCTTACTTTCGATCGTTGTCAGCATAGGAGACTTGCATGTCGGTCGCGGCTGGTTCCGGCATTGGTCGGCCGAGCCATCGCCAGGTCGCAAGCTGCAAGGCCAACCTCAGGTGGCCCGCGACAGTGCGGAGGATCTTGATTTTTGAGCGGCCGAGTAGCCGCGTCTCGAGCACAGCAGGGTACTCGACGATGCGGCATCCTGCCAGGTCCAGGCGCCCAAGAATCTCGGTCACGCCGCAGAATCCTGGATCGTACACCGTGATGCCTTGGAGAGCGCGCCGGCGGTAGAGCCGGAAGCAGCTGGTATAGCTGGTCAGCTTGTGGCTCAGTACGCAGCGATACATGAAAGCCGCACCGCGCGACAGCAGCGCACGCCAGGCCGGCACCGTGCGCATGCTGCCCTGCGCGTGGGCCGGGGAGGCCGCTACAACGTCGACTTCCTCCGTCATCAGCGACATCATCTCGATCAGCTGCTCGGGAGCAAAGGTGCAGTCGGCATCGAGCGACGCCAGATATTCGGTGTGCGCGTGGCAGAAACCCGTGATCAGAGCGGCGGCGATTCCCCTGTTGGCGCCGTGGCGGATCAACCGGAAGCGATCCTGGTCGCCGAAATACTGTTGCAGCAGCGCCCAGGTGTCGTCGCGGCTGCCGTCATCGACCAGGACGTAGTGCAGGTCGAAGAGGGTACCCGCCTGCTCCGCGAAGCGCTGCAGCGTCTTTGCCAGATAGCGTAGAGTTTCCGCTTCGTTGTAGCAGGGGATTACGAGCGTCAGGGGGGTCTTGGCCATGCCGCTGCTGACCACGGTGGGCCTGCTCAGGACTGTCGCGGGGGTCTCGTCGCGCGCCCGCCGCGTGGCTGCCTCCGGCTTCAGTTCCAGATGCTCGGCAATGGAGATGAAGTCGTAGCGCTCCAGAAAGTAGCGGATCTTGTCGGGCATGATTGCCAGGTTGCGATAGTGCCGCAGCCGCTGCAGCCAGCTTGCGGCGGCGATCTTCGGCTGCTCGGCTTCGAGCTCCCAGCTGTGGAAATAGAACATGAGAGGGTCGGCGTGGGACGCGACCCATTTTTCGACGCCGGAGCGCAGCAGCCAGTCCGGTAGCTGCCGCAGATAGTTGCCGCCGCTCAGCAGGCAGGCTTGTCCGAGGATCGGCAGACTCGTCGGAGATACCTCGTAGAGGATGCCGGCCCGTGCCGCATGTCGGTGGATCGCGCCGCGCGCAGCGTTGCGGGCATGCAGGCTCGAATCATAGGCGAAGCCCGCCTCGGCAAGGGCGTCCAGGGCCCAAATGTCGCGCGGGCCGATCCAGCCGCGGCCGATCCGGAAGCCGCGGACGATCTGGCCGGTGGCATCCTCTACTGCGAGGCGCGAGCGGCGCGCGTCCTTCGTGAAGTCGGCAGGCGAGAGCTCGCCGATGCGGTGGTGGAAGTATCCCTGGCAGGCGACTTCGTGGCCGCTTTCGACGATAAGGCGCAGGATCTGCGGGTGGTTGTCGGCGATCCAGCCGCAACTGAAGAAGGTGGCGCGGCTACCGGTCATCGCTAGCAGGGCCAGCGCGCTCTCGGTGTTGCGCTGCAGGTTAGTCTCGAAGCGGCTCCAATACCCGCTTGGGATGAGGTGGCTGAAGGCTCCGACCTGGAAGTAATCCTCGACCACCACGGTCAAAAGGTGCTTGCGACGGGGCTGGGCGTCGGCGTTCACTGCGCTGCACTCTGCCATTGTACTCGCCCTGAGAGGAAGTCCACCAGGGCACCGGCGATGCGAGCCGGGCTATCGGCGTCGCCGAAGGGATTCGTGACCGGCCTCACAGAGTCGATCCAACGATTGAGGTCGGTACGGTCACCCAGCAGGTCTGCGAGCTGGCCGAGCCGCTCGCCCGCCAATTTCGCGATGCCGGCTTCGACCGCTTCCGGGCGCTCAGTTATGCTGCGCAGGATCAGCAGCGGCTTGCCAAGACTGGCGACCTCCTCCTGCACGCCGCCGGAATCCGAAACGATCAGCCAGGCAGCCTGGAGAAGGCGCAGGAAGCAGGGATAGTCGAGCGGCTCGATTAGGGTGATCCGCTCGGTGTTGGAGAGAATGCGCTCGACGCTTTCCTTGGCCCGGGGATTGAGGTGGACCGGCGCCACGAGGGCGGTGTCCGGCTGCGCCGCGATGAAGGCCTTGAGGCTGCGCAAATTGCACTCCAGGGGTAAGCCGAAGCTCTCGCGCCGGTGTGTCGTCAGGATGATCGGCTTGAGTCCGTGGAGGGATGCCAGAAGCTCATCGACCCGCCGACAGGCACAAAGTTGCTTCAGGGCGTGCTGCAGGGAGGCGACCACCGGATTTCCGGTTACCACAATGTCGGCCGGCGCGATCCCTTCGCTGAGCAGTGCGTCGCGGTTGCCTGCGGTCGGCGCGCAATGCAGCGCGGTCAAATGGGAGATCAGTCGCCTGTTGGTTTCCTCCGGGAAGGGGTTGGCGGAATTGCCGGTGCGCAGGCCGGCCTCGATATGGGCCACCGGCACCCTGCGCATATGGGCGGCGAGGGCCCCGGCGAGGGCGCTGGTGGTATCGCCCTGCACTACGACAAGCGCTGGCCTGACCTTCTCGATCACCGGGTCGAGGGCAGCGACGGTCCGAGCCAGCAGGGCGTTCAGCGGCTGCCCGGCGGACATGACGGCCAGTTGGTAGTCAACCTTGGTGTCCAGCAGTTCGAGGAAGGCGGGCAGCAGGTCGGCCTGCTGTCCGGTCGAGACGAAGGTCACGCAATGCTCTTGCTGCTCGGCAAGTTGGCGCACCACCGGCGCGACCTTAATCAACTCGGGCCTGGTTCCGGCGATGATCATGATGCCGCCGCCGACAGCAGGAATTGCCTTGCTCATGAGTTAGTTCTAGCCGGTACCGCTAACGTTTAAGTTAACGGCCGCCCCCAACGGGCGGCGCCGAGTCCCTCCAACCCGACCGGCGCCTTATTGGGGCCGGGAACTTGAGTGGGTATCGGCACCGCTCCCTCCCGAAAAGCTGAGCCTAGCGCCCAGTAGTAAGATAGTCGAGATGTGTTGTCCTGCTATACGCGCTATAGTTGATCGCGCTGGCGTTGCGGAGCTGTGGCTCGACTGGTCCACAGTCGTGGCGAAGGGCCGCAGAGAACTGCGGTTTTCCCCGTCATTTTCGATAAGAAGCGTGGGGGTTCGAGACTTCTAAGGCGCGCCCGCTGGCTGACCTTGCAGTACATTTCGCGACCGTCCCCGGAAGGGGGCGGCATTGAGAGCCTTTCGCTCCCCGGATGGCTCTGCGGCTGTTCTGGTTAGAGCGGCAGCGGTCGCTGTTCCTCGATCGCCTCCATGGCGAAGTAGGAGGTCACCGACTCGAGCTCGACTTTCTGGATCAGGCGCTGGTAGACGGCGTCATAGCTAGCCATGTCCGAAGTCACGATCTTCAGCAGATAATCGTAGTCGCCGCCGATGCGGAAGAAGTCGACGATGTCCGGGATGCTCGACACATGGGTGCGGAAGGTCTGCAGCCAGCTCGCCGAATGGTGGCGCGTCTTGATCATCACGAAGACCACGAGGCCGAGGCCGAGCTTGTCGCGGTTCAGTCGCAGGGTGCGGCCCTGGATGATGCCTTCCTCATCCAGGGTCCGGAGGCGCCGCCAGCAGGCGTTCTGCGAAAGGCCGACCCGCTCTGCGAGGTCGCGCTGGGAGAGCCCGGCGTCGCGCTGAAGCTCGAGCAATATTCTTGCGTCTATATGATCGACTTTTCGGCCCTTCATTCGATCATATGATCGAAAAAATCGCAAATCATCAAGGAGTTTTGTGAAAATGATCGCGATACATCGTGCAATCTTTTCGTTTCCTCCGGCGGGAGGATGGCCGCCGGCTGGCGGCAAGAACACTGGGGACGGGGCTGGGGGCGGGCCGCGGCATGTTGGAGTCTTTCATCGAGAGCCTGAAAGGCCGGGATCTGCCGGCCTTTCTGCGGGCTGGCCTGATCGGCGAGGGCGCGCCCCTCGAGGGGCCATTCGGCACCCGGCCACTGCTCTATGCCGACTACGTGGCCTCCGGGCGCGCGCTGCGCCAGGTTGAGGACTTTGTCCTCGACAAGGTTCTGCCCTACTACGCCAACAGCCACACCGAGGCGTCCTATTGCGGTGCCTTCTGCACCCGCCTGCGCGAGGAGGCAAGGCGCAGCATCGCCGCCATCGTCGGCGCCGGGGCGGGGACCAGCGTCGTCTTCGCCGGCTCCGGCGCTACCGCCGGCATCAACAAGATCGTTCGCCTACTCGACATTCCCGGTGCCGTCGCGCGCGGCGAGAAGGTCGTCGTCTTTATCGGCCCCTACGAACACCACTCCAACATCCTGCCCTGGCGCGAGAGCGGCGCCGAGCTGGTCGACATTCCGGAGAGCGAAACCGGCGGCCCGGACCTCGCGGCGCTGGAGGCGGCACTGCAGGCGAGCGGCGAGGCGGTCCTGCGTGTCGGCGCCTTCTCGGCCGCCTCGAACGTCACCGGTATCCTCGCCGACATCGACGCCGTCACCCGCCTGCTGAAGCGCCACGGCGCCCTGGCGGTGTGGGACTACGCCGGCGGTGCGCCCTACCTGCCGATGTCGATGGCCGATGGCAGCGACGCCGCCAAGGACGCTATCGTCTTTTCGCCGCACAAATTCCCAGGCGGACCGGGCGCCACAGGCATTCTGGTGATCCGCGAGTCGATCATCCGCATCAGCAGCCCGACAGCGCCGGGCGGTGGTTCCGTCACCTTCGTCTCGCCCTGGGGCCATGCCTATGCCGGCAGCCTCTCGGTTCGCGAGGAGGCCGGGACGCCGAACGTGGTCGGCGACATCCGCGCCGCCCTGGTGCTGCTGATCAAGCAGGCCCTCGGCCAGGGCTTCATCGAGCGCCGCGACGTGGAACTGCGCGAGCGGGCGTTGGCGGCGTGGCGCGGCAATCCGCGCATCGAACTGCTCGGGCGCCTCGACGTGCCGCGCTTGCCGATCTTTTCTTTCCGCGTGCGCGACGGTGCCGGCGGCTACATCCATCACCAGCTATTCACCCGCCTGCTGAGCGATCTCTGGGGTATCCAGGCGCGGGGCGGTTGCGCTTGCGCCGGGCCCTATGCGCATCGCCTGCTCGACATCGACCGCGACATCTCGGAGGCGATCTTCGCGGCGATCCGCGCCGGCCGGGAAGTCGACCGGCCGGGCTGGGTGCGGTTGAACTTCAGCTATCTGATGAGCGATGATAGCGCCGACCGGGTGATCGCCGCCGTCGACGAACTCGCGCGCAGGGCCGGCGATCATGTGACCGACTATGTCTTCGATCCGCGCACTGCGCGCTTCCGTCACAAGGAAGAGTTGCAAAGGCTCGAAGGATGATCACGCTGTCCCAAGCATTCGACTCAGCGGGCGCCTTGAGTCACATAATGGTCGCCTCAGAGAGCGGAAGGCGATGATCTCGATCCTGCGGCATCGAACCTACCGGCGGCTGTTCTCCGCCCAGGTTCTCTCCCTTATCGGTACCGGGCTGATGACACTCGCGCTGGCGTTGTTGGCCTACGATCTCTCGGGTGCCAGCGCCGGCGTGGTGATCGGCACCATCCTGGCGCTGAAGATGGTCGCCTATGTCGGCTTCGCGCCTCTGGCCAGCGCCCTGGCGCAGCGCCTGCCGGTGAAGCCGCTGCTCGTCGGCCTCGATCTGCTGCGGGTGCTCTTCGTGCTGCTGCTGCCCTTCGTCGATCACGTCTGGCAGGTCTACCTCGCGGTCTTCGTCATCCAACTCTGCTCGGCGGCCTTCACGCCTGCCTTTCAGAGCCTGATCCCGGAGGTTCTGCCGGAGGAGCAGGACTACACCCGGGCGCTCTCCCTCTCACGCCTCGCCTACGACCTCGAATCGCTGCTGAGCCCGCTGCTCGCCGGCCTGCTGCTGACCGTAATCAGCGGCGACCACCTGTTCCTCGGCACCGCCGCCGGTTTTGCCGCCTCCGCTGCGCTGGTGATCTCAGCGCAGTTGGCGCCGCGCCCGCGTGTGCTCGCGGCGGAGCCTTTCCTGCGCCGCCTGACCAAGGGCTTCACCCTCTATGCCCGCACACCGCGCCTGCGCGCGCTTTTCGCCCTCGGCTTCGCCGTTTCCTGCAGCGGCGCCTGGGTGCTGGTGAATTCTGTCGTCTACGCCCACGAGGCGCTGGGCGGCGGCGCTCAGACCTATACCGCCATGCTGGTAGCCTACGGCGGCGGCTCCATGCTTATCGCTCTCACGCTGCCGCGCCTGCTCGATCGCCTGCCGCCGCGCCGGGTCATGGGGGCCGGTGGCTTGCTGCTTGGCCTGCTGCCCTGGGTGCTGCTGGCGCAGCCCGGTTTTGTCGGCACCCTCGTCCTCTGGTGCCTGCTCGGCGCGGCGACGTCGCTGGTGCTGACGCCCGGCGGCCTGCTGCTGCGGCGCTCGGCCCACGCCGCCGACCGGCCGGCGCTCTTCGCCGCGCAGTTCTCGTTGTCGCACGCCGGCTGGCTGGTGACCTACCCGCTGTCAGGATGGCTCGGCCTGCATCTCGGTCTCGGGCTGTCCTTCGCTGCCATGGCAGGCGGCGCGCTGCTGGCCTCGCTCGCCGCCTGGGCGATCTGGCCGGCGGAAGACCCCGCCGAACGTTTCCACGTGCATGCGCCGTTCGACCACGAACACCCGCATCTGCATGACGAGCATCACCGGCACGAGCACGAGGGCTGGGAAGGTCCGGAGCCGCACAGCCATCCACACCGCCATGCCGGCGGTGGCCACCGCCACGTCTTCGTCATCGACGACCATCATCCCCAGTGGTCGATGTGAGGAGGTGGACGTGCTAGGGACAGGACCAGGAGAATTCGAATCAGTGGCCCGCGCATTCAGCTGGTCGCTGCGCGGAGGAGACGAACTTGCAGGAGCTTGATGCGGCGGAGGAACGCCTGGCGGCGCTCGAGGCGAGGGTCCGGCAGGACCAGGAATATCTCTGCAGGCCCGCGCCGAACTGGGTGCTGTCGCGCCACCAGGGCGACGAGGCGGTGCATGACGTCGTCATCATCGGCGGCGGCATGTGCGGCCTGCTTGCCTGGTTCGCGCTGACCTCTGCCGGCATCCGCAACCTGCGCATCCTCGACCGCTGCCCGGAGGGATTCGAGGGCCCGTGGATGACCTATGCACGCATGGAGACCCTGCGCTCGCCCAAGCAGCTCACCGGTCCGGCCTACGGCTATGGCTCACTGACCTTCCGCGCCTGGTACACGGCGCTCCACGGCGAGGCAGCCTGGGAGACGCTCGACAAGATCCCGCGGCCGATGTGGATGGATTACCTGAAGTGGTACCGCAAAGTGCTGCGTGTGCCGGTCGAGAACGAGGTGGAGGTAAGGCGCATCCTGCCGGAAGGGGACTACCTGCGCGTGGAATTGGCCGGCAGGAGCGCCCGCGAGGGCTCAATCCTCACCCGCAAGTGCATCATGGCGACCGGGCGCGACGGCACCGGCCATCCCAGCATTCCCGCCTTCGCCGCCGACCTGCCGCGCAGCCACTGGGCGCACTCCTCCGACGACATCGACTTCGACCGCCTGAAGGGCCGCCGCGTGGTGGTGGTCGGTGCCGGCGCCTCCGCGGTGGAGAATGCCGCCGAGGCGCTCGAGCGTGGCGCCAAGGAGGCGCGGCTGCTGGTGCGCCGTAAGGTCATGCCGACCGTCAACAAGATGATGGGCATCGGCTCCTTCGGATTCACCGCGGGCTTTGCCGAACTGCCCGACGAATGGCGCTGGCGCTTCATGCAGTATTCCTTCGTCACCCAGACGCCGGCGCCGCGCGGCTCGACGCTTCGGGTCAGCCGCCACGAGAACGCCTACTTCCATTTCGACCAGGGTATCAAGTCGGCCCGCCTCGCCGGCGACGAGATCATTATCGAGACGACGCGCGGGGTCCGCCTGGCGACCGACTTTCTGATTCTCGGCACCGGCTTCACGGTGGACCCGCTGGCACGCAGCGAGCTCGACGGTTACGCCGACGAGATCGAGCTGTGGCGTGACCGCTACAGCCCGCCGGCTGGCGAGGAGAGCAGCGACCTCGCCAACTTCCCCTACCTCAACCAGGATTTCACCTTCCGCGAACGGGAACTTGGCAAGGCGCCCTGGCTGGGCAAGATATACTGCTTCAACTACGGTGCCTCGGCCAGCCTGGGCAAGGTCAGCGGTGACATTCCCGGCATCAGCGAGGGCGCCGCCTGGTTGGCCCGCTCGCTGGCTGCGGCGCTCTACAAGGAGGACGTGACGGCGCACTTCCAGAGCATGCTGGACTACGACAAACCTGAACTGCAAGGCGACGAATGGACCGCCAGCGAGCTGGAGCCCGACGCGGTCGCGCCGCTGCAGGAGACCGGAGACTGACGATGGACACGAATGTGATCGGCGAAGACGATGTCATCATGCGTCTGGCCGGCGTAGCGCCGGGCGGCGCGGCATACCGGGCATTGCTCGGGCGCGCCGACATCATGGCGATGACCAGGGAAGCGGCGGCTGCCGCGCTGCTGCCGCAAGATCCGGGCGGCCTCTCCCATGCCGAGCGGGCTGCACTGGCGGTGCGCGTGGCGCGGCTGCACGACGATGCAGGGCTTGCCGGCTACTATGAAACGCTGATGGTCAAGGCGGGTGCCGAGGGGCCCGTCGGGGCGCTGGCCGATCCGGCCTTCAAAGGCGGCCACGATGCCCGCCGCGCGGCGCTCATTGCCTATGCCGACCTCGTATCGCTGGCGCCCAAGGACACTGTCGCCGGCGACATCGGTGCGCTCAAAGCCGCCGGCATCGCCGATGCCGACATCGTTCGCCTGGCCGAACTGACCGCCTTTCTCGCCTACCAGATCCGCGTCATCGCCGGCCTCAGGCTGATGCAGGCGACGGCATGAGCGACAGTCTTCACACCTTCACTACCGAAGTTCCGCATTGGCAGCCGCGGGTCAAGCCGATCGATCTCGCGGCGGCCAGCCCGGCGCAGCTCGACGCGCTGAAGGTGACGCCCTCCAACACCAAGGTGTCCGACTATGTGTTGGTGCTGGCCAATGACGTCGAGACCCTGAAGGCGCGCACGCCGCTATTCAATGCGATCATGTACAACCGCGGCGGGCTTGGCCGTGCAGAGCGTGAGCTCGGTGCCGTCGGCGCCTCGGTGGTCAATCGCTGCATCTATTGCGCTGCCGTACATGCCAGCCGCTATAATCAGCTGACCAAGGACGAGGCGGTCATGCAGCGCATCTTCGCAGCGGGAGAGGCGGCCGAACTGGAGACGCGTGCGGCGGCGATCTTCGGTTTTGCCTCGCGGCTGTCGAAAACGCCGAGTGCGGCGACAGAGGCCGATATGCAGGCGCTGCGCGAAGCCGGCCTGACTGACGAGGAGATCATTGATCTGATTCTTTCGGCGGCGCTCTTCGGCTGGGCCAACCGGCTGATGCATACCCTCGGCGATCCGGTAGCGAGGAGCGAAAACGCATGACGGCGACGACGACCAAGCCGCTGCGGGTTGGCATCGCCGGAGCCGGGGCCATCGCCTACGGCGCCGCTGCCTTCCTGGAGCAAGCCGGCCACAAGGCGACGCTGTGGTCACCCTCGGGCGAGCGTACCAGCCGCCTGGCCGCCGGTGAGCCGCTGATCGCCACGGGTGCCGTGGAAGGTAGCTTTCATCCCGGCGTGGCCGCCAGCGCGGCGGAGCTGTCTCGTGGTGCCGAGGTGATCCTGGTGGCGCTGCCGGCCTACGGCCACAAGACGGTCTTCGACGCCCTCGCGCCGCACATCACCGAAGGGCAGTGCGTGCTGATCTCGTCGCACGCATCCTTCGGCGCGCTCTACCTGTCGCGTCGGCTGGCGGAGCGCGGCGTCACCGTGCCGATTGTCGCCTGGGGTACGACGGTCACCTCCGGGCGCCAACCAAGCCTGGTGGAGGCGCAGGTGAACACTTTGCGCAGCAAGGTCGACATCTGCACCCTGCCGGCGATGTTGAGCGCCGAAGGACTGGCCTGCTGCCGAACCCTCTTCGGTGACCGCTTCGTGGAGCGCGAAGGGCTGCTGGCCATCGCCCTCAGCAATCTCAATCCGCAGAACCACATGGGCATCGCGCTCTGCAATATGACGCGCATGGAGCGTGGCGAAGCCTGGGATCAGGGGTTGAACGTGACGCCCAACGTCGGCCGCCTGCTGGAGGCGCTGGATCTCGAGCGCCTGGCCATCGCCGAGGCGCTCGGCTTTTCCGTGCGCACCATCTTCGAGCATTTCCATCTCTCCTTCCATGTGCCGATGGACAGCGTCTCTGCAATGAACCGGGAGATGCATCGCGCCGGGCGCGGCGGCATCGGGCCGGCGATGGCCGACAGCCGCTACGTGACCGAGGACGTGCCCTACGGGCTCTTGATGACGGTGAAGCTGGGCGAGATGTCCGGGCGGCCGGCTGTGCTGCATCGCGCCGGAGTCGAGGTCTTCTCCGCGCTCTATGGACGCGACTTCTTTACCGAGAACAGGTTGCTGGCCGCGCTCGGTATCGACGACATGGCGCTGGCGGAGTTGCAGCGGCTCGCCCGCGACGGCTATGCGCTGTTGGGGCAGGAAGACAAGGCGGGGCCTGCAAGAGCCCTGCCGGGGAGTGCGGGGTAGTTCGCCCCGCGTGGGTATTGGACGGTGAGGCAAACAACAGGGGTAGTGAGATGACAAAATTCAGAATCAATCGACGTGGACTCATGAGGACAGCGGCGGCCGGCGCTTCGGTGCTGGCGGCTCCGGCCATTCTGCGGTCGACGGCCCGCGCCGCCGGCGTAGTGAACGTGTGGACCTATGCCAACTTCATTCCCGCCGCCTTCAAGGCGGAGTTCGAGAAGGATACCGGCATCGAGGTGCGCATCCGCCTGGTCGACGACCAGGGCAAGCAGTTCAACCTGCTGGCTGCCGAGGCGCCCAATCCGACGGTGGACATCGTCACCGTGGCGGGCCACCGATTCCTGCAGTTCATCGATTCCGAGCTGCTGGCGCCGCTCGACACCGGCCGCCTGAAGAATTGGGGCACCATCAACCCAGTCTTCTCGGAAAGCGACTGGGCCACCATCCAGGGCAACAAGTGGGGCGCACCGGTCCTCTCCGGCGCCGAGATCCTTGCCTACAATACCGAGATGGTCTCCGCCGACGAGGTGAAGTCCTGGGACGTCATGTTCGATCCCAAGTACAAGGGCCAGACCGCCTACATCATCCAGGACATGATGTCGGTGATGATCCTCGCCAAGGGCTATGACGGCAACATGGTGGAGTACATGGACGACCCGGCGCGTGCCGCCGAGATCGTCAAAGAGGTGCGCGACTTCCTGATCGCCAACAAGGGCCAGGTGCGCAAGTTCTACGACTCCGGCGCCGAGGTCCAGCAGATGTTCGTGAACCAGGACGTCGTGCTGGCGCACGCCTGGAACGGCCCGATCGCCAAATTGATCACCGACGGCTTCCCGGTCGCCATGACGATCCCGAAGGAGGGTTCCTACGGCTTCGTCTATACGCTGAACGTGACCAACAATGGGCCGAACACGGATAACGCCTACAAGCTGCTGGACGCGCTCTTGGCCTCTCCTGAGGTGGGGGCCGAGATGACCAAAGCCTCTGGCTTCATTTCGACCTTCAAGGGTGCCGACCAGTACCTGAGTGACCTGGAGAAGAAGGCGGCCTCGTTCACCGAGGAGGAGCTGGAGGGTCTGCGCTTCTTCCGTGCGGAAGCCAACAAGATGAAGTACGACCTCATCGACCCGGCGGTCGAGGAAATCAAGGCCGCCTGAAGCCGGCAGGATCGCCCGGGGCCGAGAGGCGCCGGGCGGCCGCCCCAAATATGCGCTCCGTATCTAGCGTGACGGAAAGAGCTCAGGGAATGGCGCATACAGAGACCAAGTATGTCAAGGCGTCCAAGGCGTCGGCCCGCACCGGCGCGGGGGAAGGGCGGCGCAGCTTTTGGGGCAGCCTGCTCAACAACGAGCTCTACCGGGCCGCCAGCGCCGTGCTGTTCAAGAGCGAGCGGCGCCAATTCTGGCTGCTCGCCAGCTTCCCGCTATTCTGGGTGTTCTTCGCTCATCTCGGGCCGATCATCCAGATGTTCTGGATCAGCTTCCTCGACTCCTATCCGCCGACCGTGGGCTATGAGCCGGAGCTGACGCTGGCCAACTGGAGCCGCTTCTTCGATGAAGCGATCTTCGTCATGCCGTTCCTGCGCACGCTGGCCTTCGCCTTCGTGCTGACGCTCTCCACCCTGGTGATCACCTATCCGGTCGCTTACTTCCTCGCCAAGCACGTGAAGCGCAAGAACCAGCTGCTGTTCCTGCTGCTGCTGCTGATTCCCTTCTGGGTCGGCGAGATTGTGCGTACCTACGCCATCATGATCCTGCTCGGCAACAACGGCGCTCTGAACCTGGTGCTGATGTTCCTCGGACTCATCGACCGACCGATTCCCTTCATGTACACTAGCTTCTCTCTCGGGGTCGGCATCATCTACCTGACCTCGCTCTACATGCTGCTGCCGCTCTACTCGGCGCTGGAGAAGATTCCGACCACCTATCTGGAGGCCGCGGCCGATCTCGGCGCCGGCTCGTGGTATCGCTTCTGGCGCGTGACCCTGCCGTTGTCGCGGGAGGGAATTGCCTCGGGGTGCACTCTTGTCTTCCTGATTTCCACCGGCTACTACGCGACGCCGGTGCTGCTGGGTGGGCCGAGCACCACGGTCTTCGCCGAGACCATCGCCGGCTTCTTCCATGTCGCCGGCGATCAGTGGCCGGTCGGCGCAGCCTTCTCCTCTATCATGCTGATTGCGACGCTGGCCATCACAGGTCTCTTCCTGAAGATCATGGGTCGTAGCGGAAAGGGGCTGATGAAATGACCCGGCATACCCGCATCCTGATGTCGGTCATCTATTGGGCTTTCGTCGCCTACCTCTTCGTGCCGCTGGTGCTGATGGTGATGATGGGCTTCAAGGATTCGAAGTTCATTGGTTTCCCAATCCGTGCCTGGACTCTGGATTGGTACGCGGGTGTCTTCCAGGATACCTTGGTGATGGGCGTATTCGCCTATTCCATGGCGATCGCGATCGCCAGCACCTTCTTGTCGCTCGCCATCGGCACCTGGGTCGCCTGCTTTCTCGGCCCCTACAAGTTCCGCGGCAAGCTGATCGTCTTCGCGATAACCTGCCTGCCGGCGGTGATTCCCGGCATCATTTCGGCCATTGCGCTCAGGATCTTCGCCCGCGGCATCGACATCGAGCCGGGCATGCTGGCCATCATTCTCGGCCACACCGTGCACAACGTGCCCTTCGTCGCGCTGGTAGTGATGGCGCGACTCTCGACGCTGCCGCGCAGCCACATCGAGGCGGCGCGCGACCTCGGCGCCGACGCCATCGTCGCCTTTTTCCGTGTCACGCTGCCCTACCTGCTGCCGGCGCTGATCGGGGCGGGAATCTTTTGCATGCTGCTCAGCTTCGACGACTTCGTGCGCGCCTTCTTCCTCGGCAGCTACGAGCCGACCCTGCCAGTACTCATCTTCGCCATGCTACGCTCGGGCATGTCGCCAGAGATCAACGCCATTTCGACAGTCGTGCTCCTGCTGACGGCGGTCCTCGGCCTCTGGGCCGAGCGCTCGATGCGGCGGCTCAACAAGGGAGCCTGACATGGAGCAAAATCGCGAAACCGTCGTTCATCTCGACCGCATCACCAAGCGCTTTGGCGACGTGACGGCCATCGACTGCCTGGACATGGAGATCATGGCCGGCGAGTTCATCACCTTCCTCGGCCCCTCCGGCTGCGGTAAGTCGACCACGCTGCGCATCCTCGGCGGATTTGAAAAACCGGATAGCGGGCGAGTCGTCGTCGATGGCCAGGACGTGACGAAGCTGCCGCCCAACCGGCGCGACGTGAACATGGTGTTTCAGGACTACGCGCTCTTCCCGCACATGACCGTGGGCCAGAACATCGCCTTCGGCCTCGAGCTGAAGGGCCGCACGAAGTCCCAGATCGAGACGCGCATGAGCGAGCTGCTGGACTTCCTTCACCTGACCGAACTGCGCCAGCGCACTCCCGACCAGCTCTCCGGCGGCCAGCGCCAGCGCGTCGCGCTGGCTCGCGCGCTGGCGCCGGACCCCAAGCTGCTGCTGCTCGACGAACCGCTCGGTGCGCTCGACGCCAAGCTGCGCGGCCAGGTCCAGGTCGAACTGAAGGACATCCAGAAGCGTACCGGGAAGACCTTCTTCTTCGTCACCCACGACCAAGAAGAGGCGCTCACCATGTCCGACCGCATCGTGGTGATGAATGCCGGCCGGGTGGAGCAGGACGGCACGCCGGAAGACCTCTACTTCCGCCCGCGCAGCCGCTTTGTCGCCGAGTTCATCGGCGAGACCAACCTCATCGAGGGAAAGGTCGAGGGCAGCGACAACGGCAGCATCGTCATCGACTGGAACGGGCTGCAGGTGCGCGGCGAGGCGCCAGCGGGTACGACGCCAGCGGCCGGCCAGCCGGTGACCGCCGCGCTTCGTCTGGAAAGCGTACTCTGCCACCCGCAGAAGCCGGCCGGTGGCAATGCCATTCCGGGCCGGGTCGTGCAGCGCATCTTCAAGGGCAGCCGCATGGCCCTCGATATTCGTGTGGGAGAGCGCGACGACGCCGTGCTGAAGGCCTATATGGATGCCACCGACGCCGGCCGTATCGCAGAGGAGAACCTCTGGGTCTCCTGGGATGCCTCGCGTCTCTCCGTGCTGCGCGACTGAGTGAGCGAGATCCGCCCGACTTTGCGCTTCCAGGGCGACGTGGATCTTTGGGCCGCTCCGCAAAGGCACCTCGACATCTTCAGGAGTTCTCTGAATTGCCTGTCCTGGAGCAGATCAGGGCGGAATGGAATCGCGTCGCGCGATCGGCGTGCTGTACTGACTTTGCCTTAGTCTGGGCGGCGAAGGCCGTGGGGAGTTCCGGAGCGCGCGCATCGCCGGTCAGGTGCATGATGGCGCTGATAGAGAGCGCGACCGCGAAAACGGTCATCACGGCAACGTCTATGCTCCACCGATAGGGATCCAGTACACGGTCTTGCCAGCGATAGCGATCTAACTGCATCGGGATCGTCCCTCCTTCTACGACGCGAGGTTACCTCGAGGATTTTTTTGATGAGGAACGCGGCGTCTTGCGCTGCGACGCCGCGGCCCCGCTGGTGCCATCCCTGGCGGGCGGCCCGGCTCGGCCCATGGTCCGAATCAGGACGCTGGCGTGGAGGAAGCGCAGGATCGGAGTGCCCAGACGTGCTATGCGTTCCAGCCCGCGTGGCGCGGGATAGGGGCCAAGCAGCATCCGCTTCAGGCGGGCGACGAGAGCACGTCGGCATGTGCCGCCGCACAGTGTCCGAGCATAGAGGCCGCAACCATCAGTGAACATGGTCAGTCCTTTCGGTTGCCGTCGGAGGACGGCTGGGGAAAGGCTGGCAGTTGGCTGTGGCAGAAGTTTGTCGGCGGCGAACGGCAACAGCCGCGAAGTGTCGCGGTCGGGCCGCTTGACACAGATTGATACAAAATTTCGGGGCAGGCCTGGAAGACTTGTGATATCGATACGCGATGAGGGCTGCCGATGGAAACCACACCGCATATTGCAATTGTCGACGATCACAAGGATATCCGTGAGCTGGTCGCCAGGTATCTGGGCGAGCACGGATATCGCGTAAGTGCCGCCGACAGTGCGGCTACCCTGCGGCGGCTGCTCCAGCGTAGTGCTCCCGACCTCATCGTTCTCGATATCATGATGCCCGGCGAGGACGGCCTCTCGGTCTGCCGGCACCTGCGAGCCACGAGCGACCTGCCCATCATTCTTCTGACTGCCGTGGCAGAAGACACCGACCGTATCGTCGGCCTTGAGATGGGGGCCGATGATTACGTGACCAAGCCGTTCAACCCGCGCGAACTGCTCGCCCGCATCAAGGCGGTATTGCGTCGCGCCCAGAGCCTGCCACCGCGCCAGGCGCTGCCGCGAAGCAAGGTCGTTCGCTTTGATCGCTGGACCCTTGAGGTCGGCAGGCGCGAGCTGGTCAGTGAAGACGGCGTCGCGGTTCCCCTGAGCACTGCAGAGTTCCGCCTACTCTCCGTGTTGCTCGATCATCCCGGGCTAGTCCTGACCCGGGACCAGCTGCTCGATCTTACCGTGGGACGAGCGGCGGACGTCTATGACCGCAGCATCGACAATCAGGTAAGCCGTCTGCGCCGGAAGATCGAAACCGATCCTCGAAACCCGATCCTGATCAAGACTCACTGGGGCGGTGGATACAGCTTTGCAGCGGACGTGAATCCAGCATGAGGTACTTCTGGTCAGATTGCTCTTGGACGAAGAGCCTTGCCGGGCAGTTGATCGGCTTCATGCTGCTCGCCCTGGTACTGTCGCAGGGGATCAGCTTCCTGATCTATTGGGACGAGCGGGGGCATGCGCTTCGTCAGGCGTCGAAGGAAGAATTCTTGGTGCGCAGCGCGTCGGTCGCCCGGCTGCTTGAAACCACTCCCAGCGTCTACCACGCGGATATCCTGCAGGCGGCTGGCACGAACTACACGAGATTCTGGGTTACGACCGAAAGCCCAAACGATGTCGTCGTTTGGCGCAGCGAAGCTTGGAATCAGCTCGCGCAACCTCTGCCGGCGAATACCGGCGCCAGCCAGGCGCCTGACTCGGTGCGAGATAGGGAAGCGCAGGCCCCTGGTAGCACGGTTGTCGGCACGCAAGCGATGGCATCCGAGGTGATCGCCTGGAATGCGCTCACTGCCGAATCTTGGTCTCTGTCGCGGCCGGCACGCTTCGTGCGGCTCGACGAAGCCTATGGAGCCGGCCTTACGGTTCAGCTCAGGAGTGGAGCTTGGCTCAATGCGGCCTTTGCCAAGCCGTCCACCGGGCCGATATGGATGTCTCGGCCGGCAGTCTCGCTCGCAATTACAGCTATCCTGCTGTCCTTCATTGCGGTCCTCGTGGCGCGCCGGATTGCGCGCCCCCTGCAGCGTCTGGCCCATGCGGCGGAGGCCTTCGGCCGTGGCGAGGAGACGGTCCGGCTGCCAGAGGAAGGACCGCATGACATCCGTCGGACGGCGGAGGCATTCAACCGGATGCAGGAGCGACTGCGGCGTTTCGTTGCAGATCGCACCAGGATGCTGGCTGCCATCGGGCACGACCTCCGGACGCCGATCACCACGCTGCGGCTGCGGGCCGAGTTTGTCTCCGACAAGGAGACCCGGGAAAGGATTCTGATCACGCTTGCCGAGATGCAGACGATTACCGAGGCAACTCTTGCCTTCGCGCGCGAGGATGCCGCTGGCGAAGCGACCCGTGTGGTCGATCTTGCTGCCTTGGCGGAGAGCCTTTGCAGCGACATGGCCGACCTTGGCTGCGATGTGACCTACGTGGAAAGTGACAGGACCCCCTACCGTTGCCGTCCGGCCGCCCTTCGCCGCGCCCTTTGTAACCTCATCGAAAACGCTGTGCGCTATGGCGCGCAGGCGCAGGTCGCTTTGGTCCACTCCGACGATTGCCTTGAGATCGTGGTCGACGACAATGGGCACGGCATCCCTGAAGATCAGCTTGAGAACGTGTTTGCGCCCTTTGCCCGCTTGGAAAGCTCGCGTAGCCGGGCGACGGGGGGCGTCGGGTTGGGTTTGTCGATCGCACGGACTCTAGTTCGCAGCCATGGTGGAGATATCGTGCTGAGCAATCGGCGCAGCGGCGGGCTGCGCGCGGCGATCCGATTGCCGCAAGATCACGCGCTCAACCTGCGATCAGAACATCTCCGGGCCCCCTCCTCCGATCAGTGAGCGGGCATCAGGCGCAGGGTCCTGACAGGTTGCTTGTATCAAACTGTGTCGCACGGGCAATCCGTGAAAGTTCGCGACATACGCTAGGCATCGGGACAAACTTAGACGACAGAAGGCGCCTAGGCTGCAGCCCTGCATTTCGCAGGAGACGATCAATGCTCAAGAATGAGCCAGCCTTCGCAATCGGCGGCGACCGGAAGGGGAGCGCAGTCCGACTCCGGCTTCCGATCATGCCGGCTCCCGCATCGCGGAGCTGTTATTTCTGGGTGCAAGCAAGGCGATATCCGAGACCGGATGGACGGAGGCGGATTGCGCTGAACCAGACAATCGTTCCTTTGCTTCATGGCTGATTGACGTGAGCGCTTGCTTGGCTCACCGGCCGGTATCGCACGACCGCGAAGGCTCGCATGAAACGGCCTGGCGAATGTGCGGATGGCTTCCTGCAAGTGTCGTTCCGCATAAGAAACAGAATGGAAGGAATTTGAAATGGCTCGCCTGACGATCAACGGGACGCTCCAAGAAGTGGAGGTCGATCCGGACACTCCTCTCCTCTGGGTCCTGCGAGAACAGCTCCGGTTGACCGGAACCAAGTACGGCTGCGGCATCGCCCAATGCGGTTCCTGCACGGTCCAACTGGACGGCGTCGCCACGCGATCCTGCGTGCTGCCGGTCAGTGCGATCGAGCCGGAGCAGCAGATCGTAACTATCGAAGGACTCTCGCCGGACGGATCCCATCCCGTGCAGCAGGCCTGGCTGGAACTCGACGTGCCCCAGTGCGGCTACTGCCAGTCGGGCATGATCATGGCCGCCGTCGGGCTGCTGCAGCAGAACGGCAATCCGACCGATGCCGACATCGATGCGGAGATCACCAACATTTGCCGCTGCGGGACCTACAACCGCGTGCGCGCGGCCATCAAGTTGGCCGCCGGCAGCGGCAAGACTCAAGCAGGGTGAGGGAGCAAATCATGACGACCGCAGCAACTGTATCGCGTCGCGATTTCATCGTCGGTTCCGCCGCCGCCGTCGGTGGGCTGTCGCTGGGCTTCAGTGTGCCCTTTCCTGGCGCCGCGCTGGCCGACGATGTGGCGCCCGAGATCAATGCCTGGGTTCTGATCAGGCCGGACGAGACGGTGGTCATCCGCATCGCTAGATCGGAGATGGGGCAGGGAACACTCACCGGCCTCGCCCAGCTTGTTGCCGAGGAACTCGAGTGCGATTGGTCCAACGTCACCACGGAGTACCCGACACCGGGCGAGAACCTTGCGCGCGACCGGGTCTGGGGCAGCTTCTCCACCGGCGGCAGCCGCGGCATCCGCCAGTCCCAGGACTATGTGCGCCGGGGCGGGGCCATTGCGCGCGAGATGCTGGTCGCCGCCGCCGCCGCCGAATGGCAGGCGCCTGTGAGCGACTGCGTGGTGGCCAAGGGCGTCATCACCCACCGACCCAGCGGCCGCACCACCACCTTCGGCAAGGTGGCGAGCGCAGCGGCCAGGATGACGCCGCCCGCCGAGGTCACGCTGAAAGATCCGAGCGACTGGACCATCGCGGGCCAGCCGCTGCCCCGGCTCGATACTGCGGAGAAGCTGACCGGCAAGCAGATCTACGGTGTCGATGTCGTGCAGCCCAACATGCTGAACGCGGCAATTCGGGCCTGCCCGGTCTTCGGCGGCACGGTCGCCGGCTTTGATGCCGCCGCGGTCGCCGACATGCCGGGCGTGCGGAAGGTCGTGCAGGTCGGCGATACGGCCGTCGCGGTGGTCGCCGATACCTGGTGGCAGGCCAAGATGGCGCTCGACTCCCTGCCCATCGAGTGGGACGAGGGGCCGAACCGGGGCGTCACCAGCGAATCGATCGCCGAAATGCTGGCGGAAGGTCTGGACGCCGAGGAGGCTTTCATCGGCAATGAAGCGGGCGATGCACGCGCGGTTCTTGCCGCGGCGGAGCGGACGGTCACCGCCGTCTACGCCTACCCCTACCAGAACCATGCCACCATGGAGCCGATGAACGCGACGGCGCTCTATACCTCCGACAGGTGCGAGGTGTGGGCGCCAACCCAGAACGGTGAGGCCAGCCTTGCCGCCGTGGCCGAGGCATCCGGGCTGCCCATTCAACAGTGCGAAATGTACAAGCTGCATCTGGGTGGTGGTTTCGGCCGTCGCGGCAATTTCCAGGACTACGTACGCCAGGCGGTGACCATCGCTAAGGAGTTGCCAGGTACACCCGTGAAGCTGATCTGGTCGCGCGAGGAGGATATGCTGCACGGCGCATACCATCCCACGACCCAATGCAAGTTGACCGGAGCGCTCGACGCGGACGGTAATCTGACTGCGCTGCACATGCGCATCTCGGGTCAGTCGATCTTGGCTGCGGTGCGTCCGGAGGGCATGCAGGGCGGCGGGGACCCCGTCGTCTTTCAGGGTCTGCATGATGGCGGAGACGAGTATGCCTTCGGCTATTCGATCGAGAATCTGCTCATCGACTACGCCATGCGCAACCCACCGGTGCCGCCTGGATTCTGGCGAGGGGTCAATCTCAACCAGAACGCAATCTACGTCGAATGCTTCATGGACGAACTCGCCCATGCCGCAGGACAGGAACCGTTGGCCTTCCGCCGCAGGTTGATGGCGAGCCATCCCAAGCATCTGGCGGTGCTTGACGCCGTCGCGGAACGCATCGGCTGGGACAGCGCGCCGCCGGCGGGCATTCATCGTGGCCTCGCCCAGATTATGGGCTTCGGCAGCTACGTTGCTGCGGCGGCAGAGGTGTCTGTCAACGACGGTCAGCTGAAAGTTCACCGCATCGTTGCCGCGACGGATCCCGGCCATGTCGTCAATCCGGCCCAGGTCGAAAGACAGGTGGAGGGCTCTTTCGTCTATGGCCTCTCGGCCTGCCTCTACGGTGAATGCACCGTCAACGGCGGCCGTATGGAGCAGGAAAATTTCGATACCTACAATGTGCTGCGAATGGTGGAGATGCCGGCGGTAGAGACCATCATCATGCCGTCAGGCGGGTTCTGGGGCGGAGTCGGAGAGCCGACCATCGCCGTGGCGGCGCCTGCGGTTCTCAACGCGCTATTCGCTGCCACCGGCAAGCGCATCCGGCGACTGCCACTGATGAATCACGATTTGAGAGACGTCTGACATGCCTGGGGCCGCCTCGTCCTGTCGCCTGCCGTCATGGCGATCGGCATGGCGGGGCGGTCTCCACTTGGTCGCCGCGCTCCGGAACATCACCAACACGGTATTCCGATGAGCCGTAGCGCCTTCATTCTGGCGATCCTGATGCTGACGGCGACGCCCGCAGCCTTCGCCCAGGACTCGTTGCGGCCCTTCGTGGTGCAAGGAGACGCCATCGACCTTCCGTTGACGAACCGGCCCGGCAATCCCCTTCGGGGCGAAGCCCTGGTTGCCGACCATCGGCGCAGCCTCTGCCTGCTCTGCCATACGGGTCCCTTCCCGGAACCCCACGCCCAGGGGACGCTGGCTCCCGATCTCCGCGGCGTGGGTGGCCGGCTGTCGGAGGGTCAGCTGCGATTGCGCGTGGTGGATATGAAGCGGCTCGACCCCGCGAACATCATGCCCTCTTACTATCGTATCGACGGTCTCAGCCGGGTCGCCGTGACCTGGCGCGGCAGGCCGGTGCTCACGGCCGAGGAGATCGAAGATGTGGTTGCCTTTCTGGTCACGCTGAAGGATTGACGTATGCGCGCTGACGGAACCGAACCTCTTGGAATATCTCAGGCCGGGCGACTGGACCGTCGAGGCCTGCTGGCTGGTGTGGCAGGCTTCACGACCTTGATCATGGTCCGGCCGGTGCTTGCCCGTCCCTCTCTGATGGCGGCTGTCCGGTCCTTCGCCGGAGATGCCGAGGTGCAATCCGGCCGGATCCGCTTCGAGATTCCCCCGCTGGTCGAGAATGGCAATGCTGTCGGTGTAACCCTGACCGTGGAGAGCCCGATGACCGCCGCCGACTACGTCAGGCGCATCGCTCTTTTCAACGAAAAGAACCCGCAGGCCGACATGGCGATCTTCCACCTCGGGCCGCGGGCCGGCCAGGCCAAGGTGTCGACGCGCCTTCGGCTCGCGACCTCGCAGACCGTCGTCGCAGCTGCGGAGATGAGCGACGGAAGCTTCTGGTCGAGCGAGGCCAAAGTGGTCGTCACGCTGGCGGCCTGCATCGAGGACCTGCTGTGATGCGGACCATGATCAGTGCGCCAAAGACGGCCCGCCGCGGCGAGGTCATAGAGATCAAGACGATGATCGCGCATGCCATGGAAACAGGATATCGGCGTGACTCGAGTGGGCGGCCGGTCCCGCGCAACATCGTCAACCGCTTCGTCTGTACCTATGATGGCGAAGAGGTGTTCTCGGCTGAGCTGTTCCCGGCAGTCGCCGCCAATCCGCTCATCGCCTTCACCACGGTCGCCGTGCAGACGGGCCGACTCACCTTTGCCTGGACCGACGACAGCGGGAACACCGAAACGGCCAGCGTCGAGATCACGGTAACATGACGCTGCAGCGGTGTCTGGCGATCTGCTGCCTGCAACTCTGTGTGATCGGGCTGGCGGGTGCCGAGGAGATCCCGGCGGCCGGCAAGCGCTCCGGGCTCGACTTCGTCTCACCGGAAACCCGAAGCCTGCAGGAAGACGACACCAGCAATCCGGGGATGCTCTGGGTGCTCGACGGCGAGCGGCTGTGGCGGGAGGGAGCCGGCCCTTCCGGCGCTGCCTGCGCGGACTGTCATGGCGATGCGTCCGAGAGTATGCGCGGGGTCGCGGCCCGCTATCCTGCGTTCGATGCCGCGTCCGGCCTTCCCCTCGACCTGCAGGGACGCATCAATGCCTGCCGTGCCGAACGGCAGGGCGTGCCGCCTTCTTCCCTCGAGACCCAGGAGCTGCTCTCCCTCTCGGCCTTCGTCGCCCACCAGTCGCGCGGCATGCCGGTCGCACCCGCTGCGGACGAGCGCCTGATTCCCTTCATCGAGGGAGGACGCAGTCTGTACCATCAGCGCCTTGGTCAGCTCGATATCGCCTGTGCCGACTGCCACGACGACCGCTGGGGGCAGCGCCTCAGCGGCAGCGTCATTCCGCAGGCGCACCCGACGGGCTATCCCGTCTATCGTCTGGAATGGCAGACGCTCGGATCGCTTCAGCGCCGCCTGCGCAACTGTATGATCGGCGTCCGGGCAGAACCCTTTCCCTATGGTGCGCCGGAGTTTGTCGAACTCGAGCTCTTCCTGATGCAGCGGGCCGCCGGCCTGCCCATCGAGACTCCGGGCGTGCGGCCTTAGTGACTCAGAGTGACGCAGGAAGAGCCAGGCCCCTCATTGCCGGTGGGGGACCGAGGGGGGATCGGGTCAATTCTCGCCGTGTCGCATCCCTTCTGGCGCTCCCATTTATTCTTCGCGATGGAAATTTTGTTCCAAATGCACTTTCCTATGGTGCATAAGCACGTAGCTGTGTGGAGGAGAGTTGGTGGCAGGCAAAACGGCCGAGGCGGTGAAGGTGCCTCAGGACTTCGAATCGCTGAGGAGCTTGATCGTATTGCGCCGGGAGGAACTGCCGCGTCGCCTTGCCCAGGTGGCGGAGTTCGCGTTGGAGCAGCCCGACAAGGTTGCCTTCGGCACGGTGGCCGAACTGGCCGGCATGGCCGGTGTGCAGCCTTCGACCCTGGTGCGTTTCGCCCAAACGCTGGGCTTTTCCGGGTTTTCCGACCTGCAGGAGATCTTTCGCGCCCGCTTGCGCGAGCGCTGGCCGGACTATGGCGAGCGCCTGAAGCGCCTGGAGGCGCGCGCCCAGTCCGGCGGCTCCCTGGCGCTGCTCGACGGCTTCGCTGAGGCGGCCGTGGCATCGCTCGCCCGCCTGCGCGAGGACGCGAATGGCGAGGAGTTGGAGAAGGTTGCCGGAATTCTCGCGGGCGCGCGCCGGATCGGCCTGCTCGGCCAGCGCCGGGTCTTTCCGGTCGCATCCTATCTCGCCTACGCCTGCGCCAAACTGGGAATCGAGACCCAATTGCTGGACAATCGTGGCGGGTTGCTGGCCGAGGAAGCCCGCTTCCTGGAGGGCGAAGACGCGCTGTTGGCGGTCAGCTTCACCCCTTACACGCCTGAAACCATCGAAGTGGCCGCCGAGGTCGCCGAGCGCGGCGTACCGGTCGTCGCCATCACCGATTCGCCCTTCAGTCCGCTCACCCGCAGTGCCCGTGCCTGGATCGAGGTGGTCGAATCCGACTACGGCGCCTTCCGATCCCTCAGTGCAACCATGACGGTGGCCATTGCCATCGCGGTGTCGGTGGCGGAACTGCGCCGCGCCGGCACCCGTAGCCAGGGTCCTATCCGGCCGACCCGCTGAAGGAATGAATGTTCCTGTTTGACATCAACATGGAATTTTTGTTTCGTTAAGCCGAAGTGTATCCTCGGCCAACAGCGGCATAGCAAAGCTCCGCCCCACCATGACAGGCTTACCCTTGCTCGACGTCATCACCCTCGGCCGGGCCTCGGTCGACCTCTACGGCCAGCAGATTGGTGGCCGCCTGGAGGACATGGCGAGCTTTGCCAAGTCGGTCGGGGGCTCGCCGACGAACATTGCTATCGGGGCGGCGCGCCTGGGGCTGAAGAGCGGGCTCATCACCCGAGTCGGTAGAGAGCAGTTCGGCAACTTCATCCTGGAGCAACTGGCGCGCGAAGGCGTCGAAACGCGGGGCGTGGTCATCGACCCTGAGCGCCTGACGGCCCTGGCCATCCTCGGCGTGCAGAGCGATAGCGACTTTCCCCTGCTGTTCTATCGGGATAACTGCGCCGACATGGCGCTCTGCGCGGCGGACATCGACGAGAACTACGTCGCGGCTGCCGCAGCCCTGCAGATTTGTGGGACTCACCTCACCCGCGAGGGCGTGCGCCAGGCGACCCAGAAGGCGGTGGCCGCGGCCAAGGCGGCGGGCCGCAAGGTGGTCTTCGACATCGACTATCGTCCGAACCTCTGGGGGCTGGGCGGTCACGACAGCGGCGCCCAGCGCTACCGGGAATCGCGGGAGGTCACAGCGGTGCTGCAGTCGGTGGTCGCCGACTGCGACCTCATCGTCGGCACCGAGGAGGAGGTCCACATTGCCGGCGGCAGTCGCGACACGGCAGCAGCCCTGCGCGGCCTGCGCGCGCTGAGCGAAGCCGTCCTGGTGCTGAAGCGCGGTCCTATGGGCTGTTTGGTCTTCGCCGGCGAGATTCCCGACGACCTGGAGCAGGGTATCCAGGGACCTGGCTTCCCGGTGGAGGTCTACAACGTCCTCGGCGCGGGCGACGCCTTCATGGCCGGCTTTTTGCGCGGCTGGCTGAAGGGCGAGCCGCTGGAGACCTGCTGTACCTGGGCGAATGCCTGCGGTGCTTTCGCGGTCTCGCGCCTGCTGTGCTCGCCGGAAAGCCCGACCTGGACCGAACTGCAGCATTTCCTCACGGCGGGCAGCAAACATCGCGCCCTGCGCCACGATGTGCAGCTCAACCATCTGCACTGGGCGACGACACGGCGCGGCGACTGGCCGCGGCTCTTCGCTTTTGCCATCGACCATCGCATCCAGTTCGAACAGCTGGCCGCGCGCTCTGGCGCTTCCTTCGAGCGTATTGGCGCGTTCAAGAGCCTCGCGGTCGCGGCGGCCGGCAGGGTCGCCGGCGGCCGTCCCGGCTTCGGCATGCTGCTCGACGGCACCTACGGGCGCCAGGCGCTCTACGCGGCGCTGGATCACGGCTTCTGGATCGGCCGTCCGGTCGAGGTCCCGACCTCCCGCCCGCTGGCCTTCGAAGGCGGCGACCTCGGCTCGACGCTCATCGAATGGCCGCTCGCTCATACCGTGAAGTGCCTGGTGTTCTACCATCCAGACGATGACGCGGCGCTGAAGCGCCAGCAGGAAGCCCAGCTTCTCACACTCTATCAGGCCTGCCGGCGGCTGGGCCGGGAACTGATGGTGGAGATCATCGCTGGCAAGCACGGCAGCCTCGGCACCACGACGGTGGCGGAGGTGCTCGCCACGCTTTACCGTCTCGGCATCAAGCCGGACTGGTGGAAGCTGGAGCCACAGCCGGATGCCGCCGCCTGGCAGGCCGTAGACCGGGTGATCGACAAGCAGGACCCCTACTGCCGAGGCGTGGTGCTGCTCGGACTGGAGGCGCCGGCGGCGCAGCTGGCGGAGGACTTCGCGGCCTGCCAAGCCAGTTCCTGGGTGCGCGGCTTTGCCATCGGGCGCACCATCTTCGCCGAAGCGGCGGAGCGCTGGCTCCGCGAGGAGATCGGCGATCGCGAGGCCGTTGCCGAGATGACCGAGCGTTTCGACGGTCTGGTGGCTCATTGGACCGCCGCCTGCGGCAAAAGGACGAGCCTGCGGCAGAGGAGTCTCTAGATGGCCAAGCTTCGGCTCACCATGGCGCAGGCGCTGGTGCGCTACCTGGCGGCGCAGAGGTGCCGGATCGAAGGTCAGTCGCTGCCGCTTTTCGCCGGAGTCTGGGCGATCTTCGGCCACGGCAACGTCGCCGGCCTGGGCGAAGCCCTCTGGCGGTATAGCGAGGCGCTGCCGACCTATCGGGCCCACAACGAGCAGGCTATGGCCCATGCCGCCATCGCCTTCGCTAAGGCGATGCGCCGGAGGCGGATGATGGCCTGCACCACTTCGATTGGCCCGGGCGCCACGAATCTGGTGACGGCCGCCGCTGTCGCCCACGTGAACAGACTTCCCCTGCTGCTGTTGCCCGGTGACGTCTTTGCCAACCGGGCGCCCGATCCGGTGCTGCAGCAGGTGGAGGACTTCGGCGACGGTACGGTTTCTGCCAACGATTGCCTCAAGCCGGTGTCGCGCTACTTCGACCGCATCACCAGGCCAGAGCAGATCCTCGCCGCCCTGCCGCGCGCCCTGGAGACGCTCACCGATCCGGCGCGCTGTGGGCCGGTGACCCTGGCGCTGTGCCAGGACGTGCAGGCCGAGGCCTTCGACTATCCGCAAAGTTTCTTTGAGCCGCGCGTTTGGAGCCCGCGGCGCCCGGCACCCGATGCCGGGGAGCTGCAGGAGGCGGCTGCTCTGCTCGGCGCGGCTCGGAAGCCGCTGATCGTCGCCGGCGGCGGCGTGCACTACGCCGAGGCCTGCGCCTGGCTCGCCGATTTCGCTGGCAAGCGCGGCATCCCGGTCTGCGAGACCCAGGCCGGCAAATCGGCGCTGCCGGACGACCACCCGCTGAATCTCGGTGCCCTCGGCGTCACTGGCACCGCCGCAGCCAACGAGGCAGCTGCCGCGGCGGATGTGGTTTTCGCCGTTGGCACGCGCCTGCAAGACTTCACCACCGGCTCCTGGACGCTGTTCGCCAACCCGGCGCGCCGTCTGCTGGCGCTCAACGTGCAGCCCTACGATGCTGCCAAGCACCAGGCTGCAACGCTGGTGGCCGACGCGGCGGTCGGCCTGGCAGCGCTCGACCAGGCGCTGGCCGACTACCGGGCGCCGGCCGCCTGGAGCGACGCGGTGCAGAAGGCAAAGGCCACGTGGCAGCAAGCTGCCGCGGCTGTCACCGCGCCCGATAACGCGCAGACGCCGAGCGACGCACAGGTGATCGGCGCCGTGCAGCGCGCCGCTGGCCGGGACTCCGTCGTCGTCTGCGCCGCCGGCGGCCTGCCGGGAGAGCTCCACAAGCTGTGGCGGGCGGGCTCGCCTGGCAGCTACCATCTGGAATACGGCTACTCCTGCATGGGCTACGAGATCGCCGGCGGGCTCGGCGTGAAGCTGGCGCGGCCCGAGGCGGAGGTCATCGTTATGGTCGGCGACGGCAGCTACCTCATGCTGAACTCTGAGATCGCTACCTCGGTCATGCTGGGACTGAAGCTCATCGTTGTGGTACTCGACAACCGCGGCTTCGGTTGCATCAACCGGCTCCAGGCGGCGACCGGTGGCGAGACCTTCAACAACCTCCTGGCGCAGAGCACCCACGTGGAGCTGCCGCAGATCGACTTCGCAGCGCATGCGGCGTCCCTCGGTGCGCAGGCAGAGAAGGTGTCGAGCCTCGCCGACCTCGAACCCGCGCTGGTGCGGGCAAATGGCGCAGCGCGCACCAGCGTCATCGTGATCGAGACCGATCCCGCGATCTCGACCTCGGCCGGCGGCCACTGGTGGGACGTCGCGGTGCCGGAGGTCTCCGAGCGCGCGGAGGTACAGCGGGTGCGCGGCGACTACGAGAAGGCCCGCGGCAAGCAGCGGCCGTCCGACTGAACGGACGCGGAAGGACGGACAGACGCCATGACGGTGCGCATCGGAGCCAACCCCATTGGCTGGTCAAACGACGACCTGCGGGAACTGGGCGCCCACATCCCGCTCGAGACCTGTCTTTCGGAGGCCCGCGCGGCCGGCTTCACCGGCATGGAGCTCGGCCACAAGTTTCCCCGCGAGGCAAAGGCCTTGCGAGAAGTCCTGGCGAAGCACGACCTCGACCTGGTCTCCGGCTGGTACTCCTCGAACCTGCTGACCCGCGACGCCGGGGCGGAGCTGGCGGCGCTCGAACCGCACCTCGCCCTGCTCGAAGCCCTGGGCGCCGAGGTGCTGGTCTTTGCGGAAACGACCGGTGCCATCCACGGCGACCGTGGCCGGCCGATCTCCTCGCGCCCGCGGTTGGCGGACGATGATTGGACTGGCTTTGGCAAAGCCTTGACTGAAGTCGCCGAAGCGGTTGCCGCGCGCGGACTCGACCTCGTCTACCACCACCACATGGGCACCGTGGTCGAGAGCGCCGCCGACATCAACGCTCTGATGCGTGCGACCGGGCCGGCGGTGAAGCTGCTGCTCGATAGCGGCCACGCGACCTTTGCTGGCGGTGACCCTGTCACCTTGGCACGGTCACACCGCGCGCGCATCGGCCATGTCCACTGCAAGGACCTGCGCAGAGCCGTGATGCGGCAGGCCCTGGCAGAGGACTGGAGCTTCCTCGACGCGGTGGTGGCCGGCGTCTTCACCGTGCCGGGCGACGGCTGCGTCGATTTCCAGGCGGTCCTGGACGAACTGCCGGGCTACGCCGGCTGGCTTGTCGTCGAGGCGGAGCAGGACCCTGAAACGGCGCCGCCGGCCGCCTACGCCAAGCTTGGCTACGACAACCTGCGAGGCTATGCGAAGGCTGCCGGACTGATATGACAAATATCGGGTGCAACCCAAGTGCGGACGAAGGAGCGACAAGATGAGCGACCTTCTGGTCAAGCCACACCCACGCGACGCAGAAGGCTGCGTCCTCTCGGTGACGCCGGAGAGCGCCGGCTGGCGCCATGTCGGCTTCGAGGTCTTCGCGCTGCGGCCCGGTGAGCGGCTCCAGCGACACCTGAAGGACCGCGAGGTCTGCATCGTGCCGCTGGCGGGCCGCGTCGATGTGGTCGCCGGGGGTGAGAGCTTTGCCGAGGTGGGCGGACGCGCCTCGCCCTTCGACGGCAAGCCTCAGGCCGTGTACGTTCCCGCCGACACCCCCTTCACGGTGGCGGCCAGGGAACCAGTGGAGGTTGCCGTCTGCTCCGCCCCAGGGCGGAAGAGCAGCCTCGCGCCACGCCTCATCGCAGAGGACCGGATCGGCTTCGAGGAGCGCGGTGCCGGCAGCAATCGTCGCCTCGTCTCCAACATCCTGCCGGAGTCGGAACCCGCCGACAGCCTGCTGGTCGTCGAGGTGATAACCCCCGGTGGCAACTGGTCCTCCTATCCACCGCACAAGCACGACCGCGATGCACTGCCCGAAGAATCCTTCCTCGAAGAGACCTATTACCACCGGCTCAATCCGCGGCAGGGCTTTGCTTTCCAACGGGTCTACACCGACGACCGCAGCATCGACCAGACCATGACGGTGGAGGACGGCGACTGCGTGATGGTGCCGTGCGGCTATCACCCGGTCGGTGCGCCGCATGGCTACGACCTCTACTACCTGAATGTGATGGCGGGTCCGAAGCGGCAGTGGTGCTTCAAGAACGATCCGGCGCACGATTGGATCGTCAAAACGCCGGGAGGTCGCTGAAACTCGATGCAAGCCGCAAGCACACTGCAGGACCGCTATACATTCGTTCAGAGCCTGGCCCGCGAAGCCGGCCGTCTCGCCTATGACTTCTACAAGGGCCGGGCCGAGCTCGCGATCGAGAGCAAGGGATTGCAGGACGTCGTCTCCATCGCCGACAAGAAGGTCGAGGACCTGATCCGCAGCCGGCTCGCGGAGCAATTCCCGGAAGACGGCTTTCTCGGTGAGGAGAGCGGCACCAGCGGGCAGACTGCGGCGGGCCAGGCGGTCTGGGTGGTAGACCCCATCGACGGCACCTCCTGTTTTCTCAGCGGAATGCCGACCTGGTGCGTGTCGATTGCCCTGGTGCTGGATGGCGAGATCGAAATCGGCGTGATCTACGACCCCAATGTCGATGAACTCTATGCCGCATGCCGCGGAGAGGGCACCTATCTGAACGGTCTGCGCCAGCCGGTGCCGCCGGCCGCCAGCCTGCAGGACGGCCTCTTCGGCACCGGCTTCTCGCATCGCTCGCCGCCGCAGGATCTCGTGCCCTTCCTGGATGCCCTGCTGCGCGAAGGCGGCATGTTCCTGCGCAACGGCTCCGGCGCCCTCATGCTGGCATATGTGGCGGTCGGGCGCCTGGTCGGCTACTTCGAGCCGCACATCAATTCCTGGGATTGCCTGGCCGGGCTGCTGCTGGTGCGCGAAGCCGGCGGCTGGACCTGCGACTTCCTTGCCGATGACGGGCTGCACCGCGGCAACGTCTGCGCCGCCGCGGCGCCGGCGGTGGCGGCCAAGCTGCGCGAACTGATAGCTCGCACGGTCCCCAACCCGCTGCGGCCTTAGAGCAGATTCACACGGTCGCATGGAATCGCCTTCGGCGATCCATCGACCGCGTGAATCCGATCTAGAGATCCACCGCCTGGCCGCTGCTGAGGGAGAGGTTCGCCGCCTCGGCGAGTTCCAGCGCGCGGAGGCCGTCGCTGGCCGCCACCTTCGGCGTTTCACGGCCGGTGAGGCAAGCAAGGAAATGCGCCATCTCGGCACGGTAGGCCTCGGCGTAGCGCTCGAGGAAGAAGTAGAGCGGCTTTTCGCCGGCGATGCCGTCCTCGCTCCAGGTCTCCAGTGAGCGGGCGTCGCGGTTGCCGGCGAACAGGAGGCCCTTTTCGCCGAAGGCCTCGATGCGCTGGTCATAGCCGTAGGCGGCACGGCGGGAGTTGATGATCTGGCACAGCACCCCTGTAGCGGTCTCCAGCACCACCACGGCGCTGTCGATGTCTCCAGCCTTGCCGATGGCGGGATCGACAAGCACGCTGCCGCGCGCGTAGAGCCGCACCGGCTCGGCACCCAGCAGCCAGCGTGCCATGTCGAAGTCATGAATCATCATGTCGCGGAACAGTCCGCCCGACCGCGCGACGTAGTCGGAGGGCGGCGGCGCGGGATCGCGGCTGGTGATCGTCAGGTTTTCCAACTTGCCGATGCGACCCTCGGCAAGTGCCTCCTGGAGGCCGGCGAAGGAAGGATCGAAGCGGCGGTTGAAGCCGATGAAGAGCGGTACGCCGGTCTGCTTGACGACTTTCAGACAGGCGCGCGTGCGGGTGAGGTCGAGGTCGATCGGCTTCTCGCAGAAGATTGCCTTGCCGGCGCGGGCGGCAGCTTCGATGAGCTCGGCATGGGTGTCGGTTGAGGAGCCGATGATGACGGCCTGCACCTCCGGGTCGGCGAGTACCGAATCGCGGTCGGCGACCTCGGCACCGACCGCGGCGGCGAGGCTCTCAGCCGCCGTCGGATTGACGTCGACCAGATATTTCAGGTGAGCCCCCACGGTAGATGCGACGTTGCGAGCGTGGATCTGCCCGATGCGTCCGGCCCCGAACTGCGCTAGCACGGTCATTTCTTGTTGGTCCCCATTGCTTCAGCGGCGCTCAGTCATAGGCGCCGATTACCATCTGGTCGTAGTCGATCACCGAACCGGTCATGATTCCCGATGCCGGTCCCAGCAGGAACAGCGCCGCCTCAGCCACGTCGTCGGGTTTGATCAGGCGGCCGAAGGGCTGAGCCGCTTCGGCCCGCTGCAGCCAGTCCGCCGGCTGACCTTCGGCGCGTTGCACCCTGTGCTCGTTCGGCGTCTCCGTCCAGCCGATGTTGAGGCCGTTAACCCGGATGCGGTCCTGCCGCAGCGCATGGCCGAGATTGCGGGTCAAAGTGGCCAGCGCCCCCTTGGAGGCCGAGTAGGCAGTGAGCTTCGGCTGCCCGCCGTGGCTCGACATGGTGATGATGTTGACGATGCTGCCGGCCTGGCCGGTCTCCGTGACGGGATTGCGGCGCATCAGCCTCACCGCTTCCTGAGAGAGAAAAAAGGGCGCCCGCACGTTTACGGCGAAGAGTCGGTCCCAGAGTTCCGGGGTGGTGTCGTCGATGCCGCCGCGGTTGGTGATCCCGGCAGCGTTCACCAGGCCGTCGAGGCGGCCGAAGGCTTCGCTGCAGACCTCAATGGCCTGGCGGCAGCCGGCCACCTCGCCCAGGTCGGCCAGGACCAGCCGCGCGACACAACCCAGGGCCTCGATCTCGGCGCAGACAGCTTCGCCGCGACCTTGGTCACGGCCGACGAGGACCAGTCCCGCCGCGCCAGCGCGCGCCAGCCGGAGGGCGATGGCGGCACCCACGCCCTGGGTGCCGCCTGTCACGATAGCGACATGCTTATCGGGCAATATCTTGTCCATCGCTGGGATCCGCGCCTCCTCCGCGCCGGCACGTCCGCCGCAGAGCCATTCCGGCGGCTCGGACGTTCCATTCATACCTCGGAATGAAATACCTGTTCGATTATCGTAATTCTATGATATTTTCATTTCATGGGCTCATGCGAGCCGTCGGGAACCCAGGAAGGGCAGCTGCGCTGGAGCAGCCGCCTTGCTTGACCGACCTCGGCCGCAAGGAGAAAACTGAGCAAAGAGCTGCAAGTGGCCGCCCCGCGGCCGCGATCAAGCAAGCAGCGAAGAAAGGGAGGAATGAGATGATACGTGCGTGGCATAGGACCGCCCTCGTCGGCATGGCATTGGCGCTCACCACCGGTACCGGGTCGGCGCAGGCTGCCGAGCGGCTGACCCTCTATTGCAGTCCGCAAATCGAATGGTGCCAGCTCATGGTCGATGCCTTCACCAAGGAGACCGGCATCGACGTCGCCATGACCCGCAAGTCGTCGGGCGAGACCTTCGCGCAGATCAAGGCGGAAGCCAGCAACCCGCGCGGCGACGTCTGGTGGGGCGGTACCGGCGATCCGCACCTGCAGGCGGCCGAAGAAGGCCTCACCGAGGAATACAAGTCGCCAATGCTGGAAGAGCTCTTGCCCTGGGCCCAGAGCCAGGCCGAGGCGTCCGGTTACAAGACCGTGGGCATCTACGCCGGTGCCCTCGGCTTCGGCTATAATGAGGAACTGCTAAAGCAGAAGAATATGCCCGAGCCCAAGTGCTGGGCCGATCTGACCGATCCCGCCTACAAGGGGGAGGTCCAGATCGCCAACCCGAATTCCTCGGGCACTTCCTATACGACGCTGGCCACCATCGTTCAGCTGTTCGGCGAGGAGAAGGCCTTCGATTGGCTGACGGGACTTCACAAGAACGTCAACCAGTACACCAAGTCCGGCTCGGCGCCGGTCAAGGCAGCGGCGCGTGGGGAGACCACCCTCGCGATCACCTTCATGCACGACATGGTAACCCAGGTTGTCGAGGGCTTCCCGGTGCAGATTGTCGCTCCCTGCGAGGGCACCGGCTACGAGATCGGTTCGATGTCGATCGTCAAGGGCGCGCGGAATCTGGAGAATGCGAAGAAGTTCTATGACTTCGCGCTCAGGGCCGACGTCCAGATGATGGCCGAGCAGGCCCAGGCGTATCAGGTGCCGTCGAACGCCAAGGCCTCGCCGCCGCCGGGTGCGCCGGACCTCGACCAGATCAAACTGATCGACTACGACTTCAAGAAGTATGGTTCGTCCGAGGAGCGGACCCGGCTGTTGAAGAAGTGGGACGACGACGTCGGCTCACTGCCGCAGTAAGGCCTACGCAGACGTAGCAGTCCGCAGACCTTCGAGGCCGGGATGGTGATCAGAACCGTCGCCCTATGGCTGGCCGTGGGCTGGATCGGCTTTGCGATCCTGCCCTGGTACGGGATCGAGTACGGCTTCTGGAACTTCGAGTGGCTCTTCGAGGGCTACCCGGCCGATGGCGACTCGGCCCCCGGACTGCTGCAGATCTTCCTGGGGGGCAAGCCCTGGCTTGCCCCCCTTGCACTTGCCCTCATGGCGCCCGTCGCGGTAGTTGGGCGACGGAAGAGCGACCCTCTCTTCTCCCGCGTGCTGCTGCTCGCCGGCGGCGGCGGCCTTGCCTACCTGCTGCTGCAGGCCTTCTCGATTGGCCTTGGCGGCTGGGAGTTCGGATTCATCGAAGCGCTCTTCGGGCCACTGGAGACGCGCCAGTTCGGCCTCGGCTACGGCGCGCTCTTCGTCGCGGCAGCCCTGTTGTTCTTCTTCACCCAGGGCCTCGCGGCGCGCGGTGCCGTCAAGGGGGACGTCTTCGTCGTCGGGTCGATCGGCGCCATCATCGCGCTGGTCACCGTCTTCGTGTTCTACCCGGTGCTCACCATCCTGGCCTCGGCATTCCGGTCGGGCGACGGCGTCTTCGCTCCCGCGGCTTTCCTCGTGCGCATGATCGATCGGCGGATCTGGGGTCTCGACTGTCTAGTCGGCGCCTTTTCTTGCGGTGTCGCCTGGAACTCGCTGCTGCTTGCCATCCTCACCGGCATCTCGACCACCGTGCTCGGCCTTGCCTTCGCCCTGATCGCGACGCGAACCGACTTTCGCATGAAGCGCTCGCTGCGCATCCTGACGGTCCTTCCCATCATCACGCCCCCCTTCGTCATCGGCCTGGCCGTGATTCTGCTTTTCGGCCGTGCCGGAGCGGTGACCCAGTTTCTCGAACTGACCTTCGATATACCCGCGTCGCGCTGGATCTACGGCCTGCCGGGCATATGGTTCGCGCAAACCCTGGCTTTCGCGCCGATCTCCTTTCTGGTGATGATCGGCGTGGTGGAGGGCGTCAGTCCGTCCATGGAGGAGGCCGCGCTGACTCTGCGCGCCGATGCCTGGAAGGCCTTCACCACGGTATCGCTGCCGCTGATGCGCCCGGGCATCGCCAATGCCTTCCTGCTCGGCTTCATCGAGAGCCTCGCCGACTTTGGCAACCCCCTGGTGCTGGGCGGGCGCTACGGCGTCCTTTCCACCGAAATATTCTTCGCCATCGTCGGCTCGCAGTACGACCAGGGACGCGCGGCGATGCTCGCATTGGTCCTGTTGAGCTTTACGCTGGGGGCCTTCTATGCCCAACGCCGCTGGGTCGGTCGCAAGTCCTACACCACCGTCACCGGCAAGGGCGACTCGGGCCACTTCGCGCCGCTGCCGAGGTTCGTGCGGTGGGGGGCCTACGGGCTGGCGTTGCCCTGGGCGGGCCTGACGGCAGTGATCTACGTGATGATCATGTTCGGCGGCTTCGTTCAGACCTGGGGCCGCGATCACAGCTTCACGCTGCGGCACTACATCGAGGCCTTCGCAGTGACGCGCAGCGACTTCGGACTGGTGTGGACCGGCGCCGCCTGGAACTCCTTCTGGACCACGCTGTCGATCGCCACCATCGCGGCGCCGCTCACTGCCGCGATGGGGCTGCTGACCGCCTACCTGCTGGTGCGGCAGCGCTTCGCCGGACGCAACGCTTTCGAGTTCGGGACCATGTTGAGCTTCGCCATTCCCGGTACGGTCATCGGCATCAGCTATATCCTGGCTTTCAATGTGCCGCCCATCGAGTTGACCGGAACCGGCATCATTCTGGTGATCTGCTTCGTGTTCCGCAATATGCCGGTCGGCGTGCGCGCCGGCGTCGCCGCCATGAGCCAGATCGACCAGAGTCTCGACGAGGCCTCCCTGACGCTCGGAGCCAGCACCTTCGCCACCGTGCGTCGCGTCATCCTGCCCCTGCTGCGCCCCGCCATCATCGCTGCGCTTGTGTTCAGTTTCGTGCGCGCCATCACGGCCATCAGCGCGGTGATTTTCCTGGTCAGCGCAAACTATGACATGGCGACCTCCTACATCATCGGGCGGGTCGAGAATGGCGACTACGGCCTCGCCATCGCTTATTCATCGGTGCTAATTCTGGTTATGATGGCGGCCATCACACTGGTCCAACTGGTGGTCGGTGAACGACGCCTGCGGCGCAGGGGCCTGACCGAGCGCCAAGCGGCAGCAGTGACGGAAGGAGCTGTATGATGGCCATTCGCTCCAAGGCAGCCCGTGTCGTCTTCGAGAAGGTGAGCAAGACGTTCGGCTCGGTCACCGCAGTGAACGGGGTCTCCTTCGAGATTGAGCCGGGTACACTGGTCACCCTGTTGGGACCGAGCGGTTGCGGAAAAACGACGACCCTGCGCATGATCGCCGGCCTGGAAATGGCTACGGGCGGCCGCATCCTGATCGGCGACCAGGACGTGACGCAGCTGCCGGCAACCGATCGCGACGTGTCGATGGTCTTCCAGTCCTATGCGCTCTTCCCGCATATGATCGTGGCGGAGAACGTCGCCTACGGTCTGACCATGAGCGGCTTCGCCAAGAACGAGGTGCGCGAGCGGGCCGAAGAGGGGCTGCGCCTGGTTGGCCTTGCCGGCTACGGCAAGCGGCTGCCCAGCGAGCTCTCGGGCGGCCAGCAGCAGCGCGTCGCCGTCGCCCGGGCACTGGTCCTGGAGCCGGCAGTGCTCCTCTTCGACGAGCCCTTGTCGAACCTCGATGCCAAGCTGCGCCGGCGCGTGCGCGAGGACATTCGCGAACTTCAGCAGAAGCTGGGCCTGACCTCGGTCTACGTGACCCACGACCAGGAGGAAGCGCTGGCCGTCTCCGACCGCATCATCGTCATGCGAAATGCCGAGATTGCCCAGGAAGGCAGCCCGCGGGATCTCTACGAGGCACCGGCCGACAACTTCGTTGCGGACTTTATCGGCGATGCCAATCTGGTCGAGGCGTGCATCGAGTCGCTGGACAACGGCGATGCCCTGGTGCGCATCGGAGCGGTCGAACGGCGCCTGCCGGCGCGCGGCCTCGATCTTGGAGCGGTGAAGGTCGCGATCCGCCCGGAGGCGATTCGCATCGCACGCAATGGAAGCACGGGCGTGCTGCAGGCCGACGTGCTGAAGGCGACCTATCTGGGCAGCCACATGGAATACACCCTGGCGACTCCGCTGGGCGAGCTTTTCGTGGTCGATTCCGACATCGAGCGTCCGGCCGCGGCAGGCGACAAGGTCACCGTGGACCTGGCCCGGCGCGGCGTCACCCTGGTGCGCAGCTAGGGCGGCAGCCCCCCGATTCCATCACACTGAAAGGCGCTCTAACGTCGCGACGGCGGGCCGGATCGACCCGGATGCGTCAAGGTTTTGCGGTGCTGATCCTCGGCCAGTCGGCCCACGACGGTCGCCGCCAACGCGGAACCGGGAATCTCGCAACGTCGCGCGTGCTATCCCGTACCTTTCGGCCGAAATCACTCCATCTCGGCTGGATGCTCCGCCAACCTCGCGATGGAGGCGCAGGTACAGCCCGGTGCAAGGTCTGAGCTGGACCTTCGTCACCTGAGCGGGAACGAACTATAAGTTTGCGCGGGTGCCATGCGACAGCATGACAACGCCCGTCGGATGGTCTGGAAAGATGGCGGCAATGGCTCTTACCCGGAAGACGTCTCCCGGGGAAAATGGTTGGCTGGTTGACGAGGCGGCGCAGAGATTTATAGGCGATGGCGACAGAACTCTTTACCCCTGACTTCAAGGCGACTCCCTATTGGTGGGAGCGGTCCCCGCGGCCCGACCTGGGCAGGACGCCGCTGCCGGCGGCGGTTGACGTCGCCATCATTGGATCCGGCTACACCGGACTCTGCGCAGCCCTGGAGGTCGCGCGCGCCGGACGTTCGACCCTCGTCCTCGATGCCGAGGATGCCGGTTGGGGATGCAGCACGCGCAATGGCGGGCAGATCAGCACCTCCATCAAGCCTGACTACGAAACCCTGGCCCGCCGACATGGCAGCGAGGCAGCCTTTGCGATCGTGAAGGAAGGCCAGAACGCACTGGCCTGGATCGGCGACTTTGTCGCGGGCGAAGGGATCGGCTGCGACTTCAAGGTGCCCGGCCGATTTCATGCAGCCCACAGCCCGCGTCAGTACGAACGCCTGGCGCGGGCCGCCACGAACCAGCCAAAGGGCCTGGAGGTGCCGGCCTATGCCGTGCCGCGCGCGGAGCAGCGACGCGAGCTCGGCACCGACGCCTATCATGGCGGCGTGGTGTTCGAGAAGCATGCCTGTCTCGATCCCGGGCGCTTTCATGAAGGCTTGCTCGCGCGGGTTCTCGGCGCCGGCGCAGCCGTCGTCTCGCACTGCACGGTAGCGGGGATCGAAGGCGACGGAAGCGGCCATAGCCTGACGACCCGGCTGGGCAATCTGCGCGCTCGCGAGGTCATCGTTGCCACGAACGGCTATACGGGGACAGTGACTCCCTGGCTGCACCGCCGTGTGATCCCCATCGGCAGCTACATGATCGCCACCGAGCCTCTGGCGAAGGACGTCATGGGCCGGGTGATGCCGACGGACCGTATCGTCAGCGACAGCCGCAAGGTCGTCTACTACTACCGCCCGTCGCCCGACCGCAGCCGCATTCTCTTCGGCGGACGTGTGACCAGCGGCGAGACCGATCCGCGAAGCAGCGGCAGGCTGCTGCGCCGCGAACTCGTGCGGCTCTTTCCGGAACTCGCTGCGGTGCGGGTCAGCCATTCCTGGATGGGGCTCGTCGCCTACACCTTCGACACCCTCGCGCATCTCGGCAGCCGCGACGGCATCCACTATGCCATGGGCTATTGCGGTTCCGGTGTTTCGATGGCGAGCTACCTCGGCACGCGGGTCGGGCAGAAGGTTCTCGGCCGTGGCGAAGGGCGCACGGCCTTGGACGATGTGCGTTTCCAGACCCGCCCGCTCTATACCGGCAGGCCCTGGTTTCTGGCGCCCTCGGTCGCGTTCTACCGCTGGCGCGACGCGCTGGGTCTTTGATACCGATGCCGTGGCGCGCTCTAAGTCAAAGGCTTGGAGCAACGCCGTGCAGTATCAGGTCGCTGGCCTTCTCACCGGTCAAGATCGCCGGCGCGTTGGTGTTGCCGGAGGGCAGGGTCGGGAAGATCGAGGCATCGGCGACACGCAGGGATTGGATTCCGTGTACCCGCAAGGTGTGGTCGACGACGCAGGTTTCGCGGTCGGGGCCCATGCGGCAGGTGCCCGCTGGGTGGAAGACGGTGACGCCATGGCCGCGCGCATAGGTGAGCAGGCTGGCGTCGTCGTCGCCCTCCGGATAGGGGCGCACTTGCTCGACGATGAGGCGGCGCATCGTCGGCGTCTCCGCGAGGCGGCGCAGGAAGCGAAGCCCCTCCAGGACCTCCTGCAGATCGTGATCGGTGGCGAGGTAGTTGGGATGGATTGCCGGCGGCTCCTTGGGATCGGGTGACCTGAGGCGCAGAAGGCCTCGGCTGGTCGGACGACAGGCTGAGACGCTGATGTTGAAGGCGGCATAGGGATCCGGGTTCATCAGCGGGCGCGTTCCGGGTGGCGCCCTCAGGTAGCTGAGCGGCGAGAAATAGAGCTGCATGTTCGGCCGGGTGAGGCCAGGCCGGCTGCGGATGAAGCCGCCTGCCTGGTTCAGGCTGAGAGCAAGAGGCCCGCGGCGCGCGAGCAGGAAGATCATGCCCGCCCAAAGCTTGCCCCACCATGGGTGGAGCTGGTTGTTCAGAGTCGGCACGGAGGTGCGGTAGATCAGGCCGACGTCGAAGTGGTCCTGCAGGTGCCGGCCGACGGCGGGACTGTCTAAGACGGGGTCGATCCCAAGGGCCCGGAGCTCCTCTGCCGGTCCGATGCCGGATAGCAATAGCAGCTTCGGCGTGTTCACGGCGCCGGCTGCAAGGATGACTTCGGCACCGGCACGCGCGGTCGCCTTGCGGCCGTTGCGGGTGTACTCGATGCCGACCGCGCGGCGCCCCTCAAAGACGATGCGCTCGGCCTCCGCGCCGGTCTCGATACGCAGATTGGCGCGCTTGCGCGCAGGCCAGAGATAGGCGCGGGCGGCAGACATGCGCAGGCCGTCTTTGACGGTAATGTGGTATGTCCCGGCGCCTTCCTGGCTTGCTCCGTTGAAGTCCGGGTTGCGGTGCAGGCCGGCCTCTTCGCAAGCGCGCAGGAAATCCTCGCAAGTGGAATGCAGCTCGGTCGAGGGAGCCTTGACGTGTAGCGGCCCGGATCCGCCGTGAAACGCGCTTTCGCCCCAGGCATGGCTCTCCATGCGCTTGTAGAGAGGCAGCACGTCGTCCCATCCCCAGCCGAGGTTGCCGGCAGCCTCCCAATCCTCGTAGTCCTCGGCCTGGCCACGGATGTAAACCATGGCATTGATCGAGCTGGAGCCGCCGAGCAGCTTGCCGCGCGGCCAGTAGCTTGGGCGGCCCGTGAGGGTGGGTACCGCTTCGGTCATGTACATCCAGTTGACGCGACGGTCGTAGAACGACTTGCCGTAGCCGACCGGCACCTGGATCCAGAAGCGGCGGTCGTCCGGTCCCGCCTCCAGCAGCAGCACCTTATGCCGGCCGTTCTCGCTCAGTCGCGCGGCCAGGACGCAGCCCGCCGATCCGGCGCCGACGATGATGTAGTCGTAGACTTCCATCTCCGGGGCCTATCTGCTCGATCTGTCCCGCTGGACCAGGATCGACACCAGGGCGAGCAGCCCCGAGCCGACCATCAGGAAGAAGGAGACGGCATTCAGCACCGGGGTCGAGCCGACCTTCGCCATGCGGTCGAACATGGTGATCGTCAGGGGTGATTCAGACCCGACGAGAAACAGTGTGGTGTTGAAGTTCTCGAAGGAAACGAGAAAAGCCACGATCCCCGCAGCAATCATGGCCGGGCGCAAGAAGGGCAGCGTGATCGTCGCCAGGACGCGTGCGCGGCTTGCGCCCAGATTGAAGGCGGCTTCTTCCATCGTCGCGTCGAACTTCTTCAGCCGCGCGATGATCACCAGAGAGGTGATGGTGGTGATGAATGAGAACTGCCCCAGAATCACCAGGAGGATGCCGGGGCGCAGAATCTCCAGGTCGATCCCATAGCGGTCCTCCAGCCCGTTGGCGAGGAAACTGGCGAACACCAGGATCGATATGCCGAGGATGACCCCTGGAATGACCAACGGGACGACCATCACGATATACAAGAAGTTCTTCGCCGGGAAATTGCAGCGCACGAAGAGGAAGGCATTGCAGGTGCCGACGAAGACCGACAAGCCCGCCACGGCGGTGGCGATGATGAAAGAATAGTAGAGGCCCCGCAGCAGGCGGCGGTCGTGGAACATCCCCAGCTTCGGGTCCGTGTCGTTGAAGAACCAGTCCAGGGTGAAGCCTTGCCAGGGCAGCGATGGGAAGAGCGAGTCGTTGAAGGCAAAGGTCCCGGCGGAGACCAGCGGCGCGGCTAGAAAGATGAAGAAGGCGAGCACATAGGCCCTGTAGCCGAGCATGAATCCAAAGCTCTTGTCGCGAATGAGCATGCGCGCAGCCTCGCTCAGCTTTTCGCGACCGTGCCGGCGAGGGTCTGACGCGAAAGCTTCAGGCCGAGCCAGATGACGAGCGAGGTGAACGCAAGCAGCAGGAAGCCGAAGGCGGCGCCGGACTCCCAGTTGTACCGGGTAATGAACTGCTCATAGATGGTCTCGGTGAACCAGCTGGAATTCTTGCCGCCAAGCAGTATGGGCGTCAGGTAGCTGCCTGCAGTCAGCATGAACACGATGATGCAGCCGGAAACGATGCCCGGCATCGCGTAGGGAATGATAATACGACGCAGCACAGTCCATCCATTGCCGCCGAGATTGTAACCTGCCTCGACCATCGCGTTGTCCATGCCGTCGAGCGTTGAGACCAGCGGCACGATCATGAAAAGAATAACCGTATAGACGAGCCCGATAACTACTGTGGCGTCGTTGTAGAGCAGCTCGACGGGTCCATCCAACAGCCCGATCGCCTGCAGGACGCTTGAAATCACGCCAGTTTCGCGCAGCAGCAGGATCCATCCGAACGCACGGATGAGATCACTGACCCACAGCGGGATGAGGCAGAGCAGAAAAAGGGCGCCGCGCGAACGCCGCCCGGCGATCTTGGCGATATAGTAGGCGATCGGAAAGCCGGCGATCAGCGTCAGGGCGGTCACCAGCAGCGATATGGAGCCGGTCCGCAGCAGGGTGTTCCAGTAGATCGGCTCATGCAGGAATTCGATGAAGTTGCCGAAGCCGAATTCATAGACCCGGGGCGCGACTTTCTCCCGCAGCGCCAACACGCCCATACCGATGTGCGGCAGGACGATGAGCAGCAGGATCCAGAGCGCAAAGGGCGCAAACAGCAGGATGAGCGAGAGCCGCTTGATGTCTTTCTGGTTCATCGCCCGTCCGCCGGGACCGCGAAGCAGAGCGCCTGGTCGGCAGACCAGGTGAGGCGTACTGTCTCGCCGGGTCGCACGTCGTCGGTGCCGCCGGTTACCGTGACGTCGGCCTCGATCAGCCCGCCGCTGCGGGTGCGGATCAGGGCGCGGCTGTTGGCACCGTTGAAGAGCAGGCTGTCCACGGCACCTTCAAGGAAGTCATTGCTCTCAGGCGGCCTTTCATGGACGCGCCCGGTATGGATGAACTCCGGGCGCACGAAGACCTCGACGCTGTCGCCCGGCCGCAGGTTCTGTCCGCTACCCGCCGTGCAAGCCAAGCTGATGCCGGCGGTCGTGTCGACCCTGGCTCGACCGTTGCCAGCCTCCACGACCTGGCCGTTCCAGCGGTTGGTATCGCCGACGAAGCCGGCGACAAAGGCGCTTGCCGGCTTGTGGTAGAGCTGCTGCGGCGTGCCAATCTGCTCGAACTTTCCGTGATTCATCACGGCGACGTGGTCGGACATGACGAGTGCTTCCGACTGGTCGTGGGTAATGTAGACGAAGGTCGTGTTGAACTGGTGCTGCAGCAGCTTCAGTTCGATCTTCATCGCCTCGCGCAGCTTCAGATCCAGTGCGCCCAGGGGTTCGTCGAGCAGCAGGACGTCGGGGTCCAGCACCATGCAGCGGGCGATTGCGATGCGCTGCTTCTGGCCGCCGGAAAGCTGGTGAATCTCGCGCTCGGCGACGTCCGGCAGGGCGATGCGCTCGAGCACGTCCTTCACTTTGCGCTGGATTTCCGCCTTGCCGACGCCGTTGCAGCGCAGGCCATAGGCGATGTTCTCGTAGACGTTCATCATTGGGAACAGCGCTAAATGCTGGAAGACCATCTTCACGTTGCGCTTGTTCGGCGGGGTGTTGAGAACCGACTTTCCCTTGATCCGGATATCGCCCGCCGATGCGTTCTCGAAGCCGGCGATCATCCGCATCAGGGTCGTTTTGCCGCAGCCCGAGGGACCCAGAATTGAAAAGAAGGAGCCGCTCGGAATCTCGAAGGAGACGTCATCGACCGCGCGTATGGAGCCGAAGCTCTTGGAAACGTTGCTGCATTCGAGGTCATAGTCAGCTGAGGAAGTCATGAGATCGCCCGACGACGGAATAAGGGCTCTGGCAAGGAGAAACGCTGCCCCGACGGCCTCGGCCAGGGGGCAGCGTCTCCGACCATAGTACTGCGGTCAGTTGCCGGTGGCAGCCTTGATCTTCTCGAGAGCCTTGCCTTCCATGTCCTCGACGCCCGGGGGAATGTTCGCGAAGAACTGCAGGTTCGCAATGTCGGCGTCGGTGAAGGCGGCTGCGAATGCCGCCTTCTTGTCTTCAGGCAACAGGTCCCGGCCACCCTTGACCGCTGCCGTACCTCCGGTGCTGGCTGACATGAGCTTCACGATTTCCGGCTGCAGGACGAAGTTGATCCACTTGTAGGCGGCATCGTCGGCCCTGCCCTTGCGCGGCAGGGTGAAGGTGTCGATCCAGGCCAGTGCGCCGGTTTCAGGTGGGACGAAGACGATGTTCGGGTTCTCGCCGTAGAGCCTGTAGGCCGTCGAGTCCCAGGTTTCCGAGGCGATCACCTCCCCGGAAAGCATCAGCGCCGAAAGGTCGTCGCCACCCTGCCAATAGGCTTTGATGTTGTCCTTGCAGGCGATCAACTTGTCGACGGCCCTGTCGAGAATGGCTTGGTACCTGTCGAGGTCGGCATAGGCTTCGAAAGGATTCTCACCCATCGCGAAGGCGGTGCCGAGCAGTATGGTACGCCTCAGCCGCATCGACGTCTTGCCCTTGTACTTGGGGTCGCAGAGATCGCCCCAGCCCTTGACGTCGGGCGCCTTCGACTTGTCGGCCATCAGGCCGGAAGTACCCCACTGGTGTGGGACCGAGTAGACCTCGCCATCGATGGTCGTGTTGGCCTTGACGCCGTCCAGCAGCTTGGGCTCCATGACGGAGGTGTCGATCTTCGACAGGTCCATCGGCTTGTAGATCTCATACTCGAGCTGAGCCGCGTAGATGCGGTCATGGCTGGGCTGCGCCAGGTCGTAGCCGGCACCGCCGGTTGCTCGCAACTTGGCGATCATCTCCTCGTTGTTGGAGAAGGTCACCTCGACAGTGATGTCGGGGTACTTTTCTTCGAATTTCTTGATCACTTCCTCGGGCGCGTAGGAGCCCCAAGTCAGCAGCCGCAGCGTTTCGGCCTGTGCCGTGGTCGCTGCGGTCAACATGGTGGCGGCCATCAGGGCCGCGACGAGTTTCCCGTTTGTCATTTTAGCCTCCCGCTTCTGACCGGTCGTCCAGGCAGACGTACCAGCATATTTGAGTAGCGAAGCCTAAGGTGTTATTGGACTGTAAAATATATCCATTATCGATATTGGGCCAGACCAATTTAATGCGCTAGCTCCGGCAGCGTCTTGAGCGTCCTTATGCCGCGCCGAATTTCCTCCGGGGTCACGCCACCGAAGCCGAGGACGAGCCCCTTGCGGCCGATGGCTGCCGTACAGTAACGCGACAAAGGGGCAACGATGATGCCTCTTTCCCGGGCCCCCGCGACGATGCCCTCCTCGTCGGCTTCGTCCGGCAGGAAGCCGACGGTGTGGAAGCCGCTGGAGGTCGGCCGCACGTCGATCCTCGTGGAAAGGTCTGACGCTGCTTCGATCAGGGCGTCATGACGGGCCTTGTAGGCGCGCCGCATGAGCCGGATGTGGGTGGAAAACAGGCCCTCGTTCATGAAGTCGGTGACAATGGCCTGCGTGGCCGTCGGCACGCCGCTGAGCCAGGAGGCGCTGACCTCGGCGAAGGTGCTCACCAGCCCGCGCGGCGCCAGGATGAAGCCGAGCCGAAGGGAGGGGAAAAGCGACTTGGAGAAGGTGCCGACGTAGATCACCCGCTCCTGTGTGTCGATGCTCTTGAGCGGCGGCTGCGGCTGGCTTCCGTAGTAGAACTCGCCGTCGTAGTCGTCCTCGACGACGAGGGCGTCGGCGTCTTGCGCCGCCCGCAGCAAGGCGAGCCGGCGCGTCAAGCTCATGACCTTGCCGAGGGGCTGCTGATGCGAGGGCGTCACGAAGGCGAGGCGAAAGTGCGGCGCCTTGCGCAAGCCGTCGGCAACGCTGAGGCCCTCCTCGTCGACGTCGACGGGTACGATGTCGGCGCCGCTGGCGACGAAGGCATTGCGCGCGCCGATGGCGCCCGGGTTCTCGAACCAAATGTGGTCGCCGGGATTGAGCAAGAGCGCGCTGATCAGAAAAAAGGCCTGCTGCGCGCCCGATACGATGAAGATCTGCTCCGGATCGCACTTGATGCCGCGCGCGGCGTTCAAGTGGGTGGCGATCGCTTCTCTCAGGCCCTGGTAGCCGGACGGGTGGCCGTATCCCATCACGTCTTCGCGGCCGGTGCGCCAATGCCGTGCCGAGAGCCGGGCCCAATGCGCCATCGGAAAGAGGTCCAGGGCTGGAAGCGCGGTAATGAAGGCCTGGGATTTGTGGGGCAGCCAGGAACGCGGCGCAAAGTACCGCTGGGCATGGGTGGCGGCATGGGACAGGCGGGGGGCTGGGGGCTTGGCCGCCACCGGCCGCAGAGGCCGGGCCGCTGCGCGCTGGCCGGAGAGTGCAGCGCTGACAAAGGTGCCTGCGCCCACCCGCGCTTCGAGCAAACCTTCCGCGGTCAGCCGATCGACCGCGTCGATCACGGTGGTACGCGAAACGCCGATTTCCTTTGCCAGCGTCCGGGTCGCGGGCAGCCTCTCTCCGGGCTTCACGCCACCCGACAGCAGGATGTCCTTCAAGCCCATGTAGAGCTGAACGCTGATCTTCCGGTCCGCCTTCCGATCGATCCTGATCGAGGACAATAACGCCCCCGCGTTCGTTTTCATGGGCTCGCTTCCTTGCAGATTGGACTATAGAACGAACGATAATGGACCTTAAATCAAGGCCAATTCTGTCTATCGTTGTGGCTCGAACAAACCCCTTGGGAAAGTGCCGGGAACGCCATGGAAATTGCGAGCATCGAGACCTTTACGGACGCTTTCGTGTGCTTCGTTCGGGTCCGTACCGCGGACGGCAGGGAAGGCTGGGGGCAGGTCGCGCCGTATAACGCGGACATCACCGCGCAGGTCGTGCATCGCCAGGTGGCGCCCTACGCTCTGGGCAAGAGCGCGCTGGATATAGACGCACTCGTCGACATCATTCCCGAGCGCGAGCACAAGTTTCCGGGGGCTTATCTGCAGCGCGCCATCGGCGGGTTGGATACCGCGCTCTGGGATCTGAGCGGCAAGATCCAAGGCAAGGCGGTCTGCGAACTGATCGGCGGTACGCCGGGACGGCTGCGCGCCTATGCGTCTTCCATGAAGCGGGATATCACCCCAGAAGCGGAAGCCGAGCGACTGAAGCGGCTGCGCGACAACTTTGGATTCGACGCCTTTAAATTCCGGATCGGCGCGGAATGCGGCCGGGACGTAGACGAATGGCCGGGCCGCACGGAAGAAATCGTGCCGACTCTGCGCAGCGAGATGGGAGATGAGGTGGCACTGCTGGTCGATGCCAACTCCGGGTTTTCACCCGATCGGGCCATCGAGGTCGGCCACCTGCTGCAGGACAACGGCATGTCGCATTTCGAGGAGCCCTGCCCCTATTGGGAATACGAGCAGACCAAACGCGTGACGGACGCGCTCGACATCGACGTGGCCGGCGGCGAGCAGGACTGCTCGCTGGTCGATTGGCGGCGGATGATCGCCGACCGCGTGGTCGACATCGTCCAACCGGACGTCTGCTATCTTGGTGGACTGACGCGCACACTGCGGGTCGCGAAGATGGCCGAAGATGCCGGCCTTCCCTGCACGCCCCATAGTGCGAACCTCTCGATGGTCACGCTGTTCACCATGCATCTTCTGCGTGCCATTCCAAATGCCGGCAAGTATCTCGAGTTTTCCATCGAAGGCGAGGATTACTACCCCTGGCAGGAGGCGCTCTTTATAAAGTCGCCCTACGACATCGAGGACGGTCAGGCGACAGTGACCGACCGGCCGGGCTGGGGCGTCGAGGTGAATCCGGAGTGGCTCGCCAGATCTGCCTACCGGATCAGCAAGCTGGGGGCATGATCCAATGAAGACCCAGCAGGAACTCGTGGAACTTGCCCTGTTGAGCGGCACCTTCCCGGGTTTGCCGACGGGACACTTCATCGACGGGGCTTTCTGCGAAGCGGCGGCGGGCCGAATCATGGAAAGCCAGGATCCTGGCCGCGCCGAGCCCTTTGCCGTCTTCGCCCGGGGGGATGCTGCCGACGTGGACACCGCCGTGCAATCTGCCCGCAAGGCGTTTGAGGGCGTGTGGCGCGACACGCCTGCCGCCGAACGTGGACGGGTGCTCTATCGCGCCGCCGAGTTGATCCGGGACGACGCGGCGCGCCTCGCGGTGGTCGAAAGCCTCGACAGCGGCAAGCCTCTTGGGGAAGCGGCCGGAGACGTACGCAGCGCCGCGCGAGCCTTCGAGTACTATGCCGGCGCCTGCGACAAGCTGCAGGGCGACACCTTCCCGATCGGTCCCGCCTATCTCGGCTACAGCATTCATGAGCCGGTCGGCGTCACGGCCCAGATCGTCCCCTGGAACTTCCCGATTTCCACGGCTGCGCGGGGCATTGCGCCGGCGCTGGCTGCCGGCTGCGCGGTGGTTGTCAAGCCGGCGGAGCAAACCCCTTTCACCGCACTTCTCCTGGCTGATATCCTCAACCAGGCCGGTCTGCCGCCGGGGGTCTGCAATGTGGTGACCGGGACAGGCGCCGAGGTCGGCGCGCCCCTGGCGGCCCATGCCGGTGTCGATCACATCACTTTCACAGGGTCGGTCGCAACCGGAACCCAGGTCATGAAAGCGGCTGCGGAGACCGTGACGCGGGTGATCCTGGAACTCGGCGGCAAGTCGCCGGTGGTGGTGATGAAGGACTGCGACCGGCAGCGCGCGCTCGACGGCGTGATGGGCGCGATATTCGAGAACGCGGGCCAGATATGTTCTGCCGGTTCGCGGCTGATCATTGAGCGCGCCTTGCATGACGACTTCGTCGAGGCGCTTTGCCGGCGCGCCGAAAAGCTGACCCTCGGGCATGGTCTGCGCAACCCGCAGCTGGGTCCGGTGAATTCGGCGGACCAACTCGCCCGCATTTCAGGCTTCATCGAGCGGGCGCGCCACCGGGGTGCGGAGATCGCGACCGGCGGCGCCGCGACGGTAGATCGGGAGACCGGCAGGGGATGGTTCTATCAGCCGACCATCGTCGACCACTGCGAGCCCGACGACGAGGTGGTGCGGGAGGAGGTCTTCGGCCCGGTGCTGACCGTGCAAATCGCCGAGGATGCCGAGCACGCACTCGCGCTCGCCAACGACAGTCAGTATGCGCTGGTTGCTGGCGTCTACACCGGCGATTTCACGCTCGCCCACCGCATGGCGCACCGCCTCGACGCCGGGCAGGTCTATATCAACGAATACTTCGCAGGCGGCATCGAAGTGCCTTTCGGCGGCAACAAGAAATCCGGCTTCGGCCGCGAGAAGGGCCTGGAAGGGCTCCTCAGCTATTGCAGGACCAAGAGCGTCGCCGCTCGCATCTGATCCAGATGTCCAAGAACGTTTTCGGTGCGGCTGGTCTCACGGTGCGGAGCGGCGGCCGCAAGGCGCGTCCGCTGATGATGCGATGGCCCACAGAACCTAAGAGCCTTGCCGTGCTTCAAGCTGCCGGATCGCCTGGCGCAGGCCCTCGGCGTTGCGCTGGACTTCAGGGTGAGGATGGCCGGCGAGGGCTGCCAGCGCCTTCTTCAGGTCCGCGATGGCTTCCGTCGCCGCGTCGTCCTTGTAGTGAACGGCAATGCCTTCGAGCGCAGCGGCGGCCTGCCAACGCACGCCGGGATGCGTATCCTGCTGGAAGGCCTCGATCAGGGCCGGCACGGCGGCTGCAGATTCCGGGTGGATCACCCCGAGAGCCTCTGCGGCCCGCGCGCGAACACCTGGATAGGGGTCCCCCTGCAGCGTTGCGATCAGCGCGGAACCGATCTCCTCGCGCAGGCCCGCGTCCGCCGTTCTGGTCTGGGCGCCAATGCGCTCCAGCGCCTCGACGGCACGCCAGCGAACCAGCAGCTGCCGATTCGCCTCGATCGCCTCGATCAACGCCGGCACCACCTCTGCGGTGATCGCGCCGAGTCGGCCCAGCGCCTCCGCCGCGCGGCCGCGCACCTCGGGCGCGAGGTCCCAGCCGAGTACCTCGACGAGCACCGGCACCGCCCCTTCCGCCGCGGTGCCGAGCAGGCCCAGGCGTTCGGCGGCAGCGGCGCGCGCTTGCGCCGCCGGCGCCTTGCTCACCGTTTCGACGAGCTGCTCGACCGGCGCCGGACCGCTTTGAGCCCGGGCCGGATCGAGAGCCCCCCTGCCTTGTAGGACGAGAATTCCCAGCAGGAGCAGTGTGAGTGCGATATGCCTTTGCCGGGTCATGCTATCCGTCCTTCGCGCCTGTTGCTTTTTGCCTGGTCGGCAAGCAACGACTTGCCGACGATGAAGAGGCTCGAGCCGGCCATCAGGCCGGCGGCGAAGATCGGCTGCAGCAGCCCGCAAACAGCAAGGGTCAAGGCGATGGTGTTGTAGCCGAGGGCCCAGAGGATGTTGGTGAAGATCCTCCGGCGCACCCGCCGCCCATGATCGATCAGCCAGGGCAGGGCATCGAGACGGCCCGGCGGCAGTCTGACGTCGGCGGTCTCGCGCGCCAGGTCGGTGGCGCCGCCGACTGCGATTCCTACGTCGGCCGCGGCCAGCACGGGGCCGTCATTCAGGCCGTCGCCGACCATGGCCGCCGCGCCGCGGTCGCGGCTGCAGACCTGCAGCGCCTCGACCTTGGCCAGGGGTGACAGGCCACCTTGCCAGCTGCCGATCCCGACAGCCTCGGCGAAGCGGCCTGCGGCGGCCGGCCGGTCACCGCTCAGGAGGATACTGGCGATGCCGCGGCGGGCCAGGGCCGCAACCACTGTTCGGGCCCCGTTCAGGGGTGGCTCTTCGAGCAGGAACAGGCCCTGCACGGCACCGCTCCAGCCGACGAACACGGTCGAACGGGATGCATCTTGGTCTACCCAAGCCGGCTCCAGCGGCCAGGTCAGGTGCGCCATGAAGGCTGCAGAGCCCAGTGCCACGCGCTCGCCGGCGAGGACGCCGATCAAACCTTCGCCGGGCAAGGCCTGGACCTCCTGTACCGGCGCTGACGCCAGGCCGCGCGCTTCGGCCGCCGCCAGGATCGCGCGGGCGACCGGATGGTCCGAACCGCGCGCCAGCCCGGCCGCGTGGCTGAGCAGTTCTGCTTCGGATACCCGTCGCGGCAGGCAGCGGACCAGTTCCATGTCGCCACCGGTCAGCGTGCCGGTCTTGTCGAAGGCGACCGTCCTGATCCGCGCCAGGCGTTCGAGCACGCCGCCGCCACGCAGCAGGATGCCGCACTCCGCGGCGCGGCCGAGACCGATGGCGGTGGCGAGCGGGGCCGCCAGGCCCAGCGCGCAGGGACAAGCGACGACGAGCACCGCCAGGCCCGTCATCAGCGCCTCGCCGAAGGGTACATGGCGGCTCCAATAGAGAACCGAGGCGCCGGCCAGCAGCACGACGACCGGCACAAAGATCGCGGCTGCATGGTCGGCCAGTTCGCCGGCCAGGCTGCGACGGCCGAGAGCTTCGCGCACGAAGCGCGCATGGCGGCCCCAGGCAGTGTGCGCGCCGGTGGCGGTGGCGCGCACCAGCAGCTGCCCATTGCCGTTGAGGCTCCCGGCGTATACCTCCGAGCCCGGCGCCTTCGGCCGTGCCTCAGGCTGGCCGGTCAGCACGCTCTCGTCGCAGGTGGAGTGCCCCTCGATGACCACAGCGTCGACGGCCACACGCTCGCCGGGCCGCAGCCGGACGACCGTGCCGGCGGCGATCTGCTGTACCGGCCGAACTGAATCCCTGCCGTCTTCGACCACCACGGCCGTGGCGCTCTCGGCGGCCAGCATGGGGGCGAGGCTGCGCATCGCCCTGGCGCGACCGAGCGCCTCGAGGTAACGGCCGAGCGTGAACAGCACCAGCACCATGGTCACGGTGTCGAAGTAGACCGCTTGCGTGCCGGCGCCGACGGCATAGACGGAATAGCCGTAGGCACCGACGGCCCCCAGGCTGACAAGGGTATCGGCGCTTGCCCGGCCCTGCCGCGCCGCCAGCCAGGCGCCGCGCAGGAAGGGTTCGCCGAGGATCACCAGGACCGGCGTCGCCAGGACCCCGAGAAGAACATGGACCGCCTGGCGCAGGCCGCCGTCCTCGGGCCCGAGGCTGCCCGAATAGAGCAGCAGGCTGAAAAGCATGATGTTCATGGCAAGGAAGGCGCCGACACCGAGGCGGACGAGCAGCCAGGCGGCCTCGTGCTCCTCGTTCACGCCGTGGCGTACCTGGTAGGCGATGCAGCAGCCGTAGCAGCAGAAGTGGCGCGCTTGCCCGTTGACGATGCGCTGTTGTCCGAGCCGTCCGACCGGCAGCAGGCAGTGGCTGCAGGCCGACGCGGCTGTCTCCTGCGACCCTACCGCCGGGAGCAGTGCCTCGCCGATCGCGGTCATGGCGCCGCCAGTTGCCAGCGGCGCGCCAGGTCTTCGGCCTCGACGATCTGCGCGGCGGTCATCTGCCCGGCGATTGTCTGACGCGCCGGTTCTGCGACGTCGAGCCCCTGCGCTCTTGCAAGAGTCAGCCAAGCATAGGCGCGGACAGGATCGCGCGCTGCCGGGGCCCCCGTACCGTAGAGAATGCCGAGATTGTACTGCCCCATGGGCAGGCCCTGCTCGGCCGCCCGGCGGTACCAGGCTTCCGCCTGCGCCGTATCCGCCGCCACGCCGGCGCCCACCTCGTAGAGGATGCCGAGATTGTTCTGGGCAGCCGGGTGGCCTCGATCGGCGGCATGCCGATAGGCATCGAAGGCCGCCGCATAATCGCCGCCGGCAAAGGACTCGTAGGCGGACGAGAGCTCGGCCGAGCGCAGCAGGAAGCTCTTCACGAAGTTCAGCTCGACATGCTGCCGAACCCTGGATGTCATGGCCTCCACGGCGGTGCCGGAAATGAAAGTTTCCAGATGCCGGCCCTCGGGGCCGATGAGGAAGGTAAGAAGGCTGTGATTCATCAGATAGTCGGTGTCCTCGCCTTCGGCCTCGCCCTGGTCGCTCGCAGCGGGGGACCGGCTCGAGTGGACTCCGAAGGCGGCTTCCGCCCGGGCGATGTCTTCCAGGCTGCCGGTGAGGCCTAGGAGGTTGGGATGGAAGTGCCCCACGTAGTCGGCCAGCAGTTCGATGGTGTCGCGCTGCGGATCGACGGTGATGAAAAGCGGCTGCACCTCTGCTGCCATGGCGCCCAGGGAGTCAAGCGCCGCAGCGACCTTGGAGAGTTCGGTCGGGCAGACGTCGGGGCAGGAGGTGTAGCCGAAGTAAACCAGCAGGAAGCGGCCACGGAAATCCGCCTCGCTGACGGCGCGCCCGCTGTGGTCGAGGAGGGAAAAGGTTCCCCTGACGTCCTTGGGCAGCTCGAAGGCGCCGCTCACCGTATCGCCTTCCGCGGCTGCTGCTGCATGCACCAGGTGGCCGCCGAGCGGCAGGGCGCTGCGGGCGATGGTGATGAGACCGAGGACCAGGATAAAGGCGCCCGCCAGCCAGACGCCGCGCCGGCGCCATAGGGGAGCCAGGAGGCGGCCCAGCCATCCCATCGTCAGCATGGCGGGGAAGGTCCCGAGTCCGAAGGCGGCCATGGTTAGCGCCCCCGTCGCGACGCCGCGCTCCGGGTCGGCCAGGCAAATCGCTGCGGTATGGGCAAGGAAGGCGTAGACCAGGGGGCAGGGCAGGAAGCCGTTGAGCACGCCGAAGGCGAGCGGGGCGGCCGGCCCTGGGGCCCTCAGCAACCCTTGCAGCGACTGCGCGGCCAGTTGTCCGCCGACCCCCAAGACCGTGCCGTGGGCCTGCCGGAAAAAACCGAAGAACTGCAGGCCGATGAAGATCATCAGTGCCCCGGCGGCCAGGGCCAGTCCACGTTGCGCCAGCATCAGAGGATCGTCGCCCGCCGGCTGGCCGATGACGACTGCGCCCAGCGCGCCGGCCAGGGCGCCGAGGAAGACATAGGTGGTGACCCGCCCGACGTTGTAGAGGAGATGGCGGCGCAGGGTCGCGCCCGCGCCCCGCGCGTCGCGGCCCAGGGCACAGGCAAAGCCGCCGCACATGCCGACGCAGTGCAGGCTGCCTGCAAGGCCGGCAAGGAAGACCAGGAGGTATTGCGCCATGGTGACGCCTGTCCGCCGCTACTTCTTCCAGGCCAGATAAGCGACCCAGACGAAGAAGCCGATGGTCATGACGATGAAGATGATGAAGGCGATCAGCTCGGGCGTGGACATGGGCTTGCCTCGTCAGGACAGTGGCAAGAGAGCGCTGAGCACGTTGAAGGCCAGCTCGGACAAGAGGAACGTGAGGTTCAACAGGGCCACCACCAGCACGATGCGCGCTACCATGGATGTTTTGCTCCCGAGTTGCATTCCCGGCCCCCCTTAGTAGTCCAGGCCAGGACCAAGGCCACCCCAGTAGCGGTAGCCGTAGTAGAGAGACCAGACCAAGAGCACCAGGTAGACCGCCAACAGCCAGGCATTGACCCGCCCGTGGCGCGCCTTGATGTGGCCGCCGCCGTAGCTGTCCAGCTCCTCGTGCGGTGCCTTCTGCGAAGAGTGCCTGGCGGCGGCGCTTTGCTCAGATCTCGGATTCTCGTTCTGGCTCATCGCCATGCACCTCCGTACGATAGGCCCGGTACTTGATCTCTTCGACGTTGTTGAAGTGGCCCGAGAGCACGGCCCAGATGAAGACGCAGAGCGCCCCCAGGCTCATGCAGATGGCAACTAGGAACTGAACCAGGGTCAATTCGGCCATTGTCGTTCCCTCACTTCGATATCTCTGTCATTGCAGAGGGTTCTTCCGCCTCAGCCTCCGGCACGACCTCCAGGCCCCGTCGATCTGCCCACACCTCGCCGCCGATCTTCAACGACGGCGGCTTCTCGGCGAACTGCGTGTCGCTCCGGCTGCGATGCTGCGGCTTGTAGGCATAGTGCGATTCGGTCGCCTTGAGCGCAGGGTCATTGAGTGCCGCGCGGTCCGCCGGGTCGATCTGCAAGGGCTCGCCGGTCAGCGGATCGGTATAGGCCGAGAGCGCGACGACGTAGTAGGAGAGCGCCCAGCGGTCCTCTTCGGGAAGTGCCCTGCCGTAGGACGGCATCGGCGTTCCGCTCAACCCGTTGGTCATGGTCCGGAAGATGTCCTCGACCGCCGGCCCGGACTTGAACTGTCCGGTGGTCAGGTCGGCCGGCGGAATCGGAAAGCCCCAATCGTCCTTCAGGCCGGCTGCCTTTTCACCGTCGCCCTCGCCGGTCTGGCCGTGGCATTCCCAGCACTTGGCCTCCTGCCACACCTCTTTGCCACGCGCGACGATCGCTTCGGAGGGCTCCGGCGGCTGGCCGATGTGGATCGGCGCCTGGGGCGGCTCCTCGATGAAGTAAGCATAGGGGTTGGCCGGATCGCTGCGATCTACTGACAGTTCGTACTTGATGTACTGGATCGCGGCCAGGCGGTCCTTCTCGGGCAGCATGTGCCAGGGCGGCATGGCGGTTCCGCGTACGCCACGGGTGATGGTCCGCAGCAGGTCGCCGTCGGTCGGCATGGAATTGGACGGGGTCAGGCTGAACTTGTACAGCCCGAGTGTGAAGTCGCGCGGCCGGACCTTGTACATGAAGGTTGCGGCGGGGCCGTTGCCGTCGCCCGTCACCCCATGGCAGCCGGCGCAGCGCCGCTCGTAGATCTCCTTGCCATAGTCGATCCACTCCTCGGAGCGGGGGAGGGAGACCTGGGAGGCCTCCAGCCTCTGCGGGGCAAAGAGGTCCCGCCACTTGCCGCGGTTCATCCCGAGCTTCTGGAGGTAGGCGATCAGCCCTTCAAGCTCCCGAGTCGTTGCCACGACCTGCACCGTCTCGCCGGCATACTCATCATTGGGCGTCAGGATGACGGGGTACTTGCCCCGCTGCGGCACGAAGAGCAGACCTTCCTCGTTCGGCGTCAGGTTCAGTTGGTCCTGGCTTTGGAAGTCGAACAGAGCTTCTGTTGCCGGCGTTCTCTCGAGCGTTCGGTTTCCCGTGTCATCGTCGACGATGCGAACGGGGTCTTCCGCGATGTCGAAGAGCTGCGCGAAGCGCGGCATGATCGAATCCGGCACTACCATGCGCGGGTCCCAGAAGTGCGCCAGGTGCCATTCATCGCTGAATTTGAGGCCGACGCGGGTCAGGTCCGGGCCGATGCGGCGCGTCGAAAAGAGGTGGGGCGTATCGAAGGCATACTCACCGGACTGACTGACCGGCCCCCAGCGCCGCGTCTCGCCGGTGACCGGGCGCACGAACTGGGAATGGCAGTACCAGCAGCCTTCCCGGATGTAGACCTGGCGTCCCAGCTCCTCCAGCTCGCTGTAGTCCGTCGCCGAGGTCTCCAGCCATTTCAACTCGCCGAAATCGGTGCGCACCACGGCGGTGACCTTCGTTTGACGGGACTGCGGTTCCAGCATGGGCAGGATGCCCTGCACGAAAGCGGCGAGAGCCAGGAACAGGAAGCCGGCCACAAGGGCAACGGATCGCGCGCTCATTCTGCCGGGCTCCCGGCCACCGCCGCGCCTCTCGGCTGCACGGCCGGCTGCCTGATCGCGGTCATCATCAGGTTGAACACCAGCAGGGACATGCCGATGTCCATGGTGATGCCGGCCAGCGTCCGGACGAACCAGTAGGGACTGACGGGGATCAGAGAGTCCAGCCATTCGGTGGCGGCCATCCACATGTAGCCCTGCTGCAGCCCGCCGGCGGTCAGCACCAGGCCCATGGTGGTGATGCCGACGGTGATGAGCCAGAACGACCAGTTGCCCATCTTGAAGGACCACAGCTCGCGGCCGCAAAGCTTCGGCCAGGTATAGACCAGCCCGCCGATGGCCCAGACCACGAAGGTCCCGAACACCGTCAGGTGGGAATGGGAGATGACGAAGTCGGTGAAGTGAGTCGGCTGCTGGACCGAGCGCAGGGCCTCGGTCGAGCCCTGGAAGCAGCCCGCCAGGTACATCAGCGCTCCCATGATCAGGAACTTCGCCGGCAGGTTATGCCCGAAGGTGTGCCAGCGGCCGATCATGGTACCAAAGAAGTTCTGCAGCACGGTCCAGACCGGGACGATGAGCAGCATCGAGGTGATGATGGCCAAGGTCTCCGCCCAGTCGGCGATCGGACTGTAGAGGTAGTGATGAATGCCAACGAAAGGGTAGAACAGCGCCAGTGACCAGAAGCCGATCAGCGACAGCTTGTGGCTGTAGATCGGGTTGTGCACGCTGGCTGGCAGGTAGTAGTAGATCAAGACATAGCCGGCCGGCGTGATCCAGAGGCCGACGATGTAGTGGATGAAAAGGCCATGCCAGGCGGCGCTGTTGATGCCGGCGAAGGTGTAGGGAAGGATGAAAGTGCCGAGGATGAGGTTCATCACCGTCCATACGAAGGCGGCGATCAGGTACCACAGAGCGACATAGAGCTGCGGCTCGATGCGCCGGCTGATCGTCATGATGAACTGCACCGTGGCGAGGCTGATGATGACGAAGATCACGGCGTCGATGGCGAAGGGGAACTCGCCGGCCTCAAGGCCCTGGTTCCAACCCATCGCCAGCGAGATCAGGCCGACCGCCAGGTTGATGTTCCACACCCAGCACACGATCGGGCCCAGTTTTGGCCACACCACGCGCACGCCGCAAAGGCGCGGCACGAGGTAGTGGCAGAGGCCGATGAAAAGGGTGGAGAAGGCGCCGAAGATGACGCCGTTCACATGGATCGGCCGCAGGCGGCCGAAGCTCAGCTCGAGCGAGCTGCCGAGATAGTCAGGGAAGTTGAACATGGCCGAGATGGTGACACCCACCGTCGGCGTCAGCAGCAGCCAGATCATGCCCCAATAGAGCCAGAGCCTGACCAGCGGGCGGTCCACCAGCTCGTCGAGATCCTCGGGTGTCAACTCAGCAGCGCGCTCTACCATTCTTGTCCCCACGAACGCCCAACTTCGACCTCGCCCCGGGCCGTTGGAGCAACCAGCACCGCGCGGCCGAGGTCGCCATCAGCGGTGTTACCGACTCAATGCCTGCCGGGATCCAGCGTAGAGCCCCGGTTCGACCAGATCATGTAGGCCTCCAGCGCCTTCATGGCGGCGCCGTCCGGGTCGATCTTCTCACCCTGGTTCGGCTTCTCGATGCACCAGTTGGTCATGTCCCGCAGAGTTGCGAAGAGATTCATCTGCTCCTGGAACTTGGGGAATTCCTGCGGATGGGTGTCGGCTGCCCGCGGGTGGCACATCGCGCAGGCCATGCCGGTATTGGTCAGCTTCACCCCCAGCTGTTCCTGCGCGCTCGGGTCGCCATGGAACAGCAGGTCGCCGATGCGAACCTGTTCCATGAAGACGTCCTCGAAGGCTTTCAGCTGCTCCATGCTGTGCTTTGCCTTGTGGGCGGAAGCTTCCTCGCTGTCGCCGGTTATCATCAAGACTGTGCCTGCCGCGAGGAGCAGGAAGGCTCCGCCCGAGAGCAAGCTGTGGGATCTGCTGTTCACGCTCATTGCCATCCCTCCTTCCGGAGCAGGGGAGGGAGAAGATTGTCCGTCGCTCCCTCAGGCTTTGCCTCCGGGCGGAACCCATGTCCGCCGCACACCTGCTCACTTGTCGTTGTCTGCGCGGCCACTGCATGCGGTGCCCGCCTGCCGCCAGCCCATCGGCCGCTAGTACGGCCACATCTGGTCGGCGATCCGTTGATGCAGGATTTGATTGCCGTTGTCGCCGGTCCCCGAGTCGTGCTGAGCGTCAGCGAAGACCTCGGCACGGCCCCACATCACGTACTGATTGTCGACGCGCTGGTTCTCTGTGAAGCTGAGGCGATCCCAACCCACACCGTCGAAGTGGTCGCCGGGATCGGCGCGGATCATCGGCCGCGTCAGTGCCGGAACCCCCTCCGGCGCGTAGGGCCACGGCCAGGAGGTTGCCAGCATGCCGATCGACCGCATCGACCCGATCTCGTTGTAGAGCACTTGGTGGGTGTGACCGTGAACGTTGGTGACGTTGCTGAAGCGGCCGACGATCTCATGCACCTCACGCCAGTCACGCACCCAGAAGTTCCACGGCGGATAGTACTCGTAGAGCGGATTGTGGCTGAAAATGATGATCGGCCGATCGGTCGGCACATCCGACAGGTTGCTGCTGAGCCAATCCAGTTGAGGCCGGCCCAGGCCCGCCCAGGCACCGGCCACCGATCCGTCGAGCACCGACATGTGGTCCATGCGCTCCGTCGGCGACATTCCCTTGGCCGTCCAGTAGTCCGGCGCGTTGCCGACGGTGTCGAGGCCGATGATCCTCACGCCCTTGTGGTCGATGCTCCAAGGCGACTCGCCGAACTTGCTCACCCACAGCTCGCCCATGTCGAGATACCAGTCGTGCTCGCCAGGAATGAACAGCTTCTGGATCGTCACCTCCTGCAACAGCTCGGCGCCGAGTTCGATCTCGAGCGGATCGCCAAGCTGCGCAAGATCGCCGCCGAAGATCAGGAAATCGGCCGGGGGATCCATCGCCTGCACCTCCTGGAAGGCACGGACGGTCTTTTCGACGAAGCGCGTGTTGACGTCGCGCGGATAGAGGTGCGTGTCGGAGACCCAGGCGAAGCGGAACGGCTGCGCCTGCTGGGCAAACGCGAAGTCCAGGGTGTTGATCAGCGGCAACCAGCCGTAGGCGGCGGCACCGGCGGTAACCGCGCTCCCGGTCAGCAGCGACTTGTGAAGAAAGGTTCGACGGGTGACCGTCGTCGACCGGTCGGGATGCGCGCCGGGCTTGCACAAGACCCTGTCCATCTCACGGCGTAATTTCAGTAGCTCGGACATTCGGCTGATCCTCCCTTGTAGCCCGGCGGCAGGGCTGTGGATCCGGCAGGGGCCCTGGGCATTGCTGCTGGCCCAGCCCTTCTCTTCATGCCGCCCGCGTTATTTCTTCAGTTCGATAGTGACCTCTGAGGTTTCACCTGCATTTACGGTGATCTGAGTTTCGATGGCGTCGGTATGCTCCTGCCAGGCGACCAGGGTGTAGCTGCCCGGTGGGACGTCGGTGAGGCTGAAGCTCCCGTCTTCGCCGGTCAGCACGTAGTAGGGGCTATCCGCGACGTAGATCCAGCCCAGCATCCAGCCGTGGGCGTCGCATTCGACCCGGACCAGGCCCGGCCGCGCCAGCTCGGCCTTGATCCGCTGGTCCTTGTTCGGCAGTGCCAGGTTGAAGGCCGTGCGCCGGCCATAGAAGCCGTGCGTGTTGTGCAGTACCGGATCGGAGTTCACGACGTCGAGCTCGCCGGCGCGAATCACCTGGACGTGGGGCTCGAACTCGCAGGCGATGTTGTCGATCTCCGGCAGGCTCTCGGGTTCGCCCCAGTCCTTGCCGCTGGCCACGTCCTTCAGGAACACGACGGCGTCCCTCACCCCGTTGTCGGGCCCGACAAGCACCAGCTTCACATCGCGGATCTTGCCGCAGACCTCGCTATCCTTGGTCGGAATCACTTTCTTCGTCGGCACCGCGCCGCTGTAGGTCACCTTGCCGGTCACGGTGCCTCCGTTGGAGACCGAGCCCGCCTCATAAGCCTGAACTGACGTCGCCAGGGCGGCTGCAGGCAGGGCGGCGGCCAGAATCGCGGTAAGTCTACGGATCTTCATGAAATCAACTCCGCTCACTTCCTGGGGGGAACGCAGGGAACGGACTCCGCTCCCGCATGCCGCTAGTGTCGGCGTCCGGAGTTGAAGTCTAGGTCGCGCTCAACAGCGGCGGCAATTGGGGGGTTCCCAGGGATGGATTGGGGACTTCCCGGCATTGGACTGGGGGTTTCCCCAGTAGCCCTTGGCGGCAATCACCATCTTGATCAGATCGGCAATGGATCTGGCCTGGGTCTTCTCCATCACCTTGGCCCGATGCGCCTCCACGGTCTTTTCGCAAATCCCGAGAGTCAGCGCGATGCGCTTGTTGGGTTCGCCGACCATGATAAGATCGAGGACTTCGCTCTCGCGCGGCGTCAGCAGGTGAAGGCGCCCCTCGATCTCCTCGCGCAGGGCGTGGTCCTGGGCGGCCTCGACGCTCTTCTCGACGGCCTTTTGCACGAGATCGAGCAGCAGCTGCTCGTCAAAGGGTTTTTCGATGAAGTCAAAGGCGCCGGCCTTCATGGCGTCGACCGCCATATGGATGTCGCCATGGCCGGTAATGATGATGACCGGGACGTGATCGATCATCTCGACCAGCTTCTTTTGCAATTCCAGGCCGCTCATCCCTGGCATGCGGACGTCGACGATGACGCAGCCCTCCTCGTTAGGACGGTAGGCGTCGAGGAAGACCTTGGCGGAAGCATAGGTTCGCACCGTCAGATTGACCGAGGAAATCAGCCAGTCGAGCGCCGCCCGTACCGCTTCGTCGTCGTCAATGACGTAGACCGTCGTGCTCGACGGGGTGGCCCTCGCGCTCGAGGCGGAGGTCCTCACCCGCGACACGGATGCTTCCGCGTGCCGCGCGGTGACCGTTGACTTCGATACCGCCATGAAGATCCTCCTTGGCGATACGAAGGCTGAAGCGGACGGTAGTGCCCACCCCCTCCTGCGAGGTCGCCCACAGTTGACCGCCGTGAGCCTCGATCATCGATCGGGAGATGGCCAGACCGAGGCCCATGCCTTGCGGCTTTGTCGTAAAGAACGAATCGAACGCCTGCGCCAGAATGGCCGGCGACATGCCGTGGCCGTTGTCCGTGACCGCGATGTCCAACGTACCCGCCGCACCCCTCGCGGTGCTGATTGCCAGGCGGGCCTGCTGCCGGTTGTCCTCGCTCATCGCTTCCATGCTGTTGCGGGCGAGATTCAAGATGATCTGCTGAATCTCGATCTTGTCCGCCTCCACACAAGGCAGTGGCTCGGTGAGATCGAGCTGGACCGAGATCTCCTGGGCTTTGCGTTCATAGCCCAGCAGGTCGACTGCCTCGCGGATCAGCGCATTCACGTCGACCGCCGTCGTTTGCGGTTGGCGTTTCTTAACGAAACCGCGGATCCAGCCCAGGATGTCGCCGGCGCGCAACACCTGCGCCGAGAGCTGGTTCATCGCGTCGAGGATCTCCTCGGTCGTTCCTTCGCCGGATTTGAGCCGTCGCACGCAGCCTTTGGCGTAGAGCCGGATGGCGGTTAGCGGCTGATTGAGTTCGTGGGCAAGGCCGCTGGCCATCTCGCCCAGCAGGCTCAGTCGGTGGGCATGGGTCAGCTCCGATTGCAGCGCGCGCGCCTTTCCTTCGGCCTGCTTACGCTCGGAGATCTCTTTCAGCAGCCCGGCGTTCGACTGGGTAAGCGCCCGCGCGCCTGCCTGCAGGCGAATGTAGAGGTAGGCGAGGTAGACCAGCAGGAGCAGGGAGGCGGCGTAGAGCAGCACTCTATGGAGTTCGGCGCGGTAGACGAGGCGCTGGTGGTTGTTCAGGTAGGTTGTCCGCAGCTCGTTGATGAAGAACGGTGTCTTCGACGTAAGCAGTGTCTTCAGTGTCGAGTCCAGGTCCGGCGAGAGGCGCAGGATGAGGCGTCCGTGCATCACCATGGAAGCGACGTGCGAGCGATGCGTCCGCGGCAGGCTCAAGGCCTCCAGGCGGGCGAGTCCCGTTGCGGCGGCCGCGGCGGCTTCGCTGTGCGGCTGATGCTGCACGAGCATCATGGCCGGTAGCAGTTGGACGACGGTGCGGGAGAGCTCGCCTGAAGCGGAAGTCTCCGTCAGGCCAAACTCACTGGCACTGCGGCTCTTCTGTGCGAAGTAGGTCCAGGAGTTGCGCAGCAGAGCGTTGTTCCACTTGAATTGCTCGACGAGTTCCTCATCCTGCGCCACATTGATTGCCAGGGCTGCAAAGCGTGCGCTCAGTTCGTCCGACTTCACCGAGGCGTTGGCCATGGCTATGAGGCGCAGGTTGTCGACCTGCTGGTGCAGATCGACCAGGGCGCTGTTCACCGTGTCGTAGTGAAGTAGAAGGTCACCACGCACCAGCAGCAGGTTCCGCCGGAGGTCTGTTTCCGATTGATTGAGGGCATCGATCGCTTCCAGGACCCTTACGTGATCTTCCGGGTCGATCGAGGTGCTTTGGACAAAAAGATGCGTTACGACGCCCAGGAGGGAGCCAGTTATCGCTACGTGAAGCAGCGTCACGCGTGTCATCGCCGCCTCCCTATTCCGACATGATCGGCCGCCCCTTGTACTCACCCGTCAGGCTGTGCAGGAATTGCACGATCAACCCGACCTCCTCGTCCGTTAGCGACTCGCCCAGTTGAATCTCGCCCATCTTGCGGACGGCTTCGCCGAGGTCGGCCACGCTGCCGTCGTGAAAATAGGGTGCGGTCACTGCCACGTTTCGTAGACTGGGTACGCGAAAGACGAAGAGGTCGCGCTGCGCGCCGGTGTCGAGGAAGCGGCCGAAATCGATCTCCCGGAGGTTGCCCCGGCTGGTGAAGTAGTCTTTGAAGATGCCGACCTTCTGGAACAGGTTGCCGCCGATGTTCCGGCCCTGGTGGCAGCTTACGCAGCCGAGGCTCTTGAACAGACGATAGCCGCTCTTTTCGGCTTCCGTCAGGGCGTCGTCGCGGCCACGCAGGTAGTCGTCGAAGCGCGCGTTGGGTGTGATCAGTGAGCGGTGAAACGCAGAAAGAGCATCGAGCACGTTCTGCCTGGAGATACCGTCCGCATAGTTGCGGCCGAAATCGGCGCGATAGCCGCTGTCGCCGCGCAGCTTGCCGAGCACTTCGTCCCAGCTGCTGTTCATCAGCCGGGGATCGCTGATGTCGGCATCGACCTGGTCTGCGAGCCGGCGATAGGTGCCGCGCCATCCCAGACGGAAGCTGAGGGCGCTGTTGAAAATTGTCGGGGTGTTGACCTCACCGGATCGGCCCTTCGCCGTGCGCGGCAGGGGCAGTCCGTCATCGCCGCCCTCGCCGAGGTTGTGGCAGGATACGCAGGCCAGCGACCCGTCATGCGAGAGCCGTCGGTCGTAGAACAGCTTCTCGCCGAGTGAGGCGCGGTCACGATCGAAGTCGAGGCTGGTCGGCAGCGGCACGATCGGCTCGCCGATAGGTCCCTGCAGATAGGCTCCCGACAGGGAGTCACCGTGGGCCGGAACGCTCCCGCCCAGCAGGCAAAGCCCGGCCAGGGCCAGGCAAAAAGTGAGCTTCCCGTTGGGCCTCGACCTCTCCATGCCGATCGACTCTGCAATCGGGGGCATCAGGTCTGGTATCCGGTGAGTCCGTAAGCCTCCAAGGTCAGGCCAAGGTCCCCACCGGCACCAAGCTGACGACTAGCCCCGGCGTGGCTCGACCGCTACCACCGGTAGCCCAGCCAAGTCGCCTTCATGGGCTTTTTTATAGTTACACAAATTATAATCGTCCAATTAACCCCCGGCAGTCAAAGCAACAAAGTCGAGAAGCTGCGATCGAGAGCGGAACTGTCGGGTAAAGCGATTGTCTTGCCGGCAGCGACCTCGGGTAGAGCGCCGGGTTTGTCCCGACGCGGGTGTGAGCCCGGACCGTCGGGAAGCGAGGTCTGTCGGAGAGGACACCGGTCAGGCCGCCCGCTGCAGACCGAGCATCCTCCAGACCTCCTGCAGGGCTGCAATGAGGTGGTCGATGTTCGCCTCGCTGTGTAGCGGGTTCGGTGTGATGCGCAGGCGTTCGGTTCCGCGCGGCACCGTCGGGAAGTTTATCGGCTGGATGTAGATGCCGTAGCGTCCCAGGAGGGTGTCGCTGGCTTGCTTGCAGAGGGCGGCGTCTCCGATCAGTAGTGGCACGATGTGGCTTTCCGAGGGCATGATAGGCAGGCTCGCCTCTCGCAGCCGCTGCTTGACGCGGGCAGCGATCGCCTGGTGGCGCCGCCGTTCGCCATCGCTGGCCTTCAAGTGGCGCAGGCTGGCCAGGGCCCCTGCCGCCACATGCGGCGGCAGGGCGGTGGTGAAGATGAACGCCGAAGCAAAGCTGCGGATGAAATCGCAAACGACGCTCGATCCGGCAATGTAGCCACCCAGACACCCGTAGGCCTTGGCCAAGGTTCCTTCGATCACGCTGACCCGATGCATCATCCCTTCGCGCGCGGCTACCCCTGCGCCCCGCGGACCATAGAGGCCGACGGCATGCACTTCATCGAGGTAGGTCAGGGCGCCGTAGCGCTCTGCCAGTGAACAGAAGTCGGCAATCGGCGCGATGTCGCCATCCATCGAGTAGACCGATTCGAAGGCGACGATCTTGGGGCGATCCGGCGCGACCGACTGCAACTGTCGCTCAAGGTCTGCCGGATCACTGTGCTTGAAGATGCGCTTCTCGGCCCGGCTGTGACGGATGCCCTCGATCATCGAGGCATGATTCAGTTCATCGGAAAAGACCACGCAGTCCGGCAGCCTGGCGGCCAGGGTCGACAGCGCGGCGAGGTTGGAGACATAGCCGGAGGTGAACAGCAAGGCCGCTTCCTTGCCGTGCAGGTCGGCGAGCTCTGCTTCCAACAGGACATGGTAGTGGTTCGTGCCGGAGATGTTCCGGGTGCCGCCGGCCCCGGCGCCGCAGGCCGCGAGCGCGTCCGCCATGGCCGTCAGGACTTCGGGGTGCTGGCCCATGCCGAGGTAGTCGTTCGAGCACCAGACGATGACATCCTCGATGACGCCGGCGTTGTGCCTGACGGCGCGCGGAAAGGCTCCAGCCACCCGCTCAAGGTCGGCGAACACCCGATAGCGTCCTTCGGCATGCAGGGCTGCGAGGGAGGCCTGGAAAAAGCGGTTGTAGTCCATGGGCGGCATTCGCTTTCGCTCCGCGCCTTCTCCGGCAGAAGTAATGGACTGCGGCTGCCGGGATCGCGCTCTGCCGCAGGCATCGAAAGGCAGCCTCCAGGTTTCCCCACTGGCTGCATCAAGGTCTACAAAGCTTGAAGTCCAGACATTGTCCACAGCGGGCCTGCGAAGCGTCAATAGGGGATTCCCCCAACTCCTGTGCCGCCGCACTGTGGGAGGATCGCAGGAAGCCGTCGATGAAGAGTGACAGGCTGTCAGTGTCGGCCGAGCAATTGCCGATCGCCCCTTGCGGTCTCAGTCGAAGAGGCCGCGGCGTTGTGGCGCTATCAGCTTAGCAGGGGGCAGGCTCACCGTGACGGTGCCGAGATCGACCGCCGCTTCCGTTGTCAGGGCGTCGGCGGCCGAGAGGAAGCGTTCGCTCTCTGCAGGATCGACCAGTCCCTCGGTGAGATGGAGGAACTTGCGGCGGTAGTCTTCGCGGGCGAACGGCCGGCCGCCGCGCGGATGGGCGTCGGCGACGGCGATCTCCTCCTCCAGGGTGCTGCCATCCTTGAAGGTGACGACGACGCAGGCGCCATGATCCTTGTCGAGCGGAGCCGGTTCGCTGAAGCGTCGGCTCCACTCAGGGTCCTCGACGGTGCGCACCTTGCGCCACAGGCGCACAGTATCTTCGCGTGCCGCCCGCTCCGGCGCGTAACTCGCCTCGTGGTCCCAGCGGCCGTCCTGCAGGGCGACGGTGAAGATGTACATGATGGAGTGGTCGAGCGTCTCGCGGCTTGCCTGGGGGTCCCACTTCTCCGGATCCCCGGCACCGGACCCCATTACCAAATGGGTCAGGCGCTTGGTGTGCAGGACCACGTCCTCGATCGCCTCGACATCGGCGATCTTCGCCCGCATGCGGAAGGCGAGGTCGATCAGCGCCTGGCCGTGATAGCCGGCCGAGTGTACCTTGGGATAGGTCTCCAGGATCGCGCGCTTGGGCTCTCCCGCCTCGGGCAGCGGCACGTGGCAGACGGCCTCCGGCCCGCCCAGCAGGATGCCGATGATACCGTAGTCGCCCTCGTAGATCGGTGCCGGACTGGTCTCCCCACGCAGCGCGCGGTCGACGGCGGCGATGGCGACCTGGCCGACATGGCCCGGCGCGTTGGCCTTGTAGGAGGAGATCGTCCCCTTGCGGATCTGCCGCGTGGACAGCGAAAGGTGGGCCGCCAGGTTGATCGCCTGATAGAGCGTTTCGACGTCGAGACGCAGCATGGCGCCGATGCCGGCAGCAACAGCCGGGCCGAGGTGCGCCACGTGGTCGATCCGGTAGGGATTGAGAGCGATGCCCTTCACCAGATCGACCTGGATCTCGTAGGCGGTGACGATGCCGCGCAGCAGGTCCGGGCCGGTCAACCCGCGCTGCTGTGCCACGGCGATCAACGGGGCGATGGTATCGCCGGGGTGGCTCGAATCCTCGGCGAAGAAGCTGTCGTTGAAGTCGAGTTCGCGGATGGCGGTCGCATTCGCGTAGCCGGCCCAGGAGCAGTCGAAGCGCTGCTCCGCCGGCAGGCCAAGCAGGGTGGCGCCGCCAGCGCGCGGATGCGCCAGCGCCTGGCCCCTCGCCGCCACCACCGGAGCCCGGTTGATGGCCGCCAAGGCCACCGCGTGATCGTCGATGATGCGGTTGACCGCCATGGTGGCGGCATCACGATCCGGCGGCGCCGGATCGACCGCCGCCGCCGCGATCTTCCAGGCGAGCTGATCCTCCCTGGCCAGGCGCTCGCCCGGCCGCTGGACGCCGACCTCGTGCAGCTTCACGCCTGCGCCTCGCCGCCCTCGCCGTTCCCTTCCTTTGCCTTGCGCCGGGCGCTGCGAATGTCGCGCCAGCCCGAGCCGACGACGAAGAGCAGGGCGGTGATCAGCAGGCCGACAGCGACGGGGTCCTGTACGAAGACGATGTGGTCGCCGCCAGTCAACAGTAGCGAACGGCGGTAGTTGGCCTCGATGAGGTAGCCGAGCACCAGCCCCAGAACCAGTGGCAGGAAGGGAAATCCGAACAGCCGCATGACATAGCCGATGGCGCCGGCCAGGAGCACCAGATAGAGATCGAAGAGGCTGTGGTCGATGGAATAGATGCCGGAGAAGATGAGGGCATAGATCGCCGCCATCAGGTAGGGCTTCGGCCGGTTCACCAGCCAGATTGCCGGCGTCAGCACCAGAATGCCGATGAAGAACAGTGAGGTATTGGCGACAAAGAGTCCGCCGAACAGACCGTAGATGAAGTCTGGGTGCTTCTCGAACAGCAGCGGGCCCGGCTGCAGGCCGTGGATCAGCAGGCCGCCGAGTAGAATCGCGGTGGAGTTGGATCCGGGAATGCCGAAGCTCAGCATGGGCACCAGCGCGGTGCCGGCAACGGTGTTGTTTGAGCACTCCGGAGCGGCGATGGCTTCGGGCGATCCCTTGCCGAATTCTTCTGGATACTTTGACCAGCGGCGCGCCTCGTTGTAGGACATGAAAGCGGCGATGGAGCCGCCTGCACCCGGCATGCAGCCCTCGAAGAGTCCGATGCCGCTGCCGATCAGGTGCGGCTTGCGCAACCGCTTCAGCATCTTGAAGCTCGGCAGCTTGATGCGCGTCTGCGCCTCGCCCGACTTCGTCCATTCCGGCTTTCCAGCCTGGGCCAGCAGCTCGCTGACGGCAAACACCCCGACCATCACCAGGATGAAGGGGATGCCGCCGATCAGGTGCGGACTGCCGTAGGTGAAGCGGCCGACACCGGAGACCGGGTCGGTACCCACGGTGGCAATCATCAGGCCGATGATGCCGGCCATGAGCCCCTTGATGAGCGAACCGCTCGACAGTGAAGCGATCACGCTAAGGCCGAGGATGCCGAGTGCGAAGTAGGCTGGCGGCGTGAACAGCAGGGCGACCTGGGCCAATGGCTTGGTCAGCATCACCAGGAAGAACAGGCCGATGAGGCCGCCGATGACGCCGGAGACCAGGGAAATGCCGAGTGCCTCGCCGCCACGGCCCTGCTTCTGCATCTCGTAGCCATCGATGGCGGTGGCGGCGGCGGCATTGGTGCCTGGCGTGCGAATCAGGATCGCCGGGATGGAGCCACCGTATTCGGCGCCGACGTAGGTTGCCGCGAGCATCACGATTGCCGGGATCGGCTCCATTGTGTAGGTGAAGGGCAGGAGGAGGGCCATGGCGATGGAGGGTGAGATGCCCGGCAGCGCACCGCCGAGAATACCCCAGACAACACCGCCCATGGCTGCGAAGACGGCTGGCGTCGTCGTCAGTGCCTGCCAAGCGTAACCTAAACCTTCCATGACCCTGGGTACCCTGTTTCCGCCGGATCAGCCCTGCAGCGACCGGAGCAAGTCCGGCCAGATGCCGGGCGGCAGCGGGATGTGAAGGAACTGGACGAAGAGCAGGTAGAAGAACACCCCGCCGATGGCGGCTATGGCCGCGGTCTTGATCCCGAAACGCGCGCCGATGTAGAGCGCGGCGGCCAGCATCAGGCCGATGATGGAGAGGGTGTAGCCGAGGTAGGGCACCACCAGCAGATAGCCGACGCCGAGGCCCAGCATGCCGAGCGCCCGCAGATGCTGATGCAGGCTTGAAGAGGCTTCTTCCGCGGCCGGCTCCGTCGCGGCGGGCTGCGCCGGCTTGCCGGCCGCCACCCGCTTCAGGGCGAAGCCGCGCAGGATGAGCAGAACGGCGAGACCGCCAAGGGCGTAAGCCAGCGATTTCGGCACGCCGGCCGCTGTGACCGGCCCGTCGAGCGCACTGATGCGGATGCCATCAGCCGCGATCCAATAGACAACGGCGAAGGCGAGGAAGACAACACCGATCCAGGCGTCCCGAGTCATTGTGCTGCCTTCCTTCGCCTGCCGTTTCTCTCCCTCAGTCCGTGATGCCGTACTGTTTGAAGAACGCCTGCTGCTCCTCGGCGAAAGCGTCGATGAACTGGGCATACTCGTCGTGCGGCATGAAGTGCGGCACCAGGCTCTGGGCGGCGTACCAGGCCTTGAACTCGGGATCCTGGAGCACCGATTGGATTCCTGCTTCCCACTTCGCGAAGACTTCCGGCGACAGATCCTTCGGACCGGCGATGCCGCGGAACTTGTTGACCACCAGGTCGATGCCCTGCTCCTGCGCGGTCGGAACGTCGGGGAAATGCGCGAGGCGCTCCTTGGTGTAGGTCGTGATGATGCGGACCTCTTTGGCTTCCAGCTGGGCGGAGAGCTCCTGGATCTCGCCGATGCCGAGATCGACAGTGCCGTTCAGCACGCTGATCAGCAGCTCGCCGCCGCCGTCATGGGTGATGACCGGGGCCTCGATCCCCGTGATGACCTTGAACTTCTCCATCACCTGGCGATCGAGCGACCCTGGCGTGGTCACGCCGAACTTCACCGAACCGGGTTCCGCCTTCGCCTTTTCGATCACCTCGGCCACGTTCTGGAACGGGCTGTTGGTGCGCACGTAGACGATCTGCGGGTCGAGGAAGACGTTGGTGACTGCCGACAGGTCTTTGTAGGTGTAGTCGGGACTGCTCAGCAGCGAGGTGTTGATGTAGGTCGGGGTGGTGCCGTAGAACTGCGAACCGTCCTGCGGACCGGTGGCCAGCTTCGCCATCGCCTTGGCGCCGCTGCCACCCTGGACGTTCTCGACGACGAAGTTCGCGCCCATGTGCTTGCCGAGGAATCTGGTCATCTCACGCAGGAAGACGTCGGTGCCACCGCCCGCCTTGGAGTGGGTGATCAGAGTGACGGTGTCGACCGGATAGCTTTGCGCGTTGGCCGTGCCGGCCGCCGCGACAAATGCCGCGAGTGCTGCTGTGGCCGCTATGCGGCGCATTCCAAGAGTCATGATTTTCCTCCCGTTGTTTGGTCGCTGGCTTCCGGCTGTCCTGTCGGCAGAAAGGAAGCTTCGACGGCTTGATTGAGCTATTTGTCCCAAGTTCGTCATTGATTGTCAATTGCCGACAATTTAGGAGATATGGGCCCGGCGGCAGTGCGTGGACCGCAATGCAGTCCGGAGGGCCGCGCCAGCATGGGAAGGAATCCGCATGAACAAACCGAGCGTCACGGAGATAGTCGCCGCCTACATTGTCGCTGCGGCCACGGCCGAACTGCCGCCGGAGGTGCTGCTGCGCGCCCGCCTGCACTTTCTCGACAGCCTGGCGGCAATCGTCAGCGGTTCCCGGCTGAAGGCGGGCCGGCTGGCGGCCGACTTCGTTGCCGGCTTGGCCGCCCGGCCGGAAGCCAGCCTGCCCGGCACCGGCATTGTCACCACTGCCATCGATGCGGCCTTCGCCAACGCCATGGCCGCCCACGCCGACGAAACCGACGATTCCCACCTCGGCGGCCGCTTTCACCCTGGCTGTGCCGTGGTGCCGGCGGCCTTTGCGGTGGCGGAGGCCAGGGCCCAGAGCGGGGCGGCCCTCTTGAGAGCCGTCGCCCTCGGCTATGACATCGGCGCGCGAGCCACACTGGCTCTGGGCTTTTCGGGACCGCGCAGCGGCACCCACAGCACCCATTGCCTCGGGGCAAACTTCGGCGCCGCGGCGGCGGCTGGCGCGTTGGCGGGGCTGGATGCGCGGCAGTGTGAATACCTGCTCTCCTATGCCACGCAGCAGGCTTCGGGTATCGCCTATTGGCAGCGCGATTCGGAGCATGTCGAGAAGGCCTTCGACTTCGGTGGCATGGGCGCGCGCAACGGCACCTTTGCCGCCCTCTTCGTGGCCTCCGGGGCCAGCGGCGTGCCTGAAAGCCTGACCGGCGATTTCTCCTATCTCTCCGCTTTCGCAGAGAACGCGCGGCCTGATGCGCTGGCCGAGGGCCTCGGCAGCCGCTATGAGATTCTCGCTGCCTCGATCAAGAAGTGGTGCGTCGGCTCGCCGATCCAGGCAGCGCTGGACTCCCTGACGGCCTTGATGGAGGCGCATGCGCTCACGGCAGCGGATCTGCGCTCCATGCGTGCGATCATGCCGGATGATCGCTTTACGATTGTCAACAATCGCGACATGCCGGACGTCTGTCTGCAGCACCTGCTGGCGCTGACCCTGGTGGACGGCGGGCTCACCTTTGCGACCACCCATGACCACGCGCGAATGCAGGATCCTGCGGTGCTGGCGGTGCGGGAGCGCATCGAAGCGATCCCCAGCGCGGAGCTGACCGCGGCGCGGCCGGCCCGTCAGGCCATCATCGAGATAGACTGTGTGGACGGTCGCCAGCTCAGCCACCGTACCCGGGCGGTACTCGGCACGCCGGACAATCCGATGTCGCAGGACCAGGTGGAGGAGAAGGCGCGCGATCTCATGGGGCCGGTGCTGGGGGCGGTCCGTGCGGCGGAGCTCATCGCCGCACTGCGCAGCCTTGCGACACTGCCCGACGTCCGTGCACTGCGGCCTTTGCTGCAGGCCTGAGCCCCTTCAGGGCATGTAGAGGCCGCCGCTGACATGCACCGTCTGGCCGGTCATGAATCGGGCCTGCGGCAGGCATAGCGCCACGATCATGCCAGCCGCCTCCTCAATTTCGCCTTCGCGGCCGAGCAGGATCTCAGCCGGCATCTTCGGCGATACGCCCGCCGAGGCCGAGCGCTCGCCGCCGATCTTACCTGGCGCGACGCAGTTCACGGTAACGTTGCGGTCGGCGAATTCGACCGCGAGTGCCTTGGTCAGGCCGACCAGGCCGGCCTTGGCAGCGGCCACGTGGGCGCGGTTCTTGGCGCCGATGTGGGCCGAAACGCCGCCGATGTTCACGATGGTGCCGCCGCCACCGGCGATCATCACCGGCAGCACCGAGCGGCACATCAGGAAGGCGCCGTCGAGGATCACGGCGGTGATCTCCCGCCACTCGGCATACGTCATCTCGGTGAAGGGCGCCTGCCGGCGGATGGCGGCGTTGTTCACCAGGATGTCGATGCGCCCGAAGGCGCCGGCGGCCTCACCGGCCATGCGGGCGACCGCGGCTTCGTCCGTTACGTCGCCCATGACCACGGCTGCGCGCCGCCCGAGGGCGCGCACTTCCGCGGCAACACCTTCCACCTCGTCGCGGGCGCTGCGGGCGTTCAGCAGCAGGTCGGACCCTTCGCGCGCCAGGCACAGTGCGGTCGCCCGACCGATCCGGCGCGAGGCGCCGGTGACGAAGGCGACCTTGCCGGCGAGGGTACCGTCTTTCGATTGCGCCATACTCTCTTGTTCCTCCCATTTGAACTGTCGGGGCGAGGATGACCGGCAAAGTCGCCATCGTCAATTGTTGACAGTTTTAGATGAAGATGGAATCGTCTGCCCACCCTCGACCCGGCCGACGCTTCCGCCCGGCCGTCGGAGCCGCCTCGCGTGCGAGGGCAATCGGAATGCTATCAAGGGACAGTCCAGAGGAACGGCGCACGCGATGCGATCGGCAGGCACAGACAGCGCGACGGACGCGCCCGGCGAGACGCTTTCGGAGGGATTTGCGGCCTTCCTCGCCGGCCTATCGCTGACGGTCATTCCTGCTGCTGCCCGGGAGATTGCCTTGCGTGACCTGGTCGATGCCGCCGGCCTCTGCCTCGCCGCCAGGCATGAGACCTATGTGCAGCAGGTCCTCAGCGGTTGGGACAGCGAGGGAGGCTGCACTGCGCTGGGGCACGGCCGCGCCCTCGACGCGGCGGGGGCGGCGCTGGTCAACGGCGTGGCGATCCACGGCGAGGACTTCGACGACACCCTGGAAGGCGCACCGATTCGCGTCGGCGCCATGGTCATCCCGGCCGTGCTCGCCGCGGCCGAGCGCTACGGGCTCTCGGGTGAGCGCACGCTGCTCGGAATCGTCGCCGGCATGGAGGCGGTGTGCCGCCTCAATCACGTGGCGGCCGGTCACATGCACCGCGCCTGCTTCCATCCGGTCAGCGTCATCGGCACCCTCGGCGCGGCCGCCGGCGTCGGCACCGCGCTGGGCCTCGACCGGCGCCAGCTGGCGATGGCCTTCGGTATCGCCGCCTCGATGGCCTCCGGCATCATCGAGTACCTGACCGACGGCGCCTGGACCAAGCGGCTGCATCCGGGCTGGGCCGCCCAGTCGGGTTACAAGGCCGCCATCCTGGGGCGCACGGGCTTCTTCGCGCCGCGCACGATCTTCGAAGGCCACCATAATTTCTTCAAGGCCTTCGCGCCGACCGCCAGCCCGGTCTACCGCCACCTGACCGAGGGCCTGGGCTGCGACTGGTACATGCAGCGCGTGGTCTTTAAGCCCTATGCCTGCGGCACCATGATCCATCCCTACATCGACTGCACCATCCGCCTCGCCGGGCAGGGCGTAAGGGGCGAGGACATCGATTCGATCGTCTGCGAGACCGGCGAGGGCCTGGTGCACCGTCTTTGGGAGCCGCTGGCGGCCAAGCACGAACCACCGTCCGGCTACGCCGCCAAGTTTTCAATGCCCTTCTGCATGGCGGTCGGCTTCTACGAAGGCGACGCCGGCCTCGCCCAGTTCACCGACGCCAAGGCGAAGGACCCGCGCATCCTCGCGCTCGCGCGCAAGATCTCTTACGTCATCGATCCGGACAACGAGTACCCGCGCAACTACAGCGGCCATATCCAGGTGACGCTGAGGAACGGCGAGGTCCTGGAACTGCGACAGCCGCACATGCGCGGCGGCATGCACGAGCCGCTGAGCGACCGGGAGATCGTCGACAAGTTCTTCTCCAACGCCTCCCACGGCGGTTGGCCGAGGCAGCGCGCCGAAGCGCTGCTCACCTTCTGCCAGGGCCTCGCAGGACTGGCCGACCTTTCGGGTCTGAGTGAGTTCCGCAGCTAGTACCGTTCGATTTTCCGCAGATGAAGGATCAGTCATGGTCGCAGCCAACACCGCGCCGAGCGTATCGGAAACTCTCGCCGCCTGGATCGAGGGACTCTCCGTCGACGACATTCCCGAGCCGGCGCGCCGCGAAGCGGAGAACACCATCATCGACACCGTCGCTCTTACGGTCGCGGCGCTGGAAACCGATTACGGCCTGGCGGTGCACAAGGCCTTCGACCAGCGCGGCGACTGCACGGTCTTCGGTCTTGCCGACGGCTTCGAGAGCGCGGCCGCGGCGGTGATCAACGGCACCTGCGGTCACGGCGAAGACTACGACAACACCTACGAGGGCTGTCCCGTGCACTCCGGCGTGGTCATCGTGCCGGCTCTCTTCGCCGCCGGCGAGCTCATGAAGCTCCCGGCGAGCGAGGTTGCCAAGGGCGTAGTGGTCGGCATCGAGATTGCCTGCCGGCTCGGGCTGGTCGCCAAGAAGGCGGTGCATGCGGCTGGTTTCCACCCCACGGCGATCCTCGGTGCTATGGGCGCGGCCGGCGGCGTCGCTGCGGCAATGGGCCAGGACCGGTCGCAGATCCGCGACAGCCTGGGCGTCGCCGGCAGCATGGCTTCCGGCATTATCGAGTACCTTGCCGATGGCACCTGGACCAAGCGGATGCACCCGGGCTGGGCGGCACAGGCGGGGCTGCGCGCGGCGCAAATGGGCGCCGCCGGGTTCCGCGGACCGACGACGGTGTTCGAGGGTACCCACGGCCTGTTCAGCGCCTTCGCACCGTCCATCGAGCCGGACTTCCAACCGCTGGTCGGCGAACTGGGGCAGCGCTGGGAAACCGCCCGGGTCGCCTTCAAGCCCTATGCCTGCGGCACCATGACCCAGCCCTTTGTCGACTGCGCGGTGCGCCTCGGCCGACAGGGTATCAAGCCGGAGGACATCAAGTCCATCGTCTGCGAGGTCGGCGAAGGCACGGTGCACCGCCTGTGGGAGCCGCTGGGGAACAAGCAGCGGCCGCCGACCGCCTACGCGGCGAAATTTTCCTCACCCTACTGCGTCGCCGCCGGCCTCCTCTATGGCGATGCCGGTCTGGCGCAGTTCACCGAGGCGGCGGTGCGCGACCCGCGCGCCCTCGCGCTGGCCGGCAAGGTCGGCTACGTGATCGATCCCGACAACGAGTACCCGGCCAACTACACCGGGCACATCCGCGCCGAGCTCAACGACGGCCGCGTGGTGGAGGAACGCCAGGGGCAGCTGCGCGGCGGCACGCGGGAGCCGATGAGCCGCGAGGACCTGCTGGCCAAGGCGCGCGCCAACCTCGCCTTCTCGGGGCGCCCGGCGGAAGCGACAGACCGGCTCGCGGCCTTCGCCACCGGGCTGTTCGATGCCGCGGGCGGCTTCTCCGCAGCGGCGCTGCGTCGGCCGGGCACCTGAGGCGGGGCCGGGGGCTTGGACTTCCTCTTCGACCTGCTGCCCGGGCTGACCCCCGCCACCGCCCTGATGGCGATCGTCGTCTGCTTCGTCGCGGCGGCGCTCGGCGGCATGAGCGGATTCGGCTCCGGCCTCATCGTCACCCTCTTTATCACCCCGATCATCGGCCCCAAGGCGGTGATCCCGGTGATCTCCGTGCTGATGCTGATCAACAACGCCAGCCGCGCCTGGTTCTTCCGCAGCCACCTGGAGCCGAAGCGTATCCTGCTGATCGCCGGCACGGCGGTGCCTGCGTCGGCGCTCGGCGCGCTGCTCTACGTGCGCATGGAGTCGGATACGGTGCAGGGCATCCTCGGCGCCATTCTGATGGCCTCGGTGCCGGTGCGCCGCTGGATGGCGGGGCGCATGATGGAGCCGAACCGGCCGACAGTGATCGCGGTATCCGGCGCCTACGGCTTTCTCTCCAGCATCATCGTCGGCGCCGGCATGCTGGTGATCCCAATCCTCATGGGCTTCGGCCTTGCCGGGCCTGCCCTCTTGGCGACCGACGCCGCCATTGCCGTCATCGTGAACTTCGGCAAGATCATCTTCTTCGGTACCCTCGATGCGCTGACGCCGTCGCTTTTCTTCATCGCCGTGGTGATGGGGCTCTGTACCATCCCCGGCACCTGGGTTGCCGCCTGGATCGTGAAGCGCACCGATATCCGCATCCATACGGCCCTGATCGAGATTCTCATCGTCGTCGGTGGCGCCGGGCTGATCTACGGCAGCCTCGCTGGCGCTTATGAGCCGTAGCTTCGCGCCGCCTCGTCTCACTCGCACAAAGCCTCTAGTCGTTTTCGGGGAACGGCCGTTCCAGCCGCTGCTGCACGCGGCGACCCCCCGCCGGCCAGCGGAACCAATGCCAGCGGCCTGTGTTCTTAGACTCGATCAAAATGTCGAGCTTGGAGCTTGATGAGGCGCCAAAATTAAACCAGAGGAGGACGCGGCATGGCACGCAAGACACCTCGCCGAGAACGAACGAAGGCGCAGTACGGCGACCAGGCGGTGGCGCGCGGTGCGGGCGGCGAAACCCATCAAGAGGCCGGCGGCGATGTAAAGGTTCTGACCACCCAGCAGGGCATCCCGGTTTCCGACAATCAGAACAGCCTCAAGATCGGCGAGCGCGGCCCGGCTGTCCTCGAAGACTTCCATTTCCGCGAGAAGCTGTTCCACTTCGACCACGAACGCATTCCCGAGCGGGTGGTGCATGCACGCGGTTTCGGCGCCCACGGCTATTTCGAGACATACGAATCGCTTGCCAAAGTCACCAGGGCCGATCTTTTCCAGCGCGCCGGAGAAAAGACGCCGGCCTTCGTGCGCTTCTCGACCGTGGCCGGCAACAAGGGTTCGGGCGACTTGGCGCGCGACGTGCGCGGCTTTGCCGTTAAGCTCTATACCCAGGAAGGCAACTGGGACATCGTTGGCAACAACATCCCCGTCTTCTTCATCCAGGACGCCATCAAGTTCCCCGATCTCATTCACGCAGCCAAGCAAGAGCCCGACCGCGGCTTCCCGCAGGCCCAGACGGCGCACGACAACTTTTGGGATTTCATCTCGCTGACGCCTGAAAGCATCAACATGGCGCTGTGGATCATGTCCGACCGCACGATTCCGCGTTCGTTCCGATTCATGGAAGGCTTCGGCGTGCATACTTTCCGGCTGGTCAATGCCGAAGGCAGGTCGACCTTTGTGAAGTTCCACTGGAAGCCAAAGCAGGGCATGCAGTCGGTGGTGTGGAACGAGGCGCTGAAGATCAACGGTGCCGATCCTGACTTCCACCGCCGCGATCTTTGGGAAGCGATCAAGTCCGGCAACTTCCCGGAATGGGAACTCGGGCTGCAACTCTTCGATGATGATTTCGCCGACAGGTTCGACTTCGACGTTCTCGATGCCACCAAGCTCATCCCTGAGGAGGAAGTGCCCGTGCGCATCGTCGGCCGCCTGGTGCTCGACCGCTGCGTCGACAACTTCTTCGCCGAGACCGAGCAGGTAGCCTTCTGCACCCAGAACATCGTGCCCGGCGTGGATTTCACCAACGACCCGCTCCTGCAAGGGCGCAACTTCTCCTACCTTGATACCCAGTTGAAGCGCCTCGGAAGCCCGAACTTCACCTACCTGCCGGTCAATGCCCCGAAGTGTCCCTTCCACCACTTCCAGCAGGACGGCCACATGGCAGTCGAGAACCCTAAGGGACGGGCCAACTACGAGCCGAATTCCTGGGGCGGCGAGGCAGGCGGCCCGCGCGAGGCACCGGAACAGGGCTTCAGTTCCTTTCCTGCGGAGGAAGCGGGCGCCAAGCGGCGTGTCCGCTCGGAGACTTTCGCCGACCACTACAGCCAGGCGCGGCAGTTCTATCTCAGCCAGACCGATATCGAGCGGGAGCACATTGCCGCCGCTTTCACCTTCGAGCTCAGCAAGGTCGAGGCGCCGGCCATCCGCGCCCGCATGGTCGCGCACCTGCTGAACGTCGAAGAAAGCCTCGCGAAAAAGGTCGCCGACGGTCTCGGCCTGAAGAAACTGCCGAAGCCGGCAGCGGCCGCGCGACCGACCAAAACGGACCTGCAGGCGTCGCCTGCCCTCAGTATCCTCCTCAACGGACCGGAGAGCTTCAAAGGCCGCAAAGTCGGTGCCCTGGTCACCGACGGCGTCGACGCGGATCTGCTGAAAGCACTGAAGAAGGCCCTCGACAAGGAGGGGGCGGAGCTGAAAATCGTCGCACCGAAGATCGGTGGCGTGAAGGCCAGCGACGGCAGCTGGATCGAGGCCGATGAGAAGATCGACGGCGGTCCCTCGGTGGTGTTCGACGCAGTCGCCGTGCTTGCCTCCAGGAAGGGAGTGGAGCTCCTGATGCGGGAGGCGACGGCGCGTGACTTCGTCGCCGACGCCTTCGGTCACCTGAAGTTCATCGGTTGTGGCGCGGCTTCGACGCCGCTACTGGAGAAGGCCGGTATTCCTCCCGCGGGCGACGAGGGCATCATCACGCTCGACAAGCCCGGGTCCACTGCCGCCTTCGTGCGGGCCTGCCGCAAGTTGCGCCACTGGGAGCGCGAAGCCGAGGTGAAGCTGCCGCTGGCCGCCGAATAGGCTCCGTCGCTTGGCCGGCCGCCGTCCCGCAATATGAGCTTCCATTGCCTCCCGGCGACTCTGCGATCAGGTCGCCGGATCGTCGATCAGCGGGCTTGGCTTGGCCAGTGCGCGCAGGTCAGTGAGTTGGTTCAGCCGGATCTCGCGGCCGTTCACCTCGACCCCGTAGGGTTTCAGGGTAGCGAAAGCGCGCGAGAGGTTTTCTGGCGTCATGCCCAGCAGGGCCGCCAGCGTGCGCTTGTCGATCTGCAGCTCCACCACGCCGATTCCGCCCTGCTCGTCATGGAGACGCAGCAGACAGTTGGCCAGACGCTCGACGGCATTGCGCAGCTTTTGGTTTTTCAGAGACTTGACCACGGCGCGGTAGCGCCCCGATAGCTCGCGCACCACGGCGCGGGCGAAGACGTGGTCGCGGGCGAAGATGCCGCGCACATTCTCCGCAGGAATCATCAGAACCCGGGATCCCTCGACGGTGCGCCCGGACATAAGATAGACCGCGTCGCGGAGGACGGCGGCCAGGATGAAAGTGGACACCGGGCGTATGATCTCGATGGAGGTCTCGCGGCCGTTGTTGGCTGCGAAAAGCTCGACGCCGCCCTCGACTACGATATAGAGGAAATCGGCCGGGTCGCCCTCGGTGATCAGCTGAATTTGCTGCGGGAACCTCTGCAGGAAGGCTGCCTGCATGAGCTCGTCGAAATTGGCTTCGTCCATCGCGGCGAAGAGATCCAGCGCGCGGACCAGCGGTATATCGTTCGACCTCACGTAGAACTCCAGCCGGATGCATCGCCTAACGGTGAGTTAAGCTCAAAGATTGATGAATATCAAGCGAGAGCAAGAAGAAGAGCAACTGCCAATTAGATAAATGCCCGCCGTGAGTATGAATTCTCATTGTCGCTGTTTATTTCCGAACTTCTACTATGTGAATTGACCTGCATCAAACAAATCGCGCAGCCCCGCGACAATGATCCCTCGCGTGGGGGAGCAGGGGTCCTCCATCCGGTAGCAGCCGGGCGGCAGAGGAGGGAGCCATGCAGGATCTGCAAGGGGTGACGCGCAGTCAGCAGAATCAGGTGCTCGGCATGAGCACCCTGGCCTTCACGGTCTGCTTCGCAGTCTGGACGATCTTTTCCATCATCGGGGTGCAGATCAAAGAGGATCTCGGTCTCTCCGACACGCAGTTCGGCCTGCTGGCCGGCACCCCCATCCTGACCGGTTCGCTGAGCCGCATCTTCCTGGGCATCTGGACCGATCAGTACGGCGGGCGCATCGTCTACGTCATCACTATGGTGCTGGCGGCCATCGCCACCTTCCTGCTGTCCTATGCCACTACCTACGAGACAATGCTGTTGGCCGCCCTCGGCGTCGGCCTTGCCGGCGGTTCCTTCGCGGTCGGCATCGCCTACGTCTCCCGATGGTACCCCAAAGAAAAGCAGGGCACGGCGCTCGGCATCTTCGGTGCCGGCAACGTCGGCGCGGCGGTGACCAAGTTTGTCGCGCCGTTTGTGCTGGTCGCCTTCGGCTGGACGATGGTGGCGCAGGTGTGGGCGGTGGCCCTGCTGGTGATGGCGGTGGTGTTCTGGTTCACCACCGAAGACGATCCGCTGCTCAAGGCGCGGCGCGCCGCAGGCGTCAAGCCACCCAACACCCTGATGGAGCTTGAGCCACTGCGCAACCTGCAGGTCTGGCGCTTTTCGCTCTACTACTTCTTTGTTTTTGGCGCGTTCGTCGCGCTTGCCCTTTGGCTGCCGCGCTACCTGATCGGCGTCTACCAACTCGACATTACCACCGCCGGCATGCTGGCTGCGTTCTACTCCGTTCCCGCCAGTATCTTCCGCGCCTATGGCGGCCATCTCTCCGACAAGTATGGTGCGCGCGCGGTCATGTACTGGACCTTCGGCGTGTCGGTGGTGGCAACCTTCATGCTCTCCTATCCGGACACCGATTATGTCATCCATGGCATCCATGGGCCGATCTCATTCTCCACCAGCATGGGCCTTGTACCCTTCGTGGTCTTGATCTTCGTGCTCGGCTTCTTCATGTCACTCGGTAAGGCGGCAGTCTACAAGCACATTCCTGTCTACTATCCGGGCCATGTCGGTGCCGTCGGGGGTCTGGTCGGGCTGATCGGTGGGCTCGGCGGCTTCGTGCTGCCGATCGCCTTCGGCGTCATGCTCGACCTGACCGGGGTGTGGACCAGCTGCTTCATGCTGCTGTTCGGCATTGTCGCCGTTTCGCTCACCTGGATGCACTTCTCCATCCGCCAGATGGAGCGCGCCGCGCTGCCTGGCGAGCTTGCCGCACTGCCGCAGTTGCCGGAAATGCAGCCGATTCACGGCGGCGAGCAAGCCAAGGCCATGCGCCCGATGATCGAGGACTGGCGCCCGGATGACGAGGAGTTCTGGCTCACGAAGGGCCAGGCCATCGCCCGGCGCAATCTGTGGATATCGGTGCCGGCGCTTCTGCTTGCCTTCGCCGTATGGATGGTCTGGTCGGTGGTGGTGGCCAAGCTGCCGGCCATTGGCTTCACCTACACGACAGACCAGCTCTTCTGGCTGGCGGCGTTGCCCGGCCTCTCGGGTGCGACGCTGCGCATCTTCTACTCCTTCATGGTGCCGATCTTCGGCGGCCGGCTGTGGACTACCGTGACCACCGCGTCCCTGCTGGTGCCCGCCTTTGGTATCGGCTATGCGGTTCAGAATCCGGATACGCCCTATCTGATCTTCCTGCTGCTGGCGCTGCTGTGTGGGCTTGGTGGCGGGAACTTCGCCTCGTCCATGGCAAATATCTCCTTCTTCTTCCCAAAGAAGGAGAAGGGCAACGCGTTGGCGCTCAACGCCGGGCTCGGCAATCTCGGCGTCAGCGTGATGCAATTCCTCGTGCCCCTCGTCATTACGGCCGGGGTGTTCGGCGCGCTCGGCGGCGCCGGGCAGGAAGCCGGCGATGACACCCGTCTGTGGCTGCAGAATGCCGGCTTCATCTGGGTGCCGTTTCTGATCGTGGCGACCATTGCCGCCTGGTTCGGCATGAACGATCTGGCGGCGGCCAAGGCCTCGTTCAAGGAGCAGTCGGTCATTTTCCAGCGGAAGCACAACTGGATCATGTGCGTCCTCTACACTGGAACCTTCGGTTCCTTCATCGGCTATTCGGCCGGCTTTCCCCTGCTCGCCAAGACCCAGTTCCCGCAGGTTGAATCGCTGCAGTATGTCTTCCTGGGTCCGCTTGTGGGCGCGCTGTCGCGGGCGGCTACCGGCTGGGTGTCGGACAAATATGGCGGCGGGCGCGTCACCTTCTGGACCTTCCTGGTGATGATCGCGGCGGTCGCCGGCGTGCTCTATTTCCTCGGCATCAAGGAGCAGCCGGGCGCGTTCTGGGGCTTCTTCGCCATGTTCATGCTGCTGTTCTTGGCCACCGGCGTGGGCAATGCGTCAACGTTCCAGATGATCCCGGTGACGATGCGCGAGGAAATGAACCGGTTGATGCCGCGCCTCACTCCTGTGGAGCGCACCCGCCAAGCGGAGAAGGAGGCGGCGGCCATCATCGGCTTTACCTCCGCAATTGCTGCCTACGGTGCCTTCTTCATCCCCAAGAGCTACGGCACGTCGATCGCCGTGACCGGCGCACCGCAGGCGGCACTGTGGGGCTTCATGCTCTTCTATGTCACCTGCGCTGTGCTGACGTGGGCAGTCTACACGCGGCGCGGTGGCCTGCTGCACGACATCGAACACGAACGGCCCCCTGCCGCTCCTGCCAGCGCGACGGCAAGCTGAAAAAAAAGAGAGGTCAGGAATGAGTCACCTACTGGACAGGCTGAACTTTTTCACCAGCAGGTCGCACGGCACATTCGCCGACGGCCACGGCATCACCACCGGCGAGGACCGCAGTTGGGAGGAGAGCTACCGCAAGCGCTGGCAGCACG
>CAYYIV010000005.1:0-176266 GCA_964472095.1 uncultured Pelagibius sp.
CCCCCGCCCCGGTCAATTTCCGCAGGCCTGCGAACAGTAGCAGCACTCTTGAGGATAGGCTGCTAAGTTATTGTTTTCTTAAGTCTATTCTGTTGAGATTTGACGAACAGGTAGGCAAGCTTGGTCCCTATCAGGGTCCTACGGGACGGATGGAGAGGAGGGACGATGAGCGAGTTGGTTCGTCAATTGAACGATTATCGGCTGACCACGGCCGAGATTCTTTATCGCCTGCCGGATCACCCAGCCCTGCTGCAGACCTATATCTGGCAGGATTATGACCTGGCGCCGCGCTATCCCGAGCTGCGCCGCTTCCTGACCTTTTGGGAAAAGAACCTGGACGGTCCGCTGCACTCGGTGAAGGTGGCCAATATTCCCATCATCAAGCCCGCAGAGACCCGCTTTGCCGATATCTGCCTGACGCTGCATTAGGCTTCGTTCAAGCCTGAAAAGTCACCGCGGCCCGCCGGGCGGATCGCGACATACTAAGGTTTGCGCCGCGGGCTTCTGTCGCAGGGGCTTGGCGCGCCCCCACCGCTTCACTAGGTTGTCGGCAGGCCCAGTTCGGGGCCGGAACCGCGAGCCGGCGACCTTTCATGTCCACCTCTACCAGCCCAGCCCCTTCCAGGGCCTTCAGCGCCGAGGCCGGCCGCCGCCCGAGCCGGTCAGTCGGCCTGTGGCTGCTCGGCTGCTGCGCCATGGTGCTGGCCATGGCCGTCATCGGCGCCATCACACGCCTCACCGAGTCCGGCCTCTCCATCATGGAGTGGGCGCCGATCAGCGGCGCGCTGCCGCCCTTCGGCCAGGCCGAGTGGCAGCGCCTCTTCGATCTCTATCGCCAGATCCCCCAATACCGGGAGATCAACGCGGGCATGAGCCTGGAGGCATTCAAGACGATCTTCTGGTGGGAGTACGTCCACCGCCTCTGGGGCCGCCTCATCGGCGTGGCCTTCGTCCTGCCGCTGGCCTGGTTCTGGCTGCGCGGGCAGATCGACCGGCCGCTGGGCAGGAAGCTGCTGCTGGTGCTGGCGCTGGGCGGCGCCCAGGGTCTGCTCGGCTGGTTCATGGTGGCTTCCGGCTTTGCCGAGCGCACCGACGTCAGCCAGTACCGCCTGACCGCCCACCTCGGCCTGGCGCTGGTCATCTACGCCTATCTTTTCTGGCTGGCGCTCGGCCTGCTGTGGCCGCGGCCGGAGCGCAGCCGCGACGGCGCCGCCCTGCCGCTGCGCCGCGCACTCTGGGCTCTGCTGGCGCTGGTCGCCGTCACCATCGCTTCGGGAGGCTTCGTCGCCGGCCTCAATGCCGGGCTCACCTACAACACCTTCCCGCTGATGGACGGCGACCTCATCCCGCGCGGCTATGGCATGATGACGCCGTGGTTCGCCAACCTCTTCGAGAACATCGCGGCGGTGCAGTTCAACCACCGCCTGCTCGCCGTCGCCACGGTGGCCCTGGCCCTCGTGCTGTGGCTGTGGTCGCTGAGCCGCAATCTCGCCCCCGCGGCACAGGTCGGCTTCGCCGCCCTGGCCATCCTCGCCCTCATCCAGTTGGCCCTCGGCATCACCACCCTGCTGCTGGTGGTGCCGGTGACCCTCGGCGCGCTGCATCAGGCCGGCGCCATCTTTGTGCTGACGGCGACGATCTGGACGCTCTACCACCTGCGCCCGCGGCCCCACGGGAATCCGGCATGAGCGAAGCGCCTAACCTCGCGATCCCCGATGAACCCCTCGCCGTCTCCGTGCTGACCGGCTTCCTCGGCAGCGGCAAGACCACGCTACTGCGCCACCTGCTGGCCCACCCGGCAATGGAGGAGACCGCCGTCATCGTCAACGAGTTCGGCGAGATCGGCCTCGACCATCTGCTGGTCGAGCGGGCGACCGAGGACACCGTGCTGCTGAACAGCGGCTGCCTCTGCTGCACCGTGCGCGGCGACCTCGTCGCCGGCATGCGCGACCTCTTCAAGCGGCGGGTGAAGGGCGAAGTACCGCCCTTCCGGCGCCTCGTCATCGAGACCACCGGACTCGCCGACCCAGCGCCCATCCTGCAGACCCTGATGACCGATCCGCTGCTGTCGCAGCGCTTCCGCCTCGACGGCGTCATCGCCACGGTGGACGCGGCGATCGGCGCCGCCACCCTTGACCGCCAGATCGAATCGGTGAAGCAGGCCGCGGTTGCCGACCGCATCCTGCTGACCAAGAGCGACCTCACCGACGCCGAAAGCCGCACCGCCCTGGAAGCGCGCCTGCGCGCCCTGAACCCGGCGGCGCCGATCTATCCCGTGGTGCAGGGCGAGATCGAGCCGGCGCTGCTGTTCAACGCCGGCCTCTACGACCCGACGACCAAGACCGCCGACGTGCAGGCCTGGCTGAAGGCGGAGGCCTACGACCACGACGGCCACGAACACGGCCATCACCATCATCACGATGTGAACCGCCACGACGAGTCGATTCGCGCCTTCTGCCTGACCTACGATAAGCCGCTGGACTGGGACCGCTTCAATTCCTGGGTGGAGATGCTGATCACCCTCCACGGCGGTGGCATCCTGCGCATCAAGGGGATCCTGAATGTTGCCGGCGTCGAGCAGCCGATCGCCATCCACGGCGTGCAGCACGTCTTCCACCCGCCGGTGCGCCTGGAGGCATGGCCCGACGGCGACCGCCGCTCGCGCATCGTCTTCATCGTCCGCGACCTGAAGCCCGAGATGTTCGAGCACACTCTGAAAGCCTTCAACGAGGACTCCTCGGCCCCGGTGGCATAGGCCGGAACGGTCGCTCTGGATCCCCGGGACAATCTCGAGCACGACAGTTGGAGTGACGGCGAGGAAGCTGCGAAAGGTCTCTCGCCACGTTCAGAAGCGCCTACGCCGGCTCCAGCACCATGACGAGGTCGTGGGGTTCGACGCGCTGGCCGGTGGGGGCGACCACCTCGGCGATCTTGCCGTCCATGTCGGCATAGACCGCCGTCTCCATCTTCATCGCCTCGATGGTGAAGAGGCGGTCGCCCTGCTTCACCGCACTGCCGGTGTCGCAGACGTTGACGATCATGCCCGGCATCGGCGCGCCGACCTGGGTCGGGTCGGCGGCGTCGGCCTTGCGGCGGATCTTGCCGGAAGCAGCCATCGCCTTGTCGAGCACTTTCACCGTGCGCGGCTGGCCGTTCAGTTCGAAGAACAGCGTGCGCTGGCCCTCGTCGTCGGCGTCGCTGACGGCAAGGAAGGAGACGATGAGAATCTTGCCGCGCTCGATCTCGATGGCGATTTCCTGGCCCGGCTCCAGGCCATAGAAGTAGACGGGAGTCGGCAGTACCGAGGTGTCGCTGTAGGCACGGCGGTGGGCAGCGTAGTCGACGAAGACTTCCGGGTACATCAGATAGGAGGAAAGCTCCTGCTCGCCGATCTGGCGGCGCACCTTCTTCTCCGCCTCCGCCTTCACGGCGGCGAGGTCGGCCGGCGGCAGCAGCGCGCCGCGCCGCTCGGTGAGCGGCTTTTCCCCTTTCAGGATCTTCTTCTGCAGCGCCTCCGGGAAGCCGCCGTAGGGCTGGCCCACCTCGCCGCGGAAGAGCGCAATGACCGAGGCCGGGAAGGCGATCTCCTTCTTCGGGTTCTCGATGTCCTCAGGCGTCAGGCCGTTGGACACCATGTAGAGCGCCAGGTCGCCGACCACCTTGGAGGTCGGCGTCACCTTCACGATGTCGCCGAACAGCCGGTTCACCTCGGCGTAGGCCTTCTCCACCTCCGGCCAGCGCTGCGCCAGACCGAGCGAGCGCGCCTGCTCCTGCAGGTTGGTGAACTGGCCACCCGGCATGCCGTGGTCGTAGACCGAAGAGGCGCCGGCGCGCATCTCGCTCTCGAAGGGCCGGTAGTAGCGCCGGGCCCCCTCCCAGTAGATCGAGAGTTGGCGCAGCGCCGCGTGAGGCAGGCCGGGATCGCGCGCGCTGCCCTCCAGCGCCGCGGCGATGGAGCCGAGATTGGGCTGCGAGGTGAGGCCGCTCATGGCGTCCAGGGCCGCATCGGCCGCGTCGACGCCGGCCTCCGCCGCCGCCAGCACCGAGGCCGCCGAGATGCCGGAGGTGTCGTGGGTGTGGAAGTGCAGCGGAATGCCGACCTCCTGCTTCAGGGTCTCGACCAGCAGGCGCGCGGCGGCCGGCTTGCAGAGGCCGCCCATGTCTTTGATGCCGAGGATGTGGGCGCCGGCGGCCTCCAGCTCCTTGGCCAGGGTCACGTAGTAGTCGAGGGTGTACTTGGTCTCCCGCGGGCTCGAAAGATCGCCGGTGTAGCAGATCGCCGCCTCGCAGAGCTTGCCGGCCTCGCGTATGGCGTCGATGGAGACGCGCATGTTCTCTACCCAGTTCAGCGAGTCGAAGACCCGGAAAAGGTCGATCCCCGCCTCGGCTGCCTGGACGATGAAATGCTGCACCACGTTGTCCGGGTAGTTCGAATAGCCGACGCCGTTGGAGCCGCGCGTCAGCATCTGCAGCAGGATGTTGGGCACCGCCTCGCGGAGGTCGGCGAGACGCTGCCAGGGGTCCTCCTTTAGGAACCGCATGGCGACGTCGAAGGTGGCGCCGCCCCAGCACTCCAGTGAGAAGAGCTCGGGCAGCAGGCGCGCGTAGTGCGGCGCGGGCGCGACGATGTCGAGGGAGCGCATGCGCGTGGCGAAGAGCGACTGGTGGGCATCGCGCATGGTGGTGTCGGTGATCAGCAGGCGCTTCTGCTCCAGCATCCACCGGGCGAAGCGCTCCGGCCCCAGTTCGTCGAGCTTCTGCTTGCTGCCGGGGCGCGGTTCCTTCATCGCCTCGGCGGGCGTGACCTCCGGCAGCACCGCCGGCGGCATCGGCCCCGGCGCTGGCCGGCCGGCGACCTCCGGATTGCCGTTCACGATGACGTCGCCGACGTAGGTGAGCAGGCGCGTGGCGCGGTCGCGGCGGCGGTGGAATTCGAAGAGCTCCGGCGTCTCATCGATGAAGCGGGTGGTCGCCTCGCCGCTCTGGAACTTGGGATGGCCGATGACCGCCTCGAGGAACCACAGGTTGGTCGCCACGCCGCGGATGCGGAACTCGCGCAGCGCGCGGTCCATGCGCGCGGTGGCCTCCGCCGCGGTCGGCGCCCAGGCAGTCACCTTCTCCAGCAGCGAGTCGTAGAAGGGCGTGATGAGGGCGCCGGAATAGGCGGTGCCGCCGTCCAGCCGGATGCCGAAGCCGGTGGCGCCGCGATAGGCCGTGATGCGCCCGTAGTCGGGGATGAACTTGTTCAGCGGGTCTTCGGTGGTGATGCGGCACTGCAGGGCGTGGCCATCGAGACGCAGCTGGTGCTGCGGCGGCACGCCGCTCTCCGGCTCGCCGATGCGCGCGCCGGCCGAGATGCGGATCTGCGCCTTCACCAGGTCGACGCCCGTCACCTCCTCGGTCACCGTGTGCTCGACCTGGATGCGCGGGTTCACCTCGATGAAGTACAGCTTGTCGGTCTCTGCATCCATGAGGAACTCGACCGTGCCGGCGCATTCATAGTGTGCGGCCTGTGCCAGGCGCACGGCGGCGTCGCAGAGCTCGGCCCGCTTGGCCTCGCTGAGGTAGGGCGCTGGCGCGCGCTCGACGATCTTCTGGTTGCGCCGCTGCATGGAGCAGTCGCGCTCGAAGAGGTGGATGACGTTGCCGTGCTTGTCGCCCAGGATCTGCACCTCCACGTGGCGGGCCTGGCGCACCAGCTTTTCCAGGAACATCTCGTCGTTGCCGAAAGCGGCCTTGGCCTCGCGCCGGCCGGCGGCAATCTGCTCGTGCAGCTGGTCGGCGCCCTCGATGACGCGCATGCCGCGCCCGCCGCCGCCCCAGCTCGCCTTGGCCATGATGGGATAGCCGACCGCTTCGGCGAGCCTTTCCACCTCGGCCTTGTCGTGGGGCAGCGCGCCGGTCGCCGGCATGATCGGGATGCCCGCCTTCTCGGCCAGCGCCCGCGCCGCCACCTTGGAGCCGAAACCGCGCATGACCTCCGGCTTGGGGCCGATGAAGGTGATGCCGGCCTTGCCGCAAGCCTCGGCGAAGTCCGGGTTCTCCGAGAGGAAACCGTAGCCGGGGTGGATGGCGTCGGCGCGCGCGTCGTGGGCCACCCGCAGGATGTCGTCGATGTCGAGGTAGGCGGCCACCGGCTCCTTGCCCTTGCCGACCAGGAAGGACTGATCCGCCTTAAAGCGGTGCAGGGCGAAGCGGTCCTCGTGGGAGAAGATCGCCACCGTGCGGATGCCGAGCTCGCTGGCCGCGCGCAGCACGCGGATGGCGATCTCGCTGCGGTTGGCGACGAGAATCTTGCGGAAGGGCGGCGCGTCTCGAAGCGTCTGGGCGCCACTCTGGGTCGGGCTCAAGTCCTGCGTCCCCCTGTCACCTCTGGCCCCGGAATCGTAAGGGCACAATCTTCTTGTTGCAGTGCAGTATAGTCGAGCGAGCGCGCCGGACCCAAGTGCGACTTTGGCCGCAAAGGCAGACCACTGCAGTCCACCGGCCAAGCCGGATGAGCGTCTGTCAGGGAGCGATTGGAGCGGGTAGCGGGAATCGAACCCGCGCGTTCAGCTTGGGAAGCTGACAGGCTACCATTACATCATACCCGCTCAGAGGTATGCGGCGGCCAAGCCGCCTCGCCGGTTAGGATTAGTCAGCGCCCCGGCCGGATGCAAGGGGGTTTTGCCTACTTGCCGGCGATCGATGAATGATCGGGAAAAGCATGTCCGATGGCGCTTGATTCGCGGCGCGCCAACACCTAGCTGCAAAACATAGGGAAAGTGCAGAGGGAGAGCGGTCGGTTGGTGGTGACTTCCGGCCGCTCTCTTCCCGTGCCACCTGCCGGCACGATCCGCGAGAAGGCATCCCCTCATGGCCAACAGCACTGCGAAGCAAGACAAGAAGCAAAGCGGCAGCCCCTCGAAGGCGCGACCCGAATCGCCGCCGGGCAAGAACAAGGACAAGCGCAAGCTCGACATCGTCGAGGAGGCCGGCAAGGGATCTTTCCCGGCCAGCGATCCGCCGCCCTGGACGCCCTGAGCCCTTCCGCACCTCTTGATCTGGGTCACGGTAACGGCGACCCTGTGCCTCTAGATTACACGGCAAGGCAGCCGCCGCAGGCTGTGCTTGAGGCAAGGAGACCCCGGCCATGACCGCTGCGACCCGCGACGCGACCGAGCGGCTGCCGTTGACGGCCGGTGCCCTGCTGCTGATGCTGCTCTGGCTCACGCCGCTGGCCCCGGCCTTCGCGCAGACGGGCGCGCCGGCTGACGATTCCCTGCGGCAACAACGCGGCGACCGGCTCGATCCCTGGAACCAGCCGGCCGATCGCCTGCCGAGCTGGGACCTGCAGAACAGCCCGCCGCCACTGCAGCCGCGCGCCGAGCGACACCTGGAATTCATCCAGGCGGGCGTGCCGCTGGAATACCGCAGCGTCCGCAACCCCTATCCCCAGGTCGGCAAGGCGATCACCGGGGGCGGCGCGCTCTACGGCGCCAACTGCGCCGCCTGTCACGGCACCGCCGGCCGCGGCGACGGAGACGCCGGCCTCGACCTGATGCCCTCGCCGGCGCTGCTGTCGCGGCTGATGGACGTGCAGGGCAGCGTCGACGAATACCTGCTGTGGACCATCGCCGAGGGCGGATTGCCCTTCGCCACCGCCATGCCCGCCTTCAAGGACCGTCTGAGCGAAGACCAGATCTGGCAGATCGTCGCCTACATGCGGGCCGGCTTTCCCACGCTGAACTAGGCAGACCCGAGAGGCCGCCGCCTCCATTGCAGCGAGTTCATGAACCTGAAAGGGTAACGCTGGCGCGCCATACCCATCTCCTTGAGGCTGGCTGCGGGCAATGCTTGCGCGGCCGCCGGAATTCCAGAGAGACGCACTCAATTCGAGGGAGATCAAGTATGTCGCAGTTTGCAGCCTCGCAGCGCCGAGGGGCGGGCCTGGTCGCGGCCGCCGTGGTGATGTGGAGCGGCCTCGCCCTGGCCGCCCCGGCACCGGACAGCTTCGCCGACCTGGCCAAGCAGGTCAGCCCGGCGGTGGTCAACATCGCCTCGACCCAGGAGGTTGGGCGCTCCGAGCGCGCCGTGCCCGGCCTGCCCTTCGAGTTCCCCGAAGGTTCGCCCTTCCGGGACTTCTTCGATCAGTTCCGCCAGCAGTTCGGCGACCGCGGCCAGCCGCAGGGCACGCCACGCCGCGCCACCGCCCTCGGCTCCGGCTTCATCATCGATCCTGCGGGCTACGTGGTGACGAACAACCACGTGATCGACGGCGCCAGCGAGGTGACCATCCGCCTCGGCGACGACAGTGTCTACCCGGCGGAGGTCATCGGCAGCGATCCGCAGACCGATCTGGCGCTGCTCAAGATCGACGCCGGCAAGCCGCTGCCGGCGCTGGCGCTCGGCGATTCCGATACCGCGGAGGTCGGCGATTGGGTGATGGCCGTCGGCAACCCCTTCGGCCTCGGCGGCACGGTGACCGCCGGCATCATCTCGGCGCGCGGCCGCAACATCCAGGCCGGGCCCTATGACGACTTCCTGCAGATCGACGCCTCCATCAACCGCGGCAATTCCGGCGGTCCGCTGTTCAACCTCGATGGCGAGGTGATCGGCGTGAACACGGCAATCTATTCGCCCAACGGCGGCAGCGTCGGTATCGGCTTCGCGATTCCCGCCAACATGGTGAAGTCCGTGGTGGCGCAACTGCGCGACCGCGGCAGCGTCGAACGTGGCTGGCTCGGCGTGCAGATCCAGAACGTGACGCCGGACCTGGCCGAGGCCCTCGGCCTCGAAGAGGCGGCGGGCGCCATGGTGGCCGTGGTCACGCCGGACAGCCCGGCCGAACGCGGCGGCATCCGTTCGGGCGATGTCATCCTCGGCTTCGCCGGGAAGGATATCGCTGACGGTCGCGAACTGGCCCGCTTGGTGGCTCAGCATCCGGCCGATAGCGCGGCCGAGGTGACCGTCTGGCGCGACGGCACGGAGCAGACCCTGGGCCTGACGACCGGCCGCCAGCCGACGCCCGACCAACTCGCCGACTCCGCCGGCCCGACCCCGGGCGGCGGCTACCACTCCTCCGCCCTGGACGCACAGCTGGCCGCCCTGACGCCGGAGCTGCGCGCCCGCTACGGCATTGCCGACGACGCCGAGGGCGTGCTGGTGCTCGACATCGAGGACGGCTCGTCCTTGGCGGAGAGCCTGCGCCCGGGCGATATCATCCGCAAGGTGGAGGGTACCGCCGTGACCGCACCACAGGAGGTCGAGCGTCTCGTCGACCGGGCCAAATCCGCATCGAAGAAGGCCGTGTTGCTGCTGGTCAGCCGCAACGGTGCCGACCTCTTCGTCGGTCTCAAGCTCGGCCTCGCGTAAGTCTCCCGTCCCCCGGGAACCTGCCCCGCCCCGTGATGCCGGGCAAGCAGGGCCGTTCGGCACCGGTCGGACCGCCCTGCATCTGTCCGGAGCCCCCGAGGACCAGCAAGAGAGCTTGCGCCCGTGATGCCGCAGCCCCCATATAGGACGGTCCAAGCGCGCGACACCGCCCGGCCGCGTCCAACGAGCGACGGATCGATGCGTATCCTGGTCATCGAAGACGACAAGAAGACCGCCGACTACATCCTGAAAGGCCTCGCCGAGTGCGGCCATACCGCCGACTGGGTGGCCGAAGGCCGCGAAGGTCTGCACCAGGCGACCAGCGGCAAGTACAACGCCATAGTAGTCGACCGCATGCTGCCGGGGCTCGACGGCCTCGCCATCGTGAAGGCGCTGCGCGCGGCGGAGATCGGCGTGCCGGTGCTGATCCTCAGCGCGCTGGCCCACGTCGACGAGCGGGTCACCGGCTTGCGCGCCGGCGGCGACGACTATCTGTCGAAGCCCTTCGCCTTCTCCGAACTGCATGCCCGCCTCGAGGCACTGCTGCGCCGGCCGCGTGTCATCGCACAGCAGACCCATTTGCAGGTCGACGACCTGGTGATGGATCTCCTGACCCGCAGAGTGACCCGCGCCGGCCGGCCCATCGACCTCCGGCCTCAGGAGTTCAAGCTTCTGGAGTACCTGATGCGGCACGCCGGTGAGGTGGTCACCCGCACCATGCTCTTCGAGGGCGTGTGGGACTTCCACTTCGATCCGCAGACCAACGTGGTCGACGTCCACATCAGCCGCCTGCGCCAGAAGATCGACAAGGGCTTCGACAAACCGCTGATCCACACCCACCGGGGCGGCGGCTATTGCATCAGCCCAGACCCCTAAGGCCATGTTGCGGCTGATCCAGACGTCGATCTTCCGGATCGCGCTGCTCTACCTGCTGCTGCTGGGCGTCACCCTGGCAGTGCTGCTCGGCTTCATCTACTGGTCCACCGCCGGGCTCATCGAGCGCCAGAGCGACGAGACTGTACAGGCCGAGATCCGCGGCCTTGCGGAGCAGTACCGTGCCGAGGGATTGGTTCGCCTGATGGGCGTGATCCGCGAGCGCACCGGGCCGCACGGCCAGCCCGAGAACGTCTACCTGCTGACCGATCCGGGCCTGCAGCCGCTGGCCGGCAACCTAGCCGACTGGCCGGCCGCAGCTTCCGAGCAGGACGGCTGGATGGAGGTTTCCCTGGCGCGGCGCGAGGACCCCTCCGGGACACCGCACATCATCCGCGGCCGCGCCTTCGAACTGGCCGGTGGCTATCACCTCTTCGTCGGCCGCGACACCGTGGCGCGCGGCGACTTCCGCAGCATCGTCACCGGCGCCCTCGCCTGGGCGGTGCTGCCGGCCCTCGCCCTCGGCCTCCTCGGCGGCGCCCTGATCGGCCGCTACAGCCTCGCCCGCGTCGACGCGGTACGCGCGGCCAGCGAGGCCATCGTGCGCGGCGACCTCACGCGCCGGGTACCGCTCACCGGCAGCGGCGACGAGTTCGACCGTCTGGCCACCACCATCAACGAGATGCTGGCGCGCATCGAGACTCTGATGGACGGCATGCGGCTGGTCACCGACAGCCTGGCGCATGACCTGCGCAGCCCGCTCACCCGCGCCAAGGGCGCCATCGAGATGGCATTGCGCCGCCATCAGGACGCCGAGACCTACCGCCAGGCGCTGGAACAGACCGCCGCCGAGCTGGAGACCATCCTGCGCACCTTCGAGGCGCTCATCAACATCGCCCAGGCCGAGGCCCGCCTCAACCGTCTGACCCTCGGCGAGCTCGATCTCTCGGCGCTGGCGCGGGATCTGCTGGAGGTCTACCAGCCCATCGCCGAGGAGGCGGGACTGGAGCTCGGCGGCGAGATCGCGGCCGAGGTCACCATCAGGGGCCACCGCCAGCTGCTTGCCCAGGCCATCGCCAACCTGCTCGACAATGCCGTGAAGTACAGCCCGGCCGGCGGCCGCATCGCCCTGACGCTCGCCAGGACCGACGCCGGCGCGATGCTCAGCATCGCCGACGGAGGTCCCGGCATCGCCGCCGGTGACCGCAAACGAGTGCTGCAGCGTTTCGTGCGCCTCGACGACAGCCGGGGCACACCGGGGAGCGGCCTCGGCCTCAGCCTCGTCGCCGCCGTCGCCAATCTGCATGACGTCACCCTGACCCTCGACGACAACGCCCCCGGCCTCCGGATCTCCCTTACCTTTCCCGCCGCCTGAAAGCCGGGCCTGCCGCAACATATGTAAGCATATGAAATTCCCTGATTTTTCGCGTCAGCCGGGCTCCTGAGGCCGTGACTCCTGTGTTTCCTGTTGATAAAGTAATTGAACTCAGATGAAACAGGGCGGCGCCGCCCGGCGGGGACAGGTTGGCGAAAGCAGCAAGCAGACCGGCAAAGCGCCCGGCGCCGAAGGGCCCGGTGCACCTGGGTATCTTCGACTTCACCGGGGCGTTCCGCGAGAAGCGCCTGACACGCACCGCCTTCGACCGCGCCGCGCGCGACGGCTGGTCCTTCATCGATGCGCTGCCCTACTGGATGCACGACGAAACCTGTTTTGCCGAGAAGGGCTACGTCGACGAACCGGTAGTTGTCGAGCGCGCCAGCCTGCGCCCCTATCCCTTCGAGCCGGGGGCCAAGTTGGCGATCGGCGACTATGCCGGGCCGAGCGCCGCGATCACGCCGCGCCCGGCCCTGAAGGCGATGATCGACAGGGCCGCGGCGATGGGCTTCCAGGCGCTTGGCGGCTTCGAGTTCGAGACCCTCTACCTCGCCGAGGACGGTGCCAGCCTGCGCGCCAAGGGCTGGCGCGGCCTCGATCCGGCGCTGGAACACAATCGCTGCTGGTCGGGCGTAGCGCCAGCCGCCGATGCCGACTTCCTGGTCGAGGTGCATGACGAACTCCTCGCCGCCGGCATCGACCTCGACCATCACTGCGCCGAGCTCGGGCCCGGCTGCATCGAATACTCGCTGGGCCCCTCGCCGTTCCTGAAGGCCGCCGACGACGCCGCGCTCTTCAAGGTCTTCACCAAGGCCCTGGCACGCCGCCGCAGCCTCACCGCCAGCTTCATGGCGCAGCTCGACGACGGCTTTCCCGGGCTCTGCGGCCACATCAACATCTCCCTGCACAGCCTGAAGGGCGCGCCGGTCTTCCACGATGCCAAGGACCCGCAGGGCCTCAGCGCCACCGCCCGCGCCTTCCTCGGCGGGCTCACCCGACTGACGCCGGAGCTGATGTGCATGTTCGCGCCGACGGTGAACGCCTACCGCCGCCTGCGGCCCGGCAACTGGGCGCCGCGCTCGGCCAGTTGGGGCCTTGGCAACTATTCCTGCGGCGTCCGCGTGGTCGCCCACAAGCCAAACGAAACGCGCCTGGAGTTCCGCCTGCCCGGCGCCGACGTGGCACCCCACACGGCGGCCGCGATGGTGCTGGGCGCCGGCCTCTGGGGCATCGAGACGACCGCCGACCCCGGCCCGCCGGTCGTCGGCAACGGCCGCATCGCAGAGGTGCCGAAGGACCGCGCCCTACCGACCTCACTGGAGGAGGCGGCGCGGCGCTTCGCCGCGTCCAAGCCGGCGCACGCGATCTTCGGCGCCGCCTTCGTCGACCACTACGCAGCCTGGTGCGCGGCGGAAGCCGCCGCCTTCCACGCCCATGTCTCGGCCTTCGAGCGGGCCCGCTACCTGGAGACTCTGTGACATGAACGATGCAGACAGCCTCGTGAAAGCCCGCCGCCCAAGCTCCCCTTCGGCCGGCGGCAGGTCGACCGGCATCACCGACCTCGAAGCCTTCGTCCATGCGCCCGGCCGCGCCGAGCAGGTCGCCGAGGTGCGCAAGCTGATCGACGAGCTGGGGATCGAGTACCTCTACCTGCAGTTTGTCTCGATCACCGGGCGCATCTGCGGCAAGGGCATCCCGGCCGACCACTGGGAGAGCATCGCCGAGAAGGGCTTCCAGCTGGTCTACGGCGCCACCATGAACCTCTTCGTGAACCGCCACGGCCGCTATATGGGCTACGGACCGGAAGCCGCCGAGCTGGTCGGCATCCCGGAGCCGGAGAGCTTCTGCCAGCTGCCCTGGGACAAGCGCGTCGGGCGGCTCTGGTGCACGCTCTTCCGCAACCGCGAGGAACGCCAGGACCCTGGCGCCTTCCTCACCTCCGACTGCCGCGGCAACCTGCGCCGCCTGCACCGGGCCTTCCAGGACAAGCACGGCCTTGCCCTGCGCAGCGGCGTCGAGCCGGAGATGATGTGGCTGAAGAAGGACGAAGAGGGCAGGCCGAACGGCGGCTTCTCCAAGCCCTACTGCTATCACATCGACCAGTTCGAGAGCCTGCGCCCGGTCTACATGAAAGTGATCGAATACTGCCGCGCCATGGGGCTCGACATGATCCAGGGCGACCACGAGGACGCGCCGGGCCAGCTGGAGCTGAACTTCACTTTCGACGATTGCCTGCGCACCGCCGACCGGCTTTCCACCTACCGCCAGATCTGCGCCCAGGTAGCGCGCGAGTTCGGCCTCATCGCCTGTTTCATGACCAAGCCCTTCATGGGCGTCTCGGCCTCCGGCTGCCACCACAACATCTCGCTGTGGCGCGGCGGCGAAGAAGTCGTGAAGCGGCTGGGTCACGACAGGCACGCCGCCATGGAGGCGGTATTCAGCTACATGAGCGGCGGCGAGAACACCTTCATGCCGGAAGGCGACGACCCGCAGATGCCAGGTGTGGTCGGCCAGCACTCCATCGGCGGCATCGTCAAGCACCTCGACGCCATGACCGCCATCGGCTGCTCCACGGTGAACTCCTACCGGCGGCTTTGGGACACCGGCTTCTGGGCGCCGGTGTTCAAGGACTGGGGCTTCCAGAACCGCACCACCGGCCTGCGTATCTCGGCGCCCGGTCGCTTCGAGTTCCGCTCCGTCGATTCCATGGTGAACCCCTACCTCATGGCGGCGGCGATCCTGCAGGCCTGCGACGACGGCATCGACAACGAGGTCCCCTGCGGCAAACCGGAGGAGCGCAACATCTATGCCGCCATGGAAGAGGGCAAGCAGGTGGCCAAGCTGCCGATGACCCTCGGCGCCTCGCTGGAAGCGCTGTCGAAGGACCCGGTGATCCGCGGCGCGCTGCCGGGCGAGATGTATCGACTCTACCACGAGTACAAGACCGACGAGTGGGAGCGCTTTAACCACACGGTCTCCAACTGGGATGTCGATACCTATATGAACTGTCTGCCGTGATGTAAGCTGGGGCAAAGGAGCGAGCTGATGGACGCGGTGCTGAAGGACCTTCCCTTCCTGCCGATGGACGACCCCGGCTTTTCGCTGCGCGCGCCTGAGGTGGCCGCCGCGCGCGCCGAGAGCTGGTGCGCCCGCACCCCCTATGGCCTGGCCGTGTTGCGACATCAGGAGATGGGCGAGCTGCTGCGCCATCCGCTGCTGCGCCAGGGCAGTCACGCCTGGCCGGCGCTCAACAAGGTGGCTGGCCCCTTCGCCGACTGGTGGGCCCGCACCATGCTGGTGACCGAAGGCAAGGACCACTCGCGCCTGCGCAAGCTGGTGAACCCGGCCTTCTCGCCGCGCCTCTTGGAGAAGATGCGTCCGCAGTTCGAGGCCATGGCCGCCGAGCTGACCGAGGATTTCATACCGGCCGGACGCTGCGACTTCATGGCGGCCTTCGCCAACCCCTACGCCTCGCGCATCCTCTGCCTCATGCTCGGCCTGCCGCAGCAGGAAGCGCCGCACCTGCTGCACCTCTCGGCCGAGATGGGCCTCGCCCTCGGAGTCTCCTTCAAGCAGCACGAAGACCGCGTGAACACCGCTACCGAGGGCATGTATGCCTATGCCGACGCGCTGGTGGCCGGGCGCCGCTCGCTGCCCGGCGACGACTTCATGTCCGCCCTGGTGGCGGCCAGCGAGGATGCCGACCGATTGTCGGACGACGAGCTGCGCGACATGATCCTGCTGCTGGTCTTCGCCGGCATCGACACCACGCGCAACCAGCTCGGCCTCGGCATGGCGATGTTCCTCGACCACCCGGAGCAATGGGCATTGCTCGCAGAACAACCCGAACTGGCAGCCAAGGCGGTGGAAGAGGTGATGCGCGTGCGCCCCACCATCACCTGGGTCAGTCGCGAGGCGACGGCCGACTTCACCTACGGCGGAGTGGCGATCAGGCAGGGCACCACGCTGCACCTGCTCTCCGGCGTCGCGGCGACGCAGCCGGGGGTCTTCGCTCCCGGCTTCGACATCGCCGCCGAACGCAAGCGCCACTTCGGTTTCGGTGGCGGCATCCACCACTGCCTCGGCCACGCCATCGCCCGCAGCGACATGTCGGTAGCGCTGACCGTGCTGCCGCCGCGTCTCCGGAACCCGCGTGCCGACGGCCCCGCCGAATGGCTGCCCGACAGCGGCAACACCGGCCCGCTCAACCTGCCGATCGCCTTCGATTCCTAAGGTTCCCGCCGAATCAGCATCTTGCGACGGCGGCCAATAAACATCGCGTGATCGCCGGGTCCGCTTGGATGACAGGCGTCCGGGGGCCTTGTAGGCTCATGGCCGCTGCCGAGCCGGCAGGAAACCTGGAGATGCCGAGGATGATCCGCCGCCGCCTGCCATTCGTGTCGATGCTGCTCGCCGCCCTGGCCGCGACCGCCGGGCTCTGCGGCGGCACTGCCCAGGCGACGGAGACCCGGAGTTGGCCTGAGATCGTCGAGGCCGCCAAAGGCCAGACCGTCTACTGGAATGCCTGGGGTGGCGACGAACGCATCAACGCCTACATCGCCTGGGTCGGCGACCAGGTGAAGCAGCGCTACGGCATCACCCTCCAGCAGGTGAAGCTCGCCGACACGGCTGACGCCGTCTCCCGCGTGCTGGCCGAACGCGCGGCTGGCAAGAAGGAGGGCGGCTCCGTCGACCTCATCTGGATCAACGGCGAGAACTTCGCCGCCATGAAAGAGCAGCAGCTTCTCTACGGCCCCTTCACCCAGGTGCTGCCCAACTTCCAACTGGTCGACTTCGACGACAAGCCCACCACCCTGGTGGACTTCACCGTGCCGACCGACGGCTATGAAGCGCCCTGGGGTATGGCCAAGCTGAACTTCATCTACGAGTCGGCGCGCGTCGAAGAGACGCCCGGCTCGATCCCCGCTCTGCTGGCCTGGGCCAGAGCACACCCTGGCCGCTTCACCTATCCCACCCCGCCGGACTTCCTCGGCAGCACCTTCCTCAAGCAGGTACTGGTTGAGCTGGCGCCCGATCCCGACTTCCTGCAGCAGCCGGTCGAGAACGATGCCCAGGTGGAGCAGGCGGCGAGGCCGCTGTGGGAATATCTCGACGCGCTGCACCCGCACCTCTGGCGCGGCGGCAAGACCTTCCCGGCCAGCGGCCCTGCACAGCGTCAACTGCTTGATGACGGCGAGGTCGACATCGCACTTTCGTTCCATCCTTCGGAGGCCTCTTCGGCGATCGCCAACGGCCTGCTGCCGAAGACGGCGCGCAGCTTCGTGCTCGATCGGGGCACCATCGGCAACACCCACTTTGTCGCCATTCCCTTCAATGCGAATGCCGCGGAGGCCGCCATGGTGGTGGCGAACTTCCTGATGAGCCCCGAGGCGCAGGCGGTGAAGCAGAGCCAGGAGGCCTGGGGCGACGATACCGTGCTGGCCCTGTCCAAACTCAGCGAGGGCCAGCGCCGCCTCTTCGAAAGCCTGCCGCGCGGCGTCGCCACGCTCGCACCCGACGAACTCGGCCCGACTCTGCTGGAGCCGCATCCCTCCTGGATGACCCGCATCGAGGCCGAGTGGCAGCAGCGCTACGCCCGCTGAAACCGGCGTGACGGAACCCGGGCCATGCCCCGCCCCGGCCTGCTCGCCTACCTTCCGGCGCTGACCCTGGCGCTGTTCCTGGCACCGGTGGTCGCCGGGCTGATCGGCACCTGGCTGCCCGCCTTCGGCTATTTCCCGACTCTCGGCGGCACCAGCCTCACCCTGGCGCCCTGGGCCAAGCTCTTCGCCCAACCAGGGCTCGGCGAATCGCTGCGCCTGACCGTGCTTTCCGGTTTCCTCGCCACCCTTACCGCCTTTCTGCTCACGATCTTGCTGCTTGCGGCCTGCCACGGCGGTCGCCTCATCCTCGCCCTGCGCAGCCTCATGGCGCCGCTGATCGCCGTGCCCCACGCGGCGGTCGCCCTCGGCCTCGCCTTCCTGATTGCGCCGAGCGGCTGGCTGGTGCGACTGGTGTCGCCCTGGGCGACCGGCTGGGAGCTGCCGCCCGACGTCGCCACGGTGCAGGACTCCAACGGGCTGGCGCTCGCCCTCGGCCTGGTCATCAAGGAACTGCCCTTCCTCTTGCTGATGACCCTGGCGGCACTCGAGCAGGTTCGCGCCGAGGAACGCCTGGCGGTCGCCCGCTCGCTCGGCTACGGCCCGCTGTCCGCCTGGCTGAAGGCTGTGCTGCCGGCTGTCTACCGCCAGATCCGCTTGCCGGTCTATGCCGTGCTCGCCTATTCGCTCTCCGTCGTCGACATGGCGCTCATCCTGGCGCCGCTGGCACCGCCGCCGCTGGCGGTGCAGGTGCTGCGCTGGTTCAACGACCCCGATCTCTCCATGCGCTTCGTCGCGGCGGCCGGTGCCAGCCTGCAGTTGCTGGTCGTCGTTGGCGGCATCGCCCTCTGGCGCCTCGGCGAGTTTGTGGTTGAGCGGCTCGGCCGCGCCTGGATCGCCGGCGGCCGGCGCGGCGGCGACGGCCGCGTCGCCCGCGTGCTGACGACCGGCCTGGTGATGAGCGCCGTCGGCCTCGCCGCCGCCGGACTTGCCAGCCTGGCGCTGTGGTCGGTGACGCGGCGCTGGCGCTATCCCGACGCCCTGCCCAGCGAGTTCAGCCTGGAAACCTGGGCCCGTCAGGCGCCCGAAGCCGCTACCATCACCGGTACCACCCTCGCCGCCGGCCTCGTCGCAGCGGCTATAGCCCTGGTGCTGGTGCTTGGCTGCCTGGAGAACGAGCAGCGCCGCGGCCTCACCCTGAGCAATCGCGCGCTCTGGCTGCTCTACACCCCGCTGCTGGTACCGCAGGTGGCCTTTCTCTTCGGCACCCAGATACTGGCAATCAAGGCCGGCATCGACGCCACCTGGATCGCCGTCGTGTGGAGCCACCTGCTCTTCGTGCTGCCTTATGTGTTCCTCACCCTTGGCGATTCCTACCGCGCCCTCGACGAGCGCTATGCCCGCACCGCGCTCTGCCTTGGCGCCCGGCCCAACCGGGTTTTCTGGCAGGTCAAGCTGCCGATGCTGCTGCGGCCGGTGCTCTTCGCGCTGGCTGTCGGTTTCGCCGTCAGCGTGACACAATACCTGCCGACCCTCTTTGCCGGCGGAGGCCGCTTCGTCACCCTGACGACGGAAGCCGTCGGCCTTGCCGCCGGAGGTGACCGCCGGGTGATCGGTGTCTATGCCTTTCTGCAGGCGCTGCTGCCGCTGCTGGCCTTCGCCGCAGCGCTGGCCCTGCCGCGTCTGCTGGTGGGCCCCCTGGCACAGCGCCGCACCCTGCGGGCAGCGGCGGCATGAGCATTATCGACCTCAGCCACGAACATGGCCTGATTCTCAGCCGGGTGGAGATCGCCCTCCGCGCGCCCGGGGGTCCGCGGCGCATCCTGGGGCCGATAAGCCTGGAGGTACCGCCTGGCGAGGTCGTCACCGTCATGGGGCCCAGCGGCTGCGGCAAGTCGAGCCTGCTGGCGCTGATCTGCGGCACCCTCTCCCCGGCGCTCAGCGGCAGCGGCCGGGTGCTGCTGAACGGCCAGGACATCTCGGCCCGGCCGCCGGAAGCACGCCACGTCGGCATCCTCTTCCAGGACGACCTGCTGTTTCCGCACCTCTCGGTCGCCGGCAATCTCGCCTTCGGACTGCCGGCATCGGTACGCGGGCGCCGCGCGCGGCGTGAACGCATCGAGGCGGCGCTGGCCGAGGCCGACATGCTGGCTTTCTACGACCGCGATCCGGCGACGCTTTCCGGCGGCCAGCGCGCCCGCATCGCTCTGCTGCGCACCCTGCTGTCCGGGCCGCGCGCCCTGCTGCTCGACGAGCCCTTCGCCAAGCTCGACGTCGCCCTGCGTGCGCGCTTCCGCGCCTTCGTCTTCGACCATGCCCGCGCCCAGGGCCTGCCGACCCTGCTGGTTACCCACGACCCGCAGGACGCCGCGGATGCAGGTGGCCCACGCCTGCAGATCGACGCGGAAGGCCACATTCCCGACGGGCGGCCCGCCGGCCGCGGCCATCGCCCCGGCTAGGGACGCGACCGCCGGCCGCGTGCGAACGAGCGGAACACCGCGCAATCAGGCGCCTCCCGGGTGGGTCTTTCTTGTCGCAGCCGCAGGGCGTAGACTGGCCCGCGGAAAGCGCTCCGCCGGCAAAACGGCCGGCCGATAGAGGATCACCAATGCCATGTACAGGGCGACGACAGACTCGATCAGCGTGACGGTGAAGCCGATCTACCTGGAAGAACAGTCCTCCCCGACGGACAGCCACTATGTCTGGGCCTACCAGGTGCGGATCGAGAACACCGGCAGCGAAACGGTCCAACTGCTGAACCGCCACTGGCGCATCACCGATTCCATGGGCCGGGTCCAGGAGGTCCACGGCGCCGGCGTGGTCGGCGAGCAGCCGACCCTGGAGCCGGGCGAGACCTTCGAGTACACCAGCGGCACGCCGCTCAGCACGCCTTCAGGCATCATGGTCGGCAGCTACGAGATGGAAAGCACCGGCGGCCGGCGTTTCGATGTCGAGATTCCGGCCTTTTCCCTGGACAGTCCTCACCAGCCCGTGCAACTGAACTAGCCGAGCGCGACGAAGCCAGGTCGCGGAGGCCGGACCCGTCATCGGGACAAGCGGCCTTTCCCGCGGACCATGAGGAGGAGGCCGGCCCGACGTGACCAGCAGCCAGAAGATTCAAACCCTGCAGAACCTCGAACCGCCATCACGCGAGCAGGCGCTGAAGGCAGTGGAGACCCTGATCCGCTGGGCCGGCGACGACCCGACGCGCGAAGGCCTGCTCGGCACGCCGGATCGCGTGGTGAAAGCCTACAAGGAGTTCTTCGAGGGTTACGCCGTCGACCCGCTCGATCTGCTGGAGCGCACCTTCGAGGAGGTCGAGGGCTACGACGAGATGGTGCTGCTGCGCGACATCCGTTTCGAGTCCCACTGCGAGCACCACATGGCGCCGATCATCGGACGGGCCCATGTCGCCTACATGCCGGACAACCGCGTGGTCGGCATCTCCAAGCTGGCGCGGGTCGTCGAGGCCTATGCCCGGCGCCTGCAGATCCAGGAAAAGATGACCGCGCAGATCGCCAATACCATCAACGAGGTGCTGAACCCCAAGGGCGTCGCCGTGGTGATCGAGGCGAAGCATCACTGCATGACCACCCGCGGCGTGCACAAGCCGGGCACCTCCATGGTGACCAGCCGCATGCTCGGCATGTTCCGCACCAATGCCTCCACGCGCCGCGAGTTCCTCTCCCTGCTCGGCACGCCTGCGAGTCTGGGCCACGACGGCGGCTGACCACGGCCAGGGGCAAGGCATGACGCGGGGGACAGCAGTCGAGGAGGCGGAGCCCGGTCCAGGAAGCTTGGGGGCCGGAAAGCGTTTGTGCCCGGGCCGCCGACGATGATCGAGTTGCGCCCCGTCATCTTCATCATCGGCATCCTGCTGTCGATCCTGGCGGTGGCCATGATGATTCCCGCCATCGTCGATATCGCCATCGGGCATCCCGACTGGCAAGTCTTCATGGTCGCCGCCTTCGTGACGCTCTTCGTCGGCGTCTCGATGGTGCTGACCACGCGTGCCAGTCTGCGGCGCTTCTCCGTGCGCCAGGCCTTCCTGATGACCAACCTCGCCTGGTTCGTGATCGCCGTTTTCGGCGCGCTGCCGTTCCAGTTCTCCGAGCTGGAACTCAGTCCCGTCGATGCCTTCTTCGAGTCGATGTCCGGCGTCACCACCACCGGCGCCACGGTGATCGTCGGGCTCGACTTCGCACCGCCGGGGATCCTGTTGTGGCGCGCCATCCTGCAGTGGCTCGGCGGTATCGGCATCATCGTCATGGCGGTCGCCATCCTGCCGATGCTGCAGGTCGGCGGCATGCAGTTGTTCCGAGTCGAGGCTTTCGACGCCGACAAGGTACTGCCGCGCGCAGCGCAGATCGCCGGCGGTATCGCCATCATCTACGTCTTCCTCACAGGCGTCGCGGTGCTGGTGTTATGGTCGCTCGGCATGTCCGGCTTCGATGCGGTCGCCCACTCCATGACCTCCATCGCCACCGGTGGCTTTTCTAACTACGACGCTTCGGTCGGCCACTTCGACAATGCCGGCATCGACTGGGCGATGAGCGTCATCATGGTCCTCGGCTCGGTGCCCTTCGTACTCTATCTGAGAGTCGTCCGTGGCGATCTGCGGACGGTCTTCGCCGATACCCAGGTGCGCTGGTTCCTGTCCATCGTCGTCGCCTCCGTCGGCATGGTCGCGCTCTGGCTCTACTACAGTGACCTCATGGCGCCACTCGACGCGCTGCGCTACAGCACCTTCAACGTGATCTCGGTAATGACAGGCAGCGGCTTCTCCACCGCCGATTACGGCCGCTGGGGCAGCTTCGTTGTACCCCTCATGTTCATACTGATGTTCATCGGCGGCTGCGCCGGATCGACCACCTGCGGCATCAAGATCTTCCGCCTGCAGGTGCTCTACGCCACGGCCGAGGCGCAGATCCACCGCCTCATGCAGCCCAATGGCGTGTTCTTTCCCTACTACAACCGAAAGCCGATTCCCGACGCCGTCGCCACCTCGGTTATGAGCTTCTTCTTCCTCTTCGCGGCCTGCTTCGCGCTGCTCGCCGTGGCGCTCGGCTTGACCGGGCTCGACTTCATCACCGCCGTCTCCGGTGCCGCCACCGCGATCGCCAACGTCGGTCCCGGCCTCGGCGACACCATCGGGCCGGCCGGCAACTTCGCCACCCTGCCGGACAGTGCCAAGCTTCTCTTGAGCCTCGGTATGCTGCTCGGCAGGCTGGAGCTCTTCACCGTGCTCATCCTGCTGGCGCCCGCCTTCTGGCGCGGCTAAGAAAGGCGTCATGGCAAGCATCCGTTCCCAGACGCGCGCGATGATCGACCGCCTGATCGGCTTCGACACCACCTCCGCCAAATCCAATCTCGCCCTCATCGACTTCGCCCAGGACTACCTGGAAAGCCAGGGCGCGCGCTGCCGCCGGACCCTCAGCGAGGACGGCAGCAAGGCGAACCTCTTCGCCAGCCTCGGCCCCGACGCGCCGGGCGGCGTGGTGCTCTCCGGCCACAGCGACGTGGTGCCGGTCGACGGCCAGCCCTGGGACAGCGACCCCTTCTGCGTGGTCGAGCGCGACGGCCGGCTCTATGGCCGCGGCACCGCCGACATGAAATCCTTCCTCGCCACCGCGCTGGCGCTGGTGCCGGAGTTCCAGGCCCAGCCGCTCGCCCGGCCGGTCCACATCGCGTTCTCCTACGACGAGGAGGTCGGCTGCACCGGAGTCGGCAGCATGATCGCCGATATCACCGCGCACCTGCCGGTCCCCGAGATGGTGATCGTCGGCGAGCCGACCGACATGCGCATCGTCAACGGCCACAAGGGCTGCTACCTCTTCGAGACGCGCCTGAAGGGCCAGGCTGCCCACTCAAGCCAGCCGCACCGCGGCGGCAACGCCATCCTGGCAGCCGGCCGGTTGATCGCTTTCCTGGCGGACCTGGCGGTTGAGAAGCGCAAGGCTGCGCCGGCGGACAGCCCCTACGACCCGCCCTACACCACCTTCAACCTGGGCCAGATCGAGGGCGGCAAGGCGATCAACATCGTGGCGCAGGATTGCCGCTTCGGCTGGGAGTTCCGCCCGATCCCCGGCGAGGATGCCGAGGCTATCGTCGCGGCCTTCGAGGCCTTCGCGCAGGGCGATGTGCTCCCGGCGCTGTGCGAGTTCGCGCCAGAGGCTGCTATCGAGACCGAGCGCCTCGCCACCGTGCTGCCGCTCACGCCGGAGGCCGAGGGTGCCGCCGAAAGTCTGGTGCGGCGGCTGTCCGGCGTGAACGACAGCGGCGTGGTCTCCTTCGGCACCGAGGGCGGCCTGTTCCAGATGGCCGGCCTGTCGACGGTGGTGTTCGGCCCGGGCTCGATCGATCAGGCCCACAAGCCCAACGAGTTCATCACCCTGGCCCAGGTCGCAGCCTGCGAGGCCTTCCTGCTGAAATTGCGCGACTGGGCAGCCCGCTAAGCCCTCTCGAAGCGGACCTCGGCGCCGAAGAAGCGGCTGGCGAAGGCGGAGACGCGCAGGGGATCGCCGGTGGTGAGGAAATGCCTGGCACCGGCCTCGCCCGGCCCGGCAGCGAAGCGCTGATGGCGGGTCAGGTAGTCGGCCAGGCTGTCGGCGACGAGGGTCGGCTGGTCAAGCAGCAGCACCCGAGGCGGCAGCGCCGCCGCGAAGAGGTGCGCCACCAGGGGATAGTGGGTGCAGCCGAGCACCGCCGCGTCGGGCAGGCGGCCCTCGGTCTGCTGCAACATCTCGGCCACATAGCTCTCGACCAGTTCGCGCAGCACCGCTTCCGGCTCGTCAGCCTCGATGGCGGCCACGAGGTGCGGGCAGGCCTGGCTCACCACGCGCATGCGCGGCGCACGCAGACCGATCTCAAAGGGATAGGCACCGGCGTGGATGGTGCGCTGGGTGGCGAAGACCGCGATCATACCGTCTTCCGGTACGCGCTTGGGGGCCGGCGCCCCGTCGCGCCAGGACACTGCGGCCAAGGCCTCGACCATCGGCACGAAGACGCCGAGCACGCGGCGCTCCGGTGCCGCCGCCGGCAGCCAGTCCTGCTGCAGACGCCTGAGCGCGATGGCAGACGCGGTATTGCAGGCCAGAAGGACCAGGCGGCAGCCCTCGGCGAAGAGACGTTCCACCGCCGCCAGGGTCAGCGCGTAGATCTCCTCCTCCGGGCGTGGACCGTAGGGCGCGTTGCCGTGGTCGCCGAGGTAGGTGAAGGCCTCCATCGGCAGGCGCTGGGTCAGGGCGTGCAGCACCGTGAGGCCGCCATGCCCGGAATCGAACACACCGATCATTTGCAGGCCGCGGCCGCGCCCCTACAGCACGATGTAGGGGAAGAAGGCGTTGCGGATGGTCTCTTCCAGCTGCTTGTCGAGGTCGTTCATGGTGTCCTCGGTCAGGCGGTACCACACTTTCTCGCGATCCTTGAGCGCGATGTTCTCGGCCACGGTGACGGAGCGGCGCGCCTCGGCCCTGGCGGTGCCCTGGACCTGGCGGCCGTCGAGCACCTGCATCTCCACCACGATGTGGGTTTCGTAGCGCTCCGACTGGTCTGTGGTCAGCAGGCCGGTGACGCCGCGGGTGGCCGGCAGCTCGGTCTCCACCGCCGAGGCCTCCAGCACGATGTAGCGGAAGGTCAGGCGGTTGCTCCGCGCCACCAGGCGGTCCTGCGCCCAGCGCACTGCGGCGTCCTTCGGCGGCACCGGAAAGCGGTGGTCGACGTTGGGGTCCTTGCCCGGCGTCAGGTAGGCCACCTCGATCTGGATCTCGCCGACGTCGAGGTTGATATCGGGACGGTGCTCGAAGGTGATCTGGGCAAAGCTGTTGCTCGGATCGTCGAGGGCGCAGGCTGCCAGAAGGCCGGCGAGGACGGCGGCGGCAGCGGCGAAGCGGAGCGGGGCACGCATGGCGGGCTTCCTATCGAATGGGTGCGACACAAGGGCTTTGGCGGCCGGCAGCGAATCCATCGTTCGGGGCCGTATGGAACGGGCTCTATGAATAAGTTGCGAATCGGGCAGGATCAAGGCGCAGCCTTTCCATCCTACTGCCTGCGGCTCAAAAAAATTGCCGGTCAGACGGAGTATAGGCGGTCGAGGTCATCGTCGTCGAAGCGGTAGAGCGTGGTGCAGAACTCGCAGGTCACCTCGACGGCGCCGTTGTTCTTCAGGTCCTCGATTTCCGCGCGCGGCATGGTCTTCAGCACATTTTCCAACTTCTGGCGCGAGCAGCGGCAGCCATCCTTCAACAGGCGCGGATCGAAGACCCGCACGCCTTCCTCGTGAAACAGCCGATACAGCAGGTCGTGAAAGCCCAGGCTGTCGTCCAGCAGCTCGTCCTCGCTGCAACTCGCCTGCAGAACCATGGCACGGCGCCAGTCGTCCTCGTCCTCGATAGCGTGCACGGCCTCCTCCGGCAGGCGCTGCAGCACCAGGGCGGCGGAGACCCAGTGCTCGCCACGCCGACCCGCCGCCAGCACGATGCCGCTCTGCAGCTGCTCCGACTGCATGAAGTAGTGCTGCAGGCAGTCGGCCAGGGTGTCCCCGTTCAGCGCGACGATGCCCTGGTAGCGCTCGCTGTAGCTGCCCTGGTCGACGGTGAAGGCGAGGTAACCCTTACCGAAGAGCTGCGGGACTGTCGGCTGGCCGCCGCTTTCGGCGATCAGCCCATCCAGGCGTTCCCTGTCGAAGCCGGCATAGCCGCGCATCTCGCCCTCGGAGGTAACGTCTACGACCATCATGCGCAGCGGGCCGTCGCCGCTGGCCTGCAGGGTGAAGACACCGTCGTACTTGATGAGGCTGGCCAGCGCGCCGCAGAGCGCCAGCATCTCGGCCAGCAGGCGGGCGACCGGCGCCGGGTAGTCGTGCCGACTGAGAATGCGGTCGCAGACCCCTTCCAGGCGCAGCAGGCGCCCGCGGATCCCGGAGGATTCGATGAGAAAGGGCTGCACCTGGTCGGCCTGCAGGCTGCCCGGGCCGGTCCTGCCGTCTGGCATCAGTTTTCCTTGCACTTCCGGTGAGGCTCCTGTTTCAGGAGAGGCACCAGGCGAGAATCCCCTTTTGCGCATGCAGCCGGTTCTCCGCCTCGTCCCACACCACCGACTGGGGGCCGTCGATCACCGATGCCGTCACCTCGTCGCCGCGATGCGCCGGCAGGCAATGCATGAAGATCGCCGTCTGCTTGGCCATCGCCATCATGCGGTCGTCGACCTGATAGGACCGCAGCAGGTTGTGGCGGCTCTCACCGTCGTCGTCGCCCATCGAGACCCAGGTATCGGTGACCACCGCGTCGGCATCGGTCACCATGGCCTCGACGTCGCCGGAAACCACGATGCGGCCGCCCTCGGCCGCCGCCCAATCGAGCACCGACTGCGGCGGGCGCAGCAGTTCCGGGCAGGCCAGGCGCAGTTCGAACTTGAAGCGCACCGCCGCGTGGATCCAGGAGGTCGCCATGTTGTTGCCGTCGCCGGACCAGGCCACCACCTTGCCCTCGATGGGGCCCTGGTGCTCCTCGAAGGTCATCACGTCGGCCATCAACTGGCAGGGGTGGGTGACGTCGGTCAGCCCGTTGATCACCGGCACCGTGGCGTGCTCCGCCAGCTCCAGCAGGATCGACTCTTTGGTCGTGCGGATCATGATGGCGTCGACGTAGCGCGACAACACCCGCGCGGTGTCGGCCACGGTCTCGCCGCGGCCGAGCTGGGTGCCCGATGGCTCCAGCACCACCGCATGGCCGCCGAGCTGGCTGGCCGCCACCTCGAAGGACACGCGGGTGCGCGTCGAGGGCTTCTCGAAGATCATCGCCAGGGTCTTGCCGGCCAGCGGCCTGGCCTCGCCGTCTTTCGCCTCGCCCCGTTTGATGCGCCCGGCGGTCTCCAGCATGCTGCGCAGCTCGCCGGTATCGAAGCGGTCGAGATCGAGGAAATGCCGCGGCTGCGCCGTTCTCAATCCGGTCATCTCAGGCCGCCTTCGCGATGGCGCTGCAGGCCCGCTCGATGGCCTGAACGGCTTCCTCGACGTGACGCTCCTCGATGATGAGCGGCGGCAGCAGGCGCACGACGTTCTCCGCCGCGCCCACGGTCAACAGCCTCTCCTCGCGCAGCCTGGCGACCAGGTCGGTGTTGGTCACCACGCACTTGAGGCCGATCATCAGACCGACGCCGCGGACCTCGGCGATCACGTGGGGGAATCGGGCGGCGAGTTCCTGCAGGCGCCGGCGCAGGACCTCGCCCGTGCGCTGCACCTGGGGCAGGAAATCCGGCGCCAGCATGACGTCGAGCACCGCATTGGCAACGGCCATGGCCAGCGGGTTGCCGCCGAAGGTGGTGCCGTGAACGCCGGGCGCCATGCCGGCGGTCGCCTGCGCGGTAGCCAGGATGGCACCGATCGGGAAGCCGCCGCCGAGGCCCTTGGCGAGCGCCATGACGTCAGGCGCGATGCCCGCCCACTCGTAGGCGAAGAGCTTGCCGGTGCGGCCCATGCCGCACTGGATCTCATCAAGCACCAGCAGCAGGCCGTACTCGTCGCAGACGTTGCGCAGGGCCAGGAGATAGTCGAGGTCGGCGGTGCGGATACCGCCCTCGCCCTGGATCGGCTCGACCAGGATGGCGCCGGTCTCCGGACGGATGGCGTTGCGCAGCTCGTTCATATTGCCGAAGGGCACGTGGTCGAAACCCTCGGCCACCGGGCCGGCGCCTTCCAGGTACTTCGGATTGCCCGCCGCCGAGAGCGTGGTCAGCGTGCGTCCGTGGAAGGCACCGCTGCAGGAGATCACCCGCATCTTCTCCGGGTGCCCCTGGGAGAAGTGGTAGCGGCGCGCCAGCTTCAGCGCACCTTCGATCGCCTCGGCGCCGGAGTTGCAGAAGAATGCCTGGTCGGCGAAGGAGTTCGCCACCAGCCGCTCGGCCAGCCGCCGGCCCTCGGGGATCTGATAGAGATTGGAGACGTGCCACAGCTTGGCCCCCTGCTCCTGCAGGGCCTTCACCAGGTGCGGGTGGCTGTGGCCCAGGGCGTTCACCGCGATGCCCGCCGCGAAGTCCAGGAATCGTCGCCCGTCGGCCGTAAAGAGATAGGGGCCTTCGCCGCGCTCGAAAGCGAGGTCGGCGCGTGCATAGGTGTGCATCAAGGCGTCGCTCACGGACCGAACTCCTAATACCTTGCCTCAATAGGGCGCCCCGGGCCTCTGTCGCGGCCCGAACAAGCCTCTCCTGGGGCGGGGGACGGGGTCTCTTCCTGGGCCGGCACCAGGTCAAGTTCCGGGCCGGCTGGGGTCAGCTTACACGGCGACCTGCCGGGGCTGAAGGGGCGACACTATTGGCAGAATGGCGCCTTCTGTCAACAAGATGGCGGGGCAGCCGGGGTGAAGGGGTCGGGCATCAATAGAGGCGGGTGACTGTGTAGCCATGCTGCTCCAGCAGCCGCAGCACACCCTGCCCGCCCGGCAAATGGGCCGCTCCCACTGCGACGAAGGTAGAGGCTTCCGCCATCAACGGCAGCACGCGCTCGACCATGATGTGGTTGCGGTCCTCTACCAAATCATGCCTGAAGCGCAGCGCCGCTTCCGGGTCGCTGCTGCGCGACAGGTCATCGAGCTCGGCCATCAGCGCCGCCATGTTGCCCGCCAGATAGGCTTCGAAAAGACGGCCATACTGCCCCTGGATCTCGCTGTAGTTGTCGACAAGGTCCACCACCATCGTGATCTGCTCGGCCTCGCTGAGGTTCTCGAAGAGCGCAAGCTGCTCGCCGGGCGTCTCCAGGCCGTGGACCACCTTCTCCTGGCGACGCGCCTCGGCCTCCAACCAGGCGTCCAGCACGAGTTGCCCTTGCGCCTGGCGGAACAATTCGCCCGGCGGCACGGCGAGGACAGCGATCAGCGCCCACGGCCGCAGGCGTTGAAGGTGAGGCACGGGAATGCCAAGGGGCGCGACCGCCGACGCCGTGCGCTGGAAGAGCTCGGCGCCCAGGATATCCTCGAGTTGCCGGCCCGGCGGCAACAACAGCGCGCCCGCGACCTCCGCTTCCGCCGCCCGAAGGTCGGCGATCTCGAACGCGACCGCATCGGCGGCATCGAATGCCTGCCGCACCTCCGGCGGCAGCTCGCGGAGCCTTTCGTCCGTCGAGTGCATCGTGCCAAAAACATAGCTGCGCAGGATCCCGTCTCCCTCCACCTGCCAGATCCGCCCCTGGCCAAAGGGAATGTCGGCCGGCACTGGTGCGGTCGACGGGGCGGCGCAGGCCGCCAGCACAAGGACCACCGGCAGCAGGGCCGGCAGTCGCAGGCGGCGCAGCCGAGACAATCCGAGGTTCACGGACACCGTCTTCTCAGTGCAGCCGCGTCACTGTGTAGCCTTCCTGCTCAAGCAGACGCAAAATGCCTTCCTCCCCGGGCAGATGGCCGGCGCCGACTGCGACGAAGGTCGAGCCCTCGCGCATCAGCGGCAACATGCGTTCGACCATGATGTGGTTGCGATTGGTGAGAATGCGCCAATCAATCATCTCGCCGACTTCCGGGGGATACCAGCTGACGGCTTCGTTCCAGTAGGCCATCAGCATTGCCAGATCGCCGTCCAGGTAATGCTGCACGACGGGCGCGCCGGCGCGGTGACGATGGTAGTTGTCGAGCATCGTCGTCAAGAGAGCGGCCTGCTGCTCCAGGGGGATGGTGTCGTACTTGACGAAGCCCTCTTCCACCGTCTCCAGGCCGACGACGCGCTTGTCTTCATCGTAGGCGCGCTGCTGCAGCCACCCGTCGAGCACCTCGGCATCGGGATCGGACTCATCGTCGTTGGTGTAGAAGATGCCCCGCGATCCGCCAAACCAGTCCCACACGATCCACGGCTTCAGGTCGTTGCGCGGCTTCCAGTATCCGACCCCCTGCAGCACCGAGGACAGTTTTCCGAATGCGCGTGCGCCGATGACGCCGCGCAGGGTCGTACCCTCCTCCAGCTTGAAGCGCTCCCTGTCGATGGGCGGGACCGGGTGGTCCTTCGGCCCGTAGTCGTACTCGAAAGCGGCGATGCTCGCTCCGGCGAAGGCCTTCTCGGCGGCTGCCGGGATCGCCAGTACCCGGGGATCGGAGATGTGGAAGGTGCCGAAGACGAAGCTGCGCTCGATGTCCTCTCCCTCCACCTGCCAGATGCGGCCCTCGCCGTGCGGAACCTCGACCCGCTGCGGTGGAGGGGGCGGCTCCTGCGTGGCGCAGGCGGAAAGTAGGAGCAGTGCCACCCCGGCAAGCGTTCCGGTGCCTGCCAGCGGCCGCCGGCCCGCTCTGACCTCGTGAAAATGTGCAACCACAGCGTCCCGGCTCCCTGAAAAATCTACCAGGGGCTTAGATTCGCACCGTTCGCGCGAAGTTGGAAGCTTGAAAATTCAACCGAGCGCTGATTGGGCCGCCGCCGGAGGCTATTGGACCCTGGTGACGCGGTAGCCAAGCTGCTCCAGCAGCCGCAGGATGCCCTGCTCGCCGGGCAGGTGCAGGGCACCGACAGCCACGAAGGTGGAGGCCTTCTCCATCAGGGGCAGAGCCCGCTCGACCATGACGCGGTTGCGGGCGTCGATGAGCCGGTCGTTGAGCACTTCGGCGGATGCCGGCTCAAGCCAGCTGAGGTAGCCGTGCCAAAGGGCGTAAAGCATCGCCAGGTCACCCTCGACGTAGTAGGTGACCTGCGGCGCCGAGGGCTTGCGCTTGGAATAGCGCTCGAGGGTCGCCTTCAGAAGGTTGGCCTGGTCCTCCAGCGGCATCTTGTCGTAGACGTCGAAGTGCTCCTGGGCAGTCTCCAGTCCGACCACCTCCTTGCCGCTCTCGACAGCACGATCTTCCAGCCAGTCGTCCAATACCTTCCTGTCCGGCAGCCAATCGAGATCGTCGAAGTAGTAGCCGCCCTCGCCGCCGAGATAGCTCCACATCACCCAGGGCTTCACATTGTTGTGCGGCACCAGTTGCCGCTGCTTCAGATGCCAGCGCAGGATGCCGAAGCTCCAGGAACCGATCAGGTCCTCCAGGTCCTCATCGCCGGTCAACTTCAGGCGGTCTGCCGCGTAGAGCGCCTCCACAACTTTCGAATCCTCGATCAGCTCGAAGGCGGCGATTTCGGCGCTGCCGAAGGCGGCTTCGACGGCTTCGGGCAGATCCAGCACCCGGCGGTCGGCCACGTGCATGGTGCCGAACACATAGCTCGACGGCAGACCTTCGTGATCGATCTGCCAGAGGCGGCCCTGGCCGTAGGCGATCTCCGGACGCTCCGGCAGCGGCGGTGCCTCCGGCTTCGTACAGGCGGCAAGCAGCAGGACAGCCAGCGCGGCAAGCGCCGGCGGCCGCCACACAGCCCTGAAAACGACAGATGAGCTTCCGATCATGACAGGCTCAACTCCCCCGGTCCCCTTAGAACCTGGAGATTTGCATCCTTGACGTGAAATTGGAAGCTTGACAATTCAACCGAATGTGATTGCAGCCTCGCCGGGCGAAACGTCTGTTAGTAGACCCGCGTTACCCGGTAGCCACGCTGCTCGAGCAGGTGGAGAATGCCCTCGTCGCCCGGCATGTGCAGGGCGCCGACCGCGACGAAGGCCTTGCCGCGGTCCAGCAGCGGGATCATGCGATCCACCATGGTGCGGTTGCGAGCGTCGAGAAAGGCTTCCTTGAAGCGGGCGGCGTCCGGGTCGTTTCCGTCGCGCGCCATCGCCTCCACGCGCCGATAGGCCGGAGTCATGTTGCCGTCGAGGTAGTTTTCGATGAGCCTTTCCAGGGCATCGGGCTCCTCTTCCAACTGGGCCAGGACCTCCCGCAGGATCTCCGCCTGATCCCGGGACGGGGCTTCGTCGAACAAGGCAAGCTGCTCTTCCAGCTTTTCCAGGGCCACCACCCGCATGCCGAGGTCGTAAGCCCACTGAATGAGCCAGAGGTCGAGGAAGAGGTCGCCTTCGGAGCGTCGGCGGAACTCGTCGGGCGGGGTCTGGAACAGGACGGCGAGGGCGCCGGGGGGAATGCGATCGACAGCCGTCGCCGGAATTCCATAACGCGCCGCCAGAGCGACCGCCTTGTCGTAGGTTTCCCGATCTACCAGTTTGGCCAGGGACTTGCTCTCGCCGGCAACCCGCATCTCACCGATGGCCTGGCACTCTTCCGGGGTCATCAGCAGCTCGAAGGCGGCCTGGTCGGAGGCCTCGAAGGCCTCGCGGATCGGCGCCGGCAGGTCGCGCACCCGCGGATCGGTGATGTGGATGGTGCCCATGACATGGCTGGGTGGGGCGTCGCCACGCTCGATGCGCCAGAGCCTGCCCTCGCCATAACGGACCGGGTGGAGCTCCGAGGCCGCAACCAGGCCGCTCCACAGCACCAGCAGCAGCGCGAAGAGGAGAAAGCCCCGGAGGGGCAAGAGAAGGGGGCTGCATTGATGTCGGCGCATGTCCAGGCTCCGCCTCCTTGCCGTCTGCATAAGCCGGCGCAGCTCCGAAGGATCAATCGCCGGTTGCTACAAAGCCTGGGCGAAAAAGCTTAAGATTCAGGCAAATGACGGATTTGTCTCAACTGAGCCGAAACAGGCTCAATAGGCCCTGGTGATGCGGTAGCCGCGTGCCTCAAGGCGGGCGAGCACCCCGTCGTCACCCGGCAGATGCGCCGCCCCGATGGCGATGAAGGCGCCGCCGTCCCGTAGCAGCGGCAGGATGCGGGCAGCCATGACGCGGTTGCGGTCGTCGATCAGCCGTGCCTGGAGGCGCTGGGCCGTACCGACGTCGCTGACCCCGGAGATGTCTCCCGCCGCCTCCATCAGCACGGTGATGTCGCCCTTCAGGTAAGCGCGGAACATGCGGTTGAAATGCGCCTCGATGTTGGCGTAGTCGGCCAGCATGTCGGTGACCATGGCGGTTTGCTCGGCCTCGCTCATGCCGTCGAAGATCTCGATCTGCTCCTCATGGGATTCCAGTGCCTGCAGCGCCTTGCCGCGGCGGCGGCCTTCCGCCTGCAACCAGTTGTCGTAGGCCGGCTCGCCCTGAGCCTGGCGCACGACCTCGATGGGCGGAAAAATCAGGAACAAGCTGAGCGCCCAAGGCTTGAAGCCCTGCAGGCCCGCGGCCGGTATGCCGAGGGGGGCGAGCGCCTCTGTCGTGCGCTGAAACAATTCGGGCCCGATGACGTCTTGCAGGCGACGCCCCGCCGGCAACTGCATGGCCTGGGCCATCTTCTCGTTGCCCTGCTGGCTTTCGAGCAGCTCGAAGGCCATGACGCGGGACTCGTCGATGGCCCGGTCGATCTCCGGCGGCAGGCTGCGCAGCCGCGGGTCGGTCGAGTGCATTGTGCCGAGCACATAGCTGACCGGACCGGCGTCGCGCTGCACGCGCCACAGCAGGCCGTGGCCGTAGGGCATCTCCGCGGCAGCCAAGGCGGCCGTCGGCGCGATGGGCTGCACTGCCGCTGTGAGCAGCAGCGCGGCGACGAGGAGGCCCAGAGGTGCCTTGAGGAAACTTAATCGCAGAATCTGGAGCATCGCTTGCCCGATCCCTAGCCGGTGTTCCTGGAGTCCTTGAGAGCTCCCTTGCCGGGATCCCTCACGGTCTGATCTTGTAGCCCGCCGCGAAGAGCCTCCAGGCCAGCAGCGCGAGACCCAGGTTGAGCGCGGCGAGCAGGGAGGCCCCCAGCGCCAGCGAGGTTTCTGCCTGGCCGATGAAGCCGGCGCGAAAGCCGTCGACGGCGTAGAACACGGGATTGAAGTAGATCCAGTCCCGGAATGCCTCGGGCAGGCGCGCCACCGAGAAGAAGGTGCCCGAGAGCAGCCCGAGCGGCACGATGACGAAACCCTCGACCGCGCCGTAGTGGTCCCAGCGCTCCGCCCAGAGGCCCGCAATGGTGCCCAGAAGAGCGAAGAGCAGCGCCGTCGCCACGGCAAAGCCGAGGGCCAAGGTTGCATCGAAATATGAAAAATCCACGAAGATCGCCGTGCCGATGGCAACCAGAGAACCGGACACCAAGCCGCAGGTGGCGGCCGAGAGCGCGAAGCCGGCCATCACCTCAAGCGGGCTCAAGGGCGCCATCTGCACGTCGGCAATGACACCTTCCATCTTGTCCATCACGATCATCGCCGCGGAGTTCTGGAACGCCGTATAGGCCACCGCATAGAGCACGATGCCGGGGGCGACGAACTCGGTAAGGCCGACACCCGGCAGCATCTCGCCGAGGTCGCGCTGCCCGACCACGAAAACCAGCAGGAAGAGCAGACTGGACACCAGGGGACCCGCCAGGGTCTCCAGGCCGAAGCGCAGGAAGCGCGAGACACCGTAGCCGTAGTAGAGCGCCCAGAGGCCGCGCCAGTTCACCGCCCCGAAGGCGGTCGGCCGCCAGGCGCGGAAAGCGAGCAGCGGCCGCGCCGCCGCCGGTCCCGTCGCCGCGGCGCTTTCGCGGGCGCCGCTCACGGCTTCAGCCGGTAGCCGGTGGCGAACATGCGGTAGGTCACCGCCCAGAGGAAAAGATTGAAGCCCGCCATCACCGCGACGCCCAGCAGCAGCGAGCCGTCGGCATGGCCGATGAAGCCGTAGCGGAAGCCGTCGATCATGTAGAAGAAGGGATTGAAGTGGGCGACCACCTGCCAGGCCTGCGGCAGGCGCTCGATGGAATAGAAGGTGCCGGAGAGGAAGGAAAACGGCGTGATCACGAAGTTGGTGACCGCCGCGATGTGGTCGAACTTTTCCGACCAGATGCCGCCAATCATGCCGAGCAGCGACAGCATCAGGGAGGCCATCACCCCGTGATAGAGAATGAACAGCGGATTGTGGATGGTGACCGGCACGAAGATCCACATGCCGAGCCCGACTGCCAGGCCGACCATGATGCCGCGCGTAACGCCGCCGCCGGCGATCCCCAGGGTCAGCTCGCCGGCCGAGAGCGGCGGCATCAGCACGTCGACGATGTTGCCCTGCACCTTGGCGATGACCAGCGAGGAAGAGGTGTTGGCGAAGGCGTTCTGCACCATGGCCATCATGACGAGGCCCGGCGCCAGGAAGGTCGCGAAGGGCACGCCGCCGACCTCGCGGCCGCCGCCGCCCAGCGCCAGGGTGAAGATGGCGAGGAACAGCAGCGTCGTCACCATCGGCGCCAGCAGGGTCTGCGTAAAGACGTTGAGGAAGCGGCGCACTTCCTTCATGTAGAGGGTCCAGAGTCCGCGCCCGTTCACGCGCCCGATCTGCCGGACACGGGTGCCCGAGAGGGAGAGATGCTGATGTTCCATGGCGCTTCACATAGTCCCCGCCGGCGGGCGGCGCAAGCGCCGGCGGGCGGGCGGCTGCCATGACCGCGGAGCGCGCCACCGGCAAGGACGTGCCGGCCGGGCGGCGGCGCCAGCCATTGAAGGCGACGCCGGAGGGCCTCGAACGGTCGGCGCTCTACTACCTGGAACGCTACGACAGCTCCAGTGGCCACCTGCGCCGCCTGTTGAGGCGCAAGATCCAGCTCTCCGCGCGGGTGCACGGCACCGACCCCGAGGAAGGCCGGGCGGCGGTCGAGCGTCTGATCGCCCGCCTCACCGGCCTAGGCCTGCTGGACGACGCGCGCTATGCCCGCGAGCGGGCTCGCTCCCTGCTGGCGCGGGGCACCTCCAGCGCCATGATCCGCGCGCGCCTGCGGGCTAAGAGCCTGCCGGCCGACCTGGTCGAGGCCGCGCTCGCCGAGGCGGCCGGCGACGATGCGGCCCACGAACTGCGCGCTGCGCTGCGCTACGCCCAACGGCGCCGGCTTGGTCCCTACCGCCTGCAGGACCGTGACGAGCGGCGCGAGAAGGATCTCGCCGCCCTCGGCCGCCAGGGCTTCGAATACGAGACCGCCCGGCGCATCGTCGATGCCGCCGATCCGGCCTCCCTGGAGGCCGAGATCGGACCGGCGGGCGGCCGCGGCTAAGCCTGGGAGCGAAATTTCGCCGCGGCCTGCATCCGCGCGGCAATTCCCTGCGTAGGTTCGGGATAGGACCGCTGCTGAGAGCTTTCCGGCGGTCACCTGTTAAACCATTGCTGCGGCGCAGCGGCCCGGCGCATAGTAGCCTCCGCACCGCAAAGACAGCAGATGCAACCGGAAGAGGACGCGATGCGCAGGATTCTGAAGCTGATCACCCCCCTCGCCCTCGCCCTTGCGCTAGGCGGCGGCCAAGCCCTCGCCATGGGCGGCGACAGCAACAGCAACTCGGGCAAGGCGGCAGATCCCACTTATTCGGCCGCCCGCCAGCTGGTGGCGGAAGGCAAGTATGCCGAGGCCGTTCCGCTGCTGGAAAAGGTCGTGGCCGCGGATGCCAAGAACGCCGACGCGCTCAACTACCTCGGCTACAGCAACCGCCAGCTCGGCAACAACGAGATCGCTCTGACCCACTACCAGGCCGCGCTCGCGCTGGAGCCGCGCCACCGCGGCGCCAACGAGTATCTCGGAGAGCTCTATCTGACCCTCGGCGACCTGCCGAAGGCCGAGGAGCGCCTGGAAGTGCTGGACGGCGCTTGTTTCTTCGGCTGCGAGGAGTACACCGAGCTGAAGAACGCCATTGCCGCCTACAAGTCAAAGCTCGGCAGCTGACCGCGGCGCGGGGGCTTGCGCCCCGACCTATTCTGCCGCAGCAGCCGGTGACGGCGACGGCAGCTCGAGAGCGCTCACCAGGACATGGATGTCGAGCATCTGGGAGCGGCCGCGGACGTCGATCTGGTGGCGCGGAAAGGCCCCCAGGTCGATGCCGGCATGCGCGGCCAGCGGTGCCGATACGATAAGCTGGGCCCCGAATTCCTTGGTCATGGCCTCGAGCCGGCTGGCGGTGTTGACGGCGTCGCCGATCGCCGTCAGCGAAGTCGCCCGACCATAACCCATCTCGCCAACGATGACGGCGCCGCTGTGCAGGCCAATGCCGATGCGCAGCGGCTCTCGCAGGTCCGACTTCAGGCTGCGGTTCAGCTCTTCCAGAGACTGCGCCATGCGGCGCGCCGCTTCCAGGGCATTGCGGCTGCCCACGGCGACGCCCTGATCGATACCGAAGAGCGCCATCACGCCGTCGCCGATGAACTTGTCAATGCGCCCGCCCGCCTGTTCCACGGCGGTTCCCATGGCGGTGAAATAGCGGTTCAGCACGAAGACCACGTCGTAGGGCAGGCGATCCTCCGACAGCGTGGTGAAGCCGCGCAGGTCGGCGAAGAGGATCGCTATTTCACGCTCCTCGCCCTGCAGGTAACCGGGCCGTGGCCGCGCCAGCGCCGGGCCGGCAGCCGCCGGCAGCAGCGGCGTCACCTCGCAGTCGGCGGCCACTTCGGTCTGGCAGGCCAGGCGGACGTTGGGGGCGGCGCTGATCCGCGCCAGCACGCGGCGCTCCTCCGGCCCCGGTGGCGGCAGCGCGGCGCCGCCGCGCCCGACGCGGACGCGACAGGTCGAACAGCGCCCGCGACCGCCGCAGACCGAGGCATGGGGGATGCGGGCGATCTGGCTGGCGGCGAGAATGGTCTGGCCCTTCCGCACGGTGACCTCGCGACCCCCGGGATAGGTGAGGCGGGCCATGCCGCGGCGGCGCAGCCAGAGTCTCCAGAGCACGCGGCATAGCAGGGTGAGCGCCAGCAGCATGCCGAAACCGACGACCACGCCGTCGCGCAGCGCCAGCACGGCGGCCTGCTCCGACGCGGAGGGCACCCCGGCTTGCGCCATGACCTCGGAGACGAAGGCCGGGTCTCTGGCGCGGCCCAGCACCTCCCGCCCGGCGGCCAGGTAGCCAGCCAGCGCCAGGGTCGGCAGCAGCACGGCGCCGGCCAGGCAGTAGGGAGCGGCCTTCGGGTACCAGGACTTGAGGCGCAGCCAGAGATGCAGCCCGATGCAGCCATGTGCCCAGACCACCAGCAGCATGACCGCCTGCTGCCCTGCTAAGCTGAGATCGAAGGCCCACTGGGCGGTGACGACGTAGAGATAGCTGTCGTTGACGCCGTAGAGCTCATGCGCCAGGCGGGTGCCGAGAATATGCAGGGCGGCCAGCGGGATGATCAGCACGCCGAAGAGGTAGCGCAGGGCCTCGACGGGCGGCATGGCCAGACTCTCGCGCCGGAAGATCGCGTAGAACGCCAGCACCAGGTGCACCAGCAGGCTGGTGTAGAGCAGCAGCGTCAGCGGCAGCCAGCGCCAGACCGCGATAAAGACCTCGCGTCCGGCCTCCAGCGCCGGGAAGGAAACCAGCCCGAGAACCAGGTTGAGCAGGTGCGTCAGGACGTAGGTAAAAAGAACGAGACCGCTGATCAGCCGCAGGCGCCGAACCATTCCGATACCTCTGATGACAAGAGCGCCGGCTGCAAGCGGCAGGACCAACCGGACCGGCAGATCATAAGCGGGCGCTGCGGGCTTGAAAACGGCCGTCTCCCCCTGCTATTGGGCAAATGGGCCGGCGCACCCAAGTAAGAAAGCGGCCATTTCGGACGAGTCCACCCGGCGTCGCCGGTTCACTTTTGCCTGATCATCCGTGGCGCGGAGCACGACTGCCGGTGAGCGAGGACCCTGAGAGCGGCAATGAAGATCGCGAGGCCCGGCGGCAGCGCCGGCGGGCCCGGCCGCAGCGTGTCTTCGACACCTCGGTGCCCTCACCTTGCATTGCCGTCTGCCAGGTCGACCCCAGGAGCGATCTCTGCATCGGCTGCCGACGCCACATCGACGAGATCCGCGACTGGCCGATCATGACAGCCGACCAGAAGCGCGCCGTCCTCGCGGCGCTGCCGTCGCGACGTTGAACTTTTCAGTCTGAAAGAAGCTTCGCCTAAGCGCGCAGGGGAGAAGCGAGGCCCTGTTCCTGGGCGCGGCGGGTGAAGAGTACCCGCATGATCTGTTCCTGAATCCGCAGGTCGAGGTCGGTGAACACCGCCGCCAGTTCCTTGCGCTCCCGGTCCACCCAGACCACCACCGCACAGCAGTCGAAGATCAGCGGCTCGCCCTCGAGTTGGAGATCGACCTCGACGGTGAGTGCGATTTTGTCGCCGGGATAGTGCTCGGCGCCGACGCCGACGGCGGAAAAGCCGCGGCGCGACCAGTCTTTCAGGGGGTAGTGGCAGCCCGCCAGAGAAATGCTGCCATCGATCCGGGTGCCGCGCGGCTCAAAGCGGCGATCTGACTGCGGGGCCTTGAAGCGTCTCATCAATGCAGAGAACATGACTGAATATTGCCCCCGCAACCTGAAGCAATCGTTAATGAATACTTCAATCCAGGGCAAATTCAATCTGCAGGCGGAGAATGCACTCAGATGGATCGCCGCAGCCGCACCTCCAGCGGACGGAAGCGGCTGCGATCCATCAGGGCCGAGCGCACCAGGATGACGCGGCGGGAAGGATCGAGGATGTCGCGCAGGCACACATGCGGCACCGCGCGGGAGTCGGTGTAGAAGGACTCGACCTCCCACTGGCGGGCCGCCTTGCGCATCTCCTGGTAGCGCTGGCCGACTCGCAGACCGAAATCTGCAATGCGTTGCGGCATCTCCATTCCCCTAATCCGGTTCCGCGGCGGGCTGGCCTGGCGCGGATCTGCTGTCCGCCTGAGTCGCCTCCCCGCGCCGCCTTGTCATGCGGACACCATCAGTTAATCCTTATCGCGCCGACTGCGGGCAGGCAACAAAACTGGCTGTGGCACGACGTGTCAAAAAACGGGGCAAGGCAGGCAGATCGTATCAGTTTTAATTCCTATTTGAGTACCCAATGCACAAACAGTGTACAGCCAGCGTCCGCGCGTAGGCAATAGAATATATATTTAATTACAAATACTTACCAGATTATATCGCTCACAAACACGTAGCTGCGGCCGCCTAACTTCAGTTGCGGGGTGGCCTGCAGCCGACCTCGTGATGTTAGTCAAACAGCGTAGTCATGTTTACCTGCCGTTAATCAATTCACGGTAACGAAGGAGGTAAGCTTCGTTAGGATCCGGTAAATGGGTGGATCGAACCGCCTCCTGCTGATCACCGACAACGAGGGCGACGCCGCCTTTCTGCGTGCCTCGCTCGCGGCGGGTCGCGTCGCGCCCGAGACTCTGTGCGCCAACAGCCTGGATCACGCCGTGGCCGCACTCCGAGCCTCAGCCGTCGACGCCATTCTCCTCGATATCACCCTCTGCAAAGGCCACCCCGCCGATGCCCTCCGCCGCCTCTGCGAAGCCGCCGCGGATACGCCGGTGCTCATCATTGCCGGCAGCAGCGACTTGCCCGCGACGCGCGAAGCCCTGCGCCACGGCGCCCAGGACTACATGCTGTGGTCCAGCTTCAATGGCGACGCCCTCGCGCATCGGCTGCAGTTCTGCATCGAGCGTTTCCGGCAGGAACGCGAAACGCGACACCGTCTGAAGGAAGTAGAGAAGCTGACCAGGCGCTTCGAAAGCCTGGTCCTTGACAATGCAGATGCCATCCTAGTGCTCAACCGGAGTGGCCGCGTCAAGTTCGCCAACCCCGCCGCCGGCCGGCTGTTCAACCGCGATCCGGCCAGGCTGATCGGAAGCGACCCCGGCATCCCAGTCGAACGCGGCGACGCGATGGAGATCGTCCTCGGCCGTCGCCACGGCAGCGACACCGTGGTCGACGTCCGCATCATCAAGACCATTTGGGACGGCGATCCGGTGCTGGTGGCAACGCTGCGCGACATCTCGCTGCGCAAGCACGCCGAGCGCTCCCTTATGCTGGCCAAGCAGGAGGCGGAACTCGCCAATGAAACCAAGTCGCGCTTCCTGGCGCATATGAGCCACGAGCTGCGCACGCCGCTGAACTCCATCCTGGGCTTCACCGAAATGATGCAGCGGGGGCTATTCGGCGACATCGGCAACAACCGCTACGCCGACTACCTGGAGACGATCCGCTATTCGGGTGCTCACCTCCTTACCCTCATCAACAACCTCCTCGACCTTTCGAAGATCGAGGCGGGACGGGAAGAGCTGGACGAGGAGATCTTCGACATTCGCGGGCTGCTGAGCGCCGCCGCCCATGCCGAGCAGCCGACCGCCCGCGCGCACGGGCTGACGCTCGTCTACGATGCCGCTGCGCCTGCGCAGCTGCTGCGCGCCGATCGCGTAAAGCTGGACCAGATCATCCTCAACCTGCTGTCCAACGCCATCAAGTTCACGCCCGATGGCGGGCGCGTCACCCTCTGCGGGCGACTCGCTGCGGCCGGGGGCTACGAGATCGTGGTCGCCGATAACGGCTGCGGCATGGACCAGGACGAGATCCCGCAGGCCATGGGCAGCTTCGCGCAGATCCGCAACCCCTACACCCGCAAGGGCGACCGTGGCACCGGCCTCGGCCTGCCGATCGCCCGCAGCCTGGCGGAGCTTCATCAGGGCGCGCTGGAGATTGCCAGCCGCCGCGGCTTCGGCACCCGTGTCATCCTGCGGCTGCCGGCCGAGCGGCTGGTACAGCCACCGTCCGGTGCGCGGCTGCCGGCGGCGGCAGACGGCCGCAACCGCTGCGCGCCCTGATCGATTTCCCGCAGTTCCTTCGGGCCTTGCTCCGTCGACATGAACCGGCGCAGATCTGGTCGCGACAGACAGGCTCAACTTCCTCCTCAGCCGCGGAGCGTCCGATGACCGCCTGCCGTCCGACGCCCACCCTTGCCGCCGAAGGCGTCCTCTTGGCCTGGCTCGTCCTGGCCGGCTTAGCGATACTGATGACCGCCGGCCTGCCGGCCGCCGCACAGGCGCGCTCGGCCCTCGGCAGCGGCCTGCACGACCGCCTGCTGGCCGTCGAAGGCCGATTCGTCTGGGATGCCGAGCGCCAGGACTATGTCGTCTCCGACCGCCCGGCGCTCGCCGGGCTGCTCGGACCTTCATCGGAGGCCAGCCTGCCGGCCCTGGTCGACTGCATCGACGATCCGCGCCCCGCAAGGGCGACACTGGACGCGCGGTCGGTCAGCCTCGGCGTGGTCTGCTATCAAGCCCTGAGGCTTGTCGCCTATGTCGAACAGGCGGATTGGCCGGGCCACGTCGGACCCACGGCCACGCCGGCTGAGCGCAGCGCGGCAAAACGGGCCTGGCAGACCGCTTTCGCCGAAGGCCGCTACATCCTGCATTGAGAAGGGTCAGTCGGGAACCTCCAGGAACTTCGCCTGCAGCACCGCCTCGCGCTCTTCCATGTAGCTCTGCGCCGTGCACATGTGCTCGAACATGATCTCGCGCGCCGCCGCGGCATCCTGGCGGCGCAGGGCGCGCAGCAGGCGCACCTGGTAGCTGAGGCCGCTCTCGCGCAGGTCCGGGTTGGGTTCCTCGTAGATGCGCTTGCAGACCATGAGATCGCGCAGCAGCGACTGCAGGAAGCGACACATGAAGGCGAGCACCGGATTCGGGCAGTAGTCGACCAGGATGCCGTGGAAATCGAGCTCGGCGTGGCGCTGCCTGCGCTCTTCCTCGAGATCCTGCGGCGGCTCCACGTAGATCTGCATGGTCTGCTCGAGACGCTTGAAGTCTGCCTCCGCCAAGCGACCTGAAACGCTGGCCGCCACCTCCGGTTCGAGGATGCGGCGCAGGGCGTAGATGTCGCCGATGGTCGGGTTCTGGAAGAAGAAGTAGTTGCCCAGCAGTTCCATCGCACGGCCTTCGGCGAGGGCCTCGACGAAGGTCCCGCCGCCGGGGCCGGTGCGGCTGCGCACCAGCCCTTGCGTCTCCAGCACGCGAAGCGCCTCACGAATGGTCCCCTTGCTGGCCTGGAAGCGATCGATCAGCTCGCGTTCGCCGGGCAGGCGGTCGCCGGGCTTCAGGCCGCGCACCACGATCCAGTCCTTCATCTCGGCGGCGATCTTCAGCGGGCGCGACTTGCCGCGGCCCTTCGGGGCCTCCGCCGACGCCGTATAGGGAGGATCGACAATTTCGCTCATGACCGGACTCGGCTTTCCACTACCCGCCCCCGCGGTCGCTTGCGCCGGGCCCGACCGGCTCCGGCCAGGGAGCAAACTTGCGCGGGTGATGACAGGCATAGGCGGTTTCGCCGTCGCGTTCCAGCGGCGGCGTCACCTGGCGGCAGAGATCGCTCGCATGAGGACAGCGCGCTGCGAAGGCACAACCCGGAGGAGGCGCAAGGGGATCGGGCAACTCGGCGAGCTTCGCTTCCGCGCCGATGCCCTTGCGCCCCGGCACCGGTGCTGAGGACAGCAGCAGGCGGGTATAGGGATGCAGCGGGTGGCGGAAGAGGTCTTCGGAGCGGCCCTCCTCCACCACGCGGCCGAAATACATGACCATGACACGGTCGCTGACGGACTCCACCACGGCCAGGTCGTGGCTGATGAAGATGTAGGTGAGATCGAAGTCCGCTTTCAGCTGGTCGAGCAGGTTCAGGACCTGGGCCTGCACCGAGACGTCGAGCGCCGACACCGGCTCGTCGAGCACCAGGATTTCAGGTTCGGCGGCCAGGGCGCGGGCGATGCCGATGCGCTGGGCCTGGCCGCCGGAGAACTCGTGGGGATAGCGCTCGAGGAACTCCGGACGCAGGCGTACGGCTTCCATGATCTCCGCCAGCTTGTCGCGCCTTGCTGGCGCCGGCATGCGCAGCAGGTGGATGAGCGGCGCCTCGAGAATCTGGCGGATGGTCTTGCGCGGGTTCAGCGAGCTCAAGGGATCCTGGAAGACATACTGCACCCGCTTGGCCAGCGCTCGACGCCCGAAGACCGCTGGGTCGTGCACTCCGGCACCTTCCAGCAGCACTTCCCCTGCGGTCGGTCGCTGCAGGCCGACCAGCAGTTTGGCGAGCGTCGACTTGCCGCAGCCGGACTCGCCGACGATGCCGAGGGTTTCCCCCTGCCGGACCTCGAAGCTGACGCCCTGCACCGCATGCACCGCCGGCTTCGGCTTGCCAAGAAGGCTGCGCCCACCGCCGAAGCTGCGAGTCACCGCGCGGGCCTCCATCAACGCAGTCATGACGCCCTCGCGGCCGTTCGCGGGCCGCGCGGCTTGATGCAGCGCACCCAGTGGCCGTCGACCTGGCTGTCGCTCAGGGGATCGAGAGTGATCTCGCTCTCCCGGCAGGCCTCCTCGGCATGGGGACAGCGTTCGGCGAAGGCACAGCCCGGCGGCAGATCGTTGACGGGCGGCGGCAGGCCGGGGATCGCCTCCAGGCGACGGCCCGGCTCGCCGAGGCGCGGGACGCAGGCGATAAGGCGCTCGGTATAGGGATGCGCCGGCGCGCTGAGCACCGCCTCCGTCGGGCCGATCTCGACGATCCGCCCGGCGTACATCACCGCGACGCGGTGGCAGACCTCCGACACCACGCCGAAGTCGTGGGTGATGAACAGCAGCGAGGCGCCGCTCTCGCTGCGCAGCTGGTCGAGCAGCTTCAGAACCTGCGCCTGCACCGTGACATCGAGCGCGGTGGTCGGCTCGTCGGCGATCAGCAGCATCGGGTCGTTGGCCAGCGCCATGGCGATGGAGACGCGCTGGCGCATGCCGCCGGAGAGCTCATGCGGGTAGGCCCCCGCGCGGCCGGCGGCGTTGGGGATGCGGACCGCATCCAGCAGCGTCACGGCAGCCGACCAGGCTGCCCGGTAGGACAGCGGCCGATGGCTGCGGATCGCCTCGGCGATCTGGTCGCCGATGGTGAACAGCGGATGCAGCGTGGTCAGCGGGTCCTGGAAGATGTAGGCGACGCGGTCGCCGCGGATGACGCGCAGGCTGGCGGCATCCAGTCCCAGCAGGTCGCGCCCCTGCAGCAGGACCTGGCCGCCGACAATGCGCCCCGGCGGCGTCGCCACCAGGCCAAGCAGCGAGAGCGCCGTCACCGACTTGCCGGAGCCGGACTCGCCGACCAGCCCGAGGCACTCGTGCGGCAGGATATCGAAGCTGACGCCGTCGACCGCGCGATAGACATCGTTGCCGATGCGGAACTGGGTCTGCAGGTCCGCCACCGCCAGCACGCTGTCGTCGCGCGGGGTAGCCGCAGCCTGCGAGGCCGGGCGGTCGACCTCGGTCAGCGGCGCCGGGCGTGCCAGAGCGCCGGACTTCAGGCGCGGATCGAGCAGATCGCGGATGCCGTCGCCCAGGAGGTTGATGCTCATCACCACCAGGAAGATCATCACGCCGGGAATCACCGAAACATGCGGCGCTGTGATCAGCAGCTTGCGGCCCTCACCCAGCATGGAGCCGAGGTCGGCGGCGGGCGGCTGCGCGCCGAGGCCGAGGAAGCTGAGGCCCGCCGTCTCCAGGATCATCCAGCCTACGGTGGTCGAGACGGTGATGACGATGACCGGCAGCACGTTCGGCAGCACCTCGGTCAGCAGGATGTTGAGGTCCGACTTGCCGGAAAGCCGCGCAGCGTCGATGAACTCACGCTTCGCAAGGCCCAGGGTGACGCCGCGGATGTTGCGGGCGAAGAAGGGGATGTTGACGACGGCAATGGCGAAAAGCGCGTTCATCAGGCCCGGGCCGAGGACGGCGACGATGGCCAGGGCCAGCAGGATGTAGGGGAAAGCCATCAGCATGTCGATGCCGCGCATCAGCAGGGTATCGGCGCGGCCGCCGAAGTAGCCGGCAAGGATGCCGATGGTTGAACCGAAGAGCGCGGCGACGAAGGTCGCCGAGAGACCGACCAGGAGGCTGACGCCCGTCCCCCACAGGAGGCGCGACAGGATATCGCGCCCCAGGTGGTCGGTGCCCAGCAGGTGGCCCTCGGCGAGCGGCCGCAGCAGGCGGTTGACGGGATCGGTGGCCGCCGGGTCCTGCAGCGGCAGCAGGGGTGTCAGCATCACCAGCACGACGATGACCAGGAGCAGTGCCGCGCCGAAGGCGGCAAGCTGGTTGCGGGCGAAGAGGCTGAGGGCCGAGGGTCGGCCGGAGCCGCGTCGGGCAGACAGCGGCGGCGCCGTGGCGGTGGCTGCCGAGCCGCTCATGTCCTGAGCCTCGGATCGATCAGGTGCTGCAGCAGGTCGGTGATCAGGTTGAACAGCACGTAGCTGGCCGCCACCACCAGCACGCCGCCCTGCACCAGCAGCAGGTCGCGGGTCGAGATGGCGGTGACCAGCATGCGGCCGATGCCGGGCCACTGGAACACTGTCTCGATGTAGACGGCACCGCCGAGCACGAAGCCGGCCTGCACGCCGATCACCGGGATAACGTTCACCAGCGCCGCCTTGAAGGCGTGGCGGTAGACCACCCGCCGCTCGCTCACGCCTTTGGCGCGCGCCGTGCGGATGTAGTCCTGGCGCAGCACCTCCAGCATGGCTGCGCGGGTCAGACGTGCGATGACGCCGGTGGCGACCACTGCCAGGGTGACCGCCGGCAGCACCAGGTGGCGCAGCAGGTCGGGCAGGTCGCCGCCGCCGTAAATGGCGAACATGCCGCTGGCCGGCAACCAGCGCTGCCACACCGCGAAGGCGAGGATCAGCAGCAGGCCGAGCCAAAAGGAGGGGATCGAGATGCCGATCAGCACGAAGAAGGTGACGATTCTGTCGGTCCAGCCGTACTGGCGCACGGCAGTCGCGACGCCGGCAATGAGGCCGAAGACCGAGCAGAGCAGCAGTGCGGCGCCGGCGAGAACCAGGGTAGCGGAGAAGCGCTCCAGCACCTCGTCGATGACCGGGCGGTTGAGATTGTAGGAGCGCCCGAAGTCGCCCTGCAGCAGGTTGCCGAGCCAGACGAAGTATTGTTCCACCAGGCTGCGGTCCAGGCCGAGCTGGCGGTTCAGCCGCGCGACGTTCTCCGGTGTCGCATAGGAACCGAGGATGGCGGTCGCCGGGTCGCCCGGGATCATCGCCATGATGAGGAAAACGATCACGGTCAGCCCGAGCAGCACCGGACCCGCGAGCACCAGACGTTTTACCGTGTAGGCGAGCATTTCGGCCGCTGTCCTCCTTGCGGTCATCCGGCGCCCGAGGCAGCCGGCGGTGCGGCGGCCCGGCCCGCCCAAGCCCTTGCTACCTGCAGGGGGCCCGGGGGGTGTGTCGCGGACGGCTTGGCTGGATCAGCCTTTGGTGACGTCCTTCAGGATCAGGAAGAAGGACGGCTGCAACGAGAATCCGTCGACAGCGGCTCCCGTCACGGCGTTCTGCTTCCAGTTGGCGATGAAGGCCCAGGGTGCGTCCTCGTGCACGATGACCTGCATCTGCTTATAGAGTTCCGCCCGATCGTCCTGGTCGGTGCTGCGACGCGCGGCCTCCAGCAGTTCGTCGACCTCCGGATTGGAGTAGTAGCCGGAGTTGAAGCCACCCTTGTCGGGAAAGGCATCGCTGCGCAGCGCCAAATAGGGGAGCGTATCGGGATCGTTGGTCATCCACGCCATCTCCGCCATGTCGGCCTTGCCCTCCAGGCCCGGGTTCACCTTGCCGAGGAAGGTGTTCCACTCGTAGGTCTCGATCTTCACTTCAAGGCCGACCTTCGCGAGATCCGCCTGGATCGCCGCGCCCATGGGCACCGGGTCGAGCATGCCGGAACCGCCCTCGGTGACGTAGAAGGTGAGTTCGGCCCCCTCGTGTCCGGCTTCCTTGATCAGCGCTGCCGCCTTCTCGGGATCGTAGGGATAGGGATCCAGCTCATCGTTGTAAGCCCAGGAGAAAGCCGGCGGCGTCGGGCCGGCGGCGACTTCCGCAGTGCCCTGCAGCACGTTCTCCACCAGCGCCTTCTTGTCGATGGCGTAGTTCACGGCCTGGCGCACTTTCTTGTCGGCCAGCGGGCCCTCCTTCACGTTGAAGATGAGGAACCAGACGTGCGGGCCGGCCTGCTCGTGGACCTGGTAGCTGCCGTCGCCGGCGAAGGTCGCCACGGAATCCGGCGGCACCTCGACCATCAGGTCGATGCCGCCCGAGAGCATCTCGGCGACGCGGGTGTTGCCGTCGGTGATCGGCCGGAAGACGACCGCCTCGAGGGCGGGCGCACCCTCCCAGTAGTCGTCGTTGCGAACTACCACGACCTTGGCGTTGCTCTCCCACTCGGCGAAGCGGAAAGGGCCCGTGCCGGAGGGCTGCCGGCCGAAATCCTTACCGAAATTCTCCACCGCCGCCGGCGAGACGATGAGGCCGGTCGGATAGGCGAGGTTGGAGAGGAAGGGCGCATAGGGCTCCTTCAGCTTGAACACCACGGTGTCTTCGTCTTCGGCGGTCACGCTGTCGATCGAGCTGAAGAAGAACGACAGCGGAAAGGGCCCGGTATCGTGGTAGGGGTGGTTCTCGTCGAGCATGCGGTCGAAGTTGAACTTCACCGCCTCGGCGGTCAGCGGGCTACCGTCGTGGAAGCTGACGCCGTCGCGCAGATCGAAGCTGTAGGTCGTGCCGTCGTCGCTGATAGTCCAGGATTCGGCTAGCGCCGGTTCGACTTCGAGGGTGCCGTCCTTGTAGCGTACCAGGCCGTCGTAGACGTTCATCAGGATGCGGAAGTCGTTGACCGCGGTGACGGCATGGGGGTCGAGCGACTTCGGCTCGGCGATCTGGCCGACGATGAGGACGCCCGGCGGCGTCTGCGCCTGGGCCAGGCCCCCGAGGACCGTGGCGACCGTGACGGCCGCGAAGGCTGCTGCACCGAGAAATCTTTTCATTACCGCCTCCCTGCTGGATCGGTTGTGCGCAAACTACCGCGCGTTTACAGAGTCAATTTAGCATGATAAATACAAATGGGGAGTATTTTTTCATGATAAATTATCCACGCAGGTTGCGCGGCAGCCGGAAACCTCTTCAGGCATGACCTTCACCGTCATCGGCCGCGACCCGGACAGCGGCGCCATCGGAGTCGCCACGGCGACCGGCAGCATCGCCGTCGGTGCCCAGGTGCCGCATTGCCGCTTCGGTGTCGGCGCCGTGGCGACCCAAGGCTATTCGACCAACGTGCTCTTCGCGCGCCGTGGCCTGCCGTTGCTGGCGCACGGCCAGTCGGCGGCAGCAGCGTTACGCGACCTGATTGCGGAGGACTCGGGTCGCGACTTCCGGCAGCTGGCGGTGATGGATGGGCGCGGCGAGACGGCCGGCTGGACCGGCAAGGCCAACAGCGACTGCAAGGGCCACCACGAGGCGGCCGATCTCATCGTCGCCGGCAACATCCTCAAGGGGCCGGAGGTGCTGGCCGCGATGACGGCGGCTTACCAAGCCGCCGCCGGGGCGGAGCTGGCCGAGCGCCTGCTGGCGGCGCTGGCCGCCGGCGAGGCGGCGGGCGGCGACAGCCGCGGCACCTGCTCGGCGGCGCTGCTGGTCGACGGCGGCAGCGGTGCGGCCCTGAACCTGCGCGTCGACTACGACAATCAGCCGGTGGCCGCCCTGCAGGACCTGTACGAGCGTTCCCTGGACCAGGACTACCGCGATTTCCTGCAGCGCCTGCCCGACGAGCGGGATCCCCACCGCTATTGAGCCGCCAGCGCCTCGCTGGGACGTGCGGCCGACTGCAGCACGCCCGTCAGGGAACAGCGCCAGCGGTCCTGGTGCGCCGCGACGCAGGAACCCAGCGAGGGAACGGCCAACGACGCCTCGACGTCGTGCGGGACTTCCGGCTGCAGGACAAGCTGTGGCTCCGGCTCCGGCGGCCGCTGCAGCATCGGCTCCAGCAACGGTCCGAGCGACTTCAGCAGTTGCGTAGGCAGGGCTGAGGTGAAGTTGTAGGCGGCGGCATCCGGTCCAGCCACATGCGCGGAGATCACGCCGAAGAAGCGGTCGCCGAGAAAGAACACAAAGGTCGCGGTCCGGTTCACCACCGTCGACTCGATGACTTCGCCGCCGCGCCCGAAGCGCCCGAAGCGGTGATCGCCGGTACCCGTCTTGCCGCCGGCGACCAGCACCGTGCCATCGGCCGCATGGAAGGCGCCGCTCACCCGCCGGCCGGTGCCCAGCTCTACGGTGTCGATCAGTGCCTGGCGCAGGGTCCGCGCCACTTCCGGGTTCAGCACGGCCTCGCTGGCGCCGGCCTCCAGCTTCATCACGGTCTCGAACGGCGTGCCCTCGGCGAAGCGCAATCGTTCGAAGCGGTCGGTCGGCAACCGCCGCCCGTCGCCGACGATGATGCCGATCAGCTCGGCCAGCGCAGCCGGGCGGTCGCCCGAACTGCCGATCGCCGTCGCGTAGGACGGTACCAGCCAGCCGAAGGGGTAGCCGAGCCGCTGCCACGACGTGGCGATGCGCGCGAAGGCCTCCTCCTCCAGCAGAGTGCGAATCCGCCTGTCCTGCGCCTTGCGCAGGGTCGACTTGAACAGCCAGACATAGGACTCCTGGCGGGCCTCGGCGCCAGCCGCCACGATCTCCGCGAAGGAACTGCCCGGGGCTTTGCTGAGATGGGCGGCAAGCCAGAGTTCCAACGGATGCACCTTGGCGATATAGCCGCGGTCGTTGAGCGAGAAGCGATCGGCGGCATAGCTGTCGAACAGCCGACGGAGTTCACCCTCGCCGAGGGACTGCCCCGGGGCGCCTGCGCGCAGAAAATCACCCAGGGCCTCGATGCCGGCTTCCGGACGCAGCGAGCGGAAGACCACCGCCTGCGCGGCGCGGGTCGAGCGTGCCCGCTTGGCGACCTGCGCCAGGATCTGCTCGCCGTCAAGACTACGGTAGCGGCCATAGAAGCCGAGCAGGAACTCGCGCCCCTCGCGGTCGGCGAAGCGGCTCAGATAGTCCCGGCGCAGCGGTGAGGAGGCCTCGAGCGGATCGCCGCCGGCCGCCACGACCTCGGCCACATGGTAGGCGACGATGTCCCGCATCAGGCGAATGAAGACCAGGTTCACGGAGTTGTGCAGCGCTGTGGCGACGGACATGACCTTGCCGTCGTCTGCCCGGTCGAAGTTCCCGAAGCGGTGCAGCCCGCCGCCGGTGAAGAAGCGCTCGTTGGGACTGGCCGAATAGCGCCGCTGCATGGCCGCCTCGAGCAGCGCCGGCAGGCCCGGATCGCCACCGTCGGCGAGTGTGCCGGCGACCCAGCGCGTCAGGGCATCGCCCTTGGCGGCCTTGGCGCGCAGCTCCTCGTCGGTGCGATCGCGCAGGCGGTCGTAAAGCTCGGCAACGATCTCAAGATAGCTGACCAGCGTGCGCAGCTTGGCCGTCGATCCGAGATCGAGCTTGGTTCCCTCGTTGATGTCGAAGGGGCCATCGTAGTTGTCGGCCTGCAGGCGCAGATGGTTGCGGCCCTCGCCCCGTTCGTAGAGCAGCAGGCTGTAGATCACCTTCTCCGGCGCCCCGCGGTTGAGCAGCCGCGGCGCGGCCAGGCCCATGTCGGCCAGGGCGCCGGGATCCGCCAGACGCTGCAGCGCCGCGGTCACGCTTTCCTGTGCCGTCCGGTCCAGCGTCGTCTCCACCGTGAGGTCGAGGCGGTCGAGATCGTAGAGCGAGCCCACACCCAACTGCCGGAGCAGGCGGGCCCGCAGGGTCGCCGCCGCCTTCCAGGACAGTGCGGAGGCAGCCGGCGCAGCGGCCTGCAGGGAGTCCGAGAACTGCACCGGCCGGACCAGGGCGGCATCGCGCAGGGCCGTGTCGATGATGCCGGCCTCAGCCAGCAGCCGCAGGTGGCTGTCGACGAGGCGCTGCAGGGAAGCGCGGCCGGTGACCAGGTATTCCGAGGGACGGCGCTGGGCGATGAGCAGGCTGAGCGCCTGGCGGTAGACCGCGGCGCTGCAGGGCAGACCGGTTCCCTCGGCCGCTGCGGCGAGGCAATTCTGCGCCGTCGCAAGGTCGGTGCCGAACCAGGCCCAAAGACCGTCGCCGAGGCCAAGAACCTCGCCGAACCCGACCCGCGCTGCCAGCGGCGTGCTGTTGAGGTAGTCGACGACGATCTGGCGCCGCGCCTCTCCCGTGTTCTGTCCGTCCAGGTAGCCGCGCAGGCTGGCTGAAATCATCTGGCGCAACTTCTCCCCGACATTGCCGGTGCGGCCTTCCGGCGAATGGCGGAACTTTTCCATCTGTGTGGCCAGCGTGCTGCCGCCCGGGCTCGACCCCCCCGACAACGCCTTCTTCACGACCAGATCGGCGAAGGCAGTGGCCAGCCGGTCCCACTCCACCGCCGGATTGGCTCGGGGGAAAGCCGGATCGAGGAGCTCCCGGTTCTCGATGAAGAGCAGGGTCTGGACGATCAACTGCGGTACCGCCTCGAAGCTCTCGAAGACACGCTCAGGGGTCCTGGCAGCAAAGATCGGCAGGCCGTCGCGGTCGGCCAGGGTCAGGCCCGACTGGGTCTTCGCGCGATAGGGCGCGATGCCGCTCCGCGTAAAGTACCAGTCGAAGGGCTCGGAGACGCGGGCCTGCGACTCGACCGCGTAGTCTTGCGCGCGCAGGGTCTCCACGAAGCCCGGCAGGCCGACGTAACCGAGCCGGCGATTGTAGGGCCCCTCCGCGGGGAACCGAATGGTGTCGCTCGGCCCGCGGTCGACCCGGTAGGTCATCTGGCTGGCCATATGGGAAAACAGCTCCGCCTGCAGCGTGGAGGTCTTGGCTTCCATGACCCCCAGGCATCCGACCACTGTCAAAAAGAGGAGGGCTGAACCGCCGGCCGCGACGCGTCGCCAGCCGCGGCCCATGGGACGACTCCGCCGCGGCTTGCCGGGAATTCCCCTGGACGCCACCGGGCCGTCAGCCTCCACCGAAACGCTCTCCATCGCTCGGCAATCCTGGTAAAGAGCTCGTCTTCATAATGAAAGACGGCCGTAAATCCGATCTTCCCAAGCTTAACTACACCAAAATGGTTAATCGGATCCGTCCGGATGATCTTGCGCCGGCTCGTCGATTTTCTCAACTTTTCTAATTGGTTAATGCAAATTTTATTGGAATCCCGAGAAGAATCCGGACGCTGTTTGAAGTGTGAAACCCACCGCGACGATTTCAGCGCGCCGGATCGTCAAGGAGATCGAATCAGGGCATCCCAGGCCGCCATGGCGTCGTCGACAATTGCATTGAGCACCTTGCGCGAAGCGCGGTCGCGTGACTGGACCGACAGGCCCTGCAGCACCGTGGTGTAGAAAGCCGCGAGCCGCCGCGCGTCCGTCCCCGGCGGCACATCGCCTTCGATCATGCCGCGTTCGATGCGCCGCCGCAGCTGCACCTCGCCTTGCCGCCGCAACTTGGCGAGGAACCCCCGCAGCGCCTCGTTTTCTGATGCACCGATCAGCGATGACAGCACGATCATGCAGCCACGCGGCTTCTTCGGGCTGACATAGGCCTCGGCGTTCACCCGCAACATGGCTTCGATGGCCGCGCGGGCCGTCGGCGCGACGTCCAGGGACTCCTGAACCGAAGCCCCTTCGCTTGCATCGTAGAACGCAATCGCCTCGCGGAAGAGTTCCTCTTTGCACCCGAAAGCGGCATAGAGGCTTGGCTTGTTGATGCCCATCGCCGTCGTCAGATCGCCGAGCGAGGTGCCTTCGTAGCCGCGCGACCAGAACAGAACCATGGCGCGGCGCAGAGCCTCCTGGCGATCGAAGCCCCGCGGTCTGCCACGCTCAGCCATGAGTCGTCTCCCTTTATGTACCCTCCAGTAAATAAATGCATTGACGGCCGCCTGCAAGGTTCCTAACTTTTTAGTACCGTTCGGTATATAAAAGGAACATCACCATGCAGGACCTGGTCGGACGAGCTGCACTGGTCACCGGTGGCAGCCGGGGGATCGGCGCTGCGATTGCGCTGGCACTGGCGGAGCGCGGCTGCGACGTGGCGATCACCTACGCGACCTCGGCGGCGAAGGCTGACGATGTCGTCGCGAAAATCGAAGCGGCGGGCCGCCGCGGACTCGCCCTGCGCGCCGACAGCGCTGAGGCCGCAGCGGTGACCGCCGCTGTCGACCGCGCGGCCGCTGCTTTCGGGCGGCTCGACATCTTGGTGAACAACGCCGGGATCTTCCCCTACGGGCCACCCGAGGAGATGACCCTCGAAGACATCGACCGTACCCTGGCGATCCACGTCCGCGCCGTCTACCTCGCCTCGCAGGCGGCCCTCCGTCACCTTGGGTCCGGCGGGCGGATCATCTCGATCGGGTCCTGTTTCGCTCAGCGCGTGCCCTATGGCGGCATAGCGCTCTATGCCATGAGCAAATCGGCGCTGATCGGCTTCACCAAGGGGCTTGCACGCGACGTCGGCGACCGCGGCATCACGGTGAACGTCGTCGATCCCGGCTCCACCGACACAGAGATGAACCCGGCCGATGGCGAGGGTGCCGCGGCGGAGCGTGCCCTGATGGCTGTCGCCGACTACGCCAAACCGGCGGAGATCGCCGCCATGGTAGCGCATCTGGCGGGCGCGAGTGGCCGCTTCGTGACCGGCGCCTCGATCGCAGTCGACGGCGGCTTCGCCGCCTGAGGCAAGGGGGCCGGCCGGCGCCGCTTGCGATCGATTCCCGCACTGCGTGGCTCATTCTGCTGGCCGCCGGCCTGCTCGAGCTCGTCTGGGCGGTCGCCCTCAAGCTCGTCGACAGTTGAGACCCGCGGCCGGTGCGCTCGGGCCGGTCACTCGGCCGCCTGGCGGCGCGGTGCCGCCACGACGGCTTTGCCCAGCACCTGCCTGCCGGCACGCTGCTCCAGGGCGTAACCGACAAGAGCGAGAATGCGGTAGAAGCCGTGGATGAACTTGCCGTAGGGCATCGCGAGGAAGAGACCCATGACCACGCCGAGGTGCACCACCAGGAGGATGCCGAGCAACTCGCTGCCGCGCAGCGCGGTCAGCAGCAGACCGGTGAAGGCAGTGAGGAACAGCAGCACCAGCAGCCCCTCGTCCAGCTTCTTGGCCGCCCCGGTCTGCACCGCGGTGCCGGCAGCGCGGCGCTTCAGCACCATGAGGCCGACCGGTCCGACCAACAGGCCGAGGCCGCCGAAGGTACCGAGCAGGCTGGGCAGGCTGAGGTAGCCGTAGGGTGCCACCCAGCCGAAGCCGTAGTGGTAGAGTGTGCCCACCGAGGTGGCGGCGAAGCACAGCAGGAAGCCATAGAAGGTGCAGTGGTGGAACAGCCGCCGCAGCTTCGACGGTGCCTCCTCCGGATAGGTGCAGCCGAGGTCGGCGCCACCGCCGAGATACTTCAACGTCATGGCGTCGTGGATCGCCGAGGCGACTTCGCACAGGCCGACCTCGCGGAGCGGAGGCGCCCCGGTCAGGCGCCAGAAGCGCGCCATGCCGATGACGATGGCCGCCAGCACGAAGAGCGACACACTGCCGAAGACCGTGACCATGACGTTGTGCGACATGACGGCGTAGAAGTTGCCGCCGTGCCGGCCGAAGAGGGTCGCCGGCTCGATGAAAGCCGCGGCGGTAACGAGGAAAAGGACGAGGGCCAGGACGGCGACGATCGCCGTCCAGACACCGTTGTTCTGGAAGGAGCGGCCGAGGAAGCGCGGCCAGGCCGCCGCCTCGTAGGTATCGAGGCGCAGTTCCGCCATGGTCCGCGGCACGTTCACATTGAACTCGTGCGGATCGGCGTACTGGCAATGATGATAGCAGGAGCCGCAGGCATGGCAGAGGTTGGCGAAGTAGCCGAGATCTGCCGGCGTGAAAGCCAGGCGCAGGGTCATCGCCGGGAAGACGGCGCAGTGGCCTTCGCAATACCTGCAGGCGTTGCAGATGGTCATGATGCGGTCGGCCTCGGCGGCCGACTTGCTGTCAAGCAGCGTTTGAAGCATGGCGTGCCGCCTCCTCTCCGGCGATGCGGCCGAAGACGCCGCCGATCGTCATGCCGATGCCGGCGAGATAGCCTTCCCCCAGGACGTTGCCGGCCATGATCTCGCCCGCCGCAAACATGTTGGCCGAGGGCCGGCCGTCGGCCATGAGCACACGCGCCTTCTCGTCCACCTCGACGCCGAGGTAGGTGAAGGTGATTCCGGGCTTCAGGGTGTAGGCATAAAACGGCGGCTCATCGAGGCGCCGTGCCCAGTGGGTTTTGGGTGGCGTCAGCCCTTCGGTGTGGCAGTCGTCGAGTTCCGTATGATGGAAGCTGCCGTCGCGCACCGCAGCGTTGTAGCCGCCGACCGTTCGCGCCAGCGCCTGCGGGTCGACGCCGATCATGCCGGCCAGTTCTTCGATGCTGTCCGCCTTCACTGCCGGGAAGACCGGCGGCATAAAGAGGCCGATGGCCTGCTGGTCGATGATGACGTGGCCGACCTGGTCGGGCTGCGCCGCGATGAGGCGGCCCCAGATGGCGTAGCGCTTGGGCCAGAAGTCCTCGCCCTCGTCATAGAAGCGCTCAGCCTTGGTGTTGACGACGATACCGAGGGACACGCAGTCGACGCGGGTGCAGATGCCGCCGTCGTACTTCGGCGCGCGGCCGTCGATGGCGACCGCGTGGCACTGCTGCGGATCGCTGACCTGGGCGACGCCCTGGTCCAACAGCTGCTTCAGCATCTCGCCAGTGTTGTAGGGCGTGCCACGGATGAGGAAGTTGTCGGCGGCATCGCCCCAGGTCTCCTTCAGCCAGGGGATGTTGGCCTGGAATCCGCCCGCGGCGAAGACCACGCTGCGCGCGGTAAAATCGATGGGGCAGCCGTCGATGCGCGCGGTGACGCCGTGGCAGAAACCGTCTGCCAGATGGATTTTCTCGACCGGCGCCTCGCAGTGGACGACGGCGCCGAGGCTTTCGGCATGGCGGTAGAGCGCGTTCACCAGCGCCCGGCCGCCGCCGAGAAAGAAGGCGTTGGTGCGCCCGAGATGCAGGGTGCCGGAAAGCGCCTTCTGGAAGCGCACGCCGCGCGCCTCCAGCCAGGCGACGGAGTCCTGCGACCCGCGGATGGCGAGGCGCGCCAGCTTCTCGGTGGTCTTGCCCTTGGTGACCCTGAGGAGATCCTGGTAGTACTCCTCTTCGCCGTAGGCCTCGGTCAGCACCGAGGTCGGTGCGTCGTGCATGGCCCTGAGATTGCGGGTATGCCGGCTGTTGCCGCCGCGGTAGAAGCGCGGCGCGCGCTCCAGGAGGCAGACACTGCAGCCCGCCTCGGCCGCCATGATGGCGGCGCTGAGGCCGGCGTTGCCGCCGCCGGTCACCAGCACATCAAAGGAAGTCCGCAGGTCGTCGCCCGCCGCCATGGGTCTCTCGATCCGGGTTATTCTTGTCGACGCTTGTATACAATGACATACTTTGAAGCTCAAACCGAATCTTGGAGGACGTGGAGATGCCGGCGAGCCTTGCCGATCAGGCCTACGAGGGGCTGCTCGCGGCCATCGCCGAGGGGCGCCTCAGGCCCGGCGAGCGGATTCGGGAGACCAATCTGGCCGAGCGGCTGGGCATCAGCCGCACGCCGATCCGCGAGGCCTTGCAGCGTCTCGCACGGGACGGCCTGGTGCAGCTCGACGCCCGCAACGGTGCCCGGGTGGCCGAGCTTTCCCTGGCGGCGATTCAGGAGCTCTACGACCTGCGCGAGATCCTCGAGGGCAGCGCCGCGCGCTTCGCCGCTCTCAGCGCCAAGCCGAACGACCGGCAGCGTCTGGATGCCATCCTGGAGCGGGAGGCAAGCCACCTCGGCGACCCCGCCGCGCTGGCCAAACTGAACAAGCTCTACCACCGTGCCATCTGCGAGGCGGCCAATAACCGCTACCTGGCCAGCGCGGTGTCGACCTTCTCCACCACCCTGCTGCTGCTCGGCCCGACCACGCTGGCGGCACAGCACCGTGCCGACGAATCACACCGCGAGCACTGGCTGATCGTCGAGGCAATCGTCAACGGCGACGCCGATGGTGCCGAGGCATTGATGCGCAGGCACATCCGCCGCGCCCGCGAGATCCGCGTCGCCATGGTGCTGGAGGCCGGACTCGGTGTGTGAGTCCGTGGCCGGAAGGGACTACTCGCCGGCGTAGCTCTCGGTCGGCCCGGCGGCCTGCGAGCGCCGTCCGGCAGCGACCCGGCGCGCGCCGCGCTTCTTCCACCAGATCACGATGCCGGTAACCGAGAGCATGAAGATGACGAGGCCGGCGATGCAGATGACGATGCGCCCGGCCAGCCCGCCAATGCGCCCGCCGTGGATGGGAAACTGCAGCTGCTCGAAGATCTCGCCGGCAGTACCCTGCCCCGGAATGTCGACCCGCAGCAGACGCCCGTCGCCGCCGTCGAAGTAGAACCAGGGGCTGCCTAGCAGCTCGCCGTCGTGGCTGCCGTAGCCGACGGCATAGTAGTTGTAGGGGGTGTTCAGATAGAGCGCGTAGATCGGCTTGTCCAGACCGAGCGCTGCCGCCTCGTCGGCGCCACGCCGGCGGATGTCGGCGTAGGTCTGCCGCGTCGCGCCGATTTCCTCGGCGCTGAGGAAGCTGCGCTTGTAGTAGACGCTCTGCTCGACCGGCGAGAACAGCGAGACCACCGGACGGAACACATGATCCGGCAGGTTCATGGCTATGGAGCTGACCGCCACCGGCAGCAGGATCAGCCACAGCCAGAGGCCGCCGGCGCGGTGCAGGTCGAGGTTGGTGCGGTAGCTGCCGCCGCCGCGCTTGACCTGCCAAGCGGTCTTCCATTTGGTGAAGAAAGGGCGCCCACGTGGGAAAGTCAGCACCAGGGCGATGAAGCAGTCGAGCGTCCAGGCGATCGCCACCAGGCCCATCAGCAGGTAGCCCCAGGTTCCCGGCAGGGTCAGGGTGTGGTGGAACTCGTAGATGAAGGGGATGAAGTCTTCCGCCGAGAAGCAGCAGCGCGCCCAGTAGCGCGTTGCCAGGGTCTCGCCGCTCACCGGATCGAGGTAGATCCAGTTGTAGTCGAGATCCGGCAGGGTGCCATCGTCCGGGTCCGGCCGCGGCTCGCCGATCGCGAGGGCGGGATGGTCCGTCTCGCCCTCGCTTTCGACGTAGATGATCTGCAGCTGCGGATGGTCCTGCTGGGCACGCGCTGCCAGCGCGACGAGGTCCAGCGGCGCGCTGCTGCTGCCCGCCACCGCCCCTCCCGGCGTCGTGTAGAACTCCGGGTTCAGCCACTCGTCGATCTCGTGGTGAAAGGCGAGAATCGAGCCGGTCAGTCCGGCCAGGGCGAGGAAGACCGCCGTGGCCAGGCCGAGGTAGCGATGCAGCAGAACGAGGACGCTACGAATCATACCGGCTACCAGTGGTAGGAGAGCCCGGCGAGGACGCGCAGGCCCGTGCCGTAGTAGCAGGCGCCGGAGTTGCAGATGGTGACGTACTCCCTGTCGAAGAGATTGTTGGCGTTGACCTGGAACGAGAGGTTCTCGCTGACGTCGTAGCTGAGCGCCGCGTCGGCCAGCAGATAGCTCGAGTTCTCCGACTCGTTGGCGAGGTCGTTGTAGGTCGGACCGACATAGCGCAGGCCACCGCCGATCCCGAGCCCCTCCAGCAGCCCGTCCTGGAAGGTGTATTTGAGCCAGGCCGCCGCCGTGTGCTCCGGCACGTTGACCGGCCGCTTGCCGAGATCTTCATCGTTGCTTTCCGTCACCTCGGCATCGAGGAAGGTGTAGGAGGCGGAAACGTCCAGGCCCTCCGCGAGGGTCGTCTTGGCTTCCAGTTCGATGCCGCGGGTGCGGATTTCGCCGGTCTGCACCGAGCTGAAGAGGTCGTCCGGATCGACCGTCAGGACGTTGGTCTTGGTGAGATGGAACGCGGCAAGCGTGAACAGCGCGTTGAAGTCCTTCGGCTCGTATTTGAGGCCGATCTCGTACTGCGTAGACTCTTCGGGCACGAAGGTCTCGCCTTGCCGCGTGGTGCCATTCTGCGGCGTGAAGCCCTCGGTGTAGCTGACGTAGGGGGCGAGGCCGTTGTCGAAAAGATAGGTGAAGCCGAGGCGACCGGTGAAGGCATCGTCCGTCTTCGTCTCGCTGGTGTGGGTGAAGCGGTCCTCGGTCTCCTGCCGAACATAGCTGAGGCGGCCGCCCAGGGTCAGGATCCAGTTGTCGTAAATCGTGATCTGGTCCTGAAGATAGGCACCGGCCTGCTGCAGGGTCTGTTCGGTTCGCTGGTAGGGCGCCGGCACCGTCGCACCGGTGTAGACGATGTTGTTGATGTTCAGAGGGTCGGCGGGGCCGTAGTGGTAGCTGAAGGTGTCGACGCTATGGCTGTAGTCGAGGCCGAACAGCGTGACGTGGAAAGTCGGCCCCAACTCGAAGCGCGCCTCCAGCTGGTTGTCGATAGCTCCCTGGTGCACCGTGTCCGGCGCCGACCAGACGGAGCGGAAGATGGTGCCGCTCACCGGGTCGAAACCTTCGGCGGAGACGCCCTGGTAGTCGACGTCAACGTAAGTATAGCGGGCCTTCTGGCGGAATTCCCACATGTCGTCGAAGCGATGCCTGGCATCGTAGCCGATGGCGAACTGTTCCTGGTGGAATTCGTCGAAGCCGGGCTCGCCGGCGACCACGTCCGTGCGGACCTCCTCGGTGGCCAGCGTGCCGAAGGCCGTCGGCCGATGGTCGTTCATGTAGTCGGCGAGCAGCGTGATGCTGGTGTCGTCGTCCGGATTCCAGGTCAGCGCCGGCGCGAAGAAGACGCGCCTGTTCTCCTGCGAAGACCCGTCGTTGTAATCGAACTCAGTATGCTCGCGGCGCGCCAGACCGGTCAGGCGGAACAGCAGGCTCTCGTCCTCGGTGACGGCGCCGCCGACGTCGAAGGCGCCCAGCAGGTGCTCCCAACTGCCGCCCTCGACGGCGATTTCCTGCGTCATATCGGAATGCGGCCGCTTCGTGGTGCGGTCGATCGCGCCGCCCGCCTCGGCCTGGCCGTAGAGGGCGCCGCTCGGACCGCGCATCATGTCGACACGCTCGATGCCGTAGGGCTCCGTCGCGTAGAGCGCGAAGAAGTTGCCGTCCATACGCAAACCGTCTCGGAACGATCCGGTCGTCACGGAATCGAAGCCGCGGATCTTGATGGAGTCGAAGCCTCGCGGGTCGACACCGTAGGAGTCGACCATGACGCCGGCGGTGTAGCGCATGGCTTCGGCGACGGTCTTCGCGTTGCGGTCGTCCATCTCTTCGCGGCCGACAGTGGAGATCGACTGCGGCGTCTCGATGACCGGCGTGTCGGTTTTGGTCGCCGCGGTGGAGTAGTGCGACACGTAGCCCTTGGTCGGCTGGGAGGACGTGATGTTGCGGTAGTCCTCGACGGTGAGTGTGTCGAGCATGACCGCGCCGTCTTCGCCCGTCATCTTCGGCAGCGGCGCCACCACAACGGAGCTTTCGGAGGCGAAGTCGTAGGTGAGGCCCGACTGTGCCAGCAGCAGACGGAGACCGTCCTCGGCCGCCATCTCACCCTGAAGACCAGCCGTGGTCAGACCCGTCAGGTCGGCACTTTTGAACGCCACCTGGATGCCGGTGGCCTGGGAATAGGCGAGCAGCGCCGCCGCCAGATCCTGGGCCGGAATATCGAAGAGCCAGCGCTTGTCGGCCTGGGCCACGGCAGGCGCCTCAGGCACCCCGGCATCCGCTGCCCGGACCAGGCCCGGCACCGCCAGCAGCCCGCCCAGCAGGGCCGTGGTCAGCAGCAGGCCGGCGCGCCGGCGCCGCCCGGTTGCGCGCTCGAAATTCATCGCCGCGGCCAGTACCGCTCCCCGCCGCGACGCGCCTGATCCGGCCGCCGCTGCCGCCCCTGCCAATTGCTTGCTGAACATCCCCATTGCCCGGTCTTGAGGGTCCGGATCGTGTTGCCCCACCCCCGAATTTCACTTGAAAATGCGACACATTCGCATTTCGCTTCGCTTAAGGGACGCCTGCCTGCCGGGTCTACCTAACCTCGCAGGGAAATTTTTTTTGGCCGCCGCTACTAACGCAGCACAGTGAGGTAGGGGGTCAGGTGGTGGACGGTCAGGCCGTGTGTCGCCGCCAGGGCGGCGATGCCCTCGTCCAGCCGGTCGAGATCGATGACGCCGCTGACCGGCGCTGCCGGGCGGTCGCCTTCAAGCAGCACGATACGTCCGGGGTGGTAGCGCTCCAGCTCCGCCAGGGCCGCGGCCAGCGGCCGCTCGACCAGGACCACCCTGCCCTGACGCCATGCCAGTGCCCGGAGGCCGTCGAGCGCGACCGCTTCGCCCGGCGGGCCCGAATCGGTGTAGCGCAGCGCCTGGCCGGCCAGGAGATCGCGGGTCAGCCCTGGCGCCGCTTCCGCCGTGACGGCCACCCGGCCCTCGGTAACCGCGACCCGCACCCCGTCGTCCCACAGTCGCACCGCATAGGCGGTGCCGACGGCCTCGCTGACGCCGCCCGCGGCCAGCACCCGGAAGGGGCGTCCCGCATCCGGCATCACCTCGAAGTAGGCTTCGCCCTGCAGCAGCTCGACCTGCCGCAGGCCAGCGCTGAAGTCCAGGGCGACGGCGGAGTTGCGATCCAGGGTGACGCGGCTGCCGTCGGGCAGGATCGCGCTGCGGATCGCCGCCCTGCTGCTGCTGTAGTCGGCCCGCAGGGCGATCGAGAGTTCCGGGGCAAAGGCCAGCAGCAGCAGGCAGGCCACCAGCGCCACAGCCGCCGCGAGCCCGCCCCTGACCACCTGCCGCCGCCGCGGGCGCAGCTTTGCGGGCTGCGAGCCGCGCTCGGCCGCCTCCAGCCGCTCGAAGGTTTCCTGCAGCGGGCCGAGGCGCTGCCAGAAGGCGCGCTCCGCCTCGAAGGCGCTGCGATGCAGTGTCGAGCGGCCGAGCCAGGCCTTAAACCCGGCCAGCTCGTCTTCGCTCATCTCTCCCGATGCGAGGCGGACAACCCAGGCGCGCGCCCGCTCCGCGGTTTCGTTGTCTTCTTCGACGGCCATGCGCCCTCTAGTTCCTGATCGCTCCGCCCCCTACAAGGTCAACGTTTGCGGCGGCGATTTTCCCAACCCTCAGGGGGTGGGAAATTTCTCTGCCTTCGGCTCCTAAGCTACGTGACGGTGGGCGGCGAGCCGCGCCAGCGCCTTGCGGATGTGCTTTTCGACGGCGGTCTGGGAGATGCCCATTTCCTCGGCGATCTCGCGCTGAGTCCTGCCATCGAAGCGGTTGCGCTTGAAGACGCGCCGGGTCGTCGGCGGCAGCTGCTCGACGGCGGCGATGAGGTCCCTCAGTTCCTCCTGCGCCATCACCTGGCGCTCCGGCGAGATCCCGCCGGCGCTGCCCGACAGCAGGGATTCGGCCTCGGCCAGCAGGCTGCCCTGGCGCTGTTCGCGGCGCTGGTAGTCGATCACCAGGTTGGCCGCCATGCGGAAGAGGTAGGCGCGCGCGTGGGTCACCTCCAGGCGGGTCTCCAGGGCGGAAACCTTCAGGTAGAGTTCCTGGGCCAGGTCGTGCGCGGTGAACGAGCAGCGCAGCCGCGTCGCCATGAAGGCGCGCAGCTCTCGCTCGTATTCCTGGAAGACTTGCAGCAGCGGCGGTTGGGCCATCAAGGAAGATCGTCCGGCGAAAGCACGGGCAACCCCGGCCCGTCAGCGGCCCAATCTATTGTTATTGCGAATTAGTCGCAATATAAGCTTTACGCGAAGTTGGGCGGCGGGCGTTCTGCCGGCAGGCGAAGGAATCCCGGCGTTCACATGCCCCAGCGCAGGGCGGCGGCGTGGACCGGCGCGTCCCACAGCCGGGTCATCTCGGCATCCAGCTTCACCAGGGTGAGCGAGCAGCCGGCCATCTCCAGCGAGGTGCAGTAGTTGCCGACCAGTGAACGGGCGACCTTGAGGCCGCGGCGGTCGGCTTCGCGCGTCGCCGCGTCGTACATGCCGTAGAGCTCCAGCAGCGGCGTTGCGCCCATGCCGTTGACCAGCAGCAGCACCTCCTGGCCGCTGGGCGGAGCGAGGTCGCTGCAGATCGCCTCCATCAGCGTCGCGGCGAGTTCGTCGGCCGGCATCATCGCGGCGCGCTTGCGCCCGGGCTCGCCGTGGATGCCGACACCGAGCTCGAGCTCGTCGTCGGCGAGCTGGAAGTTCGGCTTGCCCGCCGCCGGCACGGTACAGCTCGAGAGCGCGATGCCCATGGAGCCGGCCGCGGCGTTCACCCGCTCGCCCAGCGCCGCACAGTCGGCGAGGCCGGCGCCGGCCTCGGCCGCGGCGCCGACGATCTTCTCCAGGATCACCGTTCCGGCGACACCGCGGCGCCCCTGGCTGTGGGTCGAGCTCTCCACCGAGACGTCGTCGTTGGTCAGCACCGTAGCGGTTTCGCCCCCAAAAGCGTCGGGGACCATCTCTGCAGCCATTTCGAAGTTCATCACGTCGCCGGCGTAGTTCTTTACGATGAAGAGCACGCCGGCACCGCCGTCGACCGCCTCGGCCGCCGCCAACATCTGATCGGGCGTCGGCGAGGTGAAGACCTGACCCGGGCAGGCGGCGTCCAGCATGCCGTGCCCGACGAAGCCGGCGTGCAGCGGCTCGTGGCCCGAACCGCCGCCGGAGACCAGGGCCACCTTGCCCCGCTTCGGCGCCGCCTTGCGGGTCACGAACATCGGATCGAGGTTCACCGAGACGATGTCCGCGTGGGCGCGGCCGAAGCCGCGCAGGCTCTCGGTCAGGACGTCGTCGACCGCATTCATCAGCTTCTTCATAAGGCAAGGCCTCCCTTCTGCGCTTGCTGTCGGGCGCTTATTTTTCGTGGTCTTCCCCGCCCCGCCCGGCGAGGGCGAGGGCGATGACCCGCTCGGCGAACTCCTGGATCAGCTGGCGCACCTCGCGGCGGCGCGCCTCGTCCAGGGCATCCGGCAGCGGGATGCGCAGCACGTCGTTCTCGATCGAGGCCAGTTCCTCGATGGCGGCCGACTGCGCCGGATGAGCGCGGGCATAGCATTCCAGGAACTGGCGCTGCTCCTCCTCGTTCAGGTGGCAGACGCGGAACATCGCCGGGATGTGCTGGGCCGGCAGCGGCACCCGGTAGGCTGGATTGGTGACCTGGGAGATGAAGCTCTTGTGGGTGCCGAAGGCCTCGGCCAGCTTCTGGCGCGTGCCCGACGGCCGGCGGTCGAGATAGCGGCGCAGCAGGGCTTTATACTCGGCAACCGGATCGGCGGCGGCCGGGGGAGCGTCATTCGCCATCGTCAGTGCCGTTCACCCTTTCCCTGCCGTAGGCCGCGATGGCCAGCTTCACCGGGCCGATCTGCGCCGGTGCGCAGCTTAGCACGGTGAGGCCGCAGTCGAGCAGCTTCGCAACCAGGGCGGGGCTCGAGGCCATCTCGCCGCAGAGGCTGACTTCGACGCCGCGCGTCGCACCCGCCGCGACGACGCGGCGGATCAGTTCGAGCACTGCCGGGCTTTCGGGATCGGCGAGCGCCGCCACCGCCGGATTGTCGCGCGCGCAGGCCGCGGTGTACTGGATGAGGTCGTTGGAGCCGATGGAGTAGAAGTCGGCATCGAAGTCCGCCGCCATCAGGGCCGCCGCCGGCACCTCCACCATGATGCCGAGGGGCGGCCGGGCACAGGCGACGCCCGTGCGCCTGAGATTTTCGATTTCCTCCTCCAGCATCGCGCGGGCCAGCGCCAGCTCGCCGGGGGCGGTGACCATCGGCAGCATGACCTTCAGATTCCCTTCCGTCGCCGCGCGGGCGAGGGCGCGCAGCTGGCAGCGGAACAGTTCCGGCCGGGCGAAGGACAGGCGCAGGCCGCGCAGACCGAGGAAGGGGTTGGACTCGCCGTCGACCGTGACGCCGGGCAGCGGCTTGTCGCCGCCGGCATCCAGGGTGCGGATGGTGACCGGCCGTCCTGCGGCCCAGTCCAGCAGGCGGCGGTAGAAGGCGAACTGCTCGTCCTCGTCCGGCTGATGGCCGCCGTCGAAGAGGAATTCGGTGCGGGTCAGGCCGATGCCGTCGCAGGCCGCCGGCGGGATGGTATCGAGCAGTTTCGGGGCGTCGATGTTGGCGAGTACGCGGATCGCCCGGCCGTCTGCCGTGCAGGCGGGTCGCAGCAGCACCGCCTCGATCGCGTGGCGGTGCGTTGCCTCCGCCGACGCGGCCTGTTCGGCCCGGGCGCGGGCGGCGCCGTCGGGATTGATTGTCAGGCGGCCGGCCGCCGCATCGAGGATGGCGAAGTCACCGGCCGGCAGGCTCTCCAGGGTCAGCCGCGTGCCGACCACCAGGCTGACGCCACGGGCGCGGGCCAGGATGGCGACGTGACTGGTCGGGCTGCCGCCGGTGGTCACCGCCCCGCCGAGCCGGCTCCAGTCGATATCGAGAAACACCGAGGGCGTGAGGTCCTCAGCAACCAGGATGGCACCGGCCGGCACATCGCTCAGCTGGTGGGCAACGCCGGTCAGGTGGCGCAGCACGCGGCCGCGCAGGTCGCTCAGGTCCTCGGCACGGGCCGCCAGCAGATCGTCGCCACCGGCGCGGTACTCGGCGATCTCGGTGTTCATCTTGCGGACCCAGGCAAGGTGCGCGGCGACGCCCGCCGTGATCATCTCCAGCACCGGTGCAATCACGTCGTCATCGTCCAGCAGCGCCAGCTGGAACTCGAGGATGTCGGCGGCGAGCGCGTCCCCGGCGTCGATCAGCGCCTGGATGTCGCGCCCGGCCGCGGCCAGCGCGGCACGGAAGGCCGCCGCCTCCTGCGCCGGCGCCCCCGCCTCGCGCACGCCCTCGGCGGGGCCGCGCAGCAGGTAAAGCGGCCCGAGGACGATGCCACCACTGACGGCGATCCCCTCGAACACCCTGGGCACCGCGCTCACGTTCATCGGCTCAGTCACCGAAGTCGCGGTCGAGCAGGGCAACCAGGGCGGCGACAGCGGCTTCCGCGTCGCTGCCGGCTGCACGGATATGCAGCGGCTCGCCGTGCCCGGCCTTCAACTTCATCACCTTGTTGGGCGACTTGGCGTTGGTCCAGTCGACCTTGCCGTCGGCGCGGATCTCGACCGCCGCCTCGAAGGTCTTGGCCAGCTTGGTGAGCTTCACCGCCGGCCGGGCATGCAGGCCGGTCGGGTCACGGATCACCGCCGCGTCGGACACCCACTGCATGACCGGCTCAAGCTCCTTCATGACTGGAAATCCTCCGCCGTGGCGCAGACCACTGCCAGGGCGGCGCCGCCGGCGGCCTCGGTGGCGGCCATCACCGCACCCTCGACGATGGGCGCATTGCAGATCCGCACGTTGCCGCCCTGCCCCTCGGGCAGCATCTCTATCGCCATCTCGCTGTTGGTCTCCGCCCCGCCGAGGTCGACCAGCACTGCCACGCCCTTGGGCGTATAGACGCTCTCGATGGCCGCGAGAATCGCCGCCACGTCGGTGCCCAGGCCGCCGTCCCCGTTGCCGCCGCAGAAGGCCACGCGGACCTCCTCGCCGACCATCTGGCGGACCATGTCCGCGGCCCCCTTTGCCACGTCAGCCGAGTGGGAGACAATCACAATGGAAACGGTATCGGTCATTCTTCCTCCAGTACGTCGCAGACCGCGTGCACCAGCAGCGCGGAGGACCGCGCGCCCGGATCGAGGTGGCCGACGGAGCGCTCGCCGAGGAAGGCGGCGCGCCCCTTGGTCGCCCGCATGGCCTCGGTGGCGGCAAGTCCCTGATCGGCGGCGGCGCGCACGGCGGCGATGCCGGCGCCCCCGGCAAGCGCCATCTGCACCGGCGCCAGCACATCCAGCATGGTCTTGGCGCCGACGTCGGACTTGCCGCGCGCCTTGACCGCCTCGACGCCGGCGCCGACGACCTCGGCCAGCCGGGCGACATCGCCCGGCGTCTCCTCTCCGGCCTTGCCCATGGCCATCAGCAGCGAGCCGTAGAGCGGGCCGGAGGCGCCTCCGACCTTCATCACCAGCGTCATTCCCGCCTTCTGCAGGGCCTTGCCGAAGGGCAGCCCGGCAATCTCCTCGGCGGAGTCCCGGACGGCCTTGAATCCGCGAATCATGTTGAGGCCATGGTCGCCGTCGCCGATGGCCTGGTCGAGGGCGGTCAGCTCCTCGGCATGGCTGGCGATGGTCGCCTCGGCGGCCTCAATGAGGCGGCGGATCGGCACGGCAGACATCAATGACTTCCTCCAGCTTTGGCGGCGCCGCCGATACGGCGGCCGTCGGCATCGAAGAACAGCACCGCGCCGGGTCTGACCCCGGCGCTGACCCGGTCGCCCTCGGCAATGTCGCGCTGGTTGCTGAGCAGGGCGTGCACCTGCTGGCCCTCGCCGTCGGCACCTTCGACCTGCAGCAGCGCGATCGACTCGACGCCGAGATGCTCCAGGGTCAGCACGCTGGCCGGAACCCCGGCGCCGTTCAACACCACGTCCTCCGGCCGCACGCCGAGGCTGCGCGTGCCGGCAGGACCGTCGATGACGCCGAGCGAGCCGGGGCGGACCAGGTTGATCGGCGGGCTGCCAAGGCGCTGGGCGGCATAGACGCTGGCCGGGCGCTCGTAGATCTCGCGCGGCGCGTCGATCTGGATGAGGCGGCCCTCCGACAGCACGCCGATGCGGTCGGCCAGGGTCATGGCTTCCAACTGGTCGTGGGTGACGTAGAGGATGGTGGCGCCGAGTTCGCGCTGGATGCGCTTCAGCTCCACCCGCAGATCCTCGCGCAGCTTGGCGTCGAGCGAGGACAGCGGCTCGTCCATCAGGAAGAGGTTGGGCTCGCGCACCAGGGCGCGGCCGATCGAGACCCGCTGCATCTCGCCACCCGACAGTTCGGTGGCGCGGTTCTTGAGCTTGCTTTCGATGCGCAGCATCTCGGCGATCTCCTGGACACGCCGCCGGATCGCCTCGGCCGGGAGCCGGCGCCCCGGCGCACGCAGCGGAAAGGCCAGGTTGTCGAACACCGTGTAGTGCGGATAGAGCGAGTACTGCTGGAACACGAATGCGACATCGCGCTCGGCCGGTGCGAGCCGCGTCACCTCCGCGCCGGCGATCCACACGCTGCCGCGTTCGGGCTGCTCGAGGCCCGCGAAGAGCCTGAGCGTCGTCGTCTTGCCGGCGCCGGTGGGCCCCAGGAGCACGACGAACTCTCCGTCGGCCAACTGGAGCGAGAGTTCCGCCACCGCCGTGGTGTCGCCAAAGCACTTGGTCGCGCCGATCAGCGCCGCCTCAGCCATGACGGCCTCCCTGCACCAGGGGTCGCTCGAAGAGGGTGCTGGCGACCGCACGGTCGGTTTCGGCGTTGAACACCACCAAACGCTCGGCATCGAAGGAGAGGCCGACCCGCTCGCCATAGTCGACAGCGAGGGTGTTCGGCGCGCGCACCCGCAGTCGCCCTGCCGGCGTGTCGACGGTGATCATCTGGCGCGCGCCCATGTATTCGACGGCAAAGACCTCGCCGCGCAGCGGGCCGTCGTCGCTGATCCTGATATGCTCAGGCCGCGCGCCGAGCACCGCGTCACGGCTTTCCAGGGCTTCGCGGGTTTGCGGGATCGCCACCTGGGCGCCGTGCACGCGGATCTGCCGCGCCCCGGCCGGCAGCCCGCCCTCGGCCGCCAGGAAGTTCATCGAGGGGCTGCCGATGAAGCCGGCGACGAAGCGCGTGGCCGGGCGGGCGTAGACCTCCATCGGCGGGCCGACCTGCAGTACCTCACCCTTGTTCATGATGCAGATGCGGTCGGCCATCGACATGGCCTCGATCTGGTCGTGGGTCACATAGACCGTGGTGGCGCCGACCCGGTTGTGCAGCAACCGCAGTTCCTCGCACATGAGGTCGCGGAACTCGGCGTCCAGCGCGCCCAGCGGCTCGTCCATCAGGAAGGCCTTGGCACGGCGCACGATGGCGCGGCCGAGAGCGACTCGCTGGCGGTCGCCGGAGGCCAGGCCGCCGACGCCGCGGTCGAGCAGGTGGTCGATGCGCAGCAGCCGTGCCACCTCCTCGGTGCGCTGGCGCACTTCGCGGCGCGCCACGCCCTGCACCCTGAGCGGGAAGGAAATATTGCGCCTGACCGACATGTGCGGGTAGAGCGCGAAGAGCTGGAACACGAAGGCGATGTCGCGCTGCGAGGCACGGTTGAAGGTGACGTCCTCGCCGTCCAGCAGGATCTTCCCCTCGCTCGGCATTTCCAGGCCCGCGATCATGCGCAGCGTGGTGGTCTTGCCGCAGCCCGAGGGGCCGAGCATGACAAAGAACTCACCGTTCTCGATGGTGAAGCTGGAGTCGTTCACCGCGACGAAATCGCCGAAGTGTTTCTTGAGGTTCTGAATCCTGATCTCAGCCACCGCCTTCACTCCGGAAAATGGCTGACGATGACGAAGCCGAGCGTCCCGGTGAGGATAACGCCGAAGGACCAGCCATAGAGCCATGCCGAAAAGGGCTGCATCAGCATCAGCACTCCGAGCACGATGAGAATCGTCGCGGCATTCTCCCAGGGACCGCGGCGGAACAGGCGGCGGCGCGCGGGGGCGGGCTGCATCTCTCTTGCCTCACTCATTTGCGCACCGCCCCGAAAGTGATGCCGCGCAGCAGCTGGTCGCGCAACAGCACGGTGAAGATCACCACCGGCAGCAGGAACAGCGTGGTGCCGGCGGCCACCGCCGGCCAGTCGAGCCCGCCCTCGCCGATGATGATGGGGATGAAGGGCGGTGCCGTCTGCGCCTGGCCGCTGGTCAGCAACAAAGCGAAGGCATACTCGTTCCAGGAAAAGATCAGGCAGAAGATGGCGGTCGCCGCGATGCCGGCGCGCATCTGCGGCAGCACCACCTTCACGAAGGCCTGCAGGCGGGTGTAGCCGTCGACCACCGCAGCCTCCTCGTACTCGCGCGGAATTTCGTCGACGAAGCCCTTCAGCAGCCAGACCGACAGCGAGAGGTTCACAGCGGTGTAGAGCAGGATGATGCCGAGCGCGGTGTCAGAGAGTCCGAGCTCGCGATACATCAGGAAGATCGGAATCGCGACGGCGATCGGCGGCATCATGCGAGTCGAGAGGATGAAGAACAGCAGGTCGTCCTTCAAGGGGATCTTGAAGCGCGAAAAGGCATAGGCCGCCAGGGTGCCGAGGAAAACCGCCAGGAAGGTGGAGCCGAAGCCGATGACGACCGAGTTCCAATAGCGCCCGACGAAGCGCGACGGCCCGGAAATCACCATGTTGCGCTCACGCACCAGCTCGTCGTACCAGGTCTGCGGCGGGCCCAGGCTCTCGATGTACTGGGGTGTTTGGCGCGTGCGGCTGGTGAAGAGGTTCACATAGCCCTCCAGCGACGGCTCGAAGAGCACCTTCGGCGGATAGGCGATGGAGTCCGGCGGCGACTTGAAGCCGGTCAGTACGATCCAGACCAGCGGGATGAGGCAGACCAGGGCGTAGCCGACCACCAGCAAGCCGGCGATCCACTTCGTGCGGTTGCCCGCATCGCTCACCGAGAAGGCCTTGCGGGTGGCGCTCATGACTTCACCTTGTTGAGCGCCTTGACGTAGATGTTGCCGAGGCCGAAGACGGTGACGAAGAGAATGATGGCGAAGGCCGAGGAGTAGCCGGTGCGCCACTTCTCGAAGGCCTCGCGCTTCAGGTTGATGGAGGCGAGCTCCGTCGTCGAGCCCGGACCGCCCGAGGTCAGTTCCACCACCATGTCGAACATCTTGAAGTTCTCGATGCCGCGGAACAGCACCGCCAGCATGAGGAAGGGCAGCACACGCGGCAGGGTAATGTACCAGAACTTCTGCAGGGCGTTGGCACGGTCGACCTCCGCCGCCTCGTAGAGATAGGCGGGGATGGAGCGCAGACCGGCGAGGCAGAGCAGCATGATGTAGGGCGTCCACATCCAGGTGTCGACGATGATGATCGCCCACGGCGCCAACTGGACAGAACCGATCATGTTGAGCGGACCGACATCGACGAAGAGATTGACGATGTAGCTGAAGATTCCGGTCTGTGGCTGGTAGAGATAGGTCCAGAAGGTGCCGACCACGGCAGGCGAGAGCATCATGGGGATCAGGATCACCGTCGTCCAGAAGCTGGCGCCCCTGAAATTGCGGTTGATGAGCAGCGCGAGGCCGAGGCCGAGCAGCACCTGGATCGCCATGGTCCAGAAGACGAAGTGTGCCGTCGCCTGCATGTAGCCCCAGACGTCCGCACTGCCGAGAATGCGCTCGTAGTTGCGGGTGCCGATCCACTGCACCTCGCGGCCCGGCTGGTTGGCACGGTAGCTGGTGAAGGACAGGTAGACGGTCCACAGAAGCGGGAAGATGTTGATCGCCAGCAGCAGCAGGAGCGTCGGCGACACGAAGAGCCAGGCGATGGCGCCGTCGGAGAGGCCCGAGACCCGTCGGGCGACCCCGCGGGGTGTCGCTTTCGCGGCGCGCTCCGCAGCGCGTTCGATGGTTTCGGTAGACATGCCTGTCCCGTGTCCTGGACCTAGAGTGCCGAACCGCGTTACGCGCGGAGGGGCGGAAACTCTCGGAAAATCGGCGCGCCCGCCCGAACGACGGGCGCGCCAGTTTCGGGTAGGATAGCGCTAAATCTTGCCGTCATCCTCAAAGGTCTCGGTCCAGTCCTCGATCAGCAGATCGAGGGCTTCCTGGGCGCTTCCCTGGTCGGCGACGACGTAATCGTGGACACGCTTCTGCATGGCGAGCAGCAGCTCGGCGTAGGTCGGCTCCTGCCAGAAGTCCTTCACCGAGCCCATGGCCTTGAGGAACTCGCCGGCGAAGGGTGTGGAGGTCGCGAAGTCGGGCGCCCCCGCGACGTCCTTGTGGCAGGAATAGCCGCCGAGCTGCCACCACTTGGCCTGAACGCTCGGCTGGGCGAACCACTTGATGTACTGCAGCGCCTCGTCCTGCTTGTCGGAGTAGGCCACCACGGAGATGCCCTGGCCGCCCAGGGTCGACCCCTCGACCAGCTGCGGCGGGTTGGCGAAGAAGCCGGAAACGTCTCCGCCCACCACCTCGTCCTTGGCGATGCCGGGGAAGAAGGCGAACCAGTTCATCTGCATGGCGACCTGGCCCGACTTGTAGGCGTCGAGGTTGGCTGTCATGTAGGCGTCGGAGTGGCCCGGCGGCGTGCAGCACTCGTAGAACTTCTTGTAGAACTCCAGTGCCTCGGCCGCGGCGGACGAGTTCACGGCACCCGCCATGTCATAGCTGCCGGCGGCGTTCTCGTACTCGAAGCCCCAGGCGTAGAGCGCCGCGGTAACACCCATGGTGATGCCTTCCGATCCACGTTCGGTGTAGATCGCGGCGCCGTAGACCTTCTTACCGTCGATCTCGCGGCCCTGGAAGAACTCGGCGATCTCCACCAGCTCGGTCCAGTTCTTCGGCTGCGCCAGGTCGCGGCCATGCTGCGCCTTGAAGGCGGCCTGGAGCTCCGGGCGCGCGAACCAGTCCTTGCGGTAGACCCAGCCCAGCGCGTCGCCCATGGCCGGCAAGGCGTAGTAGTTGGGCGACCCCTTCGGCCAGGTGGAATAGGCATCCACCGTAGCCGGCAGGAAGTCATCCATCGAGATGCCTTCCTTGTCGAAGAAGTCGTTCAGCTTCACGTAGTGGCCGTAGGTGGCGCCGCCACCGATCCACTGGCTGTCCCCGATCATCACGTCGCAGAGCTTGCCGCCGGAATTCAGCTCGTTGAGCATGCGGTCGGCGAAATTCGTCCAGGGAACGAACTCGAAATTCATCTTGATGCCGCTCTCGGCGGTGAAGTCCCTCGACAACTCGACCAGGGCATTGGCCGGGTCCCACGCGGCCCAGCACAGGGTGATCTCTTTTTGCTGGGCCTCGGCGCCGGTGACGACACCGGCCACCATCACGGCGGCCGCGGCGCAAGTCTTCAAAACTCGCATTTCTTCCTCCCTAAGAGTCGCAAGGCCCGAGCGCGTTCTGTTGCGGATTGTCCACGGGCCGGAGTCACCGGCGGCTCGAAGTCAGGGCATTGAACTTCCCACCGGATAAACACAACTAAACTGCTTCACTAAACTCTGTCAAACAGGAAATGTGCGAATTTCCTTTGTGCAGCGCAGCAAAATTACCAGAATCACCGGAAGATCGGTGTTCTGTTACGTTTTATAGTCCGCAACGGAGAGCGAGTTTAGTGATCCGCCGGCCGGCGCCAGCGTCAGCCGCCGACGACGATGCGAGCCTGGAAGGCCGGGCGGGCGGCGCAGCGCCGATACCAGGCGGCGACCGCCGGCCAGGCGTCGAGGTCGCGGCCGAGGAAGATCCAGCGGCTGAGCGAGACGGCGGGGGGAATGTCACCGATACTGAAGGCGCCGCCGATGTAGTCGCGGCCCTTCAGCAGGCCTTCAAGGATGGCGAGCGGCCCGTGCAGTTGGTCGAGCGCCTGCTGCACTTCGACCGAATCGCGCGGCCGGCCCTGGCGCTCGACGGCCAGGAAGGGCACGCGCACCGGCGGCCACAGGGTGGTGATATTCCAGTCGAGCAGCATGTCGGTCCGCGCTGCATCGGCCGCATCGCCCGGGAAAAGGCCGGCAGCGGGATGCTGCCGCGCGTAGTGGCGCAGGATGGCGTGAGACTCCCAGAGCACCAGGTCGCCTTCGATCACCGTCGGTACTAGGCCGTTCGGGTTGAGGGCGCGGTAGTCCGCATCGTCGAGGCCACCGAAGCGGCCACCGCGGTCGACGCGTTCGAAGGCAAGGCCGATCTCGTCGAACAGCCAGAGCACCTTCTGGACGTTGGAGGAATTGGCTCTGCCGTGCACCACGATCATCGGCTATCTCCCGTCGTCGCGCTATCTGCGCCAGTCGAGTTGCGCCAGCAGCACCCCGGCATCGGGAAGGCTATCGCAGGACCAGATGCTGTCCAGCACTGCGTCGACGCGTGCTGCGTCCAACAGGCCGGCAGCGCAGTCGCGGAACTTGCCCTCGACCTCGTCGTCGCTGAGCGGATTGTGCGGGCTGCCACGGTAGTTTTCGTCGGCCCAGCGCTCGAAGGTGCGGCCGTCGTTGGTCTCGACCACGACCCGGGAGCGGATGCGCTCCCAGCCCTTGTCCTCGATCTCCTGGTCGAAGGCCGTCTCCACCCGCTGCTGCATGGCCTGACATTCCGCCGAGGCGACGAAAGCATCGGTGAACTCCGCCTTGCCGCAGCGTCCGCGCAGGATGATGGCGGCGAGCAGGAAGGCGAAGGAGAACTTGCCCTCCAGCTCGGTCCTGGCGATGCGGTAGCGGATCGGTCCCAGCACGTTGCGCCCGGCGTGCAGGGTGACGCGCTCGATGTCGGCGGCGGCGATCCCCTCTTCGCGCAGCAGGAACAGCAGCGCATCCATGCTCGGATGGGTGAGCACGCCGGAGGGATAGGGTTTGATGGAGATGCCCGGCGTCGCCATGGTGAAGGGAGCGCCGAAGCGTTCGCGCACCAGGGCGGGATCGCCGCCCGGCCCGGCCACCGCCAGGTAGCCCCATTTGCCGTCGAGCGCCTCCTCGTTCGCCGTGAAGCCGCCACGCACCAGCAGCGCGGCGGTGACGCCGTTCTCCGCCGCACGGCCGACGTGCAGCGGCTTGGTCATGGTGCCGAAGCCGGCGCGGATACCGGCCGCCATCGAGGCCGCCACGCCCAGCGTGCGGGCAATACCGCCGGCATCGAGGCCCAAGAGCTTGGCCGCCGTGGTCGCCGCGGCGAAGGTGCCGATGGTGCCGGAGGTGTGGAAGCCGCGCATGTAGTGGTCCGGATTGATCGCCTCGGCGACCTTGCAGGCGACCTCGAAGCCGGCATTGAAGGCGGTGAGGAAGCGCCGCCCGTCGACCGGCCGGCCCTCCTCCGCCGCCACCAGGTCGCCGACCGCCAGAGCCGCGGCCAGCGGCGGCACCGTCGGATGCATGAGCAGGCCATAGGGGCGGCCCGGTCCGTCCGCCAACTGGGTGTCGTCCCAGTCCATGGCATGGCCGGCCGTGCCGGCCCAGAGCGCGGCCCGGGTGGCCGGGACGCGGCGCGCCGCTGCACCCAGCAGGCGGCTCTGCCCGGCGCCGGCTTCCGCCGCGATGAAGGTGTCGAGCGCGGCCATGCCGGGCTGTTCGCTGCCGGCCAGCATGACGCCGAGGCCGTCGACCAGGCAGCGTTTGGAGAGCTGCAGGACCGCGGCGTCCAGATCGGCGAAGCTGAGCTCCGCGGCGAAGTGCGCCGCCGCGGCGGTGAGGCCGGACAGATCCTCGCCCGGTGCCGTTGCGTGAACATCCTGGCTCGCGGTTACCGCCGTCACCATGGTCAAGTCCTCCCTCTTGACGCGCACAGCCCCATGCACTCCGCAAAGACGGGCTGCCTGGCCGGGCACGGATTCTCGGTTGATCGGGCCGCGCGCCGCCGCACGGCCCTTCCCGTGCGGCCGTAACGGATCAGGCCGACTGAGGGGCCGTCGCCTCCAAGGCCGCCAGCAGGCGGGCCTTGGCGCGTTCCACGTGGCGCCAATGGGTGGCGTGGGCGCGCTCCACGTCTCCGGAGGCGAGCGCGTCCACCATCTCGCGATGCTCCCGGTTGGAGACCGCGAGGCCGCCGCCCTGCACCAGGCTCTTGGCGCGGAAGAGGTGCATCTTCTTCACGAAGCGCTGGTACTCGGCGATCAACGTGCGGTTGCCGCTCGAGTCCACGATGGTGCGGTGAAATTCCAGGTTGAGCGGATAGTAGCTCTCGAAGTCGCCGTTGCCGGCCGCAACTTCCATCGCTTCCAGTTGGCCGTTCAGCTTGGCCAGCAATTCGTCGTTCATGCGTTGCGCCACCAGCCGCCCGGCCAGCCCGAAGAGCGCCGCCCGCACGTCGTAGACCTCCAGCGCTTCCTCGACGCTCAGCAGGCGCACGAAGACGCCGCGGTTGCGGATCACCTCGACGAAGCCCTTGGCCTCCAGGCTGCGCGTCGCCTCCCGCAGCGGCCCCCTGCTGGTGCCGAAGCGCGAGGCCAGCTGGATCTCGTTGAGGCGCTCGCCGGGCGCCAGTTCGCCTTCCACGATCAAGCGTTCGATCTGCTTTTCGAGGGCATTGGTCAGCGACACAGTTCTGACGATGGTGAGGTCGTCGTGCGGCTGTGTCAGGGGATCGTCCATTGGGATCACGCGCTGTCTGTTTGAAAACTGTAGACAATTTTATCAGCCCGCTGCGCTTAGGCAAAGCAATACTCGGTACTGAATATTCCCAGGGATACAGCGGCACCGGCCCCGAGATCGCCGGATTTCCGCCACCCTTGCCCCATCGCGCCGTCACGTCCCCAGCGCGGCGAGGACAGCCCTGGTCACATCTGCGCTACCGGCCTGGCCGCCGAGGTCGGGGGTGCGCGGCCCGTTTTCCGTCACTTTCCCGATCGCTGTCATGAGGCGCGCGGCGGCGGCAGCCTCACCCAGGTGCTCGAGCATCATGGCGCCGGTCCAGAAAGCGCCAATCGGGTTGGCCACCCCCTTGCCGACGATATCAAAGGCCGAGCCGTGGATCGGCTCGAACATTGAGGGCACGTCGCTGGCCGGGTTGATGTTGGCGGTAGCACCGTTGCCGAGGCTGCCGGTCAGCGCCGAGGCGAGATCGGAGAGGATGTCGGCATGCAGGTTGGTGGCCACCACGGTGTCGATGACTTCCGGCCGGGTCACCATAAGGGCGGCCATGGCGTCGACCAGCTTGAAGTCGACGTCGAGGTCCGGAAAATCCGCCAGCACGTCACGGCAGACCGCGTCCCAGAACACCATGCCGTGGCGCTGGGCGTTCGACTTGGTGACGACGGTAAGGCGCTTGCGCGGGCGGCCCATGGCCACCTCGCAGGCGAAACGGCAGATCCGCTCGACGCCATTGCGGGTGAACACCGAGACGTCGATGCCGGTCTCCAGTGGCAAGCCACTGTGTACCCGGCCGCCGACGCCGGCGTACTCGCCTTCCGAGTTTTCGCGGACGATGACCCAGTCGATGGCCCTGCCGAGTTCCGGGCGCAGCGGCCCCTGCATGCCGGGCATCAGACGCGTCGGCCGCACGTTGGCATACTGGTCGAGGCCCTGGCAGATAGCGAGGCGCAGCTCCCAGAGAGTGATATGGTCGGGGATCTTGGGGTCGCCGACAGCACCGAAGTAGATGGCATCGAAGCCGCGCAGGACGTCGACGCCGTCATCCGGCATCATGCGACCGACCTTGCGATAGCGCTCGGAGCCCCAGTCGAAGCTCTCGGTCTCGAAGCCGAAGCCGCCGTCGAGCCTTGCCGTGGCCTGCAGCACAACGAGGCCCGCCGCGATCACTTCCGGCCCGATGCCGTCACCCGGGACGGCGGCGATCCTATGCTTGCGCATGTACTCTCTTTCCGGATTCGGCCCCGAGCGCGCTCAGGATGCCTTGGGTCATGCCTTCGAGGTCAGCCGTGCCGGCGATGTCGCGCGTGCGCGTCGCCGGGTCGGCCAGCGCCCGGTCCATCGCGCCGCGCATGGCTGCGGCCGCCGCCACCGCCGCCGAAATGCCCTGGGCGCGGCCGAGCCAATCCAGCAACATGCGGGTCGACTCGATCATGGCATAGGGATTGGCGATGCCCTTGCCGGCGATGTCCGGCGCCGAGCCGTGGGTCGCCTGCGCCATGGCCAGCGAACCGCGGCCGATGCAAAGGCCCGGCGCCATGCCGAGGCCGCCGACCAGGCCCGCCGCCTCGTCGGTCAGGATGTCGCCGAACATGTTCGTGGTCACGACGGTGTCGAAGTTCTGCGGCTCACGCACCAGCTTCATGGCGAAGGTGTCGACGATGCACTCGTCGACAGTCACATCGGGATAGTCCTGCGCCACCTCGTAGCAGGAGTCGACGAACATGCCGCAGCCCAGCTTGAAGACAGTGTTCTTGTGCACCAGTGTCAGGCGCTTTTTCCGGGCCCGGGCGAGTTCGAGGGCGGCGCGCGCGACCTTGCGGCTGCCTTCCCTGGTGATCACCCGCACCGAGATGGTGACGTCCTCGGTCGGGCGGAACTCGCCGGAGCCCATGACCACGTTGCGGTCGGGTTGGAAGCCCTCGTTGTTCTCACGCACGATGACCAGGTCGACATCATCGTGCAGGCAGCCGATGCCCGGATAGGAGCGGGTCGGGCGGATGTTGGCGAAGAGGTCGAAGTGCTTGCGCAGGATCGGATGCGGATTGATCGCCTCCGGCACCTTGGGATAGTCGCGATGGCCGATCGGTCCGAGGATCCAGCCGTCGAGACTGGCCAGGATGTCCAGCGTACCCTCGGGCATGGTGTGGCCGTGGGTGTCGAGGGCGCGCCGACCGATCGGCACCGGGGTCCAGTCGATGCCGAGGCCGGTCTGTGCCGCCGCGGCCTCGGCGATGCGCACTGCGGCCGGCACGATCTCGTGGCCGATGTCGTCGCCCTCGAGCACGCCCAAGCGGAGACTTTTGGGGCGCAGGCGGTTGGCTGTCATGGCAATTCCTCGTCTGCTGACACTGATTATTGACGCTAAAGAGTATGGCGCTTGCAGCTGCTCAGACGGCGGCGTTGCGCAGCTTCGCCTCAGGCACCGAGGCATGAGCCACCGCCGCCGCCTGGCCGATCTCCTCGATGGTCCAGGCGAGGTCGAGCAGCGCGTGCGACTGCGCCTCGCCGATCACCAGCTTCGCCTGGTTCATGAACTTGGTCTCCAGCTGTTCGTTGGTGAGCGGCCGTTCGCGGCTGCCGATGGCGCGCTCGACCTGCTTCCTGAGGGTCGAGCCGTCCTTGAAGGTGACCTCGATGGTGACCGAAGCTTCGTGGCAGGCGGGATCTGCCGTCGCCTTCACCCGATCGCGCAGGGCAACAATCTCGGCCATCTTCACCACCTCGTCGGTGAAGGCGGTCGGCGCGCCGTCGCCACGCAGCAGCGCGCAGGCAGCCGAGTGGTAAACGCTGAACTTGCCCTCCAGGCCAGTCTTCGGTGCGGTCTTGCCGGTCAGTTCCAGCACCAGCGGATGGGTGATCAGCTGCACCTTCTCGATCTCCGCCACCCGCGCACCGATCTCCGCGCGGATCTGCTGGCAGCCATCGATGGTCGGGTGGATGACGATGCCGCAGGCGAAGGGTTTGTAACTGTTGAGCGCAGCCTCCCAGCGGGAGCCGAGACCATCGAGGATCTCGTCGTAGTCCTGCTTGTCGGACATCACCTTGGCGAAGCCGCGCGGCGCCTCGATGGCCTGCTCGGAGGAGTCGTAGCCGGCCTCGGCAAGAAAGGCGGACATGGCGCCGTTCTGTGCCGCCCGGCCGGGGTGGAAGGACTTTGTCATGGTGCCGAACATCTCGCGCAGGCCGGCCGACTGGGTCGCGGCGAGGCCGAGTGCCCAGCGCATCTTCTGCGCATCGAGACCGATGGCACGGCCGACGGCGGCTGCTGCCCCGAACACGCCGGCGGTGCCGGTGATGTGCCAGCCGCGGTCGTAGTGGTCCGGATAGACCGCGTTACCGATGCGGCATTCCACCTCCACGCCGACGATAAGGGCGGTCAGCAGGTCGCGGCCCGACAACGGGCGGATCTCCGCCAGCGCCATCAGGGCCGAAGCGACCGGGCCGGCAGGATGGATGATGGTCTTCAGGTGGGTGTCGTCGTAATCCAGGACGTGGGAGGTGATGCCATTCAGGAGGGCGGCATGCAGTGCATCGAGCTTCTCCCCGCGTCCCAGTACCGTTGCCTTGCGCGGTCCCGAGAAGGGTTCCACCGCGGCCAGCGCACAATCCACCGTTTCGTGGCGCGCTCCGCCGACGGCGCAGCCGACCCAGTTTACGAAGGTCCTGACGCCCTCTGTGCGCACCTCGGCGGGAATGGCGAGAGGCTCAAGGCCGACGATCCAGTCGGCCAGTTCTGCTGTCACTTTGGTCGCGGTCATTTCTTGGATCCTTATCTTATAGCAGGCCGCGGGCGATGCCGCCGTCTACATTCACCGCTTGTCCGGTCACGTAGCTGGCGCGCGGGCTGGCGAGCCACGCCACCATGACCGCCACCTCCTCTGGCCGGCCGAAGCGCTGCAAGGGGATATCGCGGGAGAACTCCTCCAGCACGCTTGCCTCGCTGCAGCCGCGTTCGGCCGCCATCTTGGCCGCGCGATTGGTCCACAGTGGCGTCAGGGTGCGTCCCGGCGCCACACAGTTCACGCGGATGCCGAATTCGGCCAGCTCACCGGCCAGCGTCTTGGTGAGGCCTAGCAGCCCGGCCTTGTGGACGTTAGAGACCACCTGCTGCGCGTAAGGCATCTTGGAGGCCGCCGCGCCGAGGGTAACCACCGCCGGGCCGTCGCCCTGCTTCAGGGACTCCAGCAGGCCGCGGATGGCACGCACGGTGGAAAGCACGTTGAAGGTGTAGTTGCCGAGCCAATCCTCATCGCTGAGGTCGGCGAAGGCCGAGCGGATGCTGCCGCCGACGGCGGTCACCAGCACGTCGAGGCCCCGCCAGCGCGCCGCTACGGCAGCGGCCAGGACTTCGCCGGCACCGGGCTCGGTGACGTCGGCCACCAGGGTCGCCGGGCGGCGGCCGGTCGCCTGTTCGATCTCAGCCGCAGCCTTGTCGAGGTTCTCGGCGGAGCGCGAGGCGATGATCACCTCGGCGCCCTCTCGCACGAAGATCTCGGCGCTGGCCCGGCCGATGCCGTAGCTGCCCCCGACGATCAGCACGCGCCGGCGGTCAAACCCGAGATCCATGAAGCACTCCTGTCAGATAGGTGTAGAACCTGAACACCAGCAGCACCGTCGAGCAGACGATGGCGATGCGCATGATGTGGAAGGCCGTCACGATCTCCGCGTCGAGGTGCATGACCTTGGCGGTAATGACCATCTCCGTCACCGCCGCCGGGGCGAGCGACAGGAAGGAGGTCGTGATCGGCAGTCCGGTCGCCGCGGACATCACGAAGGAACCGCCGGCCGCCGCGACGATCATGAACAGCGAGACGACAAAGCCGGCCGCCGCGACGCGCGGCAGCGAGAGCAGCACTTCCCGCCTGAACTGGCAGCCCAGCCAGGTGCCGATGGCGACCTGCGCCAGGGTGATCAGAACCGGCGGCACGGTCAAGTTGAGCAGCCCCGAAGCACCGAGACCGAGGCCGACGAAGATCGGGCCGACAAGCCAGGGATTGGGCAGCGGCGTCGGCTTCAGCAGGCGTGCGACGATGTAGGCCAGCACCAGGCAGAACGCCAGCATCAGCAGGTCCTGCGCGGCACCGACGCCGTTGTCGGGCGCCGAGCCCGGGGCACCGAAGGTGATCACCAGCACCGGCACGATGGCGACCACGCTCGACACCCTGAGCGCATGCACGATGGCGACGGCGCTGGAGTCGCCGCCGTGCGCCTTGGCGACGATCGCCATGTCAGCGACCCCACCGGCCGCCGTAGCGAAGAAGGCGGTTACCCGGTCGACCCCCGCCAGCGGCCGGAAGATCAGCGCTGCGATGAAGGTGAAGACGACCACGTAAAGCGTCGCCGCCAGCATGGCCGGCAGCAGGCTGGCCGTCGCCGCCAGGGTCGCCGGCGTGAAGCGCAGACCGACGGCAAGGCCGACCGACAACTGGCCGAGTTCGCGGCCCATCGGCAGGAAGGCAAGCTTGAGTCCGAAAGCCGAGCAGGCGCCGCAGAAAAAGAAGGGGCCGAGCATCCAAGGCAGCGGCACTGAAAGCCGGGAAGCGACATAGCCACCGACCAGGGCCAGTGCATAGGTGAGCAGGCAGCGCAGCCACCAAGTCGGATCCTTCCATCGCGGCCCGGCGGCCGAGACTACCTGCGTCTTGTCCTCGGCTGCGCCCGCCGTCATGCCCGGGCTCCCATCCCTACCCCTCAGCCCTTGCTGAGGGCGCCGAGCAGACGGTCCAGCGAAGGCAGGGTTTCCAGGTCACTCACCATGGCCACCACGTCGTTCGCCTTGGTCTTGTCCCAGCCGGCGAACTCGGCACATTCGTGGAACTTGGCCGTCACCTCGCCGAAGCTCATGGGATTGGCCGGGCTGCCCTTGCCGAAGTCGGCGAGTCCGGCGACCTTACGCCCATCCTTCAGCTTGATGTCGATGTAGGTGGTCATCTTGTGATAGCCGGCGGCCTCGGCGCGCTCGTCGATCACGAAATCGACCTTCTCGATCATCGCCTTCACGTCGGCACGGTTGATCACTTCGTCGACGAACTCGTTGAGGCCCGCACGCCCTTCGATCAACAGGATCGCCATGCAGAACTCCATGGAGAACTTGCCTTGCAACTCGTTGGTCGGGCGGCGATGGATCAGCGCGTTCGGCATGTTGGAGTTGGTGCCGACATGCACGTGCTCGACGTCGGCCGCCTTGATGCCGTGCTCGCGGATCAGGCGCAGCATCTCGGTCATGCCGGGATGGGTGAGCGAGCCCGACGGATGCGGCTTGATGGAGATGCCGGGCGACTCGAAAGTCCAGGGTGCGCCGAGCTTGCCCGCGATCGCCTTGATGTCGTAGCCGCCGCCGGCGGCACTGAAGAAGCCGCGCGGCGCCTCCAGTATCTTGTCGGTCGCGGTCCAGCCGGAGGCGGCGAACTGCGCCGCCACCACGCCGCTCTCCGAGGAGCGTCCGGCGTGGAAGGGCTTAGTCATGGTGCCGAAGTTCTCGCGCAGGCCAGCCGACTGGCTGCCGGCAATCGAGAGCGCGCGCTCCAAGGTCTCACGGTCGAGGCCCATGAGGCGGCCCGCCGCTGAAGCCGCGGCATAGGTACCGCAGGTCGCCGTTGCATGGAAGCCGGTCTGGTAGTGGCGGGGGGCGATCGCCTCGGCGATCTTGCACTCAACCTCGACGCCGATGTGATAGGCCAGCATGACGTCGGCACCGCAGGCGCCCTTGGCCTGGCCCATGGCCAGCGCCGCCGGCAGGGCCGGTGCGGTCGGATGAGTAAGCAGGCCGTAGACGCGGTCTTTGGCGACCGCCAGCTGGGTGTCGTCGTAGTCGTCGGCGTGGATGCCGACGCCGTTGGCGAAGGCAGCGAAACGCGGCGCCACCTTAAGGTCGGAGCCGATCACCGTCGCCGGGCCGGCGCCGAGGTTGAGCTCCGCAAGATGGCGGCGTACCAGCTCGCCCGACTTGGCGACCGAGCCCGAAAGTGCCAGGCCGAGCCCGTCGAGGATCGATTTCTTGCCGTTGTCGACCACAACCTGGGGCAGATCGCTCAAGCCGGCGCCCTCGACGAATTCGGCGACGTAGCGCGTCAGACCCTCGCCCTCCGCACCCGCCTTGCCTGCCGTCTTGGCCCCCGTGAGCACTGCCGTCATATCCGTTTCCTCGCCCTGATGAGTTGTCGCTGATTTTCCGGAGCGGAGCCCCGAGCTTGGCCCGGACATCCGCCACGGGCGCCCGTCTCGGGAAATGCCGGCCGGCGGCACCGTCACCCGCTTTCTGCCGACAGAGGTAAAAAACAATCCTGTCTATTGTCAACATTTATTGCTCGCGCGGACGGGAAGCAGCCCTCGGCGGAAGCAGACAAGTGGACACCGTCAGGATTTCAGCCGCCCAGAAGGAGCGAGGTCACACGTCAAAGTTTCAGCAGTTGCATAGCGTCGGCGCCCGCTTTTGCCGCGATCAGGGCCGCCCCGGCAAGATCCCGCATTATTGTTGACAGTTGACGGCAATCTTCATAGCGTCATGCCAATGGCCGCCCGGCGCAAGCGCCGAGAGCAACCGTCCGAAGGAGCAGGCGGCCGTTTGAAGTCTCGCACAGCGGCGCAAAGTCAGGCGGCCGCTGCGTTGTACTGCCTTAGGCATCCGGGAGGAAAAAGGAATGGCTCACAAGTTTTCACGCCGCACTGCTTTGAAACTCGGCGCCGGCGGCATCGCCGTCGCCGCCATCGGCGCGCCCGCGGTTCTGCGCGCCCAGTCCGCTTACCCCGACCGCCCGATCAGCGTGGTCGTCCCCTTCGACACCGGCGGCTACAACGACCGCCTGGCCCGCGCCTTCGCCCCCTTCCTGCAGGAAACCCTGGGGCAGCCGCTGGTCATTGTGAACCGTGGCGGCGCAGGCGCTCTGCTCGGCCACAGCTACTTCATGCAGCAGCCGGACGACGGCTACGCCATCCTCTGCACCTCGGCAGCGCCTTACCTGCCGCTGAACATCCTGACCCAGGATGCGCCCTTCAAGCTCGAAGACTTCCACATGATCAACCTGCCATCGCGCGACTACACGCTGATGGCGACCTCGTCCGACAGCGACCTCAAGTCGATCGAGGAGGTGATCACGCGCCTGAAGGCCGATTCGGGGAGCCTGTCGATCGGCATCCAGCCGTCCTCTGCGGACTTGGTGAACATGATCCTCTTCGCCGACGCCAACGGTATCGATCGCGAAGGTCTGCGCCTGGTCACTTACGACGGCGGTGGACCGACCCGCAATGCCGCCGCCGGTGGCGTGGTCGACATCGGCCTGGTCGGTGGCCAGGGCTTCCTGCCGCTGGCCGAGAAGATCACCCCGCTCCTGGTGTTCGACGACGGCCCGCGCGACGGCTGGTCTTGCCCGCTGGTGACCGAGGTGAACGGCGCCGACGCGCAGTTCGTTGCCGGCTCCCAGCGCGGCTGGGCGGTGCATGCCTCTTTCGTCGAGAAGCACGGCGACCGCTACCAGACCCTGCTGGGCGCCATCGAGAGCACCAGCAAGGACCCCAGGGTCATCGAGAGTCTGGAGGGACAGCAACTGGCGACTGATTGGCTCGGGCCGGACAGCTCCAACAGGGCGCTGGGCAACACCGCAAAGGTGATGGCCGCCCACATCGACCTGCTCAAAGGCACCTGAACCTCGCGCCTCGAGGTATACTCGGCAGGCGCCGGCCCCGGCTGGCGCCTGCTGATTTTCAGGCCCTGGAAACCGGGCCAAGATGAGCAAACCGGGACGTTCATAGCGTGAGGCACGGATGAAGGATCGCAAGACGCGCCGGGTGGTGGACTGGGGGCATCTGGCGCTGCTTCTGCTGATCTGCGGCGTGGTCACCGCCTACCTGCTGGATGCGCGCGCCACTTCCCTCAGGATCAACAACCTTCTGCTGGTCGAACCGGCCGCGATCATCGCCCTGATCCTCGCCGCCGTGGTGCTGCCCCAGTGCTTCCGGCGCAAGCCGGAGGAAGGGGAAGGGGAAGCCGAAATCAAGGTGGAGGGTAAGGCCGAGGCAGCGGCACCCAAGGATAGCTGGCGCGACCTCGGCAAGATCGCCGCCTTGGCCAGCGCCTTCAGCGCCTTCGCGCTGTCGCTGGAGACTGTCGGCTTCGACGTCGCGACCTTCGTCTTCGTCGCCCTCGGCATCTACATCTGCGGCGAACGCAAGCTCTGGCTCATCGCCGTCTACAGCGCTGCCTTCACGGCCGCCATCGTCTACGGCTACCAGCTGCTGGTGCCCTATCCTTTCCCGCTGCGCGTGCTCTGACGGCCGCGATGCTCGATCTCACCGCCATCGGCGACGCGCTGTCGATCCTGTCGTCCTCCTACATTGCCTGGGTCTACCTGATCCCCGGCCTGCTCATCGGCCTGTTCTTCGGCGCCATGCCGGGCATCTCCATCACCATGGCGATGGCGATCTTCCTGCCGGTGACGCTCTACATGGACTTCCTGCCGGCGATCATTTTCCTTACCTCGATCTACACCGGCGCGGGTTTCGGCGGCTCCGTGCCCGCCGTGCTGATGAACATTCCCGGCACCTCCTCCGCCGTCGCCACCACCTTCGACGGCTATCCCATGGCGCGTCAGGGCCGCCACAACCAAGCCCTCGGCGTGGCGCTGGCCGCCTCCGTCATCGGCACGCTGTCCAGCTACGTGCTGCTGCTCTTCATCATCGCGCCGGTCTCCGCCGTGGTGCTGAAGATGGGGCCGCTGGAGATGTTCGCCATCGCGGTCTGGGGCATGCTGCTGCTGGGTTCGCTGGCAGGCAGTTCGCTATGGCGCGGCCTGCTGGCGGGCGTCTTCGGCGTGCTGCTCGGCACCGTCGGCATGAACACCGCCGGCTACGTGCGCGGCACCATGGGCGTGCCCTGGCTGCTCGACGGCATCCCGACGATCCCGGCGATGATGGGCCTGCTGGCCGCCAGCCAGCTGCTGAACCTCATCAACACCCACTACCTCATCGAAGACGAAGCCGACCGCAAGATCAGCTTCGCCCGCATCCTCGAAGGCGTGAAGCTCGCACTGTCCTATCCCACGATCATCTTCCGCGGCGCCACCATCGGTGTCATCGTCGGCTCCATTCCCGGTGTCGGTTCGTCGATCTCGAACCTGATTTCCTACGCCGAGACAAAGCGCAACGCGCCGGATGGCGATACCTTCGGCCAGGGCAACCCCAAGGGCGTGATCGCCGCCGAGGCCGCCAACTCCAGCTCCGAGGGCGGCGCCATGGCGACCATGCTGGCGCTCGGCATTCCCGGCGGCGGCGCCACGGCGATCCTGCTGGCCGCCTTCGCCATGCACAACATCGTCGGCGGGCCCAGCTTCATCGCCAACAATAAAGATGTGGTCTACGCGATCATCTTCTCGAACTTCGCCCAGGCGATCCTGCTGCTGTTCGTCGGCCTGGCCTTCGTCTACGCGGCCAGCGCCGTGGTGCGCGTGCCGCTGCGCTTCCTGATTCCCAGCGTGCTGGTGGTCTCCACCTTCGGCTCCTACGCCATCGAAGGCTCACTCGCCGGCCCGATCACCCTCGTCGTCTTCGCGATCGTCGGCTGGGCCATGGTGCGCTACCACTACCCCGTTGCCGCCGTCGTAGTCGGCCTGCTGCTGGGCAGCCTCCTGGAGGCGAACCTGCTGCGCACCTGGCAGATCAGCCGCGGCGACCTCGGCTACCTGCTGGAGCGCCCCGGCGCCGTCCTCATCTTTGCGCTGATGTTCCTCTCCATCGGGCTGACCGCCTTCACCCGCTGGCGGCGCAAGCGGCTTACCGCCGCGCTGATTGCCGATGAGATCGGTTCCTGACGGGTTACGCGGTCAGGCCAGCCTGTCGGAGAGCACGAAGGCGGCCCGTTCGGCGGCATCGAGCTGGGCGATGAGGCCCTGCTCCCAGGCCAGGTAGCGGCGCGAAGACTCGAGATTGCCGTCGTGGCGATCATGCACAAAGAACAGAAAGTCGATGGCTTCCTCGGATAACGGCACCTCCGGGCTGACCTCAAGTGCCGCGCCCGCTGCCGTCAGGGCAGCTTGCCCCCCCGCAACGGCGTAGACCGCGGCAAAGCCGAAGGCAGCAAGGTCCTTGGCCGCCGTTGCCGTCACCTCATCCGCGCCGATGAGATAGACCGGCTGACCCGGGTCGAGCCCGAGCCGGCCGAGCCGCGGGCGGATGCCCCAGAGCGCCCCGGCGACATGGCTTTCCCGATAGGCCAAAGAGCCGCGCAGGTCGACGAAACACCCGCGCCGCTCGCTCGCAGCCGCCAGGGCCTCGGCCGCGGCGATGGAGGCGACCGGAGGCAACGGTGCCGCGCCGGCCGCAGGGGCGAGCGTACGCAGCGCGTCGTCGAGGCGCGCGACGGCGACCTCGTAGCCGAGCTGGCGCAGCCAGAAGGCCGCGATGGCCCCGCGCAGGCCGAGGTCGTCGAGCAGCACCAGACGCGCATGACGCACGCCGACCCATTGATCGGTCGCCTGCACCAGCTGGCCGGAAAGCGCCGGCTGGAAGGCCGGTGCCGGATCGGCGGCGATCTCCTCCGGCGTGCGCAGGTCGAAGAGATAGGTGGTGTGGCTGCCGTCGGCCCGCCAGGATTCGATCTCCTCATGGCCGAAGGTGGCGATGCCGCGGTCAGCGAGCAGCGCTTCGGCGCGGGCCTCGGTCGCGGCGGCGGCGATGGCATCGAGCGCCGGGTAAGGCGCCGCACGGTTGCCGCGCTCGAGCTGGAAGCCCGCCAGCTGCCAGCCCTGGGTGCCGTTCTCCAGCGCATAGACCGGCGCCTCGATGCCGGCGAGGCGAAGGCCCAGCACGCCGACGATGCCGCGGGTGCGTCCTGCGCAGGTGACCACTACCGGCGCCGCCGGATCGGTCACCGCCGCCGGGAAGCGGTGCGCGAGCTCGCCGTTGGGCAGGCAGACGGCGCCCGGCACGCGCAGCTTGGCGTACTCCGCCGGCGGCCGGGCGTCGAAAAGGCGAAACTTGCGCCCCTCATCCTGCCAGCTCTTCAGCGTCGCTGCATCGACGGTACTCGGGTGCCAGGCGTGCTCGGCCAGTTCGCCGAGGGTCTTAGAAGGTACGTTGACACCCTGGAAGAGGGTGTAACCCGCCACCGCCCAGGCCGGCGTACCACCCTCGATCCACAGTACATTGCCGTAGCCGAGTTCCTTCAGCACGGCCGCCGCGCGCTCCGCGACGCCGTCGCCGCCGTCGATCAGTAGCACCCGCACGTCGCGCCGCGGCACCAGGGCGGCGATGCGCGCCTCCAGGGTGCTATAGGGACAGGGAATGGCAAAGAGCGGGTGCCCGTCGCCAAACTCACCCGCCTCACGGAGGTCGAGAAAGGCGATCTCGGCCCCGTCATGGACCAGGGACTTCGCTGCCGCGGCGGAAATCTCACGGCTCACGCTTGCGGCTCCTTCGGCTCCTGGCCGGCGAAGAAAGCCTGGAAGGCGTCGAGGATCAGATCCGGCCGCTGCTCGGCCGGATAGTGGCCGGTCGGCACCACGAAGCCGCGCAGGTCGTCGGCCCATTCGGACCAGGCCTCCAGCGGCTTGAAGTGGCGACCGCAGTGGCTGTTCGAGCCCCAGATGACCAGGACCGGGCAAGCGAGCTTGCGCTTGCCGAAGTCGGCCTTGTCCATGTCGAAGTCGATGCCGACGGTGGCGCGATAATCCTCGCAGACCGCGTGTATCTGCGCCGGTGTGGTGCAGCGCTTGTACTCGGCCATGGCGCGAGGGTCGAAGATCGACAGTCCGACCCCCTTCTTGTTCAGCTTGTAATCGATGTAGTAGTCGAGGTCGGCGGTCAGCAGCTTCTCCGGGAAGGGCGCCTTCTGGGCCATGAAGAACCAGTGGTAGCTTTCCAGCCCCCAGCCGAGCGAGACCTGGGTCAGCACATGATAGGTCGGCACGATGTCGAGGGCGGCCACCCGCTCGATCGCCTGCGGGCGGTCGAGCGCCATGCGGAAGGCTACCCGGGCGCCGCGGTCGTGGCCGGCCACCGGAAAGCGCTCGAAGCCGAGCTGGCGCATGACCTCGAAATTGTCCTCGCCCATGGTGCGGAACGAGTAGGCGGCATGGTCCCCGCCGCCGGCCGGCTTGGCGCTGTCGCCATAGCCGCGCAGGTCCGGGGCCACCACGGTGTAGTCGCGCGCCAGCGCCGGGGCGACCTGATGCCAGCTCACATGGGTCAGCGGATTGCCGTGCAGAAGCAGCAGCGGTGGCCCCTCGCCGCCGACGGCAGCGTTGATCTCGGCCCCGGCGGTCTGAAAGCGCCGGACCTCGAATCCGGGCAGAAGATCGGCGGCGGCCGAGGCGTCTGAGACCATGGCAAAAAAGCTCCATTTTCGTGTTGTCAATTGTTGACAATCATACGGGCTTCTCCGATTGTTCGGCAAGCCCAGGATTGGAGAGGTCGATGAAAATCAAGGACATCCGAGCGAGCCTCCACGGCTTTTCCATCACCATTCCGCTGCTGGACGGCCGCGTCCAGGGCTACGGCCGCGAGGAGCAGACGCACTTCGTGTTCTGCGAGGTGGAGACCGACGAGGGCCACGTCGGCTACGGCCTGACCGGCCACTTTCTCGCCAAATCGGTGATCGCCGCCCTGCACGAGCACGTGCTGCCCGTGGTGCGCGACATGGACCCGCGCGACATTGAGGCGATCCACCAGAAGGTCTGGCGCCGGCTCAATCCGCGCGCGATGACCGGGACGGTCTCCATGGCGCTCTCCTGCCTCGACATCGCGATCTGGGACATCATGGGCAAGGCCGAGGGCCGCTCTATCGCCGCCCTGCTCGGCAATGCACGCCAGAGAGTGCCCGCCTACTGCACCTTCGGCTTTCCGCAGTACGACCTCGACCTGCTGGGCGAGGCGGCACGCCTGCACGTGAAGAACGGCTTCACCGCCCTGAAATCCGTAGTCGCTGTCGACAAGGGCGGCTGGCGCGAGGATGCCCGGCGCGTGCGCGCGATCCGCGCGGCCGTCGGCGACGATGTCGACCTGATGATCGACGCCAACTACCTCTTCACTCCGGTGGAGGCCAAGTACCTCTGCCGCGAGATCGAGGACTGCAACCTCACCTGGTTCGAGGAGCCGCTGCAGCAGAACGACGCCCGCGCGCTCGCCGACCTCCGACGCTCCACCAAGATCCCCCTGGCCGCAGGCCAGATGGAGGGCCACCGCTGGCGCCTGCGCGAGTTCGTCGAGCACCAGGCGGTCGACATCCTGCAGCCCAACGTCACCTACTGCGGCGGCTACACAGAAGCACGCAAGGTCGCCCACCTGGCGCAGATCTACAACCTGCCGATCGCCAACGGCGGCGGCTGGCCGCTGTTCAACATGCACCTCCTGGCCGGCATGATGAACGGTTGGATCGTCGAGTGGCACCTCGGCATGGTGGCGGTCGGCGAGACCCTCTTCACCGACGCGCCGCAGCCTGAGAACGGCTGGCTCACCATCCCCGACAGACCGGGCCTCGGCCTCACCCTCGACCGCGACGCCTGGCGCGAAACCCGGGTCGACGCCTAGAATTAGCTCTCTCCTTCCTCCAGCAAGCAAAAGGCCGCCTCATGCGCATCGTCGACATCCGAGAAACCGTGGTTCCGATCTCCTCGCCGATCCGCAACGCCTACATCGACTTCTCGAAGATGACCGCCAGTGTGGTTGCCGTGGTGACCGACGTGCAGCGCGACGGCAAGCCAGTCGTCGGCTACGGCTTCAACTCCAACGGCCGCTACGCGGCCAGCGGCCTGCTGCGCGAGCGCTTCCTGCCGCGCCTCAAGGAGGCTGATCCGGCCGACCTGTTGAACGACGCCGGCGACAACCTCGACCCGCGCAAGATCTGGGCCACCATGATGTCCAACGAGAAGCCGGGCGGACACGGCGAGCGCTCGGTGGCAGTGGGCGTGGTCGACATGGCGGTGTGGGACGCCGTGGCCAAGATCGCCGGCGTGCCGCTCTATCGCTACCTCGCCGACACCGAGGGCGACGGCACGGTCGACGACAGCGTCTTCGTCTACGCCGCCGGTGGCTACTACTACCCGGGCAAGGACAACTCGGCCCTGCAGGAAGAGATGCGCCGCTACCGCGGCATGGGTTACGAAGTCGTGAAGATGAAGATCGGCGGCGCCCCGCTGGAGGACGACATCAAACGCATCGAGGCGGTGCTGGAGGTGGTCGGCGAAGGCCGCTGCCTGGCAGTGGACGCGAATGGGCGCTTCGACCTCGAGACCGCGATCGCCTACGCCGAAGCGATGGAGCCCTACAAGCTGTTCTGGTACGAGGAGGCGGGCGATCCGCTCGACTACGCCCTGCAGGCCGAACTCGCCGGGCACTACAGCGGACCCATGGCGACCGGCGAGAACCTGTTTTCCCACCAGGACGCGCGCAACCTGTTGCGCCACGGCGGCCTGCGCCCGGACCGCGACTGGCTGCAGTTCGACTGCGCGCTCAGCTACGGCCTCGTCGAGTACCTGCGCACCCTGGCGCTGATCGGCGACTACGGCTTTACCAGCCGCAACATCGTGCCGCACGGCGGCCACCAGCTGTCCCTCAATATCGCCGCGGGCCTGAAGCTCGGCGGCAACGAGTCCTACCCGGAGGTTTTCGCACCCTTCGGCGGCTTCGCCGACGACACCAGGGTGGAGAACGGCCGCATTCCGCTGCCCGACGCGCCGGGCATCGGCTTCGAGAGGAAGTCGGCGCTGATCGCCTGCCTGCGCGAGGCGACCACTACCTGAAATTAGATGCCGAGACGGGCCATCTGCTTTTCGGGGTAGCGAGTACCCTCCAGGGCGCCGACGGGAAAGGCCTGCGAAAGGCTCGCCACTTCCTCAGTCGTCAGCTGCACATCGAGCGCCGAGAGGCAGTCCTTGAGGCTGGCGCGGCGCGAGCAGCCGGGCAGCGGCACCACGTCCTCACCCTGCGCCAGCAGCCAGGCGATGGCCACCGCCGCCTGCGAGCGGGCTTTTGCCTCGGCAATCGCCGCCAGAGGCGCCAGGCGCGCGACATTGCGGTCGATGTTTCCGCTCTTGAAACGCGGCATGTCATTGCGCCGGTCGCTCTCCGCCAAGTCGCCCTGGGCCTTGTAGCGCCCGGTCAGCAGGCCGCGCGACAGCGGCGCATAGGCGACGAAGCCGATGCCGAGCCTCCGGCAGGTCGGCAGGATCTCCGCCTCGACGTCGCGCGTCGCCAGCGAGTACTCGGTCTGCAGCGCGGCGATCGGATGGGTCGCGTTGGCCCGCTCGATGGTCTTGGCTCCGGCCTCCGAGAGGCCGAGGAAGCGGACCTTGCCGTCGCTCACCAGCTTCGCCATGGCCCCGACAGTTTCCTCGATCGGCACAGAAGGATCCATGCGGTGCAGGTAGAAGAGGTCGATGGTCTCGACGCCGAGGCGCTTCAAAGACTTTTCGCAGGCTTCGGCGACGTATTCCGGCCTGGCGTTCACCGTGCGCGTGCCGTCGGCCAGGCGGACGTTGCCGAACTTGGTCGCCAGCACCACCTTGTCGCGGCGGCCGGCCAGCGCCCGGCCGACCAGCTCCTCGTTCTTGCCGCCGTTGTAGGCGTCCGCCGTGTCGATCATGGTGATCCCGGCGTCGATCGCCGCCTGGACCGTGCGCGCTGCCTCGTCCGGGTCCGGCTTGTCGTAGATCTGCGTCATGCCCATGCACCCGAGACCAAGGGCGGAGACCTTCAGACCTTGCTTGCCGAGACTGCGTTGCTCCATGACCTTTTCATTCCCTAGCAGGAAGTGCTGACTTAAGCCTCACGCGCCCGCGTGTGGCCCCGGCGCTTGCGCCAGGCGTTGAGGTAGGGCAGTGCGATGGAAATGAACAGCATCGCCCAGAGGATGTTGCCCAGCGTCGAGGAGAACAGCACCAGAGGGTCGCCGCCGCCGATCCTGAGCGCCCGAAGGTAGGACTGCTCGACCAGCGGGCCGAGGATGACGCCGATGAGGATCGCCGCCACATGGTACCCAGTCTTGCGGGCAATGTAGCCGATGAGGCCGAAGGCCAGCGCGAGCCACATATCGAAGAGGTATTCGCGCGGCGCGAAGGCGCCGACGATGACGAAGGTGGTGATCAGCGGTGCCAGGAATTTGGTCGGCACCAGCGTCACCCGCGACATGTAGCGCGCCATCGGCAGGATGGCCGCGATCATGAAGATGTAGGCGACCACCATCGACATGAAGACGCCGTAGGCGAGCTCGGGGCTTTCGATGAAGAGTCGCGGCCCCAGCGGTACGGCGTGGTATTGCAATACGATGAGCATGACCGCGGCGGTGCTGCCGCCCGGTATACCGAGTGCCAGCAGCGGCACCAGGGTGCCGGAAGTGACGCCGTTGTTCGCGGCCTCCGGCGCGATCACGCCGGCCGGATGGCCGGTGCCGTACTTCTCCGGCGTCTTGGAGAAGACCCGCGACTGCTGGTAGGCGACGAAGGCGGCGATCGAGGCGCCGGCGCCCGGGGTGACACCGATCACCAGCCCGATGATCGAGGTCCAGATCACCTCCCACCAATGCTTCATCGCCTGGAGCAGGCCGTCGATAGCGTCCTTCCAGGTCGCCTTCTGCATGCGCTCCTGGCCGGAGCGGTTGAGAATCGTCTCCTGCTCGATCATCACGAAAGCTTCGGAGAGCGCGAAGAGGCCGATCAGCGCCGGGATCAGCGGCACGCCGTCGAACAGCTCCAGAAAGCCGAAGGTGCCGCGCGGCGCGGCGTAGATGTGGTCCGCCCCCATGGCGCCGAGGATGAGCCCAAAGAAGCCGGCGATGAGGCCCTTCAGCGTGTCCTGGGCCGCGATCACGGCGATCAGCGTCAGGCCGAACAGCATGACGACGACCATCTCGACGCTGTGCATGTAATAGCCGACGCGCGCCAGGTAGGGCATGGCGAAGAGGGTGATGATCGAGGTGATGAGGCCGCCGAAGACCGAGGCGAAGAAGCAGAGCACCAGCGCCTGCTGGCCGCGGCCCTGCTGTGCCATGGGATGGCCGTCCAGCGTGGTCGCCGCGGCGCCGCCGGTGCCGGGAATGTTCACCAGGATGGCCGGAATGCCGCCGCCGAGATGCGAGGCGGCATAGAGGGCGATCATGAAGGTGAGGCCAATCTCCACGTTCACCGCCAGGGTGAAGGGCAGCAGGATGATGATGGTGTTATGCGCGGCAAAGCCGGGGATAGCGCCCATGATGATGCCGAGGATCACCGCAGGAACGATCACCCACCAGAGGCTGAATGAGTGGGCGAAGAGCTGCCAGAAGAAGTCAAAACCGATATCCATTGCCCGGAGCCTCGCCTAGAACAGCCACTGCAGCAGCAGCTCGATCGGGCCCTTGGGCAGGCGCGTGTCGAGAGCCACGATGAAGAAGACGTAGCCGACGCTGCCGGCCAGCAAGGGGATCAGGATCAGCGGCTTCAAGGAACGCACGCCGAGCAGCCACATAGACGAAGCGAGGAACAGCACCACCGTCAGCGTGAAGCCGAGCCAGGGCATCAGCAGGATATTGCCCGCCGTCAGCGCGACGAAGAGGGCGCGCACCACCAGCTTGCCCCGCGGCGTGGTGATCCCGGTAGCGCGCAGCGTCACCTCGCCGCGTCGCAGCCGCAGGACGGTACGCACCAGCAGGGCCGCGACCAGCAGCCAGATCATCGCCGCGATGAAGGTGCCGTTCATCTGGGCTTCCCACGGGAATTCCCTGATGGTGTAGACGTAGTAGGCCGCGTAGGCGGCGGCCATCAGCGGCAGGATGAGATCGGCACCGATGCCCTTGCGGTAGGGATGCTTTTCTTCGTGTTCGTCGTCCATGGGCACCTCGATCAACCTCGGCGGGCGGGCGGCCTTGCGGCCGCCGCACCCGCTACAGAGGTTTCTTCAGGGAATCCGACGCTTAGGGCTACTTGCCGGTCAGCAGCGCTTCGTACTTGGCAGCCAGCTCGAGGGTCCCCTCGGCGGCATCCATGGCCATCTTCTGATCGCCGAAATCGATGAATGCGGTCGGCAGGCCCGCCTTTTGCACCGCTTCCGGATAGGCCGGATCGTCCTTTACCTTCGCCATGCTCGACCTGATGAGTTCGAAGCGGTCGGGATACTGCTCGATCGCCTTCATGTGCAGGCCGAACCCGCGCGATGAGGTCAGCTCGGGCAGGCTGGTGCCGAAGACCGCGTTCACGGCCGGCGCGTTGCCGGTTTCCGCCGGGGCGGGGTTCTTGCCAAAGGTGGTGAGGACGCGAACCTGCTCGCCGAGCTTGATCGGGTTGGCGAGCGGCAGGGCGCAGGCGTCGACCTCGCCGGTGACCGCGGCCATGGCCGAAGGATTGCCGCCACCATAGGGCACCAGCTGAAAGTTGGCGCCGGTGGCCTCCGCCAGCGCCAGGCAGCCGATCGAGGCCGGATGTGGCATACGGCTGACGGCAATGGTCACGGGGCGCTTCTTGCCCTCGTCGACCAACTGTTCGATGCTCTCGAACTGGGAGCTTGCCGCCACGAAGAGCGACATGACCTCCGAGGAGATCTGGTTGAAGTAGATGAAATCCTGGCCCAGCTTGACCGGCGGCTTCTGCAGCGCCTGCATGATCACTTCCGGGCCCATGTTGGCGAACAGCAGGCTGTAACAATCGGGCTCGCGGCGGCCGACGTAAACCTCGTAGCCGACCTGGCCGGCGGCACCGGGGAAGAAAGCGTATTCGAAGCCGGCGTCGATATGGTTCTTCCACACCGAGGTGAAGACGCGGATGTCACGGTCGGCGCCACCACCCTCCGCCGTCGGGATCAGGATTTCGAGATTGCGCTCCGGAAAGGCCGCCCAGGCGGGGCGGCTGAGTGCACCAGTCAACAGAGTCGCGCCGGCAACAGCCGACGTTCCTGCAAGGAACCGGCGACGGGTGGTCTTGAACTCAGGCATGTTTTCCTCCCATTCGTGTTTTTCGCTTCGGTCCGGGAGCAACGTCTGAGCGCGACCTCACTGCCCGGGATCAGCCTTGGAGCAAACTTTAACCAATAATCCATTGGGTGCAATTGATTTTCAACCAATCCACTAATTTATTGAATTATATTGTTTTCATTGGCGACCAATTTCCAACCAATCGGGCACCTAGAGGCAACCGACTCGCCAAATGCGACTCGGTCGCGCCGCGAAACGCCGTTCAGCGCTCCGCCGGCGCGGCGGCGAAGGAGGCCGAAGACCGGCCTTCCGCACGCATTTCCGCCTCGACTGCGGCGATCCTGCGGTCGATCTCGCTGCGGTCGAGCTGGCCCGAGGGGTTGTCAGAGGTGGGCAGCAGCTCTGCGAAGAGCATAAAGCGCTCTTGCGCAACGGCATAGAGCCGCCGCAGCTCGGCCAGCGGATCGGCATGGTCGTCGCTGCGGAGGTCGAGCCATGGATAGGCCTCTCCCTGCACGATCTTCAGCGCCGCCGACTGCCTGCCGCGCTTGTCGCCACCTTCCCGCTCGCCGGCCTCCATCGCCGTCATCAGCCGCTCCGCCAGCGGCAGGTCCCGGTTGTCTTCGTAGGCCTCGAGGGTCGCTCCGATGACCTTGGGTCCGGCCAGCATGTTGCCGGCCACGGAAACGCCTTGCCCCACCAGGTGCCCGGCCCAGTCGATGCATTTGTCGCCGGTAAAGGCGGCGCTGCTCCCCGTGGCGTCGATCATGTGGACCTGGCGTGAGGCCCGGCCTTCGTCGCGTCGGGTCACCGCCCGCAGCGCCTCCTCGGCAGAGGCCCCCTCGGCAAGCAGCGCGATGCCGTCGGTGCCATAGAGCGGGCTGACGAAGGCCTGAGTGGCGACGGCACCGGCACCACCGCACAGATGGGGCACCAGCGCCCCCACCGCAAAGAAACGGCTGGCTACGGCGATACCGAAGTCGCCGGTCGCCGGATCGCGGGCCACGATGGAGTAGGTCATTCCGGTACCTCCCTAACGATTAGCGGCCGGCGGCGTAGGCCTGCATCAGGCGCGGCGTCGCCGCAGCCTTCAGCAGCCCGTCGGCCTCACGCTTCGCGGCGGTGAGTCGACCGACCTTCCACTCCTCCGCCTCCTCCACGTCGTGGCCGCGCTGGCGCAGCCCGCAGAGCGTCGCCGCCCCGACATTGCGCTCGACCATGATGTGGCCGGGCTGGCGCTGGCGCGGATAAAAGGATGCCGGGAAGTGAGTGGTGTGGAACAGCGGCAGGTCGATCGCCTCCTGCAGGTTGAGGCCGTGGTGGACGTGGCGCAGGAAGAAGGGCAGCTGCCACTGATCCTGCTGGTCGCCGCCCGGGGTGCCGAAGGCCAGCGTCGGGCGCCCCTCGAAGAGGGCGAGGCTCGGCGTCAGCGTGGTGCGCGGCCGCTTGCCCGGCTCCAGCGAGGTCGGCAGCCCTTCGGTCAGCCAGAACATCTGGCCGCGCGAGTTGAGCTGGAAGCCAAGCTCCGGCACCGTCGGCGAGGACTGCAGCCACCCGCCCGAGGGCGTCGCCGCGACCATGTTACCCCAGCGGTCAATGATGTCGAGGTGCACCGTGTCGCCGCGCTTTTCCGAGAGGTGCGCCATGGTCGGCTCGTAGACACCGGTGGTCGAGATGCCGGCGGCCTCGATGACCGCGGTGGTGCGGGCGAGCTGCTCCTCGTAGCCCGGCACCCTGCCGGGGCGCAGGTCGTAGGAGGCCCGCTCTGAGATCAGCCCGCGACGGGTGTCGTTGTAGGCTGCCGACAGCAGGTGCTCCATCGGCACCGGGGAGAACTTCGGATCGCCGTAGTAGATCTCGCGGTCGGCATAGGCGAGCTTCATCGCCTCAACCACAAGGTGGATGAAGTCCGCACCGCAGGGGTCGAGCCCGGCCAAGTCGAAGCCCTTGAGCAGGGCCAGCGACTGCAGCAACACCGGGCCCTGGCCCCAGGGACCCGTCTTGGCCACGGTCCAGCCGTGGTAGTCGAAGGTGAGCGGATTCTCGACCTCGGCCCGGTAGCCGGCGAGGTCGTCGGCAGTCAGCACGCCCTTGTGACGGCTGTCGCTGGCGTCCATCACCTCGGCGCTGCGGAAGAATCCGTCGATCGCCTCGGCGATGAAGCCGCGGTAGAACGCATCGCGCGCCCGCTCGACGCCGGCCTCCCGGTTTGCCGCGGCTTCGGACTCGCGGATCAGGCGCTTCCAGGTTTGTGCCAGCACCGGATTGCGGAACAGGCTGCCCGCCGCCGGCGCCGACCCGCCGGGGAGCCAGGTCGCGGCGGAGCTCGGCCATTCCTCCTGGAAGAACTCGGCCATCTCCGCGATGGTCTCGGCGACGCGGGGCAGCAGCGGATGACCGTGTTCGGCGTAGTAGACCGCCGGCTCCAGCACCTCGCGCAGGCTGAGGGTGCCGTAGTCGCGCAGCATCAGCATCCAGGCATCGAAGGTGCCGGGGATCACCGTGGCCAGCAGGCCCGAGCCCGGAATGAGGTCGAGCCCTTCCGAGAGGTAGTGCGCGATGGTCGCCTTGGCCGGGGCCGGGCCCTGGCCGCAGATCACCTCGACCCTGTCCTTCGCCTTGCTGTATAGAATCGCCGGCATGTCGCCGCCGGCACCGTTGAGGTGCGGCTCGACGATCTGCAGCGTGAAGCCTGTGGCGACGGCCGCGTCGAAGGCGTTGCCGCCGCGCTCCAGCATCGACATGCCGACGGCACTGGCGATCCAGTGGGTCGAGGTGACGACACCGAAAGTGCCGGTGATCTCCGGCCGTGTTGTAAAACTGGACACTTCGCGTCCCTTTTCAGGTGCTGTTTGATGTTGGGCGATAGTCTGTCTGTTCAGGTTTCGCGCGGGTCGAGGGCATCGCGCAGCCCGTCGCCCAGCAGGTTGAAGCCGAGCACAACGAGGAAGATCGCCGCCCCGGGCCACCAGGCCAACCAAGGGGCCTGGGTGAGGAAATTCTTAGCCACGTTCAGCATCGAGCCCCAACTCGGTGCCGGCGGCTGCTGGCCGAGGCCGAGGAAGGAGAGCGCCGCCTCCAGGATGATGGCGGTGGCGATGGTAAGCGTGGCCTGCACCAGAATCGGCGCGAAGACGTTCGGCAGGATGTAGCGCAGGATGATGGCGGGGTCGGTCAGGCCGATGGCACGCGCACCCTCGACATAGTCGTCGGTCTTCACGCTGAGCACCTGGCCGCGGGTCAGGCGGATGAAGATCGGCATGGCCGAGAGGCCGATGGCGATCATCGCGTTGGTCAGGCTCGGCCCGAGGAAAGCTGCCAGGGCGATGGCCAGGATGAGGAAAGGCATCGCCAGCAGCGCGTCGGTAACACGTGAGATGCACTGGTCGATCCAGCCGCCGAAGTAGCCGGCGATGAGGCCGAAGGGCACGCCGAGGGCGACGGCCATGACCACGGAGATGACGCCGGCGACGAGCGACGCCCGCGCGCCCCAGATCATGCGCGAAAAGTTGTCGCGGCCGATCTCGTCGGTGCCCATGAGATGGTCCAGCGAGGGCGCCTTGCGCACCGCCGACCAGTCGGTCGCTGCCGGATCAGCGATCGGCAGGATCGGCGCGAGCAGTGCGATACCGATGAAGAAGGTGACGATGATGAAGCCGAAGAGCGCGCTCTTGTTCGACTTCAGCTTGTGCCAGGCCCGGCTGCCGCTGCGGTAGCTCCCCGCTGCCGGCAGCACGGCGTCGGTGGTCGCGCTCACAGCGTGCTCCTCATGCGCGGGTTGACCACGAAGTAGAGCACGTCAGCTATCAGGTTGATGAGGATGACGCCGACCGCCGCGCAGAGCACCACGCCCTGCACGACGGCATAGTCGCGGGTGAAGACGGCGTCGACGATGAGCTTGCCGAAACCGGGGATGGTGAAGATCTGCTCGGTCAGCACGGCGCCGCCCAGCAGTTCGCCGAATAGCAGCGCGCTCAGGGTCACGATGGGCAGCAGCGCGTTGCGGAAGGCATGCTTGACGATGACGGCATGCTCGCGCACGCCCTTGGCCCGCGCGGTGCGCACATAGTCCGACTTCATCACCCCAAGCATGGCGGAGCGCGTATGCCGCATGAGAGTCGCCGCCAGCGACGTGCCGAGCACGAAGGCGGGCATGATCATGGTCTGCAGCGAGCGCAAGGGATCGACGAAGGGCGATTCGTAGCCAGAAGCCGGCAACCAGCCGAGGTTCACCGAGACCAGCAGGATGAGCATGATGCCGAGCCAGAAATTCGGCACGGAGAGGCCGGAGAGCGCCACGATATTGGCGCCGTAGTCGATCATCGTGCCTTTCTTCACCGCCGAGAGGATGCCAGCCGGCACACCGATTACGAAGGCGATCACGAAGGCCATGACGGCGAGCTGGATGGTGACAGGCAGCTTGTCACCGATGAGGCGCAGCACCGGCTGGCTGGTCCTGAGGGAGACGCCCATGTCGCCCTGCAGCAGCCCCTTCATCCAGTAGGCGTACTGGACGAGGATGGGTTCGTTCAGGTGATACTTCTCGCGGATGAACGCGATGGCCGCCGGATCGCGGTCCTCGCCGGCCATGACCAGTGCGGGATCGCCCGGCAGCAGTTTCTGCAAGGTGAAGACGAAGATCGACACCAGGACAAGGGTGGGCACCGCGATGGCGAGCCGGCGGGCGATGTAGGACAGCATGGGTCAGATCCGAAAGGGATGGAGAGAGGGGGCCGGCGGACTGCCGGCCCCCGACACCTCACGATTTGAACTTCACGTTTTCCAGCCGAATCATGCCGTCCGGGTAGGCGACGAAGCCCTCGACCTTCTGGTCAAGCGCCCAGATCCAGGTCGGGTGGTAGAGGTAGATGATCGGCAGGTCGTTGGCGAGGATCTCGCGCGCCGCATCGTAGTTCGCCTTGCGGGCCTCGTCGTCGATGCTGGTGCGCGCGGCGTCCAGCAGGCTGTCGATCTCCGGCTTGCAGTACTTGGAGTCGTTGATGCCACCTTTGCAGGTCATGAACTGGTGGAGGTTGCCGTCCGGGTCGACGCGGCCCGACCAGCCGACTTGGCTGGCCTGATAATTGCCGGCGCTTTGGTCGGCGAGCAGGGCAGCGAATTCCATCGACTTCAGCGAGACCTTGAAACCGGCCTCCGCCACCATTGCCTGAACTACCTGCATCACCTGAGTCTGCACCGGATTGTTGGCCACCTGTACCTCGAGATCCAAGGTCTCGTAGCCGGCCTCCTTCATCAGCGCCTTGGCCTTGGCGACGTCGCGCGCCGGGACCGGCATGTCCTTGTCGTACCAGGGGCTGTTCGGCGGGAAGGGTTGATTACCCGCGGCGAAAGCGCCTTCGAAGACCACCTGGTTCAGCGCTTCCCGGTCGATCGCCAGCTCGAAGGCCTGGCGCAGACGGGCGTCCTCACCGAAGGGGTTCTTCGCCCGGTCGCCGTTGTTGATGTTCACCGTGATGGCCTGGTAGCCGATGCCGACAGCCTCGGCATACTGCAGCTTAGGATCGGACTTCACCGCCCCGGCATCGGTGGCGGCGAGGCGTTCCAGCATGTCGAGATCGCCGGAGCGCAGGTTGGCGAGGCGCACCGTGGTATCCGGGATCGGCACGAAGGTCACCTTGTCGAAGTGGAAGGCATCAGCGTTCCAGTGGTCGGCAAACTTCTCCAGCACGATGCGATCCTGCTGGATGCGCTCGACGAACTTGTACGGGCCGGCGCAGATCGGCTTGGCAGCAAAGTCGGCGCCGGCCGCTTCGGCCGCGGTCGGCGAGACCATCATGCCGGCGCGGTCTGCAATCTGCGCCAGCAAGGTGGCGTCAGGGCTGGCCAGCGTTATCTGAATCTGGTAGGGGCCGGTGACGGCGACGCTCTCGATCGACTGCACCTCGCTCTTGCGCCGGCTCTCCGGCAGGTTCTTCGAACGCTCGAAGTTGAACTTTGCGGCCTCGGCATTGAAGGGCGTGCCGTCATGGAAGGTGACGCCCTCGCGCAGGTCCATGGTCAGCATCAAACCGTCGTCCGACCATGCCCAGGCGGTCGCCAGCTGTGGGATGAACTTCAGATCCGGCGTGATGTCGATCAGCTTGTCGCAAAGCGAGGTATAGACGATGCGGCCGACGAAGGTGCGCGACTGATCCGGGTCGAGCACGTCCGGATCCTCCTGCAGGCCGATGCGCAGGTCGGCGGCCAGGACGGGCGTTGTAAGGACGGGCGATGCCAGGGTGCTGCCAGCAAGCAGCGTGGCAAGCAGGATTTTATGCATGGTTCGGTTCTCCTCTTCGTTTTGACTAGGTCTCGGCAGCCGCAGCTGACCGAAGCCTCTCCTGTTGTTCACTTCTGTCCCGGTACAGCGCGAAGCGACGCTCGGCCGCGGCCGAGCGGAGCGGTTCACTGCGCGAAATCGAGGCCGCCTCGGCCGCCTGCTCCCAGTGGTGGCAGGCGACGAAGCGGCCGGCGCCGGTGTCGCTGAAGGCCGGCTTCTTCTCAGCGCAGAGCGCTGTCGCCAACGGGCAACGCGTGTGGAAGCGGCAGCCGGAAGGCGGCGCCAAGGGCGAGGGCACGTCGCCCCTCAGTCCTACGTCCATGGCGCGGCGATGCGGCGAGGGCACCGGGATCGCCCGCATCAGCGCCTGAGTGTAAGGATGCAGCGGGCGGTCGTAGAGCGCCGCGGTCTCCGCCAGCTCGACGATCTCGCCGAGGTACATTACGGCAACCCGGTCGCTCATGTGACGGATCACGGCGAGGTCGTGGGCGATCAGGATCAGCGTCAGGTCGAAGGCGTCCTTGAGGTCCTCCAGCAGATTGATGACCTGCGCCTGGATCGAGACGTCGAGCGCCGAGACCGGCTCGTCGCCGATCACCACCTTGGGGCCGCTAGCCAGCGCCCGCGCGATGCCGATGCGCTGGCGCTGGCCGCCGGAAAACTCGTGCGGGTAGCGGTCGGCGAAGTCCGGGCGCAGGCCGACCCGCAGCAACAGTTCGCCGACGCGGCGCCGGCGCTCGGCCTTGGAGCCCATGGCGTGCACCCGCAGCGGCTCCTCGACGATGGTGCCGACAGTCATGCGCGGGTTGAGCGAGGAGAAAGGGTCCTGGAAGACGAACTGCAGATCGCGGCGCAGGCCGCGCATCTCGCGCTCCGAGAGGACACCGATGTCACGGCCTTCGTAGATCACCTCACCTGCTGTCGGCCGGATCAGCCGTACCAGCAGGCGCGCCAGGGTCGACTTACCGCAGCCGCTCTCGCCCACTACCGCCAGGGTTTCGCCGCGGCGTACTGCAAGGCTCACACCGTCGACGGCGCGCACCACCTGCTTCTCGCGGAACCAGGCGGCGGCGTTGCCGAAGTGGCGGCTGACGTCGCGCGCTTCCAGGATGATGTCGGGCCTGGCGGTCGTCCCGCTCATGAGGCCGCCCCCGCAAAAGTCGCCTCGAGCGGCGCGTGGATGCAAGCAGCGGCGTGGTTGGGGCCGAGGCGGCGCAGCGCCGGCACGCCCTCGCTGCAGGGCGGCGCGGCGAAGGGGCAGCGCGGCGCAAAGCGGCAGCCGGCAGGCAGGGCATCGATGGTCGGCACCATGCCGGGAATGGTGGCGAGGCGACCCTGGCGGCGATCGAGCGAGGGCACCGAACTCATCAGGCCGATGGTGTAGGGATGCTGTGGATCGTCGAAGATGGCATCGACCGGCCCTTCCTCGGCGATGCGCCCGGCATACATCACGGCGACCCGGTCGGCGATCTCGGCGACGACGCCGAGGTCGTGAGTGATCATCATGAGTGCGGTGCCGGTCTCCTTCTGCAGCGCGCGGATAAGGTCGAGGATCTGCGCCTGGATGGTGACATCGAGCGCCGTGGTCGGCTCGTCGGCGATCAGCAGTTCGGGGTCGTTGGCCAGCGCCATGGCGATCATCACCCGCTGGCGCATGCCGCCGGAGAGCTGGTGCGGATACTCGTCGAGGCGCTGCGCGGCGGCCGGGATCCGCACCCGGTCGAGCATCTCCAGCGCCCTGGCGCGGGCCGCCGTGCGGGAAACCGCGCGGTGGCGCAGCACCACCTCGGCAATCTGATCGCCGATGCGGTAGACCGGATTGAGCGAGGTCATCGGCTCCTGGAAGATCATGGAGATGCGATCGCCGCGGATCTCGCCCATCTGGCGTGGCGGCAGTTGCAGCAGGTCGCGGCCGCCGAAGTGGGCGCTGCCGCCAACCACCTCAATCGGCGGCTTCGGCAGCAGTCCCATCAGCGCCAGCGCGGTGACCGACTTGCCGCAGCCGCTCTCGCCGACGATGCAGAGGGTTTCGCGCGGAGCGATGCCAAAGGATACGCCGTCGACGATGTTGGCGACGTTGCCCTGCAGGCGCAGCGAGAGATTCTCGACCGCCAGCAAGGCGTCGTGCAACGGCGGCGCAGCGCGCGCGCTGGCCGCCTCAGCCGGCATCGGCCAGCGCCCCGGAGGTCTGCATCAGCAAGCGCTCCTGCAAGGCCAGGAGATGCTGGCGCATGGCTCTTTCGGCCGCCAGCGGATCCCGCCGCTCGATGGCATCGAGCACCTCGTCGTGCTGGGCAGTATAGAGGGTCAGGCGTTCCTCGGTGCGCAGGGCCTCGCGCACGTGGCGCCAGGTCTCGTCCTGGCGCACCCGGTCGACCACGTCGAAGAGCGCCAGGAAGAGGGTGTTGCCGGCGACGGCGGCGATTGCCCGGTGTAGCGCGCTGTCCCACAGCTCGCGGCCGTCAAGGTCGTCGGCCGCCGCGACCTTCCCGGCCAGGCTGCGCATCCAGGCGACGTCCGAAGGTGTGGCGCGTAGGGCGGCGAGCTGGGCCAGCGCCGGCTCGAGGCGCAGGCGCACCTCCATGACCTCCAACATGTTGCTGAGCTCGGGCAGCTTCTTCAGATGACGCTCCGGCTGGTGCGGCTCGGCGCCGATGAAGGTGCCCGCGCCCTGGCGCCGCCAGATGCGCCCCTCCGACTCGAGAACCTCGAGCGCCCGGCGCACCGCACGGCGGCCGACGCCGATCTGCTCGGCCAGCTCGCGCTCGGTGGGCAGCTGGCTCAGGCCGTCCTGCTCAAGCCGGTCGACGATGCTGCGCAGGCGCTCGAGCGCCAGGCTGGAATTCCGCCGGGTCGGCTTTTCTTCCCTCGACACATCTCACCTGTTCGTATGGAACCAATTTGCTTTGGTCACATTATTGGGCCAGGACGAGGTTCTGACAAGCGCCGCTTTCCGCGAAATTTGCGCGTGTACTTATGGAGACCTATTCGCCATAGATAGCTGAGCAGCAGGCGGATCAAGGGACTGGCACGCCCAAAAAAGCCGTCGCGGGAGGGGTCCGGCGGCGGCTTCGATGCGAGAGGCTTGTCGGGTGGCCGTCATCCGACGGCGGCGGCCTCGCGGGCGACGCGGCGGATGTCGCAACGGTGCAGGCCGAGCTCGGCCAGCTCCAAGGTCGACATCTGCTCCAGCTCGCTCAGCGTGCGGGCGTAGCGGGCACGGCTGACGCGGGCTGCGCGGCTGAAATAACCCAGACCGGTGAGCCGGTAGAGCGCTTCGGCCGGGCCGAATCCGCCGGCGCTGCTGGGGGACACGATGATAGACATGGAGTACCTTCCTTCTGCCCGGCCGGCGCCCGGTTTGACGGCGGCGCGGAGCCGATCGATATCAGGCCTCCCTCCCGAGGATGTTATTTTGCTTTGCAGCATTCTTGGCGATGCAAGATGCCTTCTCGCATGACTCCTTTAAACGTAGTCCTAACAATGCTTTCGACAAGGGCGCTGAAAGCGGCTCAGCCGTGCGTTCTCTGCATATGTTGCAATGCAGCATCAGCTCAGGCGACTAAACAGGAATGAGAAAGGCGCGACTCTTGATCGATAATGCTATGATCAATAGTTATGCTAGGTTTCGGTACCTAGAGCGCCGGGACCTCGTTGCGGCGCGGCAGGTCGGCACCGCGACGCGTGCAGGTAACCGCCGCCGCCTCGACGGCGAAGGCGACAATCCGCCGGCAGGCATTGAGCGGAAGCGCCGCCAAGCCCTGCTTGGTCGCCTGCCCGAGTTCCTCGAGGCCGCAGAGGAGGGCCGCCTGGAAGGTATCGCCGGCACCGACGGTGTCCACGGTCGCCACCTTGCGGCCCGGCATCTCGAAGACCTCGCCGCGCAGCGAAGCGAGAGCGCCCAGGGCGCCGCGGGTGACCACCACCAGCTGCACGCCACGGGAATGCCAGCGGCTGACCGCGCTTTCGATCTCATCGCCGGGAAACAGCAGTTCCAGGTCCTCGTCGCTCACCTTCACCAGGTCGGCGACCTCCGAGAAGGCCTCGACCCGGCGGCGCCATCGGGCGGCGTCGGGCTCGACGCTGAGCCGCACGTTGGGATCGAGGGAGACCAGGCAGCGCGCGGCGTGGCGCTCGGCCAGCGCCTGGAAGGCCGTTGCGGTGGGGTCGACCACCAGCGAGTAGGAGCCGAAGTGCAGGCCGCTCACCGCCGTCGGCAACGCCGGCAGGTCGGCCGTCGTCACCGCCCGGTCGGCCGCGTCGTGTCCGTAAAAAGTGTAGTGCGGCACGCCGGCAGAGGTGAGGCCGACCACCGCCAGGGTGGTGGGATTGTGCTTGCGGACGAGATAGCCGGTATCGACACCCTCCTCTGCCAGAGCCCGTTCCAGCCGGCGGCCCAACGGATCGCTGGAGAGGCCGGTGAAGAAAGCAGCCTGCCGCCCGAAACGGGAGAGGCCGACGGCGACGTTGAAGGGCGAGCCGCCGATGCGGGCATCGAGGGTGAAGCCCGTCGCCGTCTCGGCCAAGGGAAAGACGTCGTAGAGGGCTTCGCCGCAGATCAGGAACATCTCAGATCGGTCCGTTGGGGGAAAAGACGCGCGCGCCGGCCGTCCTGTCCTTTGCGCGCGCCGAAGCCGTTGAAATTCAATGGAGCACCGCACCCTCGGGCAGCGCGATCTCCGACGGCGGCTCCATCGCCCCGGTCATGATGGCGACCGCATCGGACATGGAGAAGTCCTGCGGGCGGATCACCGCGTGACGGCGGCTGAGGCGGTGGATGTGGATGCGGTCGGCCACCTCGAAGACATGCGGCATGTTGTGCGAGATCAGCACGATCGGCATGCCGCGCGCCTTCACGTCGAGCATCAGCTCCAGGACGCGGCGGCTTTCCTTCACGCCGAGCGCGGCCGTCGGCTCGTCCATGATGACGAACTTGGTGGCGAAGGCCGCCGCGCGGGCCACCGCGACGCCCTGGCGCTGGCCGCCCGAAAGCGTCTCCACCGCCTGGGTGATCGACTGCACCGTCATCAGGCCGAGATCGGTAAGCTTCTGCCGGGCGAAAGCGCGCATCTTCTTCTTGTCGAGCATCCTGAAGACGGAACCGGCGATGCCCTCCTTGTAGAGTTCGCGGCCGAGGAACATGTTGTCGGCGATCGACAGGGCCGGTGACAGGGCGAGGTTCTGGTAGACGGTCTCGATGCCGGCGTCACGCGCCTCCATCGGCGACTTGAAAGCGATCGGCTGGCCATCGAGGCGGATCTCGCCCTCGTCGATGTGGATGGCACCGCAGAGCGCCTTCACCAGGGTCGACTTGCCGGCCCCGTTGTCGCCGATGATGGCGAGGATCTCGCCGGGGAAGAGGTCGAAGTCGGCACCGTTCATGGCGGTGACCCGGCCATAGCGCTTGGTGAGACCGCGACCGGTCATGATGGGTGTCAGGCTCATGCGCTAACCCTCCGAATCCACTGGTCCATGGCCACGGCCACGATAATGAGCAGGCCGACGGCGAAGGTCTGCCACAGCACGTCGACGCCGCCCAGCTTGAGGCCGGAACGGAACACGCCGACGATCAAGGCGCCGAAGAGGGTGCCGAAGATCGCTCCGCGCCCGCCGAACAGCGAGGTGCCGCCGATCACCACCGCAGTGATGGCGTCGAGGTTGCCTTCATAGAACGACTGCGGCGAGGCCGAGCCGACCCGGCCGATGGCGGCCCAGCCGCCGAGGGCGCAGAGCAGGCCCGCCGTGCCGTAGACCGAGAGCAGCACGCGGTCGGTGCGGATGCCGGAGAGCTCGGCCGCTTCCTTGTCGTCGCCGACTGCATAGACGGCGCGGCCCCAGCCGGTCCAGTTCAGCGCGTACCACAGCACCAGGAAGATGCCGAGCATGAGGAAGGAGCCGAGGGTGAACTGCGCTCCGAGGATCTCCACACGCAGGCCGAAGATCTTGAGCAGCGGCGCCGTGGCGTCGATGTCCTGGCTGCGGATGGTCTCCGATTCCGAGTACCAGAGGCTCAGGGCGAAGAAGATCGACCAGGCCCCGAGGGTGACGATGAAGGGCGGCAGCCGCAGTTCCAGCGCCGGGCCGAGGCTGAACCAGCCGACAGCGAGGCCGGCGACCATGCCGAGCGGCACCACATAGATCAGCGGCAGGTCCAAGCTGAAGAGAAGCACCCACGTGAGCACGGCAACGGCGATGGGCACCAGGCGGGTGCGCGTGACGAGGCTGCCGTTGAAGAGGCCGCAGGCGAGGCCGACGCCGAGACCGGCGAGCACGGCGAGGATCGACGGCACGTCGCCCTGCACAGCAAGGCGCGCCATCACCATGTAGCTCAGCACCATGATCGCCGCCACGCTGAGGTCGATGCCGGCAGTGAGGATGACCAGCGTTTGGGCGGCGCCGAGAATGCCGATGACGGTGACCTGCTGGATGATCAGCGACAGATTGAACGCCGAGAAGAAGTTGTTGGCGACTACCCCGAAGACGGCGCAGCTGAGCACCAGCACGACCACCGGCGCGGCGGTAGGGTTGGCATGCAGAAAGTGGTGGAACCTGACGAGCGGTGACTTGTCGTGCACTTCGAAGGAAGCGACGTCCTTCGAGCTCCTGTCGAGCGACGTTTCGAAATCCTGTGGACCCCGGGCAGAGCCGCGCGCGGGGGCTGCATGATCGTCGGCCATGACACGAACCTCCCAAGTTTCAATCGGCGAGTTTATTGGTTGTTCGGGGAGGCGCTGCGCGCCTCCCCCAAGTTCTTCCCCGCCAGGTGGAGGCGGTAGCGCTAGCGCCGCGCTAACCCCAGCACTGCATCAGGGCTTCTTCCGAAGTGATCGAGGGAATACCCTCGACCGGCGCATCGGTCACCAGCTCGACGCCGGTGTCGTAGAAGCTGAGCCCCTCTGAATTGGCCGGCTTCTTGCCGGTCCTGGCGAACTCGACCACTGCCTCGACGCCGAGCGAGGCCATGCGTAATGGGAACTGCATGGAGGTCGCGCCGATGACCCCTTCCTTCACGTTCTGCACGCCGGGACAGCCACCGTCGACCGAGACGATCAGGACCTTGCCGGCCAGCCCGAAGGACTTCAGGCCTTCGTAAGCGCCGGCCGCAGCCGGCTCGTTGATGGTGTGGATGACATTGATGGCCGGATCCTTCTGCAGCAGATTCTCGATGGCTGTGCGCCCGCCTTCCTCGGAACCCTGGGTGACGTCACCGCCGACGAGACGCGGATCGTCCTCGTCGTACATCCTGTTGATGTCCTTCACGTCGACGCCGAAGCCCTGCAGGAAACCCTGGTTGCGAAGCACGTCCACCGTGATGTGGGCTTCGGAGAGGTCGAGGGTGGCGATCTTGGCCTTGGTGGTGTCGTCCATCGTTGCCGCCGCCCACTGGCCGATCAACTCGCCGGCCTTGAAGTTGTCGGTGGCGAAGGTGGCATCAGCGGTCTCCGGCGGATCGAAGGGCGTGTCGAGGGCGATGACCAACAGGCCGGCCTCGCGCGCGCGCTTCACCGTGTCGGCCAGGCCTGCCGGATCGGAAGGCGTGATCAGGATGCCCTTGGCACCGGCGGCCACCAGGCTTTCGATCGCCTCGATCTGGGCTTCGTTGTCGCCGTCGTACTTGCCGGCGAAGGTGCGCAGTTCGACGCCCAACTCTTGCGCCTTGACCGCGGCACCTTCACGCATCTTCACGAAGAAGGGGTTGGTGTTGGTCTTGGTGATCAGGCCGACGATGACGTCCTGCGCCAGGGCCGGAGCCGCAACCCCGCTCGCTACAATGCCGGTCAGGGCGAAAAAGCTTGCGGCCGTAAGTGTTCCGATGAGCTTCGATTTCATTGAAATGTTCCTCCCAAGGGTCAGACGTTGGGTCTAGAGTTTCGTTCTTGTGGGGTTCTCAAGCACCAAGCCCCGCGAGGCTTTGCCGCCTCGTTAAGCGCAACGTTAGCTCTCCGCCCGTTCCGCTGTCAATAAATAAATCACATTGAGTTTGTTATTGGCAAAGGTGCCGGCATGGGGCATGATCCCGTATAAGACGGATGCAGCGGCCAGCGCCGCAACCTAGGCTCCTGCTGGGGCGTTCAGGGGATGGGCAGCCGGGAAGCGGCAAGCCGGAACCGTCGCAAAAATCGGGAGGAAGACGATGCAGAGAGGACAAAGCAGCGCCGGTGTTCTGACCCGGCAGTCGATGGCCTTCGTACTGGCCGGCGGCCGCGGCAGCCGCCTGGAAGAGCTGACCGACCGCCGCGCCAAGCCGGCGGTCTATTTCGGCGGCAAGAGCCGTATCATCGACTTCGCGCTCTCCAACGCAGTGAACTCCGGCATCCGGCGCATCGGCGTCGCCACCCAGTACAAGGCGCACAGCCTGATCCGCCACCTGCAGCGCGGCTGGAACTTCTTCCGGGCCGAGCGCAATGAGATGCTGGACATCCTGCCGGCCTCGCAGCGCGTCGACGAACGACAGTGGTACCTCGGTACCGCCGACGCCGTCACCCAAAACATCGACATCATCGAAGGCTACGGGGTGAACTACATCGTCATCCTGGCCGGCGACCACATCTACAAGATGGACTACGGCGTGATGCTGGCCCAGCACGTCGACTCCGGCGCCGACGTCACCGTCGGTTGCGTCGAGGTGCCGCGACTGGAGGCTAGCGGCTTCGGCGTCATGCACGTGGATGAGACCTCCCGCATCATCGACTTCTTCGAGAAGCCGGCCGACCCGCCCGCCATGCCCGGCCACCCGGAGATCGCACTGGCCTCCATGGGGATCTACGTCTTCGAGACGAACTTCCTCATCGACCTGCTGCGCAAGGACGCGGCCGATCCGCAGTCCGCCCACGACTTCGGCAAGAACCTCATTCCCTACATCGTGAAGCACGGCAAGGCCGTGGCCCACAAGTTCTCCGATTCCTGCGTGATGACCGGCTCGGAGCCGCGACCCTACTGGCGCGATGTCGGCACCGTTGACGCCTTCTGGCAGGCCAACATCGACCTCACAGATTTTGTGCCGGAGCTCGACATCTACTCTGAGGACTGGCCGATCTGGACCTACAGCGAGCTGTCTCCGCCAGCCAAGTTCATCCACGACGAAAAGGACCGCCGCGGCACGGCCGTCTCGTCGATGGTCTCCGGCGGCTGCATCATCTCCGGCTCCAACGTTACCGAAAGTCTGCTGTTCACCGGCGTGCACTGCCATTCCTATAGCCAGCTCGAGAAGGTCGTTGCACTGCCCTATTGCGTCATCAACCGCAACGCACGCCTGACCAACGTGGTGCTGGACCGCGGCGTGATCGTGCCCGAAGGTCTTGTCGTCGGCGAAGACCCGGAGGAAGATGCCCGCCATTTCCGCGTCAGCAAGGGCGGGGTCACGCTGATCACCCAGACGATGATCGACGCCCTGCCCGGCTGACCAGCCTCGAACCGTCCCCAGGACAGCCGTTGAACCCTCGCCGCCCCGAAATTGCCGCCCCATGAAAGTCTTGTTCGTCGCCTCCGAGTGCGTGCCCTTCGTGAAGACCGGGGGACTCGCCGATGTGGTGGGCGCCCTGCCCGGCGCCCTGGCGGCCGAAGGCGTAGAGGTGCGCATGCTGCTGCCGGCCTATCCGGCCGTGAAGGCGGCCCTGCCCGCCAGGGCCAAGGCCTTCGACGCCGGCAAGCTGCCCGGCGGGCGGGCGCAGCTGATCGCCGCAGCAGCAGGCGGGCTCGACATCCTGGCGCTCGACGCCCCTCGCCTCTTCGAGCGGCCCGGCAATCCCTACCTCGGCCCCGACGGCAAGGACTGGTCCGACAATCATCTGCGCTACGGCGCGCTCTGCCGTGCCGCCGCCCGCATCGCGCTGGACGGCATCGCCGGCTGGCGCCCCGACGTCGTCCACAGCCACGACTGGCAGGGCGGGCTGGTGCCGGCCTTCCTGAAGCTCGGCACCGCAAAGGCGGCAGCGACAGCACCGCCCACGCTGATCACCATCCACAACATCGCCTTCCAGGGCCTGTTTCCCGCCGAAACCATGGCGCCGCTCGGCCTGCCGGAGCGCGGCTTCAGCCTCGCTGGCTTCGAGTTCTTCGGCCAAGTCGGGTTCCTGAAGGCCGGCCTCGCCTACGCCGACCGCATCACCACCGTCAGCCCGACCTATGCCCGTGAGCTGACGACTGCAGAATTCGGCATGGGCCTGGAAGGGCTCATTGCCCATCGCCGCGGCGATCTCAGCGGCATCCTCAACGGCATCGACCTCGAGGTCTGGAATCCGGAGACCGACCCGCTGATCGCCGTGCCCTATGCGGCAAGCCGCCTCGCCCCCAAGTCGACGAACCGCAAGGCCCTGGCCGAGCGCTTCCGGCTCGACGACAAGGGTGACGCGCCGCTGTTCTGCGTCATCAGCCGCTTGACCCGGCAGAAGGGCCTCGACCTGCTGCTGGAGACGCTGCCGCGGCTGCTGGGGCGCGGCGCGCGCCTCGCCGTGCTGGGCTCCGGCGATGCCGATCTCGAGGCCGCCTTCGCCACGGCGGCGCGCGACAATCCCGGCCGCGTCGGCGTTGTGATCGGCTACGACGAGGCGCTATCGCACCTGATGCAGGCGGGCGCCGATGCGATCCTGGTACCTTCGCGCTTCGAGCCCTGCGGCCTGACGCAGCTCTACGGCCTGCGCTACGGCACACTGCCGGTGGTGGCGCGCACCGGCGGCCTCGCCGATTCGGTGATCGACGCCAACGAGGCGGCCCTGCAGGCCGGCGTCGCGACCGGCTTCCAGTTCTCGCCCATCGCCGCCGCGCCGCTCGCCGATGCCATCGAGCGCGCCTGCGATGCCTACGCCGACAGAAAGCTCTGGAGCGCCATGATGCGCCGCGCCATGAAGCACCCGGTCGGCTGGAAGACCTCGGCCGCCGCCTACGCGAAGATCTATGCCGAACTGCTCGAGGCCGGGCATCGGGGGACCGGCACATGAAGATGAAGACGACGCGCAGCCTGCTCGCCGGCGCACCCGGTCCGCTCGGCGTCACCTGGGACGGTGCGGGTGCCAACATCGCGGTGTTCTCCGAGAACGCCACGCAGATCGAGCTTTGCCTGTTCACCGACGACGGCAAGCAGGAGACCGCGCGCCTGCCGCTGTCGGAGAAAACGGGCCCGATCTGGCATGGCTACCTGCCGGGCTTCGCCCCAGGCGCGCTCTACGGCCTGCGCGCCCACGGTCCCTTTGCGCCGGAGCGCGGCCACCGCTTCAATCCCCACAAGCTGCTGCTCGATCCCTATGCGCGGGCGCTCACCGGGCGCGTCACAGCGGGCGACGCAACCCTCGGCTACGACCCCGCCGCGCCCGAAGGCGACCTCTCCTTCTCCACCACCGACAGCGCGCAGGCGATGCCGAAGTGCGTGGTGACGGCGCCGTACCCGCCAGTTCCGGCGACAGAGCGGCCGAACACGCCCTGGGCCGAGACCGTCCTCTACGAGGCCCACCCCAAGGGCCTGACCCAGCTCTGGCCGGACCTGCCGGAGGGGCTGCGCGGCAGCTACGAGGCGCTGACCGCCGCGCCTGTGCTGGAGCACCTGGTCTCCCTCGGCATCACCGCGGTGGAGCTGCTACCGGTGCAGGCCCTGGTCGACGACCGCTGGCTGGTCGAAAAAGGCCTCACCAACTACTGGGGCTACAATACCATCGGCTTCTTCACGCCGGAGCCGCGCTACTTCGGGCCGGCCGGGCTGGCCGGCTTCCGCGAGACGGTGCGCCGCCTGCACGCCGCCGGTCTCGAGGTCATTCTCGACGTGGTCTACAACCACACCGCCGAAGGAGACCACAGCGGGCCGACCCTGTCGTTCCGCGGCCTCGACAATGCCGCCTACTACCGCCTGCAGCAGGGCCAGAAGCGCTTCTACGTGAACGACACCGGCTGCGGCAATACGCTGAACGTGGCACACCCTTCCGTGCTGCGCCTGGTGCTGGACAGCCTGCGCTGGTGGGTCGAGGCGATGGGCGTCGACGGCTTCCGCTTCGATCTTGCCACCACCCTCGCGCGTGAGGCCCACGGCTTCGACCCCGCCGGCGGCTTCCTCGACGCGCTGCGCCAGGATCCGGTGCTCTCGCAGGTGAAGCTGATCGCCGAGCCCTGGGATATCGGTCCCGGCGGCTACCGCCTCGGCGAGTTCCCGCCGCCCTTCGCCGAGTGGAACGACGCCTTCCGCGACAGCCTGCGCAAGTTCTGGCGCGGCGACGCCCATGCGGCACAGGATCTGGCGGAACGCCTGCTCGGCTCCGCCGGCACCTTTGATTGCAACGGCCGGCGCAGCTGGTCGTCGGTGAACTTCGTCGCCTGCCATGATGGCTTCACCCTCGCCGATGTCACCGCCTACAGCGAGAAGCACAACGAGGCCAACGGCGAAGACAACCGCGACGGCCACGATGAAAACATCAGCGACAACTGTGGCGTGGAAGGCGACACCGCCGACACCGAGATTCGTCTGCGGCGCGCGCAGCGGCGGCGTAACCTGCTGGCGACGCTGTTCCTTGCCCAGGGTACGCCGATGCTACGCGCCGGCGACGAGATCGGTGACAGCCAGCAGGGCAACAACAACGCCTACTGCCAGGACAACGCGATCAGCTGGGTCGACTGGCCGGCTGCCGACCCTCAGCTGCTCGGCTTCACCCGCAGGGTGATCGCCTTCCGAAAAACGCATCCCTGCCTCCGGCAGTCGTGGTTCCTGCACGGGCGCAAGCGGCAGGAGGACAGCGAGGAGGACGTGAAGTGGCTGGGCCTCGACGGCGGACAGGTGAACTGGCGCGACCCCGGCCTCGCCGGCTTCTGCCTGGTGCTGCGCGAGTCGGCAGAGGCCCCGCCCTACGCCACCGACGGCGACGTCGTGGTGCTGGCCTTCAACGGGTCGCAGCGCGCGGTGACCACGGTGCTGCCGGCGCCACCCGGGAACCGCGTCTGGCTGCGCGCCCTGGATACCGCGCAGCCGCAGGCGCCGCAGTCGGTCTGCATCGACAGGCGCCAGGATTTGCTGGCCGAAGCCCTGGTGGCCTTCGAGACGGGAGAGCTGTTGTGAGCGGCTCGGCCTTGCAGGCGCTAGCAGCAGCCATGGGCATCCTGACCGAGTGGCACGATCTCTCGGGTCGGCTTCACGTCGCCGCGCCGGATACCCAGCGCGCCCTGCTGGCCGCCATGGGCATCGCCGCCGCGAGCGAAGCCGAAGCAGCGGAGAGCCTGGCCGCACACGAGGCCCGAAGGGTCGCGCGGCAGCTGCCCGAAGAGCTCGTCATCACCGCCGGCGAAGAAATCCACGTCCCCCTTTCCGCGCCCGCCGACTGGCACCTCGAGTTGGACGACGGCGAACTGCGCGAGGGCCGCGCCGGCGAGTCGATCGTCCTCACAATGGCGCCCGGACTGCACCGCCTCCGGGTCGGCGAGGAGATCTGCCTCGTCATCGCTGCGCCGGCGCAGGCACCCGGCGTCGCCGAGACGCTCGGCCGTCCGCGCGGTTGGGGCATCACCGCAGCACTCTACGGTCTCCGCTCGGCGCGCGATCTCGGCCTCGGCGACTATACGGACCTCGCGACGGCCGCTACGGAGCTCGCCGCACTCGGTGCCGACTTCCTCGGCATCAACCCCCTGCATGCCCGCGGTGCCGCCTGCGACGGCATCAGTCCCTACACGCCGTCCTGCCGCACCGCCTTCGAGCCGCGCCACATCGCCGTCGACACGGTGCCGGGCTTCGCGGCCTCGGCGCGAACCCAACAGCTCCTGCGTGACAACGCCGAACGGCTCGCGGCGGCGCGGCAGGCGGCGCTGGTTGACTATGCGACGACCGAGGCGATTGCGTCATTAGCCCTGCGTCAGCTCTTCGAAGACTTCGAGAGCAGGCCCAGTGCCGACGCCGCAGCCTTCGCCGCTTGGCGCCAGGGCGACGGCCAGGCTGTCGAGTGGTTCGCGCTCTTCGAGGCGATCTCGCTGCAGCATGGCGCGGACTGGCGTGGCTGGCCGGCGGCGCTGCGGCCCTTCGGCAGCCCGGCGGTGCTCGACTTCGCCGCAAACAACGGCGCCGAGATGCGCTACCACGCCTGGCTGCAATGGCTCGCCGCAGCGCAGATCGCCGCAGCACAGAGCAGAGCCAAGGACGCCGGCATGGGCCTCGGCCTCTACCTGGACGTGGCGGTCGGGGTACGTCCGGGCGGCGCCGATACCTGGTCCGCGCCGGCCTGCTTCGCCGAGAGCGTGTCGCTCGGCGCACCGCCGGACGCTTTCAATCCCCTGGGCCAGAACTGGGCCCTGGCGCCGTTCGCTCCGGCCGGCCTGCGCGCCGCCGCCTACCGGCCCTTCGTCGAGATGCTGCGCACGGCCATGAGCCACGCCGGCATCATCCGCATCGACCATATCCTTGGCCTGCGGCGCAGCTTCTGGGTGCCCGAGGACGGTGCCGCCGGCGGCTACGTCACCTATCCCCTGGAACCGCTGCTGGCATTGGTCCGCCTGGAGGCCTGGCGCGCGGGCTGCGTCGTGGTCGGCGAGGATCTCGGCTCGGTGCCGCCGGGCCTGCGCGAGCGGCTGGCCGAGGCCGGCCTGCTGGGCTGCGCCGTCATGCAGTTCGAGAAGGAGGACCACCGCTTCAGGTCGCCGGCGGACTACCGACCCGCGACGCTCGCCAGCTTCGGCACCCACGATACGCCAACGCTGCGCGGCTGGTGGTCCGGCTGGGACATCGACCGCCGCCACGAGATTGCCCGGGGGGCCTTTGGCAACGGCGCGGCCACACCCGACTCCGAGCAGGACGCGCGCGCCGCCGCCCGCAGGGCCTTGGCGGCGCTGCTGCATGAAGAAGGCCTGGCGCCGGCGGGCCTCGATCCCGCCGCACCGCCGAACGAAGCCGACGACGCGATCGCCGAGGCGCTGCACCGCCTGCTGGCGCGAGCCGGCTCCAGTCTGGTCGCGGTCCAGCTCGACGATGCGCTCGGGAGCCTCGAACAGCAGAACCTTCCGGGCACCGTCGGCGAGCATCCCAACTGGCGCCGCCGCTACTACGTCAGCGTCGACGCCCTGGCCAGGCACCCGGGCCTCAAGTCCCTCTCCGCCCTTCTCTCTCCACCTGCGGGCACCACCCCCAACCCCCAGGAGACGCAGCCTTGGCAGTGAACGTCGTCCAGACCATGCCGATCGACGGCCAGAAACCCGGCACCTCGGGCCTGCGCAAGCAGACCCGCGTGTTCATGAAGCCGGACTACCTGGAGAACTACGTGCAGTCGATCTTCGAGGCCATCGGCGGCATGGCGGGCAAGACTTTGACCCTCGGCGGCGACGGGCGCTACTTCAACGAACAGGCGATCCAGACGATCCTGAAGATGGCGGCGGCCAACGGCGCGACGCGAGTGCTGGTGGGACAGAACGGCATCCTCTCGACGCCTGCGGCTTCCGCCGTGATCCGCGCGCGCAAGACAGACGGCGGGCTGATTCTCTCGGCCAGCCACAACCCCGCCGGCGAAGACGGCGACTTTGGACTGAAGTACAACATTCCGGCGGGCGGTCCGGCGCCGGAGGGCATCACCGAAGCGATCTACCGGCGAACCTGCGAGATCCGCGAGTACCGCATCCTGGAGGGCACCGGCGAGGTCGACCTCTCCGTCTGTGGCGAAACCAAGCTCGGCAGCTTGGCGGTGGAGGTCATCGACCCGGTGGCAATCTACGCCGACCTCATGCGCCAGCTGTTCGACTTCGCGGCAATCCGCGATCTCTTCGCCACGGGCTTTACTCTGCGCTTCGACGCCATGCACGCGGTGACCGGCCCCTACGCCAAGGCGATCCTCGAGGACGAACTGGGCGCCCCGGCCGGCAGCGTGATGAATGCGACGCCGCTGCCCGACTTCGGCGGCGGCCATCCCGACCCCAACCCGGTCTACGCCAAAGAGCTGATGGACCTGATGATGGGGCCCGACGCGCCGGACTTCGCCGCGGCTTCGGACGGCGACGGCGACCGCAACATGATCCTCGGACGCGGCGTCTACGTGACGCCCTCCGACAGCCTCGCGGTGTTGACCGCCAATGCCCATCTCGCCCCGGGCTACGCGGCGGGCCTGAAAGGCGTGGCCCGCTCCATGCCGACCAGCCGAGCCGCCGACCGCGTCGCCGACAGGCTCGGCATCAACACCTTCGAGACGCCGACCGGCTGGAAGTTCTTCGGCACTCTGTTGGACGCCGGGCTGGTGACGCTCTGCGGCGAGGAAAGCGCCGGCACCGGCTCCGACCATGTGCGCGAGAAGGACGGCCTCTGGGCGGTGCTGCTGTGGCTCAACGTCCTGGCGCAGCGGCGCGCATCCGTCGCCGAGATCCTGCAGGCGCACTGGGCCGACTACGGGCGCGACTACTACACCCGCCACGACTACGAGGGCGTCGACAAGGCCGCCGCGGAGGCGCTGATGGCCGACCTGCGCGCGCGGCTTGCCCAACTGCCGGGGCAGCGCTTCGCCGGCCTGACGGTCAGCGCCGCCGACGACTTCGCCTACACCGACCCGGTCGACGGCTCGACGGCGACGGGTCAGGGCCTGCGGCTCTTCTTCGCGGAGAACGCCCGTGCGGTCTTCCGGCTCTCCGGCACGGGCACGGTGGGAGCGACGCTGCGCGTCTATCTCGAACGCTTCGAGGACGATCCGGCACGGCTGGACGGCGACCCGCAGGAGGTGCTGGCAGCGGTCATCGCGGCGGCCGGAGAGATCGCCGGGATCGCCGCTCGCCTGGGCCGCGACGGCCCGGACGTGCGCACGTGAATGGCCGGGGTCTATGCCGGTGCCGTAAAAATAAATCACCAGGAATTATTTGCGTGTTTCGAGGGGAAATTGCATGCTGGGCCAGTCGGATAGACCGCATTCGCGGGGCCGCGCAACCGGGACGGGAGGCGGATAGCAGACGATGCAGGGCGAGCACCAGATCCGCGGCGGCGACCAACTCGGCCTGCGCGCCTACAACAAGCGGATGATCCTCAACGTGATCCGCCAGTCGGGCGCGCTGCCGAAGGCCGAGATCGCGCGGCTGACCGGCCTCAGCGCCCAGGCCGTTTCCGTCATCGTCAACGCACTGCTGAAGGAAAAGCTGGTCCGCAAGGAGAAGAAGGTGCGCGGCAAGGTGGGCCAGCCGCACACGCCGATCGCGCTGAATGCCAATGGCGTGCTCTCGCTCGGCGTGAAGATCGGACGGCGCAGCCTGGAGCTGATGCTGGTCAACTTCCACGGCGAGGCCATCGAGTACAAGCGCTTCGCCTACAGCGCCCCGCGGCAGAAGGAAGTGGCGGCGCTGCTGCGACGGGAACTGTCCGCCCTGCTGCAGGGCATCGAGGACTCGCTGCGCGGACGCATCATCGGCGTCGGGGTCGCCATGCCGGGTCAGATCTCCGGCTGGACCGACGTCATGGGCCTCGACCCCGCCGACCTGATGGACTGGGACGAGGTCGACGTCGCCGCGCTGATCGCGGAGATCGCCGGCCTGCCGGTGGAGATCTACAACGACGCGACGGCGGCCTGCGCCGCCGAGATGGTGCTCGGCGGCGCCCTCACCTTCTCCAGCGCGCTCTACATCTACGTCGGCACCTTCATCGGCGGCGGCGTGGTGATCAACGGCCAGCTCTTCGAGGGATCGCAGCGCAACGCCGGCGCCATCGGCTCCATGCCGGTGGCGACAGGCAAGGGCGGCGAGGAACAGTTGATCCGCCAGGGCTCCCTCTTCAGCCTGGAGAACACGCTGCGCGCCGCAGGCATTGGCGACATCGGTATGATCGCCGACCTCATGCGCGATCCGCGCGCGGCCGAGGCCTTCGACGACTGGCGGCTGAGCGCCGCCCGGCCGATCGCCCAGGCCATCGCGGCGGCGGTCAGCGTGATCGATTTCGAGGGCGTGGTGATCGACGCCATGCTGCACCGCCAGCAGCTCGAAGCCCTGGTGCAGGACGTGCGCGAGGCCTTGCAGACGATGGACCTCACCGGCACCAGCCCGGTCGCGCTGCGCCACGGCAGCATCGGCCCCAGGGCACGGGTCTGCGGCGCCGCCATCCTGCCCCTGATCCGTCAGTTCTCGCCCGACCAGGAGCTGCTGGTGAAGAAGGTCGCCACCGCCGCCTGAGCTCTGCTGTGGCGCCACAGCGAAGTATTTTTTTCGAGGACTCCATGCTGACCGACCCCATCGCCCTCCAGCCCGACAGCCGGCCCGACGCCGGCGCCCTGCGCCGCTCGATCGAGTACCATCTGCGCTATAGCATCGGTAAGAACCCTGCCGCCGCCACGCTGACCGACTGGCGCCTCGCGGTCTCGCGCGCCATTCGCGACCTGGTGATCGCGCCCTGGTTCGAGACCACCGCGCGCATCCGCGCCGGACAGTACAAGCGGGTCTGCTATCTCTCCATGGAGTTCCTCATCGGCCGTCTGCTGGAGGACGCCATCGCCAACCTGGGCCTCGATGAGACGGTCCGTTCGGCGGTCGCCGAGTTCGACGTCGACTACGCCGCCCTCCTGACCGACGAACCCGACGCAGCGCTCGGCAACGGCGGCCTCGGCCGCCTCGCCGCCTGCTTCCTCGATTCCATGTCGACCGTCGGACTCGCCGCCTACGGCTACGGCATCCGCTACGACCACGGCCTGTTCCGCCAGTCCTTCGAGAACGGCTGGCAGACCGAGGAGGCGGAGGACTGGCTGCGCCAGATCCACCCCTGGGAGTTCGAGCGGCCGGAGACCCGCTATCGCATCAGCTTCGGCGGCGAACTGCTGCAGGAGAACGGCGCCTTGGTGTGGCGCCCGGAAGAGACCGTCCTCGCCGTCGGCTACGACACGCCGATCCCGGGCTGGCGCGGCCGCTGGGCCAACACCCTGCGCCTGTGGTCGGCCAAGGCAGAGCGCGAGTTCGACCTGGAGCCCTTCAACAGGGGCGACCACATGGCGGCGGCGGCACCCTCGGTGCTGGCCGAAACCATCAGCCGCGTGCTCTACCCGGACGACACCACCGAGCAGGGCAAGCTGTTGCGGCTGAAGCAGGAGTACTTCTTCACCGCCGCCTCGCTGGCCGACATCCTTCGCCGCTACCTGGCGCAACAGGGTGATGTCACCCGGTTGCCGCAGGCCATCGCCATCCAGCTCAACGACACCCATCCGGCCATCGCCTTCCCGGAGCTGATCCGCCTGCTGGTCGACCTGCACGACCAGCCCTTCGCCGAGGCCTTCGAGATCGCCCGCAACTGCCTGCACTACACCAACCACACACTGCTGCCGGAGGCGCTGGAGCGCTGGCCGATCGAGCTCATGGGCCGCGTGCTGCCGCGTCACCTGCAGCTGATCGAGCAGATCGACGCGCACCACGCCAGGTCGGTGAAGCGGCCGGCGGGCGTGAAGATCCTCGATGGCCAGGAGGTGCGCATGGGCGACCTCGCCTTCATCGGTGCGCGCCGGGTGAATGGCGTCTCGGCGCTGCACACCAAGCTGATGAAGCAAACGGTCTTCAAGGAACTCCACGCGCTGCACCCCGAGCGCATCGTGAACCAGACCAATGGCGTGACGCCGCGGCGTTGGATCTACAACTGCAACCCAGCCCTGCGCGGCCTGCTGCACGAATGCATCGGCGAGAACTGGGTGACCGACCTGGAGCAGCTGCAGGGGCTGGCGCCCCTGGCCGACGATGCCGGCTTCCGCCAGCGTTTCGCCGCGGCCAAGCGCGACAACAAGCTCTGTTTGGCGAACCACTTGCACAGCACCCTCGGCGTGACGGTCGACCCGGATGCGCTCTTCGACATCCAGATCAAGCGCATCCACGAGTACAAGCGCCAGCTTCTGAACGTCCTGGACGCCGCCGCCCTATGGAACGAGATCCGCCGCAGCCCCGAGGCGGACTGGCCGGCGCGGGTGAAGATCTTCGGCGGCAAGGCGGCGCCGGGTTACGTGATGGCCAAGCAGATCATCAAGCTAATCAACGACATCGGCGCGACGATCAACGCCGATCCGCTGATGACCGGACGCCTGCAGGTCATCTACCCGCCGAACTACAACGTCTCCATGGCCGAGCTGCTGATCCCCGCCGCCGACCTCTCCGAGCAGATCTCCACCGCCGGGATGGAAGCCTCGGGCACCGGCAACATGAAGCTGGCAATGAACGGTGCGCTCACCATCGGCACGCTCGATGGCGCCAACATCGAGATCGCCGAGGCGGTCGGCGCCGACAACATCTTCATCTTCGGACTGACCGCCGATCAGGTCGCCGACCTGCGGGAGAATGGCTACGACCCCGCCGCCCAGATCGCCGCCGAGCCGCGTCTCGCCGAGGTGCTCGACCAGATCGCCGCCGGCGTCTTCTCGCCGGACGACCCGCAACGCTACGCCGGGCTGGTCGACAACCTGCGCAACAGCGACTGGTTTCTGGTGGCCGCCGACTTCGGTGCCTACTGGGACGCGCAGCGCCGGGTCGACGCGGCCTGGGGCGATCGCGAGGCCTGGATGCGCCGCGCCGTGCTGAACACCGCCCACATGGGCTGGTTCTCCTCCGACCGCACGATCCGCGGCTATGCCCGCGACATCTGGAACGCCGAACCCGCCTTCTGAGGTTCCGAATGGCCAAGCGCCGCACAGACCCGCCGACAGCGGACCTCACGGACCCGGCACAGACCGCCGCTCTGGCCGCTGGTGTGCATGGCGATCCCTTTGGCTATCTCGGCCTGCACCGCCTCGACGGCGAGCGCTGGGTGCTGCGGGTCTTCCGACCCGGCGTGGAAGAAGTCGCGATGCTGCCGGCGCAGCGGCGGCGCAAGCCCGTGCCGCTCAGCCCGGCCGGCCCCGAGGCCCTCTTCGCCGCCGAACTGACGGCCGATCCCGGCGCCTATCGCCTGCGCCTGCGGGCCGCCGGCGCCGAGTGGGAGGAGCAGGATCCCTTCCGCTTCGGCCCGGTGCTGGGCGAGATGGACGAGCACTTCATCGGCGAGGGCTCACACCTCGGCCTCTGGCAGGTGCTCGGCGCCCATCCCACGAGCCTGGACGGCGTCGCCGGTGTGCATTTCGCCGTCTGGGCGCCCGCCGCGCAGCGTGTCTCCGTCGTCGGCAGCTTCAACCACTGGGACGGCCGGCGCCACCCCATGCGCCTGCGCGGCGCCACCGGCGTGTGGGAGATCTTCCTGCCGGAAGTCGGCGAGGGCGCGCACTACAAGTACGAGATCAGGGGCGCCGACGGCGTCGTCCAACCGCTGAAGGCCGACCCGGTCGGCTTCGGCGCCGAGCACCCCCCGGCCACCGCATCGGTGGTGCGCGACCTCGGTGGGCGCCACTGGCGCGACGAGGCCTGGATGGCCGGGCGTGCGGAGACTGGGCGGCGCGACCGGCCGATCGCCATCTACGAGGTGCATCTCGGCTCCTGGCAGCGCGCCGGCGGAGGCGCCCGCCCGCTCAGCTACCACGAGCTGGCCGAACGGCTGGTGCCCTATGTCCGCGACCTCGGCTTCACCCACATCGAGATGCTGCCGATCACCGAGTATCCTTTCGACGGCTCCTGGGGCTACCAGCCCATCGGGCTCTACGCGCCGACCATCCGCCATGGCACGCCCGGCGAGTTCCGCGACTTCGTCGAGGCGTGCCACGGCGCCGGGCTGGGCCTCATCCTCGACTGGGTGCCCGGCCACTTCCCGAGCGACCCGCACGGGCTCGGCCGCTTCGACGGCACTGCGCTCTACGAATACGCCGACCCGCGCGAGGGCTTCCATCAGGACTGGAATACCCTGATCTACAACTACGGCCGGCGCGAGGTGCAGAACTACCTCATCGCCAACGCGCTCTACTGGCTGAAGGAGCATCATCTCGACGGCCTGCGCGTCGATGCCGTCGCCTCCATGCTCTACCGCGACTACTCGCGCCGCGAAGGCGAGTGGGTGCCGAACGTCCACGGCGGGCGCGAGAACCTGGAGGCCATCGCCTTCCTCAGGCGCATGAACGAGGTGGTCTACGGTGAATGCGACGGCGTGTTGACGCTGGCCGAGGAGTCGACCTCCTTCCCCGCCGTCTCGCAGCCGACCCATGTCGGCGGCCTCGGCTTCGGCTACAAGTGGAACATGGGGTGGATGAACGACACCCTGGACTACATGCGCCGCGACCCGGTGCACCGCCGCCACCATCATCACCAGATGACCTTCGGCCTGCACTACGCCTTCTCGGAGAACTTCGTGCTGCCGCTGAGCCACGACGAGGTGGTGCACGGCAAGGGCTCGCTCTTGGCCAAGATGCCGGGCGACGAAGCGCAGCGCTTCGCCAACCTGCGCGCCTATTATGCCTTCATGTGGGGCCATCCGGGCAAGAAGCTGCTGTTCATGGGCCAGGAATTCGCCCAGCCCGGCGAGTGGAACCACGACCGCAGCCTCGACTGGCACCTGCTGGGCGATGCCCGCCACGCCGGGATGCAGACCCTCGTCCGCGACCTCAACCAGCTCTACCGCGCCAGTCCGGCACTGCATCAGCTCGACTGCGAGGCCGACGGCTTCGAGTGGATCGACGCCAATGCCGCAGCCGAGTCCATCTTCGCGTGGGTGCGGCGCGGCCGCAACGGCGCTTCGCCCGTGGTGGTGGCCTGCAACTTCACGCCGGTTGAGCGCCATGCCTGGCGCCTCGGCGTGCCCACCGCCGGGCACTGGGCGGAGCGCATCAACAGCGATGCCGCCGACTATGGCGGCGGGGGCCGCGGCAACCTCGGCGGCGTCCGCAGCCAACCCATCGCCTCGCACGGCCGGCCCGACTCCATCGAGATCGTGCTGCCACCGCTCTCGACCCTGATTTTTGAGCTTGAAGGCTAACGGCGACTACCGCGGGCAGGGCGCGATGACGACGGGCTCACCGGCGGCTTCACCCAGCTCAAAGCAGCCCTCTTCGTAGCACAGCCGCCATGCCGAGGCGGTGGCGCCCGACGACGCCAGCACCAGCTCCGGGACCGCCGGCGCCTTGGGCGCCCAGACCCACCATCCGTTGACCTCGCGCGCGCCCTCGCCGGGGTCCATACCGGCACCGGAGCCCTTCACCCGGGCCTCTGTCAGGACCAGGCCGGCCGGCGTCACTGCCCAGTCCTCGCGCCACTCGGTGCGCTCGACCGAATGGGTCCAGGACAGCGTGAAAGTCGTCATCGCCAGTGCCAGGGTCTTGCCCGCCGCGAGGATGCAGACCCCCGTCATCGGATGCGGGTCATTCGGCGCCGGCGGCCTGCCGGGCGGCGCGCAGGGAAAGCCAGCTCCAGCCTGCGAAGGTCAGCGCCAGGGCGAAGCCGATCCCGTCGGTCATCGGCAGCGCCGCAATGAGGGTGAAAGCCGCCACCAGGGCAAGGATGCGCTGCGGCCAGGTCAGCGGATTGCCGAGATAGCCGATCACCGCGGCGCCCCAGAGCCCGATGGCCAAGACCGCTTTTACGATGATGTAGACAACCGCGGGCAGGTAGCCGTAGGCCGCAGCCAAGGGCCCGCCGTCCTGCAGCATCAGCGCCGGGGTGTATACCGCCATGAAGGGGATGATGAAACCGGCCGCCGCAATCTTCACCGCCTCGCCAGCGATCTTCAGGCCGCTCTCGCGGGCGATTGGCGCTGCGGCGAAGCAGGCCAGCGCTACCGGCGGCGTGAGGTCGGCGAGGATGCCGAAGTAGAACACGAACATGTGGCTGATGATCAGCGGCACGCCGAGCGCCAGCAGCGCCGGGCCGGCGATCGAGGAGGTGATGATGTAGTTGGGAATCGTCGGAATGCCCATGCCGAGCACGATACAGGTCAGCATGGTGAGCACTAGAGAGAGGAACAGGCTCCGCTCGCCCACCGAGACGATGAACTGGCCGAAGGTATTGGCCGCGCCGGTCAGGGTCATGGTGCCGATAATGATGCCGACGATGGCGCAGGCCATGCCGACGGAGAGCGCGGTCTTGGCGCCGTCGCCCAGCGAGTCGCGGCAGACCGCGAGGGTCGCGCGACCGCCCTTGGCGAAGATGTTCCACAGGATGAGGGCGAGGATCGCCGCCGCGATGACGGCGATGCCGAACTGGAAGAAGGCGGCCGAGACCACGCCGAGCCCGATCCAGAAGACGACTCGCAGGAAGCCTTCGGGAAGCCCGAGCGCCACCGATCCGCCGAGGATCAGCAATGCCGTCAGGGCCAGGCCGACGGTGCCGGCGAAAAGCGGCGTGTAGCCGGTGAACAGCAGGTAGACCAGCACTGCGAGCGGCAGCAGCAGGTACCAGCTCTTGCGGATCGCCGCTTTGACCGAGGGCAGCTCATCCTTCGGCAGGCCCATGAGGCTGCGCTTGCCGGCCTCCAGGTGCACCATCCAGAAGGCCGAGGCGAAGTAGAGGATCGCCGGGATGATCGCCGCCTTGACGACCTCGTGGTACTCGACTCCCAGGGTCTCCGCCATGATGAAGGCGACGGCTCCCATCACCGGCGGCATGAGCTGCCCGCCCATCGAGGCGGTCGATTCGACACCGCCGGCGAAGGCTGCGCGGTAGCCGAAGCGCTTCATCAGCGGGATGGTGAACTGGCCGGTCGTCACCACGTTGGCAACCCCCGAGCCGGAGATGGTCCCCATCAGCCCGGAGGAGATCACGGCGACCTTGGCGGCGCCGCCTCGGCGATGGCCGACGAAGCCGAGCGAGATGTCGGTGAACAGCCGGATCATGCCGGCCTTCTCCAGGAAGGCGCCGAAGAGGATAAAGAGGAAAATGTAGGTCGAGGACACATAGAGCGGCACGCCGTAAATGCCCTCGGTCCCGAAGGCCATGTGGTCGATGACCTGGGAGAAGTCATACCCGCGGTGGTCGAGGGGTGCCGGCAGGTACTCGCCGAAGAGGCAGTAGCCCAGGAAGATGCCGGCAATGATCGGCAGGGCCGGTCCCATGATCGCCCAGGTCGCGGCGAAGATGGTGGCCAGCGCGACGATCCCAATGACGATGTCGCGCTGCAGCGGATCGCCGGCGCGCAGCAGCAGCGGGATGTATTCCCACCACTGGTAGAAGGCAACGGCCGCGCCGGCCGCCGCGGCGGCCCAGGCCAGCACGCGCCATGGCAGCGCGGCGCCGCGCACCGCTGCTACCAGCGGGAAGACCAGAACGGTCAGGAAGCCGAGATGGAAGGCGCGGACCACCTGACTCGGAAAGTCGATGAGATGGGCGGCCGTCGCGATCTGGAAAGCGGAGAAGGCGACGGCGATCCAGAACAGCAGACGGCCTTCCCGCGTCCGCGGGAAGCTCTCGGTCAAGGGATCCTGGAGACCGAGCGCGCGGTCTTCGGCCGGCATTTCGTGCTTCTGGTTGTCGTGCATCATGGGGCCCGTTCCTCCGCCCGCCCCAGCGGCAGGCGCGCCTCCCGGCCTTCCAAGGACGAAAAACGCCGCCGGCTTCCCCCGAAAGAGAGGCCGGCGGCGACCAGCTTACATCAAGCCCTTTTCTTTATAGAAGCGCTCGGCACCGGAATGGAGCGGCGCCGGCAGGCCCTCGAGGGCGCCCTCCAGGGTAATTCCACGGGCGGCGCTGTGGGCCGCGACCATGTCGGGAAGGTTTTCGAAGAGCTGCTTGGTCATCTCGTAGGCCAGCTCGTCGGAGACCTCCGCGTGAGTGACGAGGAAGTTCACCACGGCTACTGTCGCGACATCGCTTTCCTGGCCGGTGTAGGTGCCGGCCGGAATGGTTGCCGCGATGTAGGGTGCGCCCAGCTTCTCCACGACGTCGGCCGGGACGGCGACCATCTGCACGTCGACCGATGTGGAGAGATCCTTGATCGAGGCGACGCCGAGACCGGCCGACTGCAGCGTGGCATCGAGCTGGCGATTCTTGATCAGCTCGACGGACTCGGCGAAGGGCAGGTACTCGGTCTTGCCGAGATCCTCGTAGCTCATCCCGGCGGCGGCGAAGATCGCGCGGGCGTTCAGCTCCGTGCCGGACTTCGGGGCGCCGACAGATACGCTCTTGCCTTTCAGATCGGCAAGGCTCGCCACGCCGGATTCCTTGGAGGCGACGATCTGGATGTAGTTCGGGTAGATGGCGGCGATGATGCGCAGCTTTTCGAGGGGTGCGCTGAAGCCGGCTTCCGCATCGCCTTCCCAGGCGAGCTTCACGGAGTCGCCGAGCGCCAGGGCGATCTCGCCCTTGCCCTGCTGCAGCAGGTTCAGGTTCTCCACCGAAGCCTTGGTCGACTGCACCTGGGTGCGCACGTCGGCGATCTTGTCGCCGTAGATCTTCGAGAGCGCCACGCCGAGCGGGTAGTAGACACCGGAGGTGCCTCCGGTCAGCACGTTGACGAACTGTTGGGCTTGCGCCGGGACCGGTGCGAGCGAACTGGCGACGGCCAGAGCCCCGGCCGCGACAACGCATTGAGCGAAACGCTTCATGACTTCCTCCCTTGGGCATGAGCGCGAGTCCTTGCAGGGCTCGCATTTGAGTTCCAGTCAGGCTTCACGCAGGTTCTGTGCCAATTTCAGGATAGATCGGACACAAACGAATCCAAGGGCTTATTGACAGCGATTTGCCCATTGTTGGCGAATTTCCGCCACCGGCAGCGCGAAATCTGGCGAATTCTTGCCAACATCAGGCGCTAGGCCGAGAGCCGGTCACGCCGCAGGCCGTAGCGGGCCATCTTCTCCGCCAGGGTCCGGCGCGGCACGCCGAGCGCCTGGGCGGCATCCGCGACGCTGCCGCTGGCAGCCGCCAGGGCCTGGCGGATCAGCTGAGCCTCGTAGGCGGCGACCCGCGCCGGCAGGCTGCCGTCGTCGCCGGCGGTCGCTTGGGAAGAGAGTTGCGGGTAACCCAGCACGTAGCGCTCGGCCTCGGCCTTCAACTCGCGGACGTTGCCCTCCCACTCGGCCGCCTGCAGGGCGGACAGCGTCTCCGGCTGAATCGCCCGCATCCCGGTGCCATGACGCACCGCCGCCGCCTTCACGAAATGGTCGAAGAGCAGCGGGATGTCCTGGCGCCGCCGGCGCAGCGGCTTCAGGTGCAGCTCGACGATGGAAAGCCGGTAGTAGAGGTCGCTGCGGAAGGCGCCCTCGGCTGCGCTGCGCTTCAGGTCGGACTTGGTCGCGGCGATGAAGCGCACGTCGACCGGGCGCAGGCGGTTGCCGCCCAGCGGCTCGACCTGGCGCTCCTGCAGCAGGCGGAGGATCTTGGTCTGCAGGGTAAGCGGCATAGACTCGATCTCGTCGAGGAAGACCGTACCGCCGTCGGCGTGCTCGATCTTGCCGACGCGCCGATTGAGGGCGCCGGTGAAGGCGCCGCGCTCGTGGCCGAAGACCTCGCTCTCGAAGATCGCTTCCGGAATGGCCGCACAGTTGATGGCGACGAACGGCTTGTCGCTGCGCTTGCCGTAGTCGTGCAAGGCGCGGGCCACGACCTCCTTGCCGGTGCCGGTCTCGCCGATGATCAGCACGTCGGCGTCGATGTCGGCCAGGTGGGCGACACGCCGGCGCAGTTCGACCATCGCCGCGTCGTTGCCGATCAGCCGGGTCTCCAGCGTGTCGCCGCCGGCCACGCGCATGCGCAGCTCGCGGATCTCGCCGGCGAGGCGGCGCTGTGCGACGGCGCGGTCGAGCACCGCCACCAGATGATCGGCATCATAGGGCTTTTCGAGGAAGTCGTGGGCGCCGGCGCGCATCGCCTTCACCGCCAATGCGATGTCGCCATGGCCGGTCAGCAGCACCACCGGCGTATCGGGGTCGAGGCGCAACACCCCCTCGAGGACGGCGATGCCGTCGAGGCCGGGCATGCGAATGTCGGTGACCACTACGTCGGGCATGGTCGAAGCCTGGGCACCAAGGATCCTGAGTGCCTCGCCTCCCAGCGCCACCCCCTCCACCTCGAAGCCGGTGGCGCTCAGCCATTCGCAGGTGGAGGCCAGGAGATCGGCGTCGTCATCGACCACCAGCACGCGCCCGCGGCTCATGCGGCGTCTCCGCGGCGCTGCCGGTCGGCCCCGGCGAGCGGCAGGGTGACGACGAAGGCGGCGCCGCCTTCCGCCGCGCGCCCGGCGCTGATGCGGCCGCCGAACTTCTCGACGATGGCGCGGCAGATCGACAGCCCCAAGCCGAGGCCATCGCCGGCCTGCTTGGTCGAGAAGAAGGGCTCGGTAATGCGCTGCATCACGGCCTCGTCGATGCCCGGGCCGTTGTCGGCGACTGTCACGATGCCTGCTTCGTCATCGAAGCCGATGCTCACGCGCACCACCGGATCCGGCATCCCGGCCACCGCGTCCAACGCATTGTTGATGAGGTTGAGGACGATCTGCTCGATGCCGATGTCGTTGGCGCTGACGAAGACCGGATGGCGCGGCAACTCGGTCACGATCTCGACCGAAAGCAGCTTGGCACGATGGGCGACAATGTCGAGCGCAGCTTCGACGCTCTTGGCGAGGGCGACCGGCCGGCTCTCGGAGCCCTGCGGCCGGGCGATGGTCTTCAGGTGCCGCACCGTGCGCTGGATGCGCTCGGTCAATGCCCGCGCCTTGCGCACGATACGTCCGGTTTCCGCCGCATCACCGCGCTCGGCGTAGAGGCCGGCCGTTGCCAGGGTGTTCTCGATGGCGGCCAGCGGCTGGCTCACCTCGTGCGCGATGGCCGCCGACATGCGCCCGAGCGCGGCCAGGCTTGCCGCCTGGATCAGTGAGTCCTGCGCCGCCCTCAGGTCCGCCTCGGCGCGCCGGCGCTCCTGCACCTCGCGCGCCAGCTCGGCGGTACGCTCGGCAACGGCACGCTCCAGGGCGTCGTGTGACTCGAGCTTGGCGTGCAGCAGCTGACGGCGCTGGCGGAAGTTGGCGACCGCCGCGGCGGAGAGCAGAAAGAACAACGCGGCGATCATGCCGGCGAGACTGGCGCCGCCCTGAATTGCCGACATGTCGCTGGCGGCGAGCAGCAGCCAGCCCTCGGGAACGATCGCCGCAGTGCGAAACAGCAGGTCGCCGGACACGATGGTCGAGGCCGGCGCGACGCTGCCGGTATCGAAGAGCGGCAGGCCGGCGGTCAGGTCGATACCGGAAAACTTGCGGGAAGCGTCCAGCTGTTCGAGGTCCTCCGGGCTCAGCGGAGCGATGGCGCGGTACTTCCAGTCACCGCGGCCGGAGAGAAAGATGACGCCGAAACCGTCGGCGACAGCCACCAGCGGATTGGCCGCCGCCCAGCTGGCCTCGAGCGGCGCCATATCGACCTTCACCACCGCCACGCCGAGCAGGCGGTCACCGTCACGAATCGCCGAGGAGAGGAAATAGCCGGGCTTGCCCGTGGTCACGCCGACCGCATAGTAGCGGCCCTGGCCAAGAGTGGCGGCGTCCTGGAAATAGGGCCGGAAGCGGTAGTTGTGGCCGACGAAGCTCTGCGGCTGGGCGTGGTTGCTGGCGGCGACGGTGAGGCCGTCGGTGTCGAGGACATAGAGCGCATCGGCGCCGGTGTCGGCCGCTACCGCCTCCAGATAGGCATTTGCGGCGGCGGCTGCCGGCGGGCCGGCCAGCAGGAGATCCCGGATGCGGGCGTCGCGGGCCAGCACCGGGGCCAGCGAGCGGAACTTCTCGATCTCGCTTTCAACCGCCCGGCTGAACAGCTGGAGGCGCCGGTCGAGCGCCCTTTCGGCCTGGGAAATGCCGGTATTGTAGGCCGCCTGCCACACCACGAAGGTGGCGGCAGCCGCGAGCAGGGTCGCTGCCGCCAGCACGGCAATCCTGTTCAAGCGCGGCGGTAGGGCCCTCGGGAAGCTCATAGAGGCGATTCTATAGCGGCTTTGCCCGGGAGAAAGAAGCGCTTCTCGGCGGCCGGGCGCCTCCGCTTCAACTCCCCTCTTGGCGAAAAGACGCGCAGGCGCTATGCCTCGGCCATGGCCAAGAAGAACCCGCTCAAGCTGAACGCCCTGCAGTTGAAGACCCTGGCGATCCTGCAGCAGATGGCACGCAGCCCGAACCACGCCCAGCCGGGCGACGAGGAAGGCAGCGTGCTGGTCACCAATTTCCCCTCGGCGCACGGCAACCACTTCCACGTCGGTGATGCCGTGGTCCTGGCCCGGGACGCCAGCGGCCTCGGCAACGCCAACGTCTTCGCGATCCTCGAGCGCAAGGGCCTGCTGCGCTCGCTGCATCCCATGGGCGCGATGCTGGCCCCGGAGGCCCTGGCCTACGACACGGGCCTCGCCGATCAGGTCCTGCACCGCTCTGACCACTGAGCCGGCGGCTCCGTCGAAGGCGAAAAGGCGGGCACCGTCGCAGCAATGTCGGTTAAGCTGCGAAAAGCGAGCCTGCACAGTGGAGCAGATCTCCGCTTTTCTTGCCGACCCCCTTCAAGCAGAGAGGAATACCCCCAAGTGGACAGGATCAAGCTTGGACTGACCGGCCACGCAGAAATGGTTGTCGGCACGAGCGACACCGCGCCGCGCATCGGCTCGGGCCGCATCGCAGTGCTCGCCACCCCCAAGATGATCAGCCTCATTGAGGAAGCCGCGCTGGCCGCCGTCGAGCACCTCTTGCCGGACGGCAAGCAGTCGCTGGGCACGCATATCGATATCACCCACGTCGCGGCCACACCGGTCGGCATGACGGTCAAGGCGGAAGCGGAATTGATCGAAGTGAGCGGACGCAAGCTGTTGTTCGCCGTCCGTGCCCATGACGAGTCGGACCTGATCGGCGAGGGCCGACATGAACGCGTGATCGTTACAGCCGCGTCCTTTCAGGCTCGTATCAACGAGAAAGGCAAAGCCTTGAAAACTTGACAGCCTGGTCCGACCTACGGCTTCGCCTTCAGCGTTGCGGCAGCAGGAAGCGAAGCCCGCCGTCGACCGTCGCCGGTTCCGACCGTATCAGATTCGACTTGGCGCGCCCTGGGGCCTTAAGCCAGCATACAGGTCGCAGGGCCACAACGACCGCCCCGACTACCCCCTTCACGCGAACCGGCCCGGCGCCGTTCAGCGCCGGGCCGAGCCTCATCACACCGGGACGGCGCCCGACGCGACCCCGCGCGTCAGAGCTCGGCGGCCGGCGTCGCGTAGATCGTCTTCCAGTTCTTCTCGCCCTTGCTGATCACGGTGGCCGTGTCCTTCAGGAACAGTTCCTTGTGAGCGGTTTCGCTGCTGTTGAGGTAGAGCTGGCCATCAACGACCGCGAAGAACTGCGGCATGGTCACGACCTTCTTGCCCTTGCTCGCACCAGCCGAGCACCAGCCGCCATAGGCGGGCGCGTACTTTGCCGGGCTGGCGGCAAAGAGGTCGCGATTGGCAGCCGAGGAGAAGTGCCAGTTCACGCCCTGGTATTCGGCCGTGAACTGGGCCGAGCCCTGGGTCGGCTTGCCCAGCGTGTGGTAGGCGACAACGTCGTAGCCGCCAACGGCGGCACCATCCTTGACGAAGTGCTCGTCGGCGGCGAGAGCGGCGAAGGGAACCAGTATGGCCAAGGCGACAATGGCCGCGCCGTGTCTCAGGCGGGACAGGGAAGAAGCGAACATGGTGGAACCTCCGAAATGATTGGCATGGCCCTGGACCTTCCAGGGCGGCCGATCGACGTTGCTGCGATCGACCCTGCCCAGTCATTCGCTGCGGCAGGCGCGATGGTTACAGCCATCCTGCAGTTTTTTTAACAGCATTGCCGGGCTCACCAGCGCAGCGCACGCGCGCCGAGCACGCTGCCAAGCAGGCCGGCCAGGAAGATGCCGAGCGAATACCAGAGCGCGATGAAGGAAATGGACTCCTCGGTGCAGGCCAAGGCATAGCCCGCCGCACCGACAGCGCCCGCCAGAAGGCCGGCGGCGAAGCCGGCCAGGCGCGGGCGCGTCGGGGCGAGTGCGCGCAGCGCCCACAGGACCCCCACCAGCGCCGGCAGCGAGAGGGCGAGGATGACCCAGGGACAGTGGATGGCGGACTGGCCGAGAAGGTAGGTCGCGCGCCCGCCCGCCGGCGTCGCAACCAGCGCGACGAGCCCCGCCAGCGCCATCGCGCAAAAGACGGCGATGGACGCCGCCGCAGCCGGCCAGACCGCAGCGGCCGGCCGGCCCAGCCGCGCCGCGAGCCAGGCACAGGCCACGATCAGCGCCCCGGCGTAGCAGAGCTTGGTCCAGAGCGCTGCGCCGACCCACATCGAAGACGGTACCGGCCCCAGCACCGCAAGCGACAGGGCCAGGCTCGCGAGTCCGCCCAGCGCCAGGGCCGGCGCCAGCCGGCGCGCCGCAAGCGCGCGCGGAGCCGGTCCTGCCCCAGCGGCCAAAAAGCCGGCAAAATCCTCGGTCTTCATTCCGGCTTCCTCACCAACTCGGCCAGCCGCCTCAGACCTCGATGTACCTGCACTTTCAGGGCCGAGACCGATATACCGCTACGCTTCGAGGCTTCGACGGCGGTCAGGCCCTCGATCTTGAGCAGAGTGATCGCGGCGCTCTGCGCCGCGGGCAAGGTCCCGAGCAAAGCCTCGATGTCGCGACGCGCCAGCAAGTCTTCGCGCATGGCCGGATGCTTCGCTTCGGCCAGTTCGTCGAAAGGCTCGTGCAGGGCTTCGCGCCGTCCGCGCCGCCGCCAGAGATCGACAAGCTTGTAGCCGGCTATGGCGAAAACCCAGTTGCTCACTGGCAAGGCTGGATCATGCGTCGCGCGCTTGAGATGCAGCGCCAGCAAGGTCTCCTGCACCAGATCCTCCACTTCATCGGGCAGCGTGCGCAGGCGGCGCGCGAAATAGATCCGGAGGCGCGCGGCGATCACCAGCAAAGCATCTCGATAGGCAGTTTCGTCACCCGCTTGCGCGCGCGCCCAGAGCGGAGCCAGAGCAGCTTCGAACTCATCGCGGGGCGCGCTACCCGACTCTTCGTCGGGCAGGGCCGGTTGGTTACAGATTGCAGCGGAAACGATTTCGTCGCCGACGGCGGGCCGGGGTTGCGCCCGGTCACCACTTTCTCGCAAATCGGTTGCTGACCTCGGCTGGACGATCACGTAGTGATTATGCGGGCCGCTGATCGCCGAAATCAACTTCACCTCCGCGCACATTCGCGCGAGCAACCCGGTCGCGGTGCGGTGTGAGACCTTATCCCCACCTTTGGCAAGCGGCGAAGCCGGGTCTGGGCAGGCCTCAGTTGGCGTTGGCCGCCTTGCCGGCGGTCATGCGCCTCATGATCAGGTCCCGGCGCGACGGCAGCAGCGTGGCCAGGAAGCGACCGACCAGGCGGCGTCCGGCTGCCTTGTCCATGGCATCCGGCGTCACGTGCATGCGGATCCACATGCCGTCGGTGAGGGTGTCCAGCGCCTCGGCCAAGGTCTCGGCGGACCAGGAAGGGTCGGCGATGAGCCCCTCTGCCTGCCTGCAGAACGCCAGCAGCACGTCGCCGTGCTCGGAATCATAGCTATCGCAGATTTCGGCGAAGGTCGGCCGCGCCTTGGCCTCGCCCCAGAACGAGTTCCACAGCGCCAGGTGGCGGCGGTTGCAGATACGCTCGTCGAGGTCGGCGCCCACCAGGGCCAGAATCTTCTCCACCGGGTCGTCCGGCGCCGCGGCCACGGCCGACTGCCAGACCTTGTTGTACTCCTCGTAGTGATACTTCAGGGTTTCGGCGAGCAGAGTCTGCTTGTTGCGGAAGTAGAACACCGCCACGCCCTGCGACAGGGCGGCGCCATCGGAAACCGTCGCCAGGGTGGTTGCCGAGAGGCCGTGCTCCACGATGGAGTCGATCGTCGCCTCGATCAGCTGCCGACGCCTCTTGGCGGCGTTCTCCGCCCGCTCGCGCCGCGGTCGTCCGGCCACTGCCTTGGCTGTCATCCCTTCCCCTTCCTTGGCCGCCGGAGTCGCCTGCGAACCGTGACACAATGGTTAGTGGAAGCCATGCTGGCTTTCCAGTTCTTAATTTTATTTAAGCGCTCAAAAAAATTATGGACCCTTTGTGGGCCCTTGTCTAATCTGCAGGCGAAGAACGAGGAGGGGCGGAATGTCGGGACGGTATGACGTCATCGTCGTGGGGGCCGGGCACAACGGCCTGACCGCCGCCTGCTACCTGGCCAAGCGCGGCCTGAGGACTTTGGTCCTTGAGCGCAACGACCACATCGGCGGCGCTGCCGTCAGCCGCGAGATCTACCCGGGCTGGACCTACTCCAACTGCTCCTACGTTTGCAGCCTGCTGCGCCCCGAGGTGGTGCGCGATCTCGATCTGCCGCGCCATGGCCTGCAGGTCATCCCCTACGAGAGCGGCGCCACCTTCACCTCCGACGGCGGTTACTTCGCCTACTACTCCGACCACGACGCGCTGCGCCGGGAGCTTTCGCGCTTCTCGCGCCGGGACGCCGACAACTACGAGCGCTATGCGCAGGCAATCATGCGGCAGTGCCGCTTCATCAAGCCACTGCTGCTGCGCACGGCACCCGACCCAGTGAGCAACCGGCCGCGCGACATCGGCGAGCTGCTGTTCCTCGGCAAGCGGTTCCACGACCTCGGCGAGCGCGAGATGGGCGAGACCATCCGCTTCTGGACCATGTCCATCGGCGAATTCCTCGACGAATACTTCGAGACCGAAGTGGTCAAGGCGCACTTCGCCGGCTCCGGCATCATCGGCACCGGCCTCGGCGTCTATTCGCCGGGCACCGCCTACGTGCTGCTGCACCACTACATGGGCGAGGTCGACGGCACCATCGGTGCCTGGGGCTTCACCCGCGGCGGCATGGGCGGCGTGACCCAGGCGATGGCCAGCGCCCTGCGCGAGGCCGGCGGCGAAATCCGCAGCGGCGCGGCGGTCTCGCGGTTCGTCAGCCGCAACGGCAGGATCGCGGGTGTGGTGCTGGAAAACGGCGACCAGCTGGAAGCTCCGACGGTGATCTCCAACATGGACGTGCGGCGCACCTTCCTGCAGCACGTCGATGCCGCCGAGTTGCCCGACGACTTCGTGAAGGCGGTGAAGCGCTTCAAGATCCGCGGCTCCTCGGCCAAGCTCAACATCGCCCTCGACGGCTTCCCCAGCTTCCCCGCCGCGCCGGCCGGCGCGCCCTTCCTGCACGGCGACCTGCACGCCTCGGAATCCCTGGCGGAGCTGGAGCGCGCCTATGACGACTGGAAGGCGGGGCGCTGGTCGCAGGAGCCCTACTTCGACATGCTGATCCCCACCGCCATCGACCCCACCATGGCGCCGCCGGGCAAGCACATGATGACGGTCTTCGTGCAGTACGCACCTTACGAACTGGCCTCCGGCGAGCCCTGGGACGGCCCTGCTCGCGATGCCCTGGCCGAGACCGTCATCGCCAAGATCGCCCGCCACAGCCCGGACTTCCGCAGCCTCATCCTGCACAAGGAGGTGCGCACGCCCTGGGACCTGGAGCGCGAGGTTGGGCTCACCGAAGGCAACATCTTCCAGGGTGAGCTGACCTTCGACCAGATGTTCTTCAACCGCCCGGTGCCGGGTTACGCGGACTACCGTACGCCGATCAAGGGACTCTATCTCTGCGGCTCCTCGAGCCATCCGGGCGGCGGCGTGATGGCGGCGCCCGGCGCCAACGCGGCGCGCGAGGTGTTGCGCGATCTCGGCCTCAAGTCGATGGAGCGTGCGGCATGACGGGCTACGATGCCATCGTGATCGGTGCCGGCCACAACGGCCTTGCCGCGGCGGGCGTGCTCGCCGGCGGTGGCCGCAAGGTGCTGGTGGTCGAGAAGAATTCGGTACCGGGCGGCGCCGCCGCCGGCTACGATATCACGCTGGGCTTCCGTGCGCCGCGCTTCGCCCACCTGCTGCACGCCTGGCACCCGAAGCTTGAAAAGCAGCTCGACCTCGCCGCACAGGGCCTCACCTTCGCACGCCGCGACCTGCCGACCCTGTCGCTGGCCGCGGACGGCCATCACGTCACTCTGGAAGGTCGCGCAGCGCGCTTCCTCGACGGGACGGCGCATCCCTCCGCAGAGGCATTCGCTGACCTGCATGAAAGGCTGTCGCGCTTCGCCGGGGTACTAGCCGGCAAACTGCTGAAGACGCCGCCTCAACTGCAGCGCCCCGACTGGCGCGATCTCGGTGGGCTCGCGAAGCTCGGCCTCGACCTGCGCCGCCTCGGCGCCGTGGAGGCCCGCGAATTTCTGCGCGTGCTGCTGTCCAACGCCCGCGACGTGATTCTCGACGAGATCGCCGACGGTCCGCTGGCCGCCGCGCTGGCGCTCGACGCGGTGATGGGCGGACACATCGGGCCGCGCTCGCCCGGTACAGCACTGTCCCTGCTCTATCGCCTGGCCCAGGGCGGCGGACGTCACCTTCCGCAGGGCGGCATGGCCGCCTTCTGCGACGCCCTCGCCCACGCTGCCAAGGTCAAGGGCGCGACGATCCGATGCAATGCCGCCGTTGCCGCCGTCACGGTGGAGAACGACCGGGCGACCGGTGTATGCCTCGCCGGCGGCGAAAGCTTGAGCGCACCCCTCGTACTCTCCAGCCTGGACACCCAGACCACCCTGCGCCTCACGGGCATCGAGCACTTCGATGCCGAGACCGTCCGGCGCATCCGCCATATCCGCTGCAAGGGCGTGACGGCGAAGGTGAACCTGGCGCTCTCGGACCTGCCTGCCTTCGAGGGCATCGATCCGGCAGCCCTGGCCGGCCGCATCCTGCTGGCGCCCAGCGTGCAGCATCTCGAGTCCGGATTCGACGCCGCCAAGTATGGCGAATTGCCGCCACAGCCGGCCCTGGAGATCGTCATCCCCAGCCTCTCGGACACTTCCCTCGTCGACGGCGGCGGCCACGTCATGTCAATCGTCGTGCAGTACGCGCCCTATCACCTGCAGGGCGGCTGGGGAGAAGCCGCGCGCGAGAAACTCGGCAACACCGTGCTGGACCTGGTGGAAGGTCACGCCCCCGGCTTGCGCAGCCTCATCGTCGCCCGGGACGTGCTCACGCCGGTCGACATCGAGCGCGAGACCGGGGCCGCCGGCGGCCACTGGCACCACGGCGAACTGGCCGTCGACCAGATGCTGAGTCTCCGCCCGGTAAACGGGTTGGCGCGCTATGCCCTGCCGGTCGGAGGCCTCTACCTCTGCGGGGCGGCGGCGCATCCCGGCGGGGACATCATCGGAGCCGCCGGCCACAACGCCGCGCGCCAGGCAATGCGCGAGGGCCGCGCCGCATGACCGCAAGCAACCTGGACCTGCGCAGGACGGGGAGCGCGGCGGCAACTCCGCAGATGGTCGCGCGCGGCCTCGTCCCCTCACCCTTCGATGCGCGCACGCGGCCGTTGAACCTGCATCAGGACTGGATGCCCTGGGCCGGCTATCTCTCGGCGCGGCGATTCGACAGCGTCGAGGCGGAATATTTCGCCATCCGCAACCAGGCGACGCTCTTCGACATCTCGCCGATGCACAAGTACCGCATCGCCGGCCCGGACGCCGAGCGGGTGATGAACCGCATGGTGACCCGCGACGTGCGCAAGATCGCCCCGGGGCGCGTCGGCTACGCTCTGTGGTGCGACGAGGACGGCTTCGTCATCGACGACGGCACGCTCTTCCGCTTCGGCCGCGACGACTTCCGCCTCTGCTGCCAGGAGCCGCAGTTCGCCTGGCTGCACGACGTCGCTTGGGGCTTCAACGTGGCGATCCGCGACGAGAGCGAGGAGATCTCCGCCCTATCGCTGCAGGGGCCGACCAGCTTCGCCCTGCTGGAAGCGGCGGGTCTCGGCGCGATGGCCAGGCTGCGACCCTTCGACGTGACGGCCGCCGAGGGCGATCTCGCGGTTTCGCGTACCGGCTTCACCGGCGATCTCGGCTACGAACTCTGGATGCCGGCCGAGAAAGCGCTCACTGTCTGGGACCGTCTCTGGGCGGCGGGGCGCAACTTCGGGCTCCGGCCGATCGGTTATGCCGCGCTCGATCTGGCGCGCATCGAGGCCGGCTTCCTGGTCAGCGGCATCGACTTCAAGTCGATCCACGCCGCGCTGAGGCCGAGCCGCGGCCGCACGCCCTTCGAGCTCGACGCCGAACGACTGGTCGACTTCGACAAGGGACACTTCAACGGCCGCCGCGCGCTGCTGAAGCACGCCGCGGCGGGCCCGCGCTACAAGCTGGTCGGCCTGGAGATCGAAGGCAACAAGGCGGCGCACAGTGCCTACGTGTATCACCGCAAGAAGAAGGAGGCTGGCCACATCACCTCGACCCTGTGGTCGCCGACCTGCAAGAGGAACATCGCGCTGGCCATGCTGAAGGCGCCCTACGGCATCGATGTCACCAACGACCTCTGGGTCGAGATCTATCACGACAAGGAAGGCAAGTGGGAGCGGATCATGGCCTCGACGAAGATCGTCGAGCGGCCGTTCTTCCGCGCCAAGCGCCGCTCCGCCACCCCGCCCGCGAGGTATTGACATGCAAGCGAAGGGGCAGCCTCTTCAGAAAGCAACGGAACACGTGACGAGCACCCTGACCAATGCCGCGGCCACCATCCGCGACTACGACAACGACCACTTCCTGCACCCCTGGGAGGCCATGGCGAACCTCGGTCACGCCGACCGCACCATTTCCATGCGCGCAGAAGGCATCTACGTCTACGACCAGGATGGCCGCCGCCTGATCGACGGTCCCGGCGGCATGTGGTGCTCGCAGATCGGCTACGGACGACGCGATATGGCCGAGGCCATCGCCGACCAGGTCATGAAGCTCTCCTACCACTCACCCTGGAACACCGCGGGCGAGCCCTCGGCCCTGCTTGCCCGCAAGCTGGCGGCACTGGCGCCGGGCGACCTCAACCACGTCAGCTTCACCACCGGCGGCTCCACGGCGGTCGACACCGCGATCCGCTTCACCCACTTCTTCAACAACCTGCTGGGGCGGCCGGAGAAGAAGCGCGTCATCTCCCGCGAGAAGGCTTACCACGGCTCGACCTATCTCTCGGCGACGGTGACCGGCAAGGAGCGCTCAAAGACCCTCTTCGACATCGAAGCACGGCTCACCCATTTCCTGCCCAACGTCAATCCGAACCTGCGCCCGCCTGAGATGAGTGAGGCGGAGTGGTGCCGCGAGAAGGTTGCCGACCTTGAAAACGCCATCCTCGAGCTCGGCCCCGACACCGTGGCCGCTTTCATCGCCGAGCCGATCCTCGCTTCCGGCGGCGTCATTATCCCGCCCGAGGGCTACTTCAAGGGTTGCTGGGAGGTCTGCCGCAAGCATGACGTGCTGTTCATCGCCGACGAGGTGGTGACCGGCTTCGGACGCCTCGGCCACTGGTTCGCCAGTGAAGACGTCTTCGGCGTGGTGCCGGACATGATCACCTGCGCCAAGGGCCTGACCTCCGGATACTTGCCGCTCGGCGCCTGCCTCATCTCCGACCGCCTGCTGGAGATGATCCGCGTACGCGCGAAGCCCGATCTTCTGTTCAACAACGGTTACACCTATTCCGGGCACCCGGTCTGCTGTGCGGCGGCGCTGAAGTCTATCGAGATCATCGAGCGGGAGGGCATCCTCGAGCACGTCCGAGAGATCTCGCCCTACTTCCTCGAGCGGCTCGGTGCCTTGGAGTCTTTTCCCATCGTCGGCGATGCCCGCGGTATCGGCCTGGTCGGCTGCGTCGAGGGCCGCCTCGATGGTGACGGTGACCGCCTCGCCCTCGACCGCGACATCGGCCACCGCATCGACCGCAAGTGCGAGGCCCTCGGCCTCATCGTACGGCCGCTGCTGAACATGTGCGTGTTCTCGCCGCCGCTGGTGATCACCCGACGCCAGATCGACGAAATGTTCGATATCCTAGAGGAGGCGATCCGCGAGGTCTCCGTCGAGATCGGCGGTTAGCCGCGCCTGCGGACCTGGCGCGGCAGGCAATTTGAATGAGCGCTTAAATAATGCATTGCCGGTCAACGGCCGGTCGCATACGGTTTTGACAGAGGAAGCAAACCGCTGGGGATTTGAGTGGGGGCAATTTTCGATCCCACGGCGGGCGTCCCGGTTCGGGAACCACAGGCACGAAGGGAGAGGCTTCATGACAACGAGAATTTTGAACGGCTTACTGGGCGGTGCCGCGATCCTTGGCTTAATGGCCGGGCCGGCCGCGGCTGCGGATCCGGAGATCACAGTATTTGACTGGGCCGGTTACGACGATCCCGCCTTCCACGAGGCTTACACCGAAAAACACAATGACTCCCCGACCTTCGCCTACTTCGGCGATGAGGAGGAGGCGTTCCAAAAGCTGCGGGCCGGTTTCAAGGCCGACCTCGGCCATCCCTGCTCGCAGAGCGTGGTCAAGTGGCGCGAGGCGGGCCTACTGAAGCCGCTCGACACCAGCCGCATCCCGGCCTGGGACGACCTCAACCCCGGACTGCGCGACATGCCCGGCTTCAGCCACGACGGCAAGGCCTACTTCGTACCGATCGACTGGGGCAACACCGCCCTGGTCTACCGCACCGACCTGGTGCCCGAGGAAGACATCGGGTCCCTGCAAGTCTTCGCCGACCCGAAGTATCAGGGCAAGATCTCCATCGGCGACAATGTGGACGACGCCTATGCCCTGGCCTCGCTCGTCATCGGGCTCAAGGACTGGACCAAGATGACCGACGCGCAGTTCGCCGAGGCCTCGGACTTCCTGAGGAAGGTGCACGAAAACGTGCGCGTCTACTGGCAGGATGGTGCAAGCCTCGCGCAGGTCATGGCTTCAGGCGAAGTCACCGTGGCCTGGGCCTGGAACGAGACTCCGGTGACGATGCAGGCTGAAGACCATCCCGTCACCATGAAGCGCGACACCGCGGAAGGCATCTCGACCTGGGTCTGCGGCTACTCCCTGCTGGCCGAGGGCCAGGGCAGCGAGGAGAAGGCCTACGATTACATCAACGCCTTCCTGGACGAACGCGCGGCCACCTATCTGGTGAACGACTGGGGCTACGGCCACTCCAACCAGGCCGCCATGGCGAAGATAGACCAAGAGGTCCTCGCCGACATGGGCTACGACAACGTCGAGGCCTTCCGCGCCAACACCCTGTGGCAGGCACCGATCCCGACTGCCCTGCGCGAGAAGATGATCGCCGAGTTCGAGAAGATCAAAGCGGGCTTCTGATCGCCGCTTTCAGTCTCTGAACAGCTGACGAAACCGCCTCCGAGACGGGGGCGGTTTCCTTTTGGGCCAATCTCGCGGACGTGGGAGGACCCCTGTCGTCCCCGCGCCAGGCGGCCGCGCAGACTTGGAAAGGTCCGGCCTACACCAGCGGAACCAGGGATTCCGGGCTCCAGCCGACCTGCACCGTTTCGCCGGCCTGCAGGCTTCGGCGGCCAATGGTGTTGCGCATCGACACGATGATCGGCCTCTCGATTGCCTCGATGGCAATGGAATAGTAGGTCATGTCGCCGTAGTAGGAAGCCTCCACCACGGTGCCGCCGACCACCCGATCGTGCCCGGCATCGTCGCCGTAGACGAGGGTCATGCGCTCGGGACGGGCGCCGATGGTGATACCACTGCCATTGAAATGCGCGCCGGCCCGCTTGCGCACCTCCGCCCGGCCGAAACCGGCAACATCGACTTCGATGACATCGGCGCTCTCGCTCAGGATCGCCGCGTCGAGAAAGTTCATGCCGCCGATGAACTCCGCCACGGCGCGGCTGCGGGGATGCTGATAAATCTCCTCCGGGCTGTCGCACTGGGCGATCCTGCCGTTGAACATCACGGCGATGCGGTCCGACATGGTGAGCGCCTCCTCCTGGTCGTGGGTGACCAGGATGAAGGTGATGCCGACCGCACGCTGCAGGTGGCGTAGCTCGACCTGCATCTGCTCGCGCAGCTTCTTGTCGAGAGCGGAGAGCGGCTCGTCCAGCAGCAGCACCTTGGGGCGCATGATGAGGGCGCGGGCCAGTGCCACCCGCTGGCGCTGGCCGCCGGAGATCTCGTTGCTGCGCCGTGCACCGAGGTGCGCCATGTCGACCTGGGCCAGCGCCTCCCGCACGCGCCGTTCGCGCTCCTGCCGGTCGAGGCGCAGCCGGCGCAGGCCATAGGCGACGTTCTGCTCGACGGTGAGGTGCGGGAAGATCGCATAGTTCTGGAACACCATGTTGGTGGGTCGGCGGTTGGCCGGTACGCCGACCATGGGCTGGCCGTCGATGCGGATGGCGCCCGAGGTGGGATCGTCGAAGCCGGCGAGCTGGCGCAGCAGGGTGGTCTTCCCGCAGCCTGAGGGCCCCAGCAGCGAGAAGAACTCGCCCTCGCGAATTTGTACCGAGAGCTCGTCCAAAGCCGTAAAGCTGCCGAATCTCCGCGTGACGCGGTCGACCTCGATGATGATCCTCTCGTTCACAGAAATCCTCCGCTGGTGCCGGCCCCGGCCCGTCGCGCCGCCCGCCGCCGCATGACCTCAGCCACCGAGAGCAGCACGAAGGAGGCCAGCAGCAGCAGGCTGCCGAGGGCCAGTACGTTGGGCAGCTTGGCCGTGAAGCGCAATTGGCTCCAGATGTAGATCGGCAGGGTGGGCTCGGTCCCGCTCAGGAAGAAAGCGACGATAAACTCGTCCAGCGAGATCGTGAAGGTGATCAGCAGGCTGGAGAGGATTCCCGGCGCGACGATGGGCAGGGTAACGCGGAAGAAAGTCGCTGCCGGCCCTTCCCCAAGATCGAGCGAGGCCTCCTCCAGGCTGCGGTCGAAGCCCTCGAAGCTGGAGCTCAGCACCGCGATGGAGAAGGGCACCGCCATGAGAATGTGGCCGAGGGTGACGCTGACCAGCGAGAGACTGAAGCCCAGCTGAAGCAGCACCACCAGCAATGAGATGGCGATGATGATCTCCGGCAGCACCAGCGGCAGCATGATGAGCGAGGCAATGCCGGCCTTTCCGGGAAAGCGGTAGCGCGTCAATGCCCTGGCGCCGCAGATGCCGAGGACAGTGGCGACCACCGAGGAGGCGAGGGCGACTTTGAGGCTGTTCCAGAGCGCGCCCTGCATGGCGGCGTCGGACCAGAGGTTCGCGTACCACTGGGTGGTGATGCCCCGCAGCGGGAAGGCGACGATAGCCGAGTCGTTGAAGGAAAAGATCGGCAGGAACAGCACCGGCACGTACAGAAAGGCCAGGTAGAGGAAGGCATAGATGCTGAGGGGCCGTATCTTCGCCATGCCGTCCCTCCGCTATCGGAACCGCGCCGTGAGCTGCTTGGCCAGCACCACGAACATCAGGGAGGCGGCCGTGACGATCACCATCGTCGATACGGCCAAGGCGGCGCCGAGCGGCCAGTCGTTGGCCTTGCCGAACTGCACCTGGATCATGTTGGCAATCATCAGGCCGTCCTTTCCGCCGACCAGGCGCGGCGTAACGTAGTCGCCCACGGTGGGAATGAAGACGATGAGCGCCGCGGCCACGACTCCAGGCAGCGACAGCGGCAGGGTGATGCGCAGGAAGCGCCGGATCGGGCCGTCGCCGAGATCGGTGGCGGCCTCCAGGAGGCTGCGGTCGATCTTCTCCAGGGAAACGAAGATCGGCAGGATGGCAAAAGGCGCCCAGGCATGCGCCAGGGTGATCACCACCGCGTTCACGTTGTAGAGCAGGAATTCCATCGGCGCGGCGATGATGCCGAGCTCCATCAGGCTGGCGTTGATGGCGCCGTTGTAGCCGAGGATGACCTTCCAGGCGAAGACCCGCAGCAGATAGCTGGTCCAGAACGGGATGGTGATGAGGAAGAGCCACAGCGCCTTGCGCTGGCCGACATGGAACGACAGGTAGTAGGCCATCGGATAGGCCAGCAGCACGGTGATCAGCGTCACCATTGCCGACACTCCGAGGGAGCGGAACATGAGGACGCGGTAGAGCGGGTCGGTCCAGGCCTCGCGGTAGTTGGCGAGGGTGGCCGTCCGGTCGATGTCGAGATAGTCCTGGGTCCAGAAGCTGAAGGCGACGATGACCAGGATCGGCGTCAACAGCAGCAGCAGGGCGTAGAGGAAAGTCGGGCTGACCAGGGCGAGGCCGCGCGCCGCTTCGCTGCGCGCCAAGCGCGCCCGCAACCGGCCGCCTGCAGCGACCGCGTAGCTTTCGGTCACTGCGGCCATGGTCTGCAGCCTCCGTTGCCACGGAGGCTCTCGAATCCGCGCCGACCGGCGCGTGCCTGCCTCACTCCCTGACCCCCTCCAGTCAGCCCTGCGGCCCGACCCTCTACCCTGTTCTTCTTGTCGCCGTTCTGTGCCGGTGGGTCAGCCGTTGGGCTAGGCCACGCCGCACATCAGCATTTCCTTGTTGATCCGTTCCACGGTCCCCGGCTGCGGCTCGCCATCCCGGGCCATCACCGGCAGCAGCTCGCGCAGTCGGTCGTGAAAGCTTCGCACGCCGTACTCGAGATCCGAAAGCATGATTCCGTCGAAGCCGCTGGATTTGGCAGCCTCGCAGGACCAGATGGTCAGTTGAATGTCTTCTTTGGAGGTGGCCTTGTCGATGCGCGTGCTGAGGTAGCGGGCGAGGCGCATCTGGCGCGTCTCGTCCTTGTACCGATAGCTTGCGCCGCGCTGCAGGGTGAGGCCGGCATGCACCGGGAACTCCTGATAGAACATCATGCTCTCGGGATAGAAGGCGATCACCGTGTTGGGGAACATACCGAGGTAAACCCAGGCACGCTTGTGGCTCTCGGGCAGTTCCGGCCTGTCCGGCAGGATCTTCTTGTAGTTGCGCACGCTCCACAACCGCCCAGGCCCGTCGTTGAAGGGGCCGAAGGAGCGGTTGGCACCGCCGGTCAGCGCTTCGTCGAAGTAGCCGTGGCCGTAGAGGTCCTGCAGGCCGGGATGCGCCATCGGCACGTGGTAGCCCTCGTTGTCGACGTCGCGCACCGTCTTCCAGTTCACCGGGGTTTCCGACTTCCAGTAGCCACGGTAGGCCGGCACCATGTCTGGCGCGTTGTAGAGCGCCGCCTCGGCCTCGAAGGGCGCCATGATTTCCTTCACCGCGGGCTGATCGCTCGGCTTGAAGCGGATGAACACGAAGCCCTGCCAGATTTCCATCTCCAGGGGCTTCAGGCCGAACGCCACCGGATCCAGCTTCGGCAGGCTCTTCGGCCGCGCCGGGCTGCGCAGCGTGCCGTCGAGATTGTAGCTCCAGCCGTGGAAGGGGCAGACCAGCGCCGAACGGCACTGCCCCTTGGTCTTGACCGCGACGCGCGAGCCGCGGTGGCGGCAGACGTTGTGGAAGGCGCGGATGACGCCGTCGTCGCCGCGCAGAATGACCGCCCGCTCACCGCACATGTCGAAGCAGACGTAGCTCCCCGGCTCCGGCAGGTCATTGTGGTGACAGGCGAGCTGCCAGTGGCGGCGGAACAGCACCTCGGTTTCGAGGTCCTGAAGTTCCTTGTTGAAATAGGTCCACGCCGGCAGTCCGGACCGATCCCACTTGTCCGGAATCTCAAGTGTTTCCAAAGAGTTACGCAAGGAGCGTCTCCATTTTTTATATGAGCGCTCAATTAAATTATCAGCTTGTCGAGGCTTTGTCACCTGTCCCCGACCGCTTTCGGAAAGGGCCATGGAGAAACAAGGTCTTAGCCGGCATGGCCCAGGAGTTATCCAGAAGCCTGTCGATGGGCGCGCCGGTAACCGCTGGGACTGACCGCAAAGTGCTGGCGGAAAATCCGCGAGAAGGCCGAGTGCGACCCGAATCCGCAGCGGACGGCAACGACCTGCATGGACAGCCGGGTGTCGAGCAGCAGGCGTCGCGCCGCCTGCAGCCGGAGGCGCAGGTAGTAGGTGCCGGGTCCCAGGCCGAGGGACTGCTTGAACAGCAGTTCCAGAGTGCGCACGGAAATTTCCAGGCGCTTGGCGATGGCCGCGGTGGTCAGCGGGCTGTCCAGGCGGGATTCCATCAGACGGATGGCTGCGGCTACGCGCGGCTCGTATCCTGCCAAGCGGCCGAGCGAGACCAGCGGCTGGGCATCCGTCGCCGCATGGGCCTCGTCGTAGATGAAGACGCTGGCGACCTCGAGGGCCAGCGGATAGCCGAAGCGGCTGCGGATCAGGTGCAGCATGAGGTCAAAGGTCGGCGAGGCGCCGCCGCTGGTGAAGGTGCGGCCGTCGATGACGAAGCGATCCGGCAGCACGTTCACCTCCGGAAAACGGGCGGCCAGGTCCTCGAGATCCTCCCAGTGGGTGGTCGCCGCGTGGCCGTCCAGCAGGCCGGCTCGGGCGAGCAGCCAGCTGCCGGCCTCGACCCCGCCGACGGCCCGGAAGCGCCGCGCTGCCGTGCGCAGGGCGCCAAGGGTCTCCCGGCCGGCGTGGCGGTCCTGATTGAACCCGGCGACGACGATGAGGGCATCGCCCTCGCAGTCCTTGCCAAAGCGGCCCCCGGCGGCGACCGGCACGCCGCAGGTGAGCGACGCCGCGGCGCCGTCGGGCGTGACTATGCGCCAGGAGAAGAGCGGGCGGCGCGCCAGCCGGTTGGCGGCGCGCATGGGGTCGAGCGTCGAGGCCAGCGACATCATGGAGGAGTCGGGCAGCAGCAGCAGCGTCACCCGGAGCGGGTCGTCCGAGGGTGCGAAAATAGAGCTTTCGTGATTCATCAAGTCTTCTTCGTAATCCGTCGAACGAAAATCTGCAACAGCGTCATCATCGCCCGGAAAATTTGCCTGCAGAGCAGGCGGGCAGGACAAGGAGGGTCATCATGGGACTGCACCCCAGCCGCGACGTCTTCATCACCTGTGCCGTGACCGGCGCTGGCGACACCACCGGCCGTTCCGACAAGGTGCCGGTCACCCCATGCCAGATCGCGGACTCCTGCATCGAGGCCGCGGCGGCCGGGGCCGCCATCGTGCATATCCATGTGCGCGATCCCGAGAGCGGCCGGCCGGCGCGCGCCCCTGCCCTCTACCGTGAGGTCGTCGAGCATATCCGCGACGCGGGCACCGACGTGGTGATCAACCTGACCGCCGGCATGGGCGGTGATCTCACGCTCGGCAGCGTCGAGAGGCCGCTGCCCCCGGCCGGTGCCGGCACCGACATGGCCGGCGCCAGCGAGCGCCTGGCCCATGTCGCCGAGATCCTGCCGGAGATCTGCACCATCGACTGCGGCACCATGAATTTCGGCGAGGGCGACTACATCATGACCAACACGCCGGCCATGCTGAAGGAGATGGCCCGGCAAGTGCAGGCGCTCGGCGTGCGCCCGGAGATCGAAGCCTTCGACACCGGCCACCTGCTGCTCGCCAAATGGCTGAAGGACCAGGGCCTGATCGACGATCCGGTGATGGTCCAGCTCTGCATGGGTATTCCCTGGGGGGCGCCGGACGACCTGGCGACCCTCATGGCGATGACCGCCAACATGCCAGAGGGCTGGGTGTTCTCCGCCTTCTCCATCGGCCGCAACCAGCTGCCCTACGCCGCCTTGGCGCTGCTGGCGGGCGGCAACATCCGCGTCGGCCTGGAGGACAACATCTGGCTCGACAAGGGCGTGCTGGCGACCAACGGCCAGCTGGTCGAACGCGCGGCGACCATCGCGCGCGCCATGGGCAGCCGGGTCCTCACGCCTGCCGAGGTGCGCGAGAAACTGCAGTTGAAGAAGCGCTGGTGAGCGCCATGACCGAAGTGAAGAAGGCAGCCGCCATCGGCGGCGGCGTGATCGGGGCCGGCTGGGTCGCCCGCCTCCTGGAGAACGGTATCGACGTCGCGGTCTACGATCCGGCGCCGGAGGCCGAGCGCCGCCTACAGGCCGTACTCGACAATGCCGAGCGGGCCTACGCCAAGCTCACCCTGGCGCCGCGCCGGGAAAAAGGCGCCCTCAGCTTCCATCCGAGCATCGCCGCGGCGGTGGCCGGTGCCGGGCTCATCGTCGAATCGGTGCCGGAGCGCCTCGATATCAAGCAGGCGGTCTACGCGGAGGTGGAGGCCGCCGCCGACCCCCGCGCAATCATCGCCTCCTCGACCTCCGGCATCCTGCCGAGCGACCTGCAGGCCGGGATGAAGCACCCCGGGCGCCTGCTCGTCGCACATCCCTTCAATCCCGTCTACCTGCTGCCGCTGGTCGAGCTGGTCGGCGGCGCGCAGACGGCGCCGGAGACCGTAGATCGCGCCAAGGCGCTCTACGCCGCGATGGGCATGCATCCGCTGCACATCCGCAAGGAGATCGAGGCCTTCGTCGCCGACCGCCTGCTGGAGGCGGTGTGGCGCGAGTGCCTCTGGCTGGTGACCGACGGCATCGCCACCACGGCGGAGATCGACGATGCGATTCGCTTCGGCTTCGGCCTGCGCTGGGCCCAAATGGGCATTTTCGAGACCTACCGCATCGCCGGCGGCGAGGCTGGCATGCGCCACTTCATGGCCCAGTTCGGCCCTTGCCTGAAGTGGCCCTGGACCAAGCTGACCGACGTGCCGGACTTCACCGAGGAGCTGGTCGACCTCGTTTCGTCGCAGTCCGACGCGCAGTCCGGCAGCTATTCCATCCGCGAGCTGGAGCGCATCCGCGACGACAACCTCATTGCCATCCTGCAGGCCCTGAAGGTGAAGGACTGGGGCGCCGGCAAGACCCTCGCCGCCTATGAGCGCCGCCTGGTCGACGCCGCCGGCGCCACGGCGGAAGCGGCAGACTTCTCGCAGCCGATCGCGACGCTGGCGCGCCGCGTGCCGGCCGACTGGACCGACTACAACAACCACATGACCGAGAGCCGCTACCTGCAGTGCTTCGCCGACTCCAGCGACGCCCTGTTGCGGCTCATCGGCGTCGATGCCGATTACGTAGCCGGCGGCGGCTCCTACTTCACCGTCGAAACCCACATCCGCCACCTCGACGAGGTGGCGGCGCTGGAGCCGGTCACCGCGACGACCCAGGTGCTGGAGGCCAAGGGCAAGAAGCTCCGCCTCTTCCACCGCCTCTACCATGGCGACGGCCGCCTGCTGGCAACCGGCGAGCACCTGCTGATCCACGTCAGCCTGGCAACGCGCAGTGCCGCCGAACCGGCACCCGCCATCGCCGAAAAGGCCACCGAGATCGCCGCCGCCCACGCCCGCCTCGCCTGGCCAGAGGAGGCCGGCCGCGCCGTCGGCCAGCCGCGCTAGAGGGAGACGAGCCATGCATTTCGGACTCAGCGACGAGCAACAGATGATCGTCGATACCCTGCGCAGCTTCGTGGAGAACGAGCTCTATCCGCACGAAGCGCTGGTGGAGCGCGAGGGCGCCGTACCGCGCGAAATCGGCCAGGAGATCGCCCGCAAGTGCCTCGAGCTCGGCTTCTTCGCGGCCAACATGCCCGAAGCAGTCGGCGGCGGCGGCCTTGGCCATCTCGACTTCACCCTTCTGGAGCGCGAACTCGGCCGCGCCTCCATGGCGCTGACCGTGTTCTTCGGCCGGCCCTCCGGCATCCTGCTGGCCTGCGAGGGCGAGCAGCGCGAACGCTACCTGCTGCCGGCGGTACGCGGCGAGAAGTTCGACGCCCTGGCGATGTCGGAGCCCGACGCCGGCTCGGACGTGCGCGGCATGAAGTGCCTGGCGCGGCCGGATGGCGACGACTGGATCGTCAACGGCAGCAAGCACTTCATCAGCCACGCCGACATCGCCGACTTCGTCATCGTCTTCGTCGCCAGCGGCGAGGAGGAGACGTCGGCCGGGCCGAAGAAGAAGATCACCTGCTTCCTGGTCGACCGCGGCATGCCGGGCTTCGAGATCCGCAAGGGCTACAACTCGGTCTCGCACCGCGGCTACCACAACTGCATCCTCAGCTTCGACAACTGCCGCCTGCCCAAGGCGCAGATCCTCGGTGAGCCGCACCGCGGCTTCGAGCTGGCCAACGAGTGGCTTTACGCCACCCGCCTCACCGTTGCCGCCATGAGCGTCGGGCGGGCGCGCCGCGCCTTCGACTACGCCGTCGGCTATGCCGCCGAGCGCAAGCAGTTCGGCCAGAAGATCGGCCGCTTCCAGGGCGTCTCCTTCAAGCTCGCCGACATGGTGACCGAGATCGACGCCGCCGACTGGCTCACCCTGGCCGCCGCCTGGCGCCTCGACCAAGGCCTGCCGTCCAACCGCGAGATCGCTTCGGCCAAGCTCTACGCCACTGAGATGCTGGCTCGCGTCACAGACGAGGCGATCCAGATTCACGGCGGCATGGGCCTGATGGACGACCTGCCGCTGGAGCGCTTCTGGCGCGACGCGCGGGTGGAGCGCATCTGGGACGGCACCTCGGAGATCCAGCGTCACATCATCTCGCGCGAGCTGCTTCGTCCTCTCGGGTGCTGATACGATGAGATCACTGGAGCGCCTGCTGCGTCCGCGCTCGATCGCCGTCTTCGGCGGCGTGCCGGCCGCAGCGGTGATCGACCAGTGCGACCGTATGGGCTTTGCCGGCGAGATCTGGCCGGTGCATCCGAGCAAGGCGGAGATCGGCGGGCGCCGAGCCTATCGCAGCGTCGCCGAACTGCCCGGCGCGCCGGATGCCGCCTTCGTGGCGGTGAACCGCCACCTCACCATCGAGGTTGTGCGCGAACTGGCAGCCTTGGGCGCCGGAGGCGCCGTCTGCTATGCCTCCGGCTTCCGCGAGGCCGGCAGCGAGGACGCCGAGGGCAACGGCCTGCAGGCGGCCCTGGTCGCGGCCGCCGGCGCCATGCCGATGATCGGCCCCAACTGCTACGGCGTGATCAACTACGGCGACGGCGCGCTCTTATGGCCCGACCAGCACGGTGGCCGCCGGCTGGCGGCGAAGGAACGCGGCGTCGCCATCGTCACCCAGTCCTCCAACATCGCCATCAACATGACCATGCAGCGGCGCGGCCTGCCGCTGGCCTTCGTCGCCACCGCCGGCAACCAGGCGCAAACCGGGCTTTCCGAGCTCGCCCTCGGGCTGCTCGACGACCCGCGCGTAACGGTGCTCGGCCTGCACATCGAAGGCTTCGACTCCCTAGCCGCTCTAGAGGCAGTGGCGGCGAAGGCGCGCGCTCTGAAGAAGCCGGTGGTTGCCATGAAGCTCGGCCGCTCCGCCGAGGCGCGCGCGGCGACACTCTCCCACACCGCCTCCCTTGCCGGCTCCGATGCCGCCGCCACCGCGTTCCTGAAGCGCCTCGGCATCGCCCGCCTCGACAGCATACCCGCCTTCCTCGAGGCCTTGAAGCTGCTGCACGTCCACGGGCCGCTCGGCGGCTTCGCGATCTCCTCCATGAGCTGCTCGGGCGGCGAGGCCTCGGTCATGGCCGATGCCGCCGAGGGGCGCCGGGTGAAGTACCGCGCGCTCACGCCGGCGCAGACCGGGGCGGTGAAGGAGACCCTCGGCCCGCTGGTCAGCGTCGCCAACCCGCTCGACTACCATACCTTCATCTGGGCTGACCAACCGGCGATGACGGCGACCTTCTCGGCCATGGTCGCCGCCGGCTTCGACCTCAACCTGCTGGTGCTCGACTTCCCGCGCGGCGACCGCTGCTCCGATGCCGACTGGTGGCCGACGCTCAACGCCTTCGAGGCTGCCTTGAAATCGCAGGGTGCCAAGGGCGCCATCGTCGCCAGCCTGCCGGAAAACCTCTCGGAGGTGCAGGCTGCCGAGTTGCTGGAACGCGGCATCGCACCGCTCGCCGGTATCGACGATGCCCTGGCCGCGGCGGAGGCGGCCGCCGACATCGGTGCCGCCTGGCGCCGCGAGCCACCGCCGCCGGTCGTCGCCGCAACCGGCGCCGCAGTAGGATTCACGGAGACTCTGGACGAAGCCGCCGCCAAGCTCCTGCTGGCCCGCCACGGCATCGCCGTGCCCGAGGGCCGCCGCGCCACCGATGCCGCGGAGGCCGTCGCCGCAGCCGAGGAGCTCGGCTTTCCGGTGGCTCTGAAGGTCCTCGGCCTCGCCCACAAGACCGAGGCCGGTGCAGTCCGCCTCAACCTCGCCACCCCAGAAGCAGTGCACAAGGCGGCGCGCGAACTCGAGCATCTCGGAAAGGGCCTCTACGTCGAGCGCATGGTGGCGGCGCCGCTGGCCGAGCTCATCGTCGGCATCACCTGCGATCCGCCCTTCGGCCTGGTCATGACCCTCGGCAGCGGCGGCGAGCTGGTGGAGATTCTGCGCGACACTGCGACCCTTCTACTACCGGCGACCCGCGGCGAGATCGAAGCGGCGCTCGCCGGCCTGCGTGCGGCGCCGCTGCTGCAAGGCTACCGCGGCAGGCCCTTGGCCGATCTCACAGCCGCAGTCGCATCCATCGAGGCGGTGCAGCGTCTTGCCATCGCCGAGGCAGCCGCCATGGTGGAACTCGAGATCAACCCCTTGATCGTTTGCGCCGAAGGCCGGGGAGCATTCGCCGCCGACGCCCTCATCGTCAGGAAGGAGACCACCGATGTCTGACCCCAAGCAGGACGTGGTACGCTGCCGGCGTGAAAACGGCGTGATCGAGATCACCCTCGACCGCCCCAAGGCGAACGCTATCGACCTGGCCACCAGCCGCATCATGGGCCGCACCTTCAAGGCCTTCCGCGACAATCCGGAACTGCGCGTGGCGATCCTCACGACTGCCGGCGACAGGTTCTTCTCGGCCGGCTGGGACCTCAAGGCGGCGGCATCCGGCGATGCGGTCGACGGCGACTACGGCGTCGGCGGCTTCGGCGGCCTGCAGGAACTGCGCGGCCTCAACAAGCCGGTGATCGCCGCGGTCAGCGGCATGGCGGTGGGTGGCGGCTTTGAGCTGGCCCTCTCCGCCGACCTCATCCTGGCAAGCGAGCACAGCACCTTCGCTCTGCCGGAGATCCGAGCCGGCACGCTGGCCGACGCCGCCACAGTGAAGCTGCCCAAACGCATGCCCTATCACGTCGCCATGGACCTGCTGCTGACCGGTCGCTGGATGGACGTCCAGGAAGCGCATCGCTGGGGCCTCGTGAACGAGGTGCTGCCTCAAGACAAGTTGTTGGAACGCGCCTGGGAGCTCGCCCGGCTGCTGGCCGCCGGCCCGCCCCTGGTCTTCGCCGCCATCAAGGAGGTGGCGCGCGAGGCCGAGGCCCTGACCTTCCAGGAGGCGATGAACCGCATCACCAAACGCCAGTTTCCGACGGTCGATGCGCTCTACGACAGCGAGGACCAGCAGGAAGGCTTTCGCGCCTTCGCCGAGAAGCGGGACCCGGTCTGGAAGGGCCGCTGATCAGCCACGTTCGAGGATCGCGTCAGCCGCCTTCTCGGCGATCATGTAGACCGAAGTGACGATGAAAAAGCCGGGAATGCGCGGGAGGACAGAGGCATCGACCACACGCAGGTTGCCGATGCCGTAGACGCGGAAGCGACTGTCGACCACGCCGCCCTCCGCCTCCGGCTTCATCGGGCAGGTGCCGCAGGCATGGTGCCCCCAGGCAGTGGCTCGGATGTGGTCCTTCAGTTCGTCGTCGGTGATCACGTGGCGGCCCGGCAACTCCTCCTGCTCGACCAGCTCGGCCATGCCATCGACCACTCGGCGCACGAAGCGCACGCCGGCGACCACCGCGTCGAGATCGTCGCCGCTGTCATCGCTGCCCTCGTCGAAGTAGCGGAAGCGGATATCGGGCGGGTCGCAGGGATCGGCGGTGCGCAGCCGTACCTCCCCCGCGGTGTTTCGGGTATGCGCCTTAAGGACGATCCACGACAGGTAGTCGAGGCGGCGCAGGCGCTCGGCATAGCCCGGATAGTAACCGCGGAAGTCGGCGAGCAGGCCGAGGCAGTAGAGGTCGGGCAGCTGGCGGTCGGTGCGCGAGCGCAGGATCACCGAGAGCAGCCCGCCGTTGCTGGTGTAGAGACCCATGCGAAAGCGCCACCATAGGCGGTAGTGGCGGTCGCCGGTATCGAAGCGGGCGCCGCGCATCGCCGCCCACGGCCGCTTCATGCGGTTCACCACGCCGACCTCATAGCGGTCCTGCAGGTTCTTGCCGACGCCCGGCAGCGCCTTCACCACCGCAATGCCCTGGGCGGTCAGTTGCGCCGGTTCGCCGATGCCGGAGAGCATCAAGAGCTGCGGCGTGTTGAAGGTGCCGCCGGCGAGGATCACCTCGCAGCGCGCGCGCACGAGGATCTCGCGGTGGCATTCCGGCGACGGCGTATGACCGCCCTGCGCGGCGGCCCGGTAGAGCCGGCGGCCGTGACGGTAGGCCACACCGGTCGCCTTCTTGCCGTCCTTGTCGAAAGTGATGCGGGTGACCAGGGCGTGGGTGCGCAGGCTGAGCCGCTCCGGATGCTGGCGCCGCACCGCGAGCAACCGCTCGCGCGGGCCGGCGCGGGCGTGACGGCGGGTCGACATCGGCGCCAGGCGCAGGCCGAAGGCCTGGGCGCGCACAGAGCGTTCGTCGTTGGGATCGCCCTGGCTGGTCACCAGCCAGCGCCAGCGGATCACCGCATCGGGCAGCCAGCGCAGGGCCGCCCGCGTCGAGTTAAGGATGGCGCGGCGCATGAACCAGTCGCGCAGCACGCGCAAGGGAATCGCCTTCTCGGTGGTTAACCAGCCGTCCCAGCCGTGCCCGGTCGGGTTCCAGCCGATGAGCTTCGCCAGCAGGCGATAACCGAAGGCGCGGTGGCGGCAGCGCTCGATGCGCCGCCAGTAGCGGTTCATCTGCGACGCCGCCCAGGAGGGATCGCGCATAGTCTCGGCGATGTGATTCCAGTCGGCGTTGTGCGGCCGCACGATAATCATCGCGTGATGTGCCGTGCAGCCGCCGAGCGCGCTGCAGCGCGGATAGAGCACGCCGTCGACCGCGACGCCGTCCTGCAGCTCGCGGTACTTCCAGTCGCGCTGGCGCGCCGCCGGGTCGTCGTAGTGCTGCACCCAAAAGTCCCACTTCATGCCGGAATGTTCCGAGGCGAAGGGATGGAAGGCCGGCACCAGCACATCGTCGGCAAGCGCTCGACCGCCGGATCCCGTCGCTGCTTCGTCCTCGACCGGGTCGCCGCCGGCTTCCAGCAGCAGGACCTCCTTGCCGGCCTCCGCCAGCCGTGCCGCCAGCACCGCCCCGCCGGCACCGGCGCCGACGACGATGTAGTCGTAGATCCCCGCCTCGTCCATCACTGCTCAGAGCCGCTTGAGGAAGGCGATCAGGGCCTCCTTGTCGTCGTCAGCCAGGCCGGCGCCGAAGGTATGGCCGCGGTTCACGACATAGTCTGGGCACTTGCTGAGGCCGATCAGGGCGTCGATCAGACCATTGTCGCGAATCACCTGTTCGGCGCGCGCCTGGGTCCCGGTCGAAGCGAGCTCCGCATCGGTGCATGCGCCGCCAAGGGCCTTGAAGGTGCGCAAGAGTGTCGGCCCCGCCTTGGCGAGACGCCAGGCATGGCTCATGCCCATCGGCTCGTCATTGTCGGGCAGCACCTCGATGTTGGTGACGGTATTGATCGGGAAACCCTCGGGAAAGGGCCCGACGGCGAGCGAGCCGTCTTCCTTGAAGGCCCAAGGCGCCAGCCAGTGGAAGATGGCGGGATTGTTGCGCACCAGCGGCGGCAGGTAGCCAGCCGGCACCTTGAGGCAACTCGCCGCAGTGGTGCGGTAGATGTAGCCGGGCACCGGGACCGAGGTCCGCTCATCCTGGCGCCGCAGCTCAGGCCACAGCAGCTTGCGGATCGAGTCGTCGAACAGCCGCATGCGGTTGTCGACGCAGGGCAGGTAGGGATCCGCGTCGGAGGCTGCCGGGCAGCGGTTGGCGTAGCCGCCGCTGCCGCCCGAGCGATACCCGCCGGTGGCATAGCCGCTTGAGGTATAGGGATAGTCGACGAAGCCGACCGAGTTGTTCTGCAGGTAGGGTGCGGAGGTCCACAGGCTGACCAGCGAGGCCGGCCGCGAGTAGCCGCGGCCGCTGCCTTGCGGTTTCAGCGACATGGCGCCGCCGGAGACCGGATGATGCACCGTCAGCTCCTTCACCGGCGGCAGGGTCTTATAGGACTCGGAGGAGAAGTCGTCCCAGATGTCGCCGCGCAGCGCGTTGCTCGCCAGTGGGCTGCAGGCGTTGGTGCCGAGCAAGTCGAGGGGTACCCGACGCTCTGTCGACAGGAAGTTGTCGTCGAGGAAGTCCTCTGCCAGCACGATCTCGGCCATCGCCGCCTTGAAGTCGTCGCTCTGCACCCAGGACCAGTAGCGGTCCCAGCATTCGCGGTAGTTCGGCCCGTTGCCTCCGTGGGCACAGATGCCCTCGTCGATCCCCGATCCCGCCGGCGCCGACGGGATCTTGCTGGAGTGGCAGCCGGCGCAGTTCTCCGCGAAGACCAACTTGCCGCGCGCAACCTTCTCCGGCGCGTCGGCCTCCAGGTAGGCCTCACCACCGGGCGCATCGGCGAGGTCGTCCGGGGTGGCAGAGACCAGGAAGAAGATTGCCATGTCGGCAGTCTGATCCTCGGTGGCGCCCCAGTAGGCCGAGTTGGCGTTGGCGTCGGCGATGCGGATCGGCGAGATCTTCTGGCCGCCGATGATTGGACGGAAGTGCAGCAGCCACTCCTCGCTGAAGGTGCCGATGTTCAGGTAGACGCGGTTGAGGGCACCGAGGATACCAACCGAGTCGGCGCCGTCCTTGAGCACCCGGGCGGTATCGATCTCGCCGCTCTGGTTGTTCCAGAAACCGGAGAAGGCCGCGGTCTGGTCGTAGTCCTGGAACTGCTTGTTGTGCAGCGAACCGCCTGCCAGCTGCTCGCGGCCCCAGCGCAAGGTCGGCTGCAGCCGTGCGCCAACATTATAGACGCCGTTCATGGTCCGCGGGTTGTTCATGTAGTCGGTGGAGACCAGCGAGGTATCGAGGCTGCCGGGCGGGTTGGTGTGAAAGATCTGGAAGATGAAGTTGCGCTCGTGCGGCGCCGGCTTGCCCGGCTCCTCGCGTGGCCCGGTATCCCACACAAAGATGCGGTCGACCCAGAAGTACTGGGCGCCGGGATTGGAGTTGAGTTCGCTCCACGTGGGGTTCTCCGGATCGGCCGGCGGCTGCACGGGGCTCGGCCCGACGTGACAGAAGGCGCAGGTCATGCCGACCCTATAAGGCCGCACGATATCCTTGCGGTGGTAGTACTCGGAATCCTCATAGTAACGTACAGGATCCCATATTGCCGCGGCTTCCTCGTCGAAAGCCGGATTTGGAAACAAGCGCAGACCGACGATGCCGCTGGGCTCCCCGTAGTAGGAGCCGACGGGCACAGTGCTGCCGCGGGCGCCGATCTCGACGCCGGGATACTTTTCGGCATCGGCGAAGGGATCGGGCAGGCACTCAGGCGAGCGCCGGTCGAGCCACAGGCCGAAGCGGTCGGGATCGGGGCCGATCGGCGCTGCGAAGCAGGGTTCGTTCACCAGGCCGAGGTAGTGGCTGCGGTTCTCCCGGCCATGGTACTGCGAGGGATGTGAGGAGACGACCTTCAGCAGGTCGAAGGCTCCGGCGGTTCGCGTGGTGATGAAATCCCAGAAACGGTCATTGCCGCCGCTCCACACCAGCCAGGTGTTTTGACCCCTGATGGCATGCCGGCGGACCGCCTCGGGATCGAGCCCCGTCGCCGCCGCCAGCTCGGCGATCTCCGGCGGATAGACGCCGCCTTGCGGCGGCAGGAGGACGCCCTTGTCCATCTCGACGAAGTAAGGCTCCGACGCGGCGACGAAGTCGGCCCGTGCCAGACCGGCTTGCGTAGCCTCGTCCTGCACCTTACCAAACATGTCCGCGTCCGGTTCGACCAGAGCGCGCACCAGGAAGAAGCCGGCGACGGCGACCACCAGCACCAGGACCACCACCACGCTGCCCACCCACTTGACGATCCGTCGTATCCTCATGACTTCCCTCACCTCGCGTCACCGTCGGAACTACTGCCCGCCGCGACTCAGAGCGTTTTCAGATAGGCCAACAGCTGCTGCTTCTGCGCGGCATCGAGATCCGTGCCGAACAGGTGGCCGCCATTGCCGTTTCCCGGAACCGTCGTGTCGTAGCGCCAGCCTTCGCGCTCGGCCTCGCTGCCGGGCTGGCTGACGAAACCACCGTTCATCGGGTCGACCAGGTCGACACCGCGGTAGAACACCACCGGACGTTCCGCTGGCGGCGCCAACAGGTCGCGCAGCGTCGGCACCGAACCGTTGTGCAGGTAAGGTCCCTTCAGCCACAGGCCGGTGTGCTCCTTGGCCAGGTAGCCGTCCTTGTCCTGGAAGGCCGCGAAGCCCCAACGATAGCCCTCCTCGTAGGCGGTGTAGCGGCGCACCGCCTCGGCGTTCCACATGTCGAGCCGGTGGCGGTCGGTCCCCAGTTCGATCGCAGGAATCACCGTGCGGAAACGCGCGCCAGCAGGATCATGGCACTCGGCGCAATATGCGCCGTAGAGCGCCTTGCCCGCCGCGACGTCATCCGGGTCCACGTAGTAGGCATTGCCGCGACGTTGCCGTGAGGAGAACGGCGAGGGCGGCGGCTGCTGCAAGCGCGCCCAGGTTTCGATGCGGATCAGATGACCTTCGACATCGGGATAGCTCTTGTAGGTCATGCCGTCGCCGACGGCGCCGCTCACCACCACCTCACGCAGGCTGGTGTTGAGGCCGTCCCAATGGAAAGCGACGACACGGCCGCCGTCGCCCAGTGCCTGATCCAGCGCCCAGAGCGGCATCATGTCGGAATTGCCGATGGTGCCGTCGTCGGCCATCTTCAGGTTGTCGTACTTCACCGGGTTGAAGGGATCGATGCGCCCCGGCCCCCAGTCCGGCCGGTCGTAAGTCCAGGCATAAAGCACGCTCTGCTCCTGCAAAGCCTTCTTGGTCGCCGGGACCAGCAGGAAGCGGTAGAGCAGCCGCTCCCACAGCGGCATGTCGTAGATCGAGGCGATCTCCGCCATGACGTCGCCGGCGGTGAAGCGGGCGTCCTGGCCGGCCGAAGCGAGGAAGCGCAGGTAGGCCTGGGGGTCGACCCGCGTGCCGGCGCCGCCGGGCACCAGGGTCGCGGGATCGTTGGCGCGGAGGCGATAGCTGCCCTGATGGCAGAAGGCGCAGTTCGGCGCGACGCGCGGGATGACGCCGAGGGTCTTCTTGGAGAGGCCGACCGGCAGCTCCTCGCCGGCCAACCAGTAGAGCCCGAAAGCGCCGTAGCCGTCGCGGTCGCCCGGCAGGTAGTCGGGAAACATCTGCGGCAAAACGCGCCAGATCCAGTAGGGCAGTCCTTGGCGCTGCTCGTTGCCGATGGAGCCGTGGTTGAAGGCGCGGATCGGGTCGACGACGTAGGGCTGGGCGACCGGGCGCAGCAGCACGAACCAGGCGAAGAGGGCGAGTGCGACCAGCGCCGCAAGAAACCATGCCAGGGCCTTGGGCCACGCGAGGCTCATGCCCAGTCTCCAACCAGGCCGCGGCTGCGCTCCAGGGCGGTCACCCGGATCAGGCACCAGAGGGTCGCCACGCCGATCAGGCCGTCGAGCAGGATCGCGACGATAAAGCCCGGCGGCTGGTCAAAGACGAAGACAGCGAGGAAGAAAAAGGTGGCGCCCAGGGAACGCGAGGGAAAGATCGCCAGCCAGGCGTTGGCCCGGTAGCGATCGAGGTCGATGGTCGGCGGGATGTAATAGATCGAGACAATGAACAGCAGCAGCGCGGCGAAGCGCGGCCAGATCGAGTCGTCAGGCGGGATGTTGAACATCGCCAGCACCCAGGCCGGCTTGAACAGCAGCGCGAAGACAAACAGCATGTTCAGCAGAATACCCAGCCAGACGAAGAAGCTGTGCCTGGCGATCCAGATCGAGAGGCTCTGTGAATCGCGCTGGGTCATAGCGTCTTCATGTACTCGACGAGGGCGTCCTTCTCGGCCGGGCTGAGGTCGGTGCCGTAGCCGCGTCCCTCGTGACCGCGGTTCGAGTTGCCGCTAACGGCGGTGTCGTAGCGGAAGAGTTCCTCAGGCGCCGCGCCTGTGCCGTCGGCGCGGTAGCCCACCCTCGCGAAGTCGTAGACGTCGCTGCCGCGCAGCCAGACGGTGGGGCGACCATGGGAAGGCTCCAGCAGGTCGCGCAGCGTCGGCACCGAACCGTTGTGCAGATAGGGCGAGCGCGCCCAGATGCCATCCAGCGGATGATTGGCGTAGCCGCCGGTCTTGCGGAATTGGCTGAAACGCCAGGGATAGCCGCTATAGAGGAGGTTCTGGGCGGCGGCAAAGTTCCGCGTGTAGGACGCCCAGCGCCCGGGATCGGTGCCGATGCGCTCCAGCGCGACCACCTTGCCGAGCCGGGGATAGCGATCGACGTCGTAGTCGTAGCCCGCCTCGCCGCCCATGCCGTGGCAGTCGGCGCAGTAGCGCGCGAAGAGTTCGCGGCCCTGGGCGGCGCGATCCTGGTCTATTGACTCGGGCCTCGGGAAAGGGGGTGCCGGCAGGTCCCACAGCCAGTCGGCGACGCGGTGGATGCGTTCGCGGTCGACGGTGATCGGCGTCACGCCGGCGCCCAGCGCGGCGCTGAGGTTGCGCTCGGCGACCGAGGTGTTGTTGCCGTCCCAGTGCAGCTGCAGGCCTTCGCGCGGCCGCTGCTGCCAGACCGCGGGATAGTCGGAGGAACCGTTGAGGGCGAGATCGTCGATCTCCGTCGGGCCCATCGGAAAGTTGAACTGGATCGCCTTGTAGGGATTGAAAGTGTCGACCCGCCCGGGCCCCCAGTCGTGCTGTCGGTCGAGAAAGTCCAACTGGCTGCGCACGTCAAGCAGGCCCTGGCGCACGCGGTCGACGATGACCAGGCGGTAGAGCGCGCGATCCAGCGGCCCGAGATCACCGCCGACCTCCTCGCTGTTGATCGCCTGCAGCAGGTTGTCGGCATTGAAGCCGTTGTCAACAGCAATGCGACGCAGGAACTGGATGAAGGCGTAGAGACGCAGATTGTTGGAGGGCGCGCCGTAGACGTAGTGGGTCTCGCCGCCCGGCGCTGCGCGCCAGGTGCCGACGTGGCAGACCGAACAATTCAGCCAGACCCGCTCGATGCCGGAGACGACCCGGCGCGACACGCCGATCGGCAGGTCGGCGTCGGGCGATTCATAAAGGAAGCCGAAGCGGCGGTAGCCCTGCGGGCCGAGTTCCTTTTCGTAGAGCTTGGGCAGCGCCTTGAAGACCCAGTAAGGCAGGCCGCTGGCCGTCTCGCTGCCGATCGAGCCGTACAGGAAGTGCTCGCGATCGTCCTCGTAGGCGACGACGTAGCTGTTCTCGAAGACCAGCCAGTAGAGCACCAGCAGGACGACGGCGAGGATCACCCAGAAGCGGATCCACCAGTGCCGCCTGGCAGCGAGTTCGACCGGTGTCAGACGTTCCATATCCATAACAGGTCCTCGGGCAGATCCTTGTGTTCCTGTGACAAGGCGTGCGCTAGCGGAAGGTGGGCGGATCGAACACCGACATCACGTCCTTCATCATGTTGTCCCAGCGCTCCTCAAAGCTGGCGCCGGCGTAGCGCGACAGCTCATAGCAGCCGAGCGGGTTCTCGAGATCGTTCAGCAGGCACTTGTTGCAGTAGGTGCAGGCCTTGTCAGCCGTCGGCCCTTCGGCCTCCCGCAGGATCTTGGGCAGGTCGTTGTTGGCAATCAGCGGCCGGCCGATGGTGACGCCATCGCAGGCGCCGTCACGCAAGGCAGCAGCAATCTTGCTGGCATGCTGGAAGCCGCCGGTGCAGAGCACCTTTACGGAGGGATCGACCTGGCGGATATCCTCGCGCAACTCCTTCGAGTAGACAGCGTTGATGCCTTCGATGAGCCTGCCGCGGCGCCAGCGCCACAGCGCCAGGAACAGCCTCGCTGTCGGCCGGTGGGTGAAGATCCAGTAGTTGAAGTGGGTGCGCGTGCCCTGCGACAGCATCCCGTCGTACCAGCGCACCAGACTTTGTATCGGCAGGTCGCCGGGCGGATTCCGCGGATGCGGAAAGGTCGAGCCGCTGGAGACGTGAAAGGCGTCGACGCCCTTGCCGTCGTCAAGCAGCATGCGACAGATCTTCTTGGTCTCCTCGAGGTCGTTGCCCTTCTTCTGCCAGGGATAGAGCCAGTCGTTGTGGTCGACGGCATTGATCTTCATCTGCAGATGGAAGTCGCGGCCTACCTCGCGGCGGATGGCACGGACGATCTCCAGCACGAAGCGCGTGCGCTTCTCCCAGGTTCCGCCGTAGTCGTCGGTGCGGTCGTTGATGCCAGAGCTGAGGAACTGGGTGATCAGGTAGCCGTTGGCACCGTGCAATTCGACCCCGTCGAGGCCCGCCGCCCGCGCCCGCCGCGCGCCCCGAGCGAACTGCTCGACCACCTGATGGATCTCCTCCACCGTCATCGCCCGGCACAGCAGGCCGTGGAAGTAGTCCTTCTTATCGGTCGAGCTGAGAGCCTTGTAGTAGAGGTTCTCGACGCCGCCGAGGTCCTGCTGCCGGCCGGAATGGCTAAGCTGCATGATGAACTTGCAGTCGTAGTCGTGGACCCGCTCGCCGACAGCCCGCCAGAAGGGGATCTTGTCGTCGTCGTCGATCATGGCGTAGCGCGTGAGGATGCGCCCGCGCACCGCGACCGGAGTGTAAGAGGAGATGATGGCGCCGACACCGCCGCGAGCGAACTTCTCCTCCCAGTTCAGCCGCGCATTGCCGCCATGGCCGTTATAGTCGTCGAACATACCGGAGAGGTTGGAACGGAACAGCCGGTTCTTCACCTCAAAGCCGCGAAACTTCAACGGTTCGAAGATCAGCGCAGCGTTGTCTTCGTGCAAAAAAGTGTCGTCTGAAGAGTCCGGCATGTCGTTGCCCCCACTGACACGAGCGCATTTATAGCACGATCTGAGTAGTCAAACTACGGCTGGCACCTGCAATTAAGTGAGCACTTGTGGATCATTAGGGAAAATCACTAAACAGGTATGGCAGGACTGCCGAGGTCATCGCGCCGGCGAGCAGAAGCGGTCACGGCGACGCCTTGCCTTTGCCGTGGTGGGCCGTATCGTAATGCCGGAATTCGATCTCGCGATCCGATCAACGAGCATCAGCGCCATGACCCCACCCTGTCCACAAGAACCTGAGATCCTTGCCTTTATCGCGGAAGTCGAGAGCTTCTATCCGTCCGAATCAGTCTCTGCCCCCATCGCGACGCAGCGAGAGCGCTACGACGCGCTCTGCCGTGCCTTCGACGTGCCGCTGCCTGCGGGCCTGTCGGTCGGCGACGAGACGGTACCGCATCCCGATGGCAACGTGCTGCTGCGCCGCTACCGTCCGCAACACAGCAGCCGGGACTCGAGGGTGGTCTACTTCCATGGCGGCGGTTTCGTGGTCGGCGGCCTCGACAGCCATCAGGCCGTCTGCGCCGAGATCGCCGCCGCCGCGGGCGCCGAGCTGGTGGCCGTCGACTACCGCCTGGCGCCGGAGCACCGCTTCCCCCTGGCGCTGATCGACTGCCTCGCCGCCGTCATCGCTGAGGAGCAGCGCCCGCTCGTGGTGGCGGGCGACAGTGCCGGCGGCAGCCTCGCCGCGGGAGTGGCCATGACCCTGCGCGATGCCGCACGCGGCCTGCCGGCCGCACTGGCACTGCTGCAGGCGGCCGGCCTGCGCGAGAACGCGGCACTGCCCCGCCTCATCGGGCAGGCTCTGATCTATCCCGTGCTCGGCGGCACGCTGACTGCGGGTTCATACCTGGAGATGGCCGAAGCGCCGGGCCTCACCACCCGCGACGTGCGCTACTACCGCGATATCCTGGGCGCCCCCGAGGGCGATCCCTACGGGCACCCCCTGACCGCCGCCGACTGGGCCGGCTTGCCGCCCGCCTACATCACCGCAGCCTGCTTCGACCCGCTGCGCGACGACAGCCGCCACTACGCCGCCCGCCTCGCCGAGGCCGGCGTTGCCGTCCGCTACCGCGAGGAGCCGCAGATGGTGCACGCCTGGCTGCGCGCGCGCCACCGCAGCCCCGGCGCAGCCACCGGATTCGAAGCGCTGTGCCGCGGCATCACCGGGCTGCTCGAAGGAGCTTGAGCCTACATCAGGTCGCGGGGAAACGTCCTGCGCCAGGTCTTGCGGTGGACGGGTGTGTCGCCCTCGAAGGCTTCGACCTCGCCTGAAATCTCGAAAGTCGCCGCGCTGCAGGTGAGCGTCGCGATGCTCTCGGTCCGCACAGACCAGTCGCCGCGCCGCATTTCCGTCGTCCAGCGGCACTCGCCCCGGGCACGATCGGGATCGCCGAGCGGCAGGGTCCAGAGCTCGTCGCGGACCTGCCGCGTGGTGAGCCCGGTCTGCGGATGCTCGGCCGCGCCGGTGTCCTCGTGGATGGTGAAGCGCGTCTCGCCGGCAGTGAGGTCGCGCGTCACGGCATGATTGGTCGCCGCCGGCGCATGCTCGATATAGTGCGGCAGCGGGTCGGGGTTCTCCGGCTCCGGCACCTCGACCGTTTCGTGATCGCCGAGCAGCGGCAGCGTGAGCACCGCTTCCGCCGCGAGGTCCATCGTGATGGCGGCGGCTCCGGGAGGCGGCAGGGCCAGGGGCCAGTAGGCATTGGAGAGCGCCAGACGCAGGCGGTGGCCTGCCGGCAGGCGGTAGCCGCAGGCGTCGAGCCGCAAGATGACATCGACCGGCTCGCCCACCGGCATCGGCCGCGGGTCGGCACTGCCCTCCCGGTGGGCGAGATTCAACAGGCCGAGGCTGATGCGGGTCGCCGTGCCGTCGGGATGCAGGTCGACCAGCCGCGCCGCCAGCAGGGCGGTGGCGGCGTTGCAGGTGACCGTTCCGCGCAGCCGCGGGCGGCCGAGCAGCTCCATCGCCTCGGCAAGAGGCTCGGACTCGAAGACCACGCTGCCGCCGTCGTCGACGCGCTGGTCGGCCGGCATCTCGGCGCCGGGCTTCAAGGTGAAGTACTCGCCGCCCATGACGCCGGTGTCGGGCGGAGAGGCGATGACAAGGGTCCCTCGCCCCTGCACCGCCTGGGCCGACGGCAGCAGACGCCGCTCCGCGGTCAGGTGAAAGTCCGCCGGGCGCGACACACCATGCCAGCGATCGACAGCGATCCAGCGACCGGGATCCTGCGGACGCCGGGGTGCCGGGCGGGGCGCGTCGAGGATATAGGCAGTGACCTGCGGATCGTTCTCGGCGCCGTTTTCGATGCCTCTCAGCCAGCGATCCCAGAAGCGCAGGGCAACGGCGTGGAAGTCCAGGCGTGGCTTGGGCCAGGCGAAGTGCGGGTACTTGTGGACCCAGGGCCCGAGGACTGCCTTGGCCCTCGCGCCTAGGCCCTCCACCGCCTCCAGCGGCGTGTTGCGGTAGCCGTCGGCCCAGCCAGCGAAGACCAGCGCCGGGATTTTGAATCCGCCGAAGTCCTCGCAGATCGAACCGTGACGCCAGAAGGCGTCGCGGCGCTGGTGACCCAGCCATGCTTCCAGCATGAAGGGCTCGCCCTCCAGCCGCTCGAGCCACAGCTCCCGCCAGCGTTCACCAACCAGTTCGGGATCGGGCGGGCGCGACTGGTAGGCCAGCATGGTGGCCGCCCAGGAGAGGTTTGCCGAGAGCTGCACACCGCCCTTGTAGTGGATGTCGTCGGCAAAGCGGTCGACCGTGGAGGCCAGCGAGATCACCGCCTTCAGGGCCGGCGGCTGCAGCGCCGCCACCTGCAGCGCGTTGAAGCCGCCCCAGGAGATGCCCATCATGCCGACCGCGCCGGAGCACCAGGGCTGCGCCGCGATCCAGGCGACCACCTCGCAGGCGTCGGAGAGCTCGCGGGGCGAGTACTCGTCGTCGATAACCCCATCGGACTCGCCTGAGCCGCGGATGTCGACGCGGACGCCGGCATAGCCGGCGGCGGCGAAGACGGGATAGGTGCTTTCGTCACGCGGCGCCGTGCCGTCACGCTTGCGGTAGGGCAGGAACTCGAGAATCGCCGGCGCAGGCTCAGACTGCGTGGGCAGCCAGAGGCGGGCCGCCAGGCGCGTGCCGTCGGCCAGCGTGATCCACTCGTTCTCCACGACCCGGAATGCAGGGCTGTCCAAGCTCAGTGGCCCGCGCTTTCCATGCGCCGCGTGGTGAGCACCTCCTCCAGCCAGCCGAGCCGCATTTCCGGCACCGACTTCAGCAGCAGGTCGGTGTAGTCGTCGAAGGGCGGCGACAGCACCTGGGACTTCGGCCCGAAGCGCACCACGCGGCCCTGGTACATAACCGCGATGGAATCGGCGATGGCGCGCACCGTGGCGATGTCGTGGGTGATGAAGAGGTAGGAGAGCTGGGTTTCCGCCTGCAGGCGCATCAGCAGCTTCAGGATGCCGGCGGCGACCAGCGGGTCGAGCGCCGAAGTCGGCTCGTCGCAGAGAATTACCTCCGGCTCTGCCGCCAGGGCGCGGGCGATGCAGACACGCTGCTTTTGACCGCCTGAAAGCTCGGCCGGATACCGATCTATGAAGCCCTTGCCCATCTCGATCTGCTCGAGCAGTTCGGCAACCCTCTTGGTTTTCTCCTGGCCGCGCAGGCCGAAGTAGAAGGTCAGCGGCCGGCCGACGATGTCGCGCACGGTCTGGCGCGGGTTCATGGCGGTGTCGGCCATCTGATAGAGCATCTGGATCTGGCGCAGCTGCTCCTTGCTGCGGTCGGCGAACTTCGGCGGCAGCGCCTTGTCCTTGAAGGTTACTTCGCCCTTGCTCGGCGGCAGCAGACCGGTGATGACCCGTGCCAAGGTCGACTTGCCGGAGCCGGACTCGCCGACCACCGCCAGGGTCTGGCCGCGCGGCACGTGGACATCGACGTCGTGCAGCACCTTGAAGCTACCGGAATAGGCAGCATCGACGCCGTCGATCCGGATCAGCGCGCCGGACTGCTCCGGGGCCTCCGGCTTTTGGATCTGGCGCACCGAAACCAGCTCGCGGGTATAATCCTCTTGCGGTGCCTCGATGATCTGCTGCACCGGGCCGTATTCTACCTTGTGGCCGTGCCGCAGAACCATGATGTCGTCGGAGATCTGGGCCACTACCGCCAGGTCATGGGTGATGTAGAGCGCGGCCGTGTGGGTCTCTTCGATGGCCCGCTTGATGGCAGCGAGCACGTCGATCTGCGTGGTCACGTCGAGCGCCGTGGTCGGCTCGTCGAAGACGATGAGCTCGGGCCCGGGGCAGAGCGCCATGGCGGTCATGGCGCGCTGCAGCTGGCCGCCGGAGACCTGGTGGGGGTAGCGTTGGCCGAAGCCGTCGGGATCCGGCAGTCCGAGCACGCCGAAGAGATAACGCGCCCGCGTCCAGGCCTCGCTGTGCGTCAAAGTGCCGTGACGCAGCGCCGCCTCGATCACCTGGTCGCCGAGGCGGTGCGCAGGGTTGAAGGCGGCGGCGGCAGACTGTGCCACGTAGCACACCCGGCGTCCGCGGATGTCGCGAATGCCGCGCCCGCCCAGGGCGAGAATGTCCTCGCCGTCAAGCCGGACCTCGCCGCCGGTGATGCGCACGCCACCACGCCCGTAGGCCAAGGCAGCGAGGCCAATGGTCGACTTGCCGGCGCCGGACTCGCCGATGAGACCCAGCACGCGACCCTTCTGCAGCGTGAAGGAGACACCGTGAACGATGGTGATATCCTGCGGCGGCTCTCCGGGCGGATAGGCCGTCGCCCCGATCTTCAGGTCGCGTACTTCCAGCAGCTCAGCCATCGCCGCGCCCTCCCTTGAGACTGGCCGTCCGGTTCAACAGCCAGTCGACCACCAGGTTGACGCAGATTGCCAGGCCGGCGATGGCCGCGCCAGGGATCAGCGCAGCTGGAATGCCGAAGATAATGCCGTCCTTGTTGTCCTTCACGATGCCGCCCCAGTCGGCTTCCGGCGGCTGGATGCCAAGGCCGAGGAAGGAGAGCGTCGAGAGGAACAGCACGGAGAAGGCGAAGCGCAGGCCGAACTCTGCGAGCAGCGGAGAGAGCGTGTTGGGCAGGATCTCCCGGAAGATGATCCACAGCCGCCTTTCGCCGCGCAGCCTCGCCGCCTCGACGAACTCCATGACTGTAATGTCCAGGGCGACCGCGCGGCCGATGCGGAACACGCGGGTCGATTCCAGCACCGCGATGACAGCGATGAGGATCCACAGTTCCTGCGGCAGCACCGCCAGCACGATGAGCGCGAAGATCAGAGTCGGGATCGACATCATAAGGTCGTTCACCCGCGACAGGCCCTGGTCTGTCCAGCCACCCGCCACCGCCGCGGTGAAGGAGAGCATAACGCCCATGCAGAAGGCGAGGACGGTGGCTGCGAGCGCAACGAAAATCGTGGTCTGCGCCCCGTAGATGAGGCGGGACAGCAGGTCGCGGCCGAGGTTATCGGTGCCGAGGAGGTAGTCGCCGCCCATCGGCAGCCAGATGTCGCCGACGACCTCGCGCTCGCCGAAGGGCGCAATCCAAGGTGCGAAAACGGCGCAGAAGACGGCAAGCGCCATGCCGGCCATGCCGATCCAGGCGCTGAGGGGAACTGCGCGCCACCTCATCGCGGGTGCCTCAGGCGCGGATTGGCGAGAATCGCCAGGATGTCCGCGCTCATATTGAGCAGGATGTAGACGGCGGCGAAGATCAGCCCGCAAGCCTGCACCACCGGCAGGTCACGCACGGTGACAGCATCCACCATGTACTGTCCCATTCCCGGATAGACGAAGACCACCTCGACCACCACGACGCCGACGACGAGGTAGGCAAGATTCAGCGCCACCACGGTAATGATTGGGGCGACGGCGTTAGGTGCCGCGTGGCGCGCGATGATGCGCAAGGTATCGAGTCCCTTGAGTTCGGCCGTCTCCACGTAGGGCGACGACATGACGTTGAGGATCGCCGCCCGCGTCATTCGCATCATGTGGGCGAGCACTACCAAAACCAGAGTGGCACAGGGAAGGACGATGGCCTCGAGCCGCTGGCCGAAGGACATGCCAGCATAGACGGTGGAAGGGAAGGTCACCCAGCCGCCCTGCACGGCAAAGAAGAGGATGAGGATGTAGCCGACGAAGAACTCCGGCAGCGAGATCGCGCCCAGCGAGACGACGTTGATCAGCCGGTCGGGCCAGCGGTTGCGAAAGTGGACCGCCAGCATGCCGAGGCTGACGGCAAGGGGAACCGAGATCAGCGCGGCCCAGAAGGCGAGGAAGAGCGTGTTGCCGAGCCTGAGACCGATCTGGTTGGCCACCGAGCTGCCGCTGGCCCAGGAGTTGCCGAAATCGCCCTGGACGACCCCGCCGAGCCACTCGAAGTAGCGGCTGACGGCCGGCTGGTCGAGACCGAGTTCCTGACGGATGTTAGCCACCGCCTGGGGAGTCGCAGACTGCCCGAGATAGGTCTGCGCGAAGTCGCCAGGCAGCGCCTCGATGCCGAGAAAGATCACCACGGAGACCGCCAGCAGCAACAGCACGCTGAGCGCGAGCCGCTGGATGAGCAGCGCGGCCAGGGGCATGTGGTGGCGGAACCGGCTCCAGGTCCGCGCCGGTCGTGCGGCGAGCCCGGCGGCAGCAGGTGCCGCCAGGCCAACCGCGGGCGGCGGGCCGAGGGGGCCCGCCGCCATTGCCTCCAGGTCCACTATGCGCGGACCGGGCGATCCTTCCTGCTGCGTCATCTCACGCGTTCAGCCAGACGCGGGTGGCGATGTAGCCATTCGACATGTCGTTGCCGATGTCGTGGACGTAGCCTTCCACCTTGTTGGTGACCGCGTTGATGAAGTCGTTGAACATTGGCAGGATCAGGCCGCCTTCATCGCGCACCATGAGGGCCATGTCGCGGTACATCGCCTCGCGCTTGGCCTGGTCGAGTTCGGCACGGGCTTCGAGCAGCAGCTTGTCGAAGTCCGGCCGCAGGAACTTGGTGTCGTTCCAGTCCGCCTTCGAGTAGTAGGCCGTGCTATACATCTGGTCCTGGGTCGGCCGGCCACCCCAGTAGGAGGTGCAGAAGGGCTGCGCGTTCCACACGTTGGACCAGTAGCCGTCGCCCGGCTCCCGCTTGATCTCAATGCTGATGCCGGCCTTCTTGGCCGATTCCTGATAGAGCACCGCCGCGTCGACGGCACCCGGGAAGGCGACCTCCGAGGTGCGCAGCAGGACCGAGCCGTCGTGGCCGGACTTCTTGAAGTGGAAGGCCGCCTTGTCGGGATCGTAGCTGCGCTGCTCGATGTCGCGCGGGAAGAGCGCGTAGGTCTCGTTGATCGGGAAGTCGTTGCCCACCTTGCCGAAGCCGCGCAGGATCTTCTCGACCATGGTCTCGCGATCCATGGCGTACTTGAGGGCCAGCCGCAGGTCGTTGTTCGCGAAAGGCTCCTTGTCGCAATGCATGATGAAGACGTAGTGGCCACGGCCCGAGGTGTTCTCGATCGAAAGATTGGGCGCACGCTTCAGCAGGTCGACCGTTTTTGGATCGACGCGATTGACGAAGTGCACCTGGCCCGACGACAGCGCCGCCGTGCGGGCAGTCGCGTCGTTGATCACGACCAGTTCGATGGAATCGACGTAGCCGCGGTCGCTGCGCCAGTCGTTGGCCTGCTTCTCGAAAGTGATGCGCACGCCTGGCTCGAAGCTGGCGACCTTGTAAGGGCCGGTGCCGATGGCGGCGTTGGGATCGTCCATGCCGCCACCCGGCTGGATCACTAGGTGGTAGTCGGACAGCAGCAACGGCAGATCGGCATTGCCTTCCTCCAGGGAGACCACGAGGTCGCCGCCGTCGGCCTTGATCCCGCTGATCGACTTCATGATGCCGAGAGCGCCTGACTGTGAGGCCTCGTCGCTGTGGCGATTCAGGGTCGCGACCACGTCGTCGACCGTCATCTCCTTGCCGTTGTGGAACTGCACGCCCTTGCGGATCCTGAAGGTCCAGATCTTGGCGTCGGGCGAGGCCTCCCAGGATTCGGCGAGCGAAGGCAGCGGCTCGCCAGTGCTCGGGTGGCTTTCGATCAGCGTGTCGCCCCAGTTGCGCCCGGTCATGAAGCAGACCTGGGAGGTGCACTTCGCGGGGTCGAGCACGTCGGTGCTCGCGCCGCCCTCGAGGCCGCACTTCAGATTGCCGCCCTTCTGCGGGGCCGCCAGTACGCTGGAGGTCAGCAACTTGGTGGCCACCGGCAGCGTCAGGCCGAGCACGGCCGCACGGCCGAAGAATTCGCGCCGGCTGATGCGCCCGAAGGCCGCTTCCCGGCTGAGGTATTTCAGATAGCTGTCCATTTTTGCCTCTCTGCTTTCGTTTGTTGATTGTTGTCGAGCCGGGCTCAGGTCCCGGCCACTCTGCTTAGGCTGTGTTCCTGCGATCGTCCCCCGGGGAGCAAGCCGCAGCCGCCGGATCAGGCCGATCGGAAATCGGTCCTGCACGGCGCAGGCCTGTGGGCTGCCAGCGGCAGGTCTCTGGATAAACCCGGGCGCCGACTTTGTTGGTGTGCACCGCAATCGGCCGACTGAGGCTGCGACCCATAGCAGCGCTCAGAGGCAGGGTCAATTCTGGCTTCCTCGGCGCCCGAAAGTGACGCCGAAGCCTAGTATGCCCTACGATTGACCGAACCTGCGCGTGCCCGTTCACCGCGGTCCCTGTTCCCCGCGTTCTTGTTATTCGGCGCAGTATCGCACGGTCTCTCGGCACCAAAGGCACCCGATAACGTCCACAATTTGCGAAATCCCGACAGCAGAGAATGTCGGCCTTCTCGGCAGCGGAGGCCCGGAAGCCGGCGGCTCGAATGGCCATGGGCAGGCTCCCCTCAGACATCGGTCAGCCAAGCGGCCACGAGATCGACCTCGGGCGGCAGGGGCGTGTTCCGGCGCAGCAGCCAGTAACCTCGCGCGCTGCCAAGGGTGGTATCGCAGGCCCGGACCACGGCACCGGAGGCGAGGAGATCATCGACCAGACCGTACCAGCCGAGCGCTACCCCCTGCTCGGCGAGCACTGCCTGCATCGTCAGGGTGTAGGTATTGAAGCTCAGCGAACTGGCGGTCGGGTGCCGGGCCACCCCGGCCCGGGCGAACCAGCTCCCCCAGGTGAACCAGCGCTCACCGCTATCGCTCTCCAGGTGCACCAGCGGTACGTCGAGCAGCTGCTCAACCCGATCGAAGGGCCCGAAACGTTGGCGAAAGCCCGGCGTGCAGACTGCCGTCGCCCGCTCCGGGATGAGCAGGCTCATGTCCCCGTCGAATTGCTCGGCGAAGTCGTCGCTGTCGCCGAACAGCACCGCGAGGTCGACGTCCTCCTCGATTCCGGGGGCCAGGGACTGAGTGGCAACGATGTGGATGTCGATTCCCGGATGCGCCCGGCGGAAGTCGGCCACCCGCGGCATCAGACGGAAGGCGGCGAAGGCGAAGTCCGTCGCCAGACGGACGGTCGGCGTGCGGGCACGGCGGCAGATCCCCTGCACCGCGTCGTCGAGCCGTTCAAGCCCGCTGCGGACCACGACCTGCAGGGCCTCGCCCTCGGCGGTGAGCTCAAGGCCCCGGTGATGGCGGCGGAACAGCCGGACGCCGAGAAGCTCTTCCATCTGCTTGATGCGGTAGGACAGCGCCGGCTGGGTCATGCCCAGCGCCACCGCCGCACGCGACAGGTTGCGGTGGCGGGCAACGACGTCGAAGGGACGCAGGCATCCGATATCGAGTGGATTCTGAGGCATAAACTATTTTTATATCATTGATCAGCATCACACCTCTTTACACTAGATCAAATCTCCACATAAAGTCTCGCATAAATCGGCCCTAGGCGGGCCCGTCATGGGCTATCTTACAGCCTAAAATATAAATCCTGTGAGTATCTGACGGAATTCCTGGCGGCGCCAGGGCCGCCGCCGGGCAGCGAGAGAGGCGGACGAAGCGATGAGCCGGCGGCCCAATTTCCTCATCCTCATGGTCGACCAGATGGCGGGCACGCTTTGCCCGGACGGGCCGGCCGATTTCCTGCACACACCGCACCTGAAGGCGCTGGCCGCGCGGGCGCTGCGCTTCAGCAACTGCTACACGCCGAGCCCGCTCTGCCTGCCGTCGCGCGCCTCCTTCATGTCCGGAATGCTGCCGTCGGGCACCGGCGTCTACGACAACGCCGCCGAGGTTCCGGCATCGCTGCCCACCTTCGCGCACTACCTGCGGCGCGGCGGCTACCGCAGCGTGCTGAGCGGCAAGATGCACTTCGTCGGGCCCGACCAGCTACACGGCTTCGAGGAGCGCCTCACCACCGATATCTATCCGGCCGATTTCGGCTGGACACCCGACTTCCGCAAGCGGGGCGAACGCATCGACTGGTGGTATCACAACTTGAGCTCAGTCACCGGTGCCGGCGTCGCCGAGATCACCAACCAGCTGGAGTTCGACGACGAAGTCGCCTTCCACGGTGAGGCCGAGATCTACCGCCTCGCGCGCCGGCGCGATGCGCGCCCCTGGTGCCTGACAGTCAGCTTCACCCACCCGCACGATCCCTACGTCGCGCGCCGACGCTTCTGGGATCTCTATGAAGACTGCCCGGCCCTGTTGCCCGAGGTGGCGCCGATCCCCTACGAGAAGCAGGACCCGCACAGCAGGCGTCTGCTGGAGGCCGTCGACTTCCGCAAGTTCGAGATCGGCGAGGAAGACGTGCGGCGCGCCCGGCGCGCCTACTTCGCCAACATCTCCTACCTGGACGAGCATATCGGCCGGCTGCTCGATGCACTCAAGCGCTGCCGCCTGGAGGAAGACACCGTGGTGATCTTCTGTGCCGATCACGGCGACATGCTGGGCGAGCGCGGCCTGTGGTTCAAGATGAGCTTCTTCGAGG